>NZ_CP029479.1:0-630833 GCF_003150835.1 Phenylobacterium parvum | reverse complement strand
TGGATGAGGAGGTCCGGGCCGTATTCGGGGATGGTCGGCTGATCACGCCGGACGGGATCCGGGGCGAGCGCCCGACCCTGGCGGCGGCGGTCCAAGCCGGGGGCTGGCCCTCCCTCAGGGCGGCGCGGGGCAAGGTCTTCTTCGCCATCGACGAGGGGGCGGCCAAGGTGGCGCTCTACAGCCGCGGGCGGCCCTCGCTGGAGGGACGCGCGGCGTTCGTGAACACCGACAGGCTCGACGCGCCCTACGCCGCCTACATCACGCTGAATGATCCCGGGAAGGACGCTGCGCGCATCGCCGAGGCCCGTCGCCAGGGCATGATCGTGCGCACCCGGGCCGACGCCGACACGGCGGAAGCCCGGACCGGCGAAACGGGCCGCCGGGAAGCCGCATTCGCCTCGGGCGCCAGCTATGTCTCGACGGACTACATGAAGCCCGACCTGAGGCATGGAGACTATCAGGTCGACTTGCCGGGCGGCGGCGTCGGGCGAAGGTCGCCTGACGTCAGGCCATGAAGCCGAGGTCGCGAAGGGAGAAGTTGCCGAGGTTTGGGAAGATGGTCAGCAACTGGGCGTCGGTCAGTCCGAACCATTTCCCGAGGGTCGCCCCCAGCTGGTAGACCGAGGTCGTCGGCACCAGGATGTTGCCGCTCATGTTGGGATTGCTGAAGCCCGTCCGGTCGACCCCGACCGTCGGGAACTGGCCGAACATGTCCCGACCCCGGACTGCGCCGCCCATGATGAACTGGTGTCCGCCCCAGGCGTGGTCGGTGCCGTCGCCATTCGAACTGAAGGTCCGGCTGAAGTCGGACATGGTGAAGGTGGTCACCGCCCCGCGCATGTTCAGTCCGCCGACATTGCCCAGCACCCCGTCGAAATAGGCCATGGCGTGCGCCACCTTGCCGAGGAGGTTGGTATGGGTGGGGTTCTGCAGGTCATGGGTGTCGAAGCCGCCCAGGCCGACAAAGAAGACCTGCCGGGTCACCCCAAGGACCGGGGCCGCGGCCACGGAACGGGCGACGGTCATCAACTGGGTGGCCAGGGTGTTGGCCTCGACCAGGCCGGTGACGGGGTTCACATAGGGGGAAGGCGCGGGGATGGCCGCCGCAGAGGTGGTGGCGAAGGCTGAGTTCAGGGCCTGCGCCGAATCCATCGCCCGGCGGGTCATGGCGGCGTGGTCCTGGGCGAAGAGGCTGAGGCCCGAGGTGTCGCGGATGGACTCCGAGAGGGCCTGGGCGGCGACGGCCGAGCCATAGAGCGTACTGGCCGCAGCCGCCGTCGGCTGGATCGCGGGCTGGGCCGCCGTCGAGATCTGGTACTGGACCGCCGTCGCGCCGGACAGGAAGACGGCGTTTCCATTGGCCGAGACCGCGGTGAAGACCGAGTTGGAGCCATTCTGGGCCAGCATGGTGTCGGCCATCAGGCCGCCCCAGCCCCGCTGGGCCCCCTCGGCCGCCCCGGACTGCCAGATTGACTGCTGGTCGTTGTGGGACATCAGGTTCAGGGGAAGGGGAACGCTGCGCGCGACGTACTGGGCCTTGGTCGTGGGGGTGATAAGGGGCCCCACATTGGCCACCACGGCCAGGCGGCCGGCGTTCCAGGGACTGGCGGCGCCCTGGACGAGAGGCGCCATGGCCGGATGCAGGCCGAAGGTACGGGTCGAGGCGGCTGTCCCTGCGGGGATCGGGTTCGGGGTCTGGGGCGTGATGGGCAGGACCCCGCCCAGGAACTCGGGCGTGCTTCGGGTCACGGTCCGAGCGGTCACCGGCGAGACGCTGCCGACCGCCGCCGCCGGCGTGCCGGGCGGCATCAGGGCGATCGGGTCATTGCCGGTGTTGCGGGCCAGGAAATAGCGGTTCCAGGAGTCCGTGTCGGTCGCAAGGACCATGTTGTGGCTGTCGTTCCCACCGAAGAGGAAGATGCAGACAAGGGCCTTGTAGCCAGTGGGGGCGGACTGGGCCGCCGCCGAACCCAGGGTCGCCATCTGGAGGGCGAAGGGCGCGGCGACCCCAAGGGGCGCCGCCGCGGCCATCATCTTCAGAAAATGCCGCCGGGACGCAGGGGAGTGGCGCATCAGACGGGGCTCCTCATTTCTGGACCAGGTATTCGGGCGAGGTCATGACGATCAGGAGCGCGGCCTTGACCCGGTTGGTCCGGGCCTGGGCCGCCTGGTTCGCATCGGTTGACGAGACGGCGTACGAACTCACGGAGTCGATGACGCGCTTGCGTAGCGCCGCACTCATCTGTCCGGACAGCAGCACGCGGTTGAGACGATCCGCAAGCTGGTCGGGCTTCTCGGCGAGCAGGATCTCGTTGGAGGTCGAAAGGCGAACGTCATTGTTCACTCCGAGGCCGGTATTCACCACCTGGGTGATGGTGTTCACGTACCCCGCATTCGTGACCTCGTTGACGATCTGGAACTCAGGGGCGGCCAAACTCCGTCCTCCGAGCGCCGTCGTCGCCGGCGGGACATATCCCGGCCGCCAGAAGTTGAAGACCGAGGAGGCGTTGAGGGGAGATTGCCCCAGCGAGGTGCTGGCGCTGGTCGACCGGACCTGCCACTTGCCGGTCGTCGAGGTGCTGTTGAAGGCCCGGAGCATGTGGGTCATGCGAAGGACCGGTTCGCGCAGCTTGCCATAGGCCGGGTCCGAGGCCACCGAAGCCGACCGCGCCTCCGGGTCCATGAGGATGGCGGTGATGACGGCCGCCATGTCGCCGCGCACGCCCGCCCCGTTGTTGTTGAATACGCCCGCCACACGCTGGACATAGGTTGGCGAAGGATTGCTGGTCACCAGCCTCTGGATCAGCTGCCGCGAGATGAACGGCCCCGTATTGGGGTGGTTGAACAGGGTGTCGAGGGCGACTTTCAGGTCGCCGGGCCCGTCAACCGTCGTCGAGGCGGGGATGGTGACCCCCAGGAAGCTCTTCTGCGAGGTCGAGTGATACTGGGCGTAGAGGATCATCGGCCGGATCGCTGAGTCCGGATCCCGCGCACCGCCGAAGAAGGTGTTGTTGGTCGGGGTCGGGCTGTACCAGGACCAGCCGGTGAAGACCCGGGCGAGGCCGGAAATGTCCGCCTGGGTATAGGCCGCGACGGGCCTGCCGTTGAGGTCGAGTTTGGGGGTGCCATCCGTGTTCAGCTGGAACAGGCCGATCGTCATCAGCTGCATGACTTCCCGGGCGTAGTTCTCGTCCGGCGTTCGGGTCCCGGCGGCGTCTTCCTTCACATTACCCAGGTAGGTCAGGTATCGCCCCATCATGGGGTGCAGGGTCACCGCCTGAAGCAGGTCACGGTAGTTGCCGAAGGCATTTGCCGTCAGCATGTCATAATAGGACCCCGCGCCACGGGGATCGATGACATCGGAGCCCGCAGAGATGACGAAGATCTGGGAATAGGCGAAGGCGACCCTCTGGCGGAGCTGGTCGGGGCTGTTCACAGCCGTACGCCACCAGGAGTCGTAGAAGAGTTCGGGAAAGAGCTGGGCCGTCGGCGTAGTCTGCCTCAGTTCCTCCAGGCGGGTTTCCAGGAAGGCCTGGTGGGTCGGGGTTGAGGCTGGCGCGCTGATCTGGCTCCGGATCCAGGCCTCGATGGTCGTGGCCCGCACCTGCTCGATATCCGCGTCGGTGGCCCCGAAGGTGGCTTGGGAGAGAAGCCGGCCGGCCTCAGCCTCGGTCGGAGGCGGAATGGGCGCCGGTCCCGTACCTGTCGATCCTCCGCCGCCACCGCCACCGCCGCAGGCGGCGAGGAACAAGGCGAGGACCAGGCTGGTCCAGAGTCTTCCCATGATCCTTCCCCCCATCACCAATCCCCAGCACCCGGGGGAACGGTGTCCCTCAGCCGGTTACCGCACTGTTTCGCAGTACACTGAAGACACCATTAGCCCTTCCCCAAGGTCAATCGATTCCCGCCCTAGGCGGGGGAAAGGCGCAGGCCAGAGGGCCCCCGATCAATGCGCCAGGTTCCCAGGACCTCAGCCCGGTGGCCGGGCCGCGCCAGGTCGGGGGTGGACAGGAAGATGGCGCGGCCACCGGAACGCCCTAGCTCGACCCGGACATAGCCCTGGTGCAGGCCATCAGTCCAAAGCACCTCGGGGTTGTGGTCGGCGAAGGCCTTGTCGAGCCGGGCGGAAGCCTTCGGGCCAAAGCCACTCTCGATGAAGTCACCCGGGGAGGTGACCCCTGAAGTCCCGATCTCGACGCCCGCAGCCCGGCCCTGTCCATCGGCCAACTGGTTCGCCCAGAAGCTGTGGCTGTCTCCCGTCAGGAAAACGAGATCCGTCGCGCCCGCGTCACGAGCGGAGTCGTAGAAGCGCTCGCGGGCCCAGGAATAGCCATCCCAGGTGTCCGGGTAGAAGGGCAGGTTCCATCGACCCTTCCAGGCCAGCACTTCGGCTGCAGGTCCCCGGGCGCCCGCAACGAGGCCCAGGGAGGCGACATCCGGAACCCGCGTCCGGGCGATGGGCATGGGATTGCCGACCAGCCGCCAGGGCTGCCCGGATGCAATGGAGGCGCGCCAGGCTGCGGCAAGGCCTGCTTCCTGGTCCGGACCGATCAGGCGGCGCCCGGGCGCTCCGATGGTCTCGCGTTCAAGCGTTTCGGCGTCCTGGCGGCTCTTCACCTGGTCGCGCCAGTCGGCATAGTCGATCTGTTGAGCCCGGGCTGTGTGGCGGGTCTCGAGGGTGCAAAGCGTGGCGAGGTCGCCAAAGACATAGGTCCGCCAGAACTGGGCGCGGGTCCGTCCCGGCGCCGGGTCGCGGATCGGCATCCACTCGTAATAGGCCTGTAGAGCGGCGTCACGGCGCGCACCCCAGTCCCCCTCCGTCTCGGGCTGGTGGTTCTCGGCCCCCCCTGTCCAGGGGTTGTTGGCGCTCTCGTGATCATCCCAGCAGCACAGCAGGGGCTTGGCCGCGAGCATGGCGCGGGACCCGGCGTCCGTCTTGTACTGGGCGTGACGGATCCGGTAGTCGGAGAGGGTGAGGATCTCGCGGGACGGCTCGTGGACCCGGCCGATCCGTTGGGCCGCCTCAGACCCCCAGCCGTCGCCGGCATACTCGTAGATGTAGTCGCCGGTGTGGAGCACCAGGTCCACCGCCGCGTCCCGGGCGATGGCCGCGTAGGCGTTGAAGAAGCCAAAGGCGTAGTTGGAGCAGGACACGAGGGCCAGGCCCAGCCGGTCCAACCGTCCCGTCGGAAGCGTCAGGGTGCGTCCCGCGGGCGAAGCCTCGCCCAAGGCGCGGAACCGGTAGTGGTACTGACGGCCAGGCGTCAGCCCGGAGGCCAGGACCTTGACCGTGAAATCCCGCTCGGGACCCGCGATCACCCGACCGCCCTGCACGGGCCGGGTGAAGGCCGGGTCATCGGCCAGTTCCCACTCGACCTCGACAGGGCCGGAAGCGGTGACCCGGGTCCAGAGTACGATGCTTGTCGCATCCGGATCGCCACTGGCCACGCCGTGCCGGAAGATTTCCGGCGGCGACGCCTGGGCGCCCGCCGGCGTCAGGCTCGCGAGGACGACGGCGGAGGCAGACAGCCCCGCCAGGGCGTGGCGACGGGTGGGGGGGATCGGGGACATGGAGGTTCCGGGCCTGGAAGTTGCGGGAGTCGCAGTCTGGCCCGGAACTGTGTCGGTTGGACGAAGCCGGCCGCCTAGGCGTCCACCCAGTTCCCATGGAAACCGAAGGGGACCCGCCGAGGGACCTTGGCCAGGGCCACGGGACCCCGGTCGACGTCCGAGGCGTCGAGGATGACGAGGTCGGAACGGTTCTCGGCGGCGCGCCAGACCACCGTGGTCAGCCAGCCCTCGCCCTCGGCCGCCGTGGCGGAGCGGGGCGTGAAGACCGGCTCGGAGACCTGGTCGCCAGGCTCGAAGGTGCAGACCTTCCGAACGCCGGACTTCAGGTCGATGTGGGCGATGGCGTTCATCTTGACCGACTTGGCGCCAGTGGTGTCGGCCGCATAGTAGCCGTGACGGTAGGGCAGGCCGGCGAAGCGCTCATCCAGGCGCGGGAATTCGGAATCGAGGTCGTCGATGGCCGTCTCCTTCACCTGGTCCGTGGCGCCCGTCAGGTCGAATTCCCATCGGGTCAGCCGGGCGCCGCTGCGGGCCCCTGGCCGGCCATCGGCCAGGGGGAAAAGGGGAGCGGCGTCGTAGAGGCAGACCTCAGCGATGATCCGGTCGCCCTCCTCCCGGGCGTTCATGGGATGGAAGACATAGCCTGGCTTGGTCATGAACCAGCGGATGGCCGAGACCCCCTCGCCCCGCTTCATGAGGCCGACATAGGAGGGCTTGCCCGGTTCCCAGGCGTAGCCGGGCAGGCCCTTCATGGCCCGCTCAAGGCTGCCGGTGAGGGGCATGACCGGGAACAGGACGTAGTTCTCGGTGACCAGGAAGTCGTGGACCATGGCCGAGTAGGGCGCCTCGAAGTCCGTCCGCTGGACGACCTTGCCGGAGGCGTCGGTAACCCCGTAGCTCATGGTCGTGGAGAAGGGGTGGGGTCCGACGCCATAGCCGAACCAGACCATCTCCCCGGTCTTCGGGTCCAGTTTGGGATGCGCGGTGACCCGCCCGGCGTACTCGCTGGCGTAGCCCAAGGGGGCCAGGGTGTCGCGGTCCACCTCGAAGGGCATGTGCCCCTCTTCCAGGGCCAGAAGGCGGCCGGCGTGGAAAAGGATGTTGGTGTTCGCCACGCCGCTGTCCTGGCCGGCGGCCAGGGGATCGCTCAGCATGGGATTGAAGCCACCGAACAGGGACCGGCCGTGCTGGTGCTCCAGCTCCCACTTCGGGGTGCGGACATAGCGGTTCCGATAGGTGACCTTGCCGCCGCCCACCCGGAAGGCGTGGACCATGCCGTCGCCCGTGAACCAGTGGTAGTTGGGATCCAGGGGCTCGAACTGCGGATTGGCGCCGGTGCGGTAGAGCGTGCCCGCCAGACCCTCCGGAATCTCGCCGACAACCTCGAGGTCGAAGTCATCCTCGGTGCGGACTGGGGCGAAGTTCCCGGTCAGGTAAGGGTTGCCACGCTTCTTTTCGCTCATCAGGGTCGCGCCTCAGCCGAGTTACGATGTAAAGTGTTGACCCTTCCCGGGGTCGGACGCAAGGGCGCCGACCGCGGTTGCCATGCTGCGGATGGAAGAATGCCCCGGGTCCTTTCCGACGCCGACGTCGCCGACTTCCGCGCCCGCCTCTGCGCTGCGGCCGAGGAACTCTTTGCCGAGCACGGCATCGAGGCGGTGACCATGCGTCAGCTGGCCACGGCCCTCGGGGTCAGCCCGATGACGCCCTACCGGTACTTCCGGGACAAGGACGAGATCATCGATGCGGTAAGGACAAGCGCCTACAACCGCTTCGCCGACGCCCTGGAGGCCGCCTTCGACGCGGGGGGCGACGCCGCCGCGCGCTCCATCGCCGTGGGCGAGGCCTATCTCGACTTCGCGGTGGACAACTCTCGCGCCTACGCCCTGATGTTCGACCTGAAGGACATGGAGGCTCCGCCGTCGGAGGGGCTGCTCGCCGCCGGCGAAAGGGCCCGCGCCTGCCAGGTCCGCCACGTCCAGGGCCTGATCGACGCCGGCCTGGTGAAGGGATCGGCGGAGGACTACGGCCATGTCTTTTGGGCCATCGTCTACGGCTTCGCCGGCCTGGTCCTGCTGGGCCAGATCTCGCCGGCAGAGGGCCGGCGCCTCCACCGCATGGCTTGCCTGGGCGCCATCGCCGACGCCGCCCCTTGACCTCGCCGCCGGCAGGCGGTGGAGATGCCTCCGCCCCTAGAGAGCCGGAGACTCGCCATGCCCACCCCCTTTGAAGTCCGCTGGTCCGAGGCCGAGGTCGAGGCCGTCCTGGCCCAGGTCCGGGCCTATCCCTGGCCAATCGCCCCAGAGGTCGAGGACGGCTGGGCCTATGGCTGCGACGGCGCCTGGCTGAAGTCGCTCTGCGCCTACTGGACCGAGGGTTTCGACTGGCGCGCCGCGGTCGCCGACCTGAACCGGTTCCCCCAGTTCACGGCGAAGGTCGGGGACTTTGACCTGCACTACCTGCACGTGGTGGGAGAGGCCGGGGGAAAGCGACCCCTGCTCATCACCCATGGCTGGCCGGGCTCGCACTTCGAGTTCTGGGGCGCCATCGAGAAGCTGGCCTTCCCCAGCCGCTTCGGCGGGGACCCGGCGGACGCCTTCGACCTGGTCATCCCGTCCCTGCCAGGGTTCGGCTTCTCGTCCAAGCCCAGGCGCCCCATCGGCCAGAAGGCGACGGCGGCCCTGTTCAACCAGCTGATGACCGAGGTCCTCGGCTATCGCTCCTATCTCGCCCAGGGCGGCGACTGGGGCGGCCTCGTCACCTCCTGGCTGGGACGCAACCACGGCGACAACGCCCGGGCCATCCACCTCAACATGATCGGCTTCCGGCCCAATGGCGGTCCGACGTCTGAGGCCGAGATCGCCTGGATCACCCGCCAGGGGCAGATGATGGAGCTCATGGGCGCCTACTTCCGCCTGCAGGCCTCCAAGCCCCAGTCCATCGCCTGGATGGCGGCGGGCAATCCCGTGGGCCAGGCGGCCTGGATCGCCGAGCGCTTCCATGACTGGTCCGACCTGTCGGTGAAGACCCTCGACCAAGCCTATTCCCGCGACCAGCTGCTGACCAACATCATGATCTACGTGATGACCGGCAGCTTCACGACCGGCGCCTGGTACTACCGGGGCCTTGGCGAGGAGGGCGGGGTCGCCTTCAAGCCGGGCGAGCGCTGCGAAACTCCGACGGCCTTCGCCAACTTCCCGGGCGAGCCCCTCTATTCCGCCCCGCCGCGCAGCTGGGCCGAGCGGGCCTACAACATCGTCCGGTGGAGCGAGATGCCCCGGGGCGGGCATTTCGCAGCCATGGAGGAGCCTGACCTCTACGTGGACGAAGTCAGGGCCTGGGCCCGCGAGGCGGGCTGAGCCCGGCCATGGCGCGCTATGACTTCGCCTCTGACAACACGGCGCCCGCCGCACCGGAGGCGATGGAGGCCCTTGTCCGGGCCAATGAGGCCGGCTTCACGCCTGGCTACGGCTCTGACCCGGTCACCGCCGCCGCCGCCGACGCCGTCCGCGCACTTCTGGAAACAGACGCCGAGGTCCGCTTCGTCGCCTCGGGAACGGCCGCGAACGCCATCTGCCTGGCCGCCCTGGCGCGCCCCTTCGAGGCCGTGCTGGCGCATCGCCACGCCCATGTCCTGACTGACGAGACCGGCGCGCCGGGCCTGTTCGGACATGGCGTGGGCCTGACGGGACTGGAAGGCGCCTCGGGACGGATCGACCCGGCGGGCCTCGAGGCGGTCCTGGCGGAGCCCGAAGTCTCGCACCGCCAGCCCCCCGCCGCCCTTTCCCTGACCCAGGCGACGGAGTACGGGGCGGTCTATCCGGGCGAGGCCCTGGCGGCCCTCTGCGCGCGGGCGAAATCCTCCGGCCTTGGGGTGCACCTCGACGGAGCCCGGCTGGCGAACGCCGCCGCCGCCGGCTTCGACGTCCGCACCATCGGTCCGATGGGCGTGGACCTGCTGGTCCTGGGCGGCGCCAAGTCGGGCATGCCGCCCTGCGAGGCCATCGTGATCTTCGACCGGGCGCTGGCCCGGCGCTTCGACGCCCGGCTCAAGCAGTCGGGACAGCTGGCCTCCAAGGGACGTTTCCTGGCGGCCCCCTTCCTGGGGATGCTGGCCGACGGCGCCTGGGCCCGGCGGGCGGCGCACGCCAACGCCATGGCGGCCCGGCTGGCGGCCGCATGTCCCTTCCCCCTCGCCCACCCGGTGGAGGCCAACGGGGTCTTTGTCCACATGGACGAGGCGCGCCTGGAGGCCCTCAGGACCGAGGGCTGGTTCGTCTACCGCTTCCTCGACGGTTCCGTGCGGTTCATGTGCTCCTGGGCGACCTCAGCGGAAGCGGTCGACGAGATCGCCGCCGCCCTCCGCCGGATCGCCTGAGGCTCAGACCACGAAGCGGGCCAGGCGGCCTTTGATGATGGCCTCAGCCTCGGTGACGATGCGCGAGACCAGCTCGGCGCAGGTCGGGATGTCGTGGATCAGGCCCTGGACCTGGCCGGCCGACCAGATGCCGTGGTCGGGATCGCCGGTCTCGTAGACCACCCGGCCGCGGGTGCCGGCCACCAGCTCCCGCACGTCCTCGAACTTGGCGCCCGAGCGCTCCAGCTCGACCACCTGGCGGCTGATGTCGTTGCGCGCGACCCGCGAGGTGTTGTGCATGGTGCGGAAGATCAGGTCGGTGGCGCGCTCGTCATTCTCGACGATCTGGCGCTTCACGTTCTCGTGGATCGGGCTTTCCTTCGTGCACATGAAGCGGGTGCCCATGTTGATGCCCTCGGCGCCGAGGGCCAGGGCGGCCACCAGGCCGCGGGCGTCCCCGAAGCCGCCGGAGGCGATCATCGGCACCTTCACCTTGTCGGCGGCGGCGGGGATCAGGATCAGGCCGGGGACATCATCCTCACCCGGGTGGCCGGCGCACTCGAAGCCGTCGATCGAGATGGCGTCGACGCCCATCCGCTCGGCGGACAGGGCGTGGCGGACACTGGTGCACTTGTGCACGACAATGACGCCGTTGGCCTTGAAGTCGTCGACGTGTTCCTGAGGCTTGTTGCCCGCGGTCTCGACGATCTTCACGCCGCTCTCGATGATCGCCTTCCGGTACTCGGCGTAGGGCGGCGGGTTGATCGCCGGCAGGATGGTCAGGTTCACGCCAAAGGGCTTGTCCGTCAGCTTGCGGCAGCGCTCGATCTCGGCCCGCAGGGCGTCCGGCGTCGGCTGGGTCAGGGCGGTGATGAAGCCCAGGCCCCCGGCGTTGGCCACGGCGGCGACGAGCTCGGCGCGGCCGACCCACTGCATGCCGCCCTGCACGACAGGGTGCTCCACACCGACAAGCTCGGTGAAACGCGTCTTGATCGCCATGATGTCCTCCCCTTGGCGCAGGCTTTCGCCTCTTGGAGGCACAATGAAGCGCCGGACCCAAGGTCAGGCAAGCGGCATTTCCGCCTACTTCAGGCCGGTCCGGCCGATGGCGTAGAAACGCTCGGACCTCTGCTTCAAGAGCTTCTCGACGCTCTTGCCCTCGAGGCTGTCGAGTTCCTTTTCCAGGGCGTCGCCGACGATCCGCAGGGCCGCGGCGGGATCGGCGTGGGCGCCGCCGGGGGGTTCCGGGATGATCCGGTCGACGATCTTCATCTTCAGGAGATCGGCGGCGGTGATCTTCATCGCCTTGGCGGCCTCCTCGGCGGTGCGCGCGCCCCGCCAGAGGATGGAATTGGCCCCCTCGGGCGGGATGACCGAATAGATGGCGTGCTCGAGGATCAGGACCCGGTTGCCACAGGCGATGCCCAGGGCGCCGCCCGACCCGCCCTCGCCCGTGACGATGGCGACCATGGGCACCCGGAGCATCAGGCACTTCTCGGTAGAGCGGGCGATGGCCTCGGCGACGCCGCGTTCCTCGGACCCCACGCCCGGATAGGCCGCAGGGGTGTCGACGAAGCTGATGACCGGCAGGTTGAAGCGCTCGGCCAGCTCCATGAGCCGGATGGCCTTGCGGTAGCCCTCGGGCCGGGCATAGCCGAAGTTGTGCTTTACCCGGGTGACGGTGTCCCGCCCCTTCTCATGTCCCATGACCAGGACGGGGCGGCCGCGGAACCGGCCGATGCCGCCCATGATGGCCTGGTCGTCGGCGAACTTTCGGTCGCCCTTCAGCTCGACGAACTCGTCGATCAGCCCGGCGCAGTAATCCACGAAATGGGGCCGCTCGGGATGACGGGCGACCTGCGTCTTCTGCCAGGCGTCGAGGTTGGCGTAGGCGTCCTTGCGCATCTGCCGGGCCCGGTCACGCAGGGCGTCGATCTCGCGGGTCAGGTCATCCGTGCCGGCGGTCTCGGCCAGGCGGGACAGCTCGTCGATCTTGGCCTCGAGGTCGGCGATGGGGCGCTCGAACTCGAGATAATGAACGGCCATGCGGCGGGAATCCCGTCCTGTTTCGGTGGGGGGAACCTAGTGGGTGGGGGGCCTCAGGAAAAGCCGGATTCGCGCCCGGGCTTGCGGGCGGCGGAGAGCGGGTGGGCCGAGGTGACCACCTCGCGCAGCCTGTCCCCGGCCACGTGGGTGTAGATCTGGGTGGTGGCGATGTCGGCGTGGCCGAGCAGGGTCTGGACGACGCGCAGGTCGGCGCCGCCCTCCAGGAGGTGGGTGGCGAAGGCGTGCCTGAGGACGTGGGGCGAGACCCGGTCGGGGTCGATTCCGGCCCCGGCCGCCGCCTCTGCGAGCAGCTGGGCGAACCGGCGCGGGGTCAGCCGCCCGCCCCTGCCGCTGGAAGGGAAGAGCCAGGGATTGGCCGTGTCTCCCTTTGGCAGTGTCCTGGACCTCACCTCCCGCCAGGCGCGGACGACAGCCCGGGCGGCATCGTTCAGGGGAGCGAGCCGCTCCTTGCCGCCCTTGCCGCGGATCATCAGGAAGTCGGGGTCGCGGGCGACCGCGGCGAGGGTAAGGCTGGTGAGCTCGGACACCCGAAGTCCGCCCGCGTAGGCCAGCTCGATCATGCAGGCGAGGCGCAGGCCCTTCACCTCGTCCCGGGCGGCGGCGGCGGCGATAAGGGCGGCGGCCTCCTCGCGGCTGAGGACCCTGGGAAGGGGCCTGCCGCGGCGGGGCGCCTCGACCCGGCGGGAGGGATCGTCGGGGCGCCAGCCCTCGGCCAGGACGAAGCGGTAGAACTGGCGCAGCGCCGCCCGGCGCCGGGAGGCCGTGGCGGGCGACAGCCCGCGCCGCCCAAGATCAGCGAAGTAGGCCTCGACATCCCCAGCGGAGGCCGAGGCCAGGGAGAGGCCGCGCCCGGCGAGGAAGCCGGAAGCATCCAGGAGATCGCGCTCGTAAGCGCGCAGGGTGTTGGCCGCCGCCGCCCGCTCGACGGACATCATCTCCAGGAAAGCCTCGGCCCAGCCCTCGCCGCTCATGATCCCCGCCTGCGGGCGCCCGGGCCCGCCAAATCAGCCTGATCCTAGCGCCTGCCGGAGGCTTGGTGTAGAAACAAGACTTCCCATGGACCCGTCAGACCCCTTGCGCGCCCGGACCATCACCCTCGTGGGACTGATGGGTTCGGGCAAGTCCAGCGTTGGCAAGCGCCTCGCCCAGGCCCTGGACCTGCCCTTCCGCGACGCCGATGAAGAGGTCGAGGTCGCCGCTGGCCGCTCCATCCCGGAAATCTTCGCGCAGTTGGGAGAGCCCGCCTTCCGTGACGGAGAGCGACGGGTGATCGCCCGTCTCCTGGAGGGGCCGCCCATCATCCTGGCCACCGGCGGCGGGGCCTTCATGAACCCCGAGACCCGGAACCTGATCAAGGCGCGGAGCGTGTCGGTCTGGCTGAAGGCGGACCTGCCCGTCCTGGCCCGACGGGTGGCGCGCAAGGACAACCGCCCCTTGCTGACCGGCAAGGACCCGATGACCGTGCTGACCGAGCAGGCGGAAGCGCGCTATCCGGCCTACGGCGAGGCGGACATCACCGTCGAGACCGGGGATTCGCCGCACCAGGTCACCGTCGACCAGGTGATCCGCGCCCTGACAGACTGGCAGGCCCGCCCCCTCACATGACCCGTTCCGTTCCCGTCGAGCTTGGCGAGCGCCGCTATGAGGTGCTGATTGGCCCCGGACTGCTGGAGACGGCCGGAGAGCGCCTGCGCCCCTTCGTGCGTCGAGACCGGGTCGCCGTCGTCTCTGACGAGACCGTCTGGGGACTGCATGGCGCCCGACTGACCGCCGCACTTGAGCGGGGCGGGCTGGCCGTCCATCCCATCGTACTGCCCCCCGGCGAGCCCACAAAGAGCTTCGCCGGGCTGGAGACGCTCTGCGACGCCCTGCTGGCCCTGGAGTTGGACCGGGGCGACCTGATCGTCGCCTTCGGAGGCGGGGTGATCGGCGACCTCGCCGGCTTCGCCGCCGCCATCTACAAGCGCGGCGCCGACTTCGTGCAGATCCCCACCACCCTTCTGGCCCAGGTGGACTCCTCGGTGGGGGGCAAGACGGCCATCGACACTCCGCGCGGCAAGAACCTGGTCGGCGCCTTCCACCAGCCGCGCCTGGTCCTTGCAGACCTCGACGTGCTGGGCACCCTTTCCGACCGGGAGATGCGCGCAGGCTACGCCGAGGTGCTGAAGTACGGCCTGCTGGGCGATGAACACTTCTTCGCCTGGCTGGAGGCCAACGGCGGTGCGGTCCTGTCCCGCGACCCGGAAGCCCTGGCCCGGGCCGTGGAGCGGTCCGTGGAGATGAAGGCCGAGATCGTCATCGCCGACGAGCGTGAGGCCGGACGCCGGGCCCTGCTGAACCTCGGCCACACCTTCGGCCACGCCCTGGAGGCCGAAACCGGCTACGGCGAGGCCCTGCTGCATGGTGAGGCGGTGGCCCTCGGCTCGGCCATGGCCTTCCGGTACTCGGCCGCAGAGGGCCTGTGCCCTGCCGCGGACGCAGAGCGGGCCGTCGCCGCTGTCGCCGCTGCGGGCCTGCCCGCCCGCCTGTCGGACCTTAGCGCGCGGACCTTCGCCGCCGACGACCTCCTGCGCCACATGGCCCAGGACAAAAAGGCCGAGGGCGGCCGGCTCACCTTCATCCTCGCCCGGCGTGCGGGTGAGGCCTTTGTGGCGCGCGACCTCGACGCGGGCCGCATGCGCGCCTTCCTGGTTTCTGAGGGAGCTGTCTGATGTGGGGCGTCGTCCTGGCCCTGACCCCGGTTATCTTCGGCCTCCTGGCCATCTCGGCGGTGTTTTCGGCCGCCGAGACGGCGCTCACGGGAGCGAGCCGCACCCGGATGCACCAACTCGAGCGCGAAGGCGACCGGGCGGCCGGGCGGGTGAACCGCCTGATCTCCGACCAGGAGACCATGATCGGGGCGGTCCTCCTGGGCAACAACCTGATCAACATCCTGGCCTCGGCAGTCACCACGGAAGTCCTGACGCAGGCCATCCCCGGGGCCTGGGGCGTGGCGGCGGCGACGGGGATCATGACCGTCCTTGTCCTCGTGTTCTCGGAGGTCCTGCCCAAGACCCTGGCCATCCTGCGCTCGGACGACGTGGCCCGCTTCCTGTCCGCGCCGACCCTGGTGATGGTGAAGGTCTTTGGCCCCATGATCTGGGCGATCCAGTGGGTTGTCCGGCGGACGCTGGGCCTTTTCGGCGTCAAGCTGGGCATGGAGATGGACGTCCTGGCCGCGCACGAGGAAATCCGCGGCGCGGTGGAGTACCACCACTCCGAAGGCCTGGTGGAGGCCCGGGACCGGCGGATGCTGGGCGGGGTCCTCGACCTGTCCGAGATGGATGTCAGCCAGGTCATGGTGCACCGAATGTCGATCTCGATGGTCGATGCCGACCTGCCGGTCCGGGAGCTGGTCGCCCACGTCCTGAAGAGCGACCACACCCGAATTCCCCTCTACCGGGACAACCCCGAGAACATCATCGGCATCCTGCACGCCAAGGACCTGTTGCTGGCGATCTCGGAAGCGGACGGCGACATGTCGAAGGTGTCGGTGGACAAGATCCGCCGCGAGCCCTGGTTCATCCCGGACACCACCAACCTCAAGGATCAGCTGAACGCCTTCCTCAAGCAGAAGAACCACTTCGCCCTGGTGGTCGACGAGTACGGGGCCCTGCAGGGCCTGGTGACCCTGGAGGACATCCTCGAGGAGATCGTCGGTGAGATCGAGGACGAGTACGACAACACCGTCGAGGGCCTTCGCCGTCAGCCGGACGGGTCGGTGTCGGTGGCCGGGTCGGTGGCCGTCCGTGACCTGAACCGCGCCATGGACTGGAACCTGCCCGACGAGCCCGCCGTGACCGTGGCCGGCCTGGTCATCCACGAGGCTCAGGCCATCCCCAGGATCGGCCAGGCCTTCATCTTCCACGGCCACCGCTTCCAGGTGGTCAAGCGGGTGCGCAACCGCATCACCGCCCTGAAGATCTCGCCCCCCCTTGAGGGCGCGGAGACCGCCTGACCCGCCGGATGGCGCTGGTCCTCAGAGGCCCTTGGCCTCCAGGGCGGCCAGCACCTTGTCCGGGGTCAGGGGGTAGTCGCGCAGGCGTACGCCGCAGGCATTGTAGACTGCGTTGGCGATGGCTGCTCCCGCGCCACAGATGCCCAGCTCGCCCACGCCCTTGATCCCCATGGGGTTGGCCTTGTCGTCGGCCTCGTCCAGCAGGACCGCGTCGAGGTTGACGATGTCCGCATGGACCGGGGCGAGGTAGCCCCCCAGGTCCTGGTGGAGGAAGGAGCCATAGCGCGGATCGACCGGGTTGGCCTCGGAGAGGGCCGCGCCGACACCCCAGATCATCCCGCCGGTGATCTGGCTCTTGGCCAGCTTGGCGTTGAGGATGCGACCGGCGGCGAAGACCCCGAACATGCGGCGCAGGCGCACCTCGCCAGTGACGGAGTCGACCCCGACCTCGGTGAACTGGGCGCCGTAGGTGTGCTGGGACCAGTCGCGGGCGTCGGCGGCGGGAGAGATCCCGCCTTCCACATAAACCCCCTCAGGCCCGGCGCGGGCGGCCAGGGCGGCGAGGCTCTCGCTGCGGTTACCCAGGACAATGTTGCCGTTGGCGAAGTCCATCAGGGTCGGGTCCTCGCCATAGAGGGGCGAGGTCGGGTCCCCGGCGGCGAGCTCGGCCAGGCGGCGGCGCATGACCATCCCCGTCTCGAAGGCCGCGGAGCCTGCAGTGGCGGCGCCGAACTGGCCGCCCGAGCCGGGCGCCGGAGGCATGTCGGAATCGCCCAACTCGACCCGGACCTGGTCAAGGGTGAGGCCCAGGGTCTCGCCCGTGATCTGGGCCAGGATGGTGTAGGTGCCGGTGCCGATGTCGGTCATGCCCTGGGTGAGGGTCGCGATTCCGTCGCCGGTGAGGCGAAGCCCGGCCTTGGCGGGCAGCAGGAAGTTGCCGCGGATGGCGGTCGCCATGCCCATGCCGACATACCAGCGCCCGTCCCGGACGGCGCCGGGCGCCGGGTTCCGGCGATCCCAGCCGAACTGCTGTGCGCCTTCCTGCATGCAGCGAACGAGCTGGCGGACGGAGAAGGGCTTGCCGGTCTCCGGGTCCGCCAGGGGCTCATTGCGGATACGCAGCTCGATGGGGTCAAGGCCCAGGGTCTCGGCCAGTTCGTCCATGGCGCATTCCAGGGACAGCATCCCCGGCGCCTCACCCGGCGCGCGCATGGCTCCGGCGTGGGGAATGTCGAGGCGGACCAGCCGGTGCCCCGTCAGTCGGTGCGGCGCCGCATAGAGGTTGCGGGCGAAGTTGGCGGCGTGCTCCACGAAGGGGGCGTTGCGGGCGCAATGGGTCACCGCCTCCAGGGCCATGGCGTTGAGCCGGCCGGAGCGGTCGGCGCCAAGCCGGACCCTCATCTGGACGGCGGGCCGGTGGATGGTGGCCTGGAACATCTGCTGGCGGGTGTAGGCGACCCGGACCGGCTGGCCGGCTTCGCGGGCGGCGAGGGCCGCCAGGGTCAGGTCGTCGTAGGACTGGCCCTTCCCGCCGAAACCGCCGCCGATGTAGCGCGTGAAGAGGCGGACCCGGTCTGAGGGGATTCCCAGGGTCTCGGCCAGGGCGTGCTGGCCGCCCTTGACCATCTGGATGGAGGTGTGGACCACCACCTTGTCGCCTTCCCACCAGGCGGTGGTGGCGCATGGCTCCATCTGGGCGTGGTTCTGCAGGGGGCTGAACCAGGTGGCGTCGACCGTCACCTCGGAGGCGGAGTATCCCGCCTCGAAGTCGCCGACGCGCATGTCTTCCTCGCCCGGGGCGGGACCCGCCTGGTCCAGGCTGGACAAAAAGTCGAGGTCGGCCGGCTCGGCTTCATAGACGATCCGCACCAGGCCGCCGGCGGCCCGGGCGTTCTCGGGCGTATCGGCGAGGACGAAGGCGACGGACTGGCCGTAGTGCTCGACGCGGTCCGATTCCAGGGCTGGATTTGAGGCTCTCTGGCTGCGCGGATTGAGCCGTGCGCCCCGCGCCGCCTGGGCCGGAACATTGAGGTGGGTCCAGACCCGGACAACGCCGGGCGCGGCCTCGGCCGCCGAGACCTCGATCGAGACAATGCGACCCCGGGCCAGGGTCGAGGAGACAATGTGGCCGTAGAGGGGGGGCGCGGGGGTCTCCACCTCGAAGGCGTAAGGCGCCGTCCCGGTGACCTTGAGACGTCCCTCATAGCGATCGACGGGCCGGCCGATCAGGCCCGTGCGGTTCTCTGTGACGGGATTGGGCGCGGCCCAGTCGCGAACGGTGCTCATGAGCCCACCCCTTCCCGGGCCTGCCGGATCACGTCGGCGGCGAGGCGCCGCACCAGGGACTTTCGACCCGCCTGCCCTACGGCGGCGGCCAGTTCGGCTCCGACCGCCTCGGCGGGCGAGGCTCCGTCGGCCAGGGCGGTTTCGGCGGTGCGGGCGCGCCAGGGGCGCGCAGCCACCGCCCCCAGGGCCACGCGGTCGCCGGCGACGGCGACGCTGGCGAGGGCCCCGGTGTAGGACGCCCGGGCCCTGACCTTCCGCCAGGCCTGCCCCCCCTCGGGCGGGGGCGGCAGCTCGACCGCCAGGATGAGTTCATCGGGCGCGAGGTCCGTATCCACCTGCGGCGCCTCGTCCGGCAGGCGGTGCAGGGTCTCGACCGGCCGGCGCTGGACCGACCCATCGGCCCGGACCGTCTCGGCCACGGCGTCGAAGGCGGCCAGGGCCACGCTCATGTCCGAAGGACTGACGGCGATGCACATCTCGCTGGCCCCGAAGAGGGCCAGGGTGCTCGACAGGCCGTCCATGGCGCTGCAGCCGGATCCCGGGAGACGCTTGTTGCAGGGCTTGGCGGCGTCCATGAAATAGGGGCAGCGGGTGCGCTGCATCAGGTTGCCGCCCACCGTGGCCTTGTTGCGCAGCTGGACTGAGCCCCCGGCGAGTATGGCCCGCGCCAGGGCCGGATAGCGGCGGCGGACCCTCGGGTCGGAGGCGACGGCCGTATTGCTGGCCAGGGCCCCGATGCGGAGGCCGCCTCCGGCGGTCTCGGCGATATCGGCCAGGCGCAGGCGGCCCACGTCGATCAGCCGCGGCGGCTGCTCGATCTCCAGCTTCATCAGGTCCAGGAGGTTGGTGCCCCCGGCCAGGAACCGGGCCCCGGGGCTGGCTGCGACCAGGCTGAGGGCGTGGTCGACATCCCGGGCGCGCTCATAGGCGAAGGGCTTCATGCGGCGGCTCCGGCGGCGCGGCGCACGGCGGCGAGGATCTGGGGATAGGCCGAGCAGCGACAGATGTTGCCGCTCATCCGCTCACGGATCTCGGCGTCGGTGAGAACCACGGGCCCGGCGAGGTCGGCCGTCGCCTCGCTGGGCTGTCCGGCGGCGATCTCGGAGAGCAGGCCCACCGCCGAGCAGATCTGTCCCGGGGTGCAATAACCGCACTGGAAGGCGTCCTCGGCCAGGAAGGCCGCCTGGACGGGATGAAGGGCCTCAGCCTCCGCCAACCCCTCGACCGTCACGACCTCGTCGCCCTCATGCATGACCGCGAGGGACAGGCAGGCGTTGATCCGGACCCCGTTCACCAGCACCGTGCAGGCGCCGCACTGGCCGTGATCGCAGCCCTTCTTGGTTCCCTTGAGGTCGAGGCGCTCGCGCAGGAAATCGAGCAGGCTCGTGCGCGTGTCGACGTCGGCCGCGCGGTCGACCCCGTTCACCCGGATGGTGGTCAGCAATTCAGGTTCCCCCCGTTCAAGGCCGACAGACTGTTACCTTGCCTCGTCCGGCGCAAGGGCCGTCAGGGACAGGGCGTGGACGGGCCCGGCGAGTTCCTCGGCGAGGACCCGGTAGACCATGCGTTGGCGGGTCACCCGGGACTGGCCGGCGAAGGCGGCGGACCGGATGCGGATGTTGAAGTGGCTTTCGCCCCCCGGTGTAGCCCCCGCATGCCCGGCATGCCGGGCGGAGTCGTCCTCGACCTCGAGCTCCTCGGGCGCGAAGGCGACGCTGAGCTTTTCCCGCAACGTTCCAGCGATCCGTCCCATGCCCGTCCTTCGAATCTTGAAAGCCTGCCCAACCTTCTCATACTTGGCGGATGGCCGGCGCGTTTCAATACAGACCCCGCTTCGTAGACATCCGCGTCCGGCCGCCTACGGCCGACGAGGCGGCCCAGGCTGATGTCCATGCGCTGAAGCCCGGGGAGCGCGCCTGCGACCATCCCGGCTGCCGGATCGCCGCCAGCGCCCGGGCGCCCAAGAGCCGGGACCTCCTGAACGAGCACTACTGGTTCTGCCAGCCCCATGCCGCCGACTACAACCGCAACTGGAACTTCTTCGCCGGCATGAGCGAGTCCGAGGTGCGGGCCCGGATGGAACAGAGCGCCCTGGGCGACCGGCCGACTTGGGACTTCAAGGCCGGGCGCAACTCCAGGGAGGCCGCAGCGGCCGCACACGGCTTCGCCACGGGAGACGGTTACCGCGACCCCTTCGACCTATTCGGACGGACCACCAAGGGCCGGTCCGCCGAGGCGGCCCCCCTCCGACGGCTAGGCAAGCTGGAGCGGAGCGCCCTGGCGGACCTGGACCTCGACGAGGACGCGGACGCCGCCCGGATCCGGGCTCGCTACACCGAACTGGTGAAGCTCTGCCACCCCGACGCCAACGGCGGTGACCGGTCTGCCGAAGCCAAGCTGCAGCGGACGATCCGCGCCTACCAGGTCCTGCGGAAGGCCAAGCTGGCCTGAAATCCCTGGCGGCGTTCAGCGCACTGAGAGCTCCAGCCGCACCCGGTCGCCATCCGAAGTGGGCGCCAGGTTCGTATTCACGAAGACCCTGGACGGATCGAGGCCAGCTGCGATGACCGCCTCGCTTACCGCCCGGGCGCGGGCCTGGCCCAGCTCGACGAGGGCCCCTGCGTCCGGGGCGAACCTGGGACGCAGGGCGTCGGTCATCCACTCGATGCGCTCGAGTTTCTGGGCTTCGCCCCGGGCCTCGGTCTCCGGGAACTCCGGCGCCTTGCCCAGGGTCTCCCGGTACAGGTCGCGCAGCCGGTCGAACCGGGCGTCCACGCCCAGCTCCGAAAACCTGGCGTCGGGCCGGCGCTTGAGATCCCGGGCCATCATCCGGTCGGACATGGCGCGTTCGGCCAGGGCCTCGGCGTCGGCGTCGAGGCCGGGCCCGGCCGGGATGTCGAGGCTGAGGGCCGGGCGGTCGGCGAAGGCGGGGACAAGGGCTGAAAAGGCCTCGCCCTGCCCCTCCCGAAGGGCGGTCGACCCGGGCTGGAAGTCCACATACCGGGCGCCCTCGACTCCGGGGAAAGACGCCGCAAGGGCCTGGAACGGAGAGGAGACAGCCTTGCTGAAGAGGTTGCGAACCACCTGCCAGACAATCGGCCAGATCCTGAACTTCGGGTCCTCCAACGAACCCGTGACGGGGACCGTGAGGTCGATCACGCCATTCTTGTCCTTCAGGAGGGAGGTCGCCAGGCGTACCGGCACGGGCACCTTGTCCTTGCTGTTGGTGGCCTCGCCCCACTCCAGCTGGTCGATGATAACGTGATGGTCGGCGTTCAGCGCGTCATTGACGATGCGGTAGTGCAGCTCCGTGGTGAGCTTGCCCCGGGCGATGGCGTAGCCGGCGTAGCGGCCGGAATAGGGGTTGAACACCGGCAGCTCGATGTTCCGGAACGCCATCGAGATGTCGGTCCTGTCGGTCACGTCCAGGGGATCGAGGGTCCCTCGGATGACCACGGGGGAGTTGGGGCTGATCACCTGTCCGTCCAGCTGGATGCTGGCGGTCCGGCCCGGCCGGTTGCTGATGCCGTCCACCCGGCCGCGGAGGGCGTCGATGGTGGCGGCGAAGTTCGGGGTGATCGAGTAGTCCGAGAACTGAAGACGGCCGGCCTCGAAGGTCAGGCGATCGAGGGTGACGGGGAAGTCGGGCTCGACGCGATTGCTGCGGGCCTCAGCCCGCTTGGCGGCGCGGGCATCCAGGGCCTCGCGGCGCACCTTGGCCAGGCGCTTCTGCTCCTCCCGGCGGGCCTTGCCCTTGAGTGATTTCAGGTCGGCGCCCTTGAGCGTCTCGGCGCGGGCGTTGGCCTCAGGGTCCTCCTCCAGCAGGGCCCGGATGTTCAGCGAAGTGTCCGGAAGCACCTCGAGACGGGCGTCAAGGCCATTCAGCCGGCCAGAGGCGATGCGCAGACCCCTCGGGGTCAGGTCCATGCCCTCGAGGGCAAAGCGATTCCACGCCGCCAGCCGGGACTGGGCCTGGGTCTCGAAGACCTCGAACCCGTCGACGGCCGCGGAGCCCTTCCAGCTGAAGTCCGGCTGGGCGGGGCGGCGTCCATCGAAGGCGATGGCGCCCCGGGCGCTGGCCATCCCGGAGCGGATGTCCAGGGCCGCGGGTACCGGCAGGTAGGGCTTGAGCCAGGCCAGGGGCAGGGCGGCCAGGTTGACATCCAGCTGGGCGGAGGGTGCGGTGGGATTGACCTTCCCCCGGGCCGAAAGGCTGGCCGAGCCGTTGATGCGGGTGGAGGCCTCGACGCCGAGGGGGCCGCCGGGAGTTGCAAGGTCGCCGGTCAGGCCGACATTCAGGGGCGAGAGCCGGAAGGCGGCCGCGGGAGAGACCGCCTGGTCGGTGATCCGGACATCGCCCCCGGCGAGGTCGACCCGCCCCAGGCTGACCTTCCAGGCCGGCGCTGAAGGCTTGGAGGCCGGAGGCTTCGCGGGCTGGGGCGTCCTGGGCTGGGGCTTGGCAGGCGGGGGCGGGGCGAGGCCGGCTACGCGGATGTCACCGTTTGGGGTTCGCAGGACGGCGGCGGAAAGGCCTTCCAGCCGGACGGACCCGATCGAGACGGACTGTCCGGCCAGTGACACTGCAACGTCGCCAACCTGGACATGGGACAGCGACGCCCCCTCTCCGCCCTTCGGAGGCCGGACGGACAGGCCGCGGATGTCGGCGGAGGGCAGGCGGAAAGTGAGATCCGGGGCGCCCTTGCTGGGCGCCGAGACCGTGAAGGCGGTAGGCGCCAGGTCGACCTGGCCGACCGCCAACTGGGCCGGCGGCAGGTCGCCGCGGGTGACGGCGGCGAAGTTTCTGAGACTGAAGGTCTTGAGGGTCCCCTTCAGGCCCGCACCCGCGTCGGTGAGGGACAGGTCGTAGTTCACCGCGACATCGGCGAGTCCGTCGCCCAGGCCGAGTGGAAGTTCATCGCCAAGGAAGCGGGACAGGGAAACGGCGTGGAGCTTGTTCACGACGATCTCGCCCCGCGACCCTACGGGCGTGAGGCTGGCCGTACCGCTCCAGGCCAGGGTCTCGTCATGCAGGGTGCGGGCGTTCAGGGAAAACCGGCCGTCTTCGCCCGGGAAGGTCCGGAAGTCGCGGAGCCGGAAGCCGAGGGGCCGAAGCACCTTGTCGGGCTTCAGCGCATGCCTGTGGTCGGCGAAGGCCACCTCGCCCCCGGCGACGATGAGATCCGAGATCACCAGCTTTGGGGTGGGGCCATCGGAGGGCGGCGGCGCGAGTTCCGCCAGGTTCAGCGAGCCGTCAGGCCGCAGGATGGCCGAGACCCACGGTCGGTTGACAGCGATCTCGTTGAACCGGGGCGTTCCGGTGAAGAGCGAGAGGAAGCTGATGTCTACCCGAAGGGCCCCGACCTTAACCATGGGCGCTTCGGCTGGAAGGGCGATGTCCTCGATGTCGACCGCGAGGCGGAAGGGATCAAAGCGGATTTCGCCGAGGGCGAGGCGCTTTTGCAGCTTCTCGTCCGCCCACTTGATCGCCTGGGACCGGATGATACCCGGGACCAGCGTGTAGCCGGCGACGACGTAGGCGCCGAAGAGGACAGCGATCGCCAGGCCTGCCCAGACCCAGACCTTCAAGGCGCCCTTGAACATCCCAGTCCCCCTCCCCCAACCCGGCGTCAGGCCGGGACCTCACCCTGCACCGTCGTACGGTGCATGACCCTCAGGTGGCCGTCGTAGCCACCTTCGGCGAAGTGCATGGTGCAGCGGTTGTCCCACATCAGAAGGTCGCCCACGGTCCAGCGGTGCCGGTAGATGAACTCTTCCTGTGTCAGGTGCGCGAAAAGAAAGCCCAGGAGAGCCTTGGACTCCTCCGGCGTGAAGCCCTCGATCCCGACGGTGTAGACCGGGCTGATGTAGAGAGCCTTGCGGCCCGTCACCGGATGGGTCCGAACCAGGGGATGGGTCAGGCTGCCATCCGCCTCCTCCGAGACGATGATCTTCATCGTCCGGGCTTCGGTGTCGCGGGCGAAGACCCCCTTGGTGCCGTAGCTCTGCCGGGCCGAGTGGACAGCCCGCAGGGGCGCCAGCACGGCCTTCATGGCGTCGGAGAGGGCGTCCCACGCCCGGCTGGCGTCGACGAACAGGGTGTCGCCGCCGACCGGCGGGATGGTCTGGGCGCGCAGGAGGGTGGCGGCCGGGGGAGTCTCGAGGAAGCTCCAGTCCGAATGCCATCCCGCTCCGAAGTTGCTTGCCTTCTCGTCCGGCTCGCGGCGCAGTTCGAGGACGTTGGGCCGACCGGGCATGGGCTCGATGTAGGGGTCCTTGCCGAAGGGGCCGATCTGCTGGGTGAAGGCCTCAAGGGCGTCGAGGCCCAGCGGTTGGCCCGGGAAACAGACCACCGAGTGCCGGGCCCAAGCCTCGTGGATCTCGGCCAGGACGCCCTCTGGCAAGGGCTGGGAAAGGTCTGGTCCGGAGATACGTGCGCCAAAGCCCGTGGGCTCGGCTGCAACCCGGATGCTGCGTTCCGCCTGTGCGCTCATCACCGCCTCCCGACCCTCATTCTCGCTGCGGGGTCACGCCGCCATCAAAGCCGGTTTGCATCGGGCGCGTAAGCCTGTAATCGAACCGGGCCATGACTTCTCTCGCCGATACCCAGGACGAAAAGCTCCTGTCCCTCGTTCCCGACCGCAGCGTCTCCCTGAGGGAGACGTTCGGCGTCGACTCCGACATGATGGTCCCCGCCTTCAGCGAGCGCGACCCGCACGTCCCCGACGTCGATCCGGCCTATCGGTTCGATCCGGAGACCACCAAGGCCATATGCGCCGGGTTTGCACATGATCGCCGGGTCATGGTGCAGGGTTATCACGGGACGGGCAAGTCCACCCACATCGAGCAGGTTGCCGCGCGCCTCAACTGGCCCCTCATCCGGGTCAACCTGGACAGCCACGTCTCGCGGATCGACCTGGTCGGCAAGGACGCCATCGTCCTGAAGGACGGCAAGCAGGTCACCGAGTTCCGCGAAGGCATCCTGCCCTGGACGATCCAGCGGCCTATCGCCCTGGTGTTCGACGAATACGACGCGGGCCGACCCGATGTGATGTTCGTCATCCAGCGGGTGCTGGAGGCGCAAGGCAAGCTGACCCTCCTCGACCAGAACCGGGTGATCCGGCCGAACCGCTTCTTCCGCCTGTTCGCCACGACCAACACCATCGGCCTGGGCGACACGACGGGGCTCTATCACGGCACCCAGCAGATCAATCAGGGCCAGATGGACCGTTGGTCGATCGTGACCACCCTGAACTACCTGGCCCACGACGTGGAGGCCGACATCGTGGTGGCCAAGTGCCCCGCCTACGCCACGGCCGAGGGCCGTCGCACGGTCGCGGCCATGGTCCGGGTGGCGGACATGACCCGCAACGCCTTCATCAACGGCGACATCTCGACCGTGATGAGCCCGCGGACGGTCATCACCTGGGCGCAGAACGCCGAGATCTTCGACGGCGACCTGGGCCTGGCCTTCCGCATGACCTTCCTGAACAAGTGCGATGAGCTCGAGCGCGGCACCGTGGCCGAGTTCTACCAGCGCGCCTTTGGGCAGGAACTGCCCGAAAGCACCGCCCGCCCGCGTCTCGGCTGAGCCCGGCAGGCGCCCTGACCGGGAGACCGACGCCCGGGAACCGGGTCGCCGTTTCTGAGTTGAGGAGACCCTGAACCCCGGCCATGTCCAGAAACCCGGAAAGCCCCGTCGAGCCCTTCAAGCGCGCCCTGGCCAACGCGGTGCGGTCGCTCGCCCAGAATCCGGACCTGGAGATCGTCTATTCCGGCGAGGCTTCAGGGGTCCAGGGGGACCGGGCCGTCCTGCCCCACCCGCCCCGGGACCTGACCCCGGACGACGCGGCGCGGATCCGCGGCTTGGCCGACCAGATGGCCCTTCGGATGTCGCAGCACGACCCGGCCATCCACGCCCGGACCCGGCCGGGATCGGCCGAGGGCCAACCCGTCTTTGACGCGCTTGAGCAGGCTCGGATCGAGGCCGTGGGCGCCAACGCCCTGGGCGGGGTGAAGGCCAACCTGAAGGCCATGCACGAGGCCGCCTGGGCGCGCCGCCCCTTCAACCCCGTGGAGGCGCAGGCCAACCCACCCATGGCGGATATCGTCTCCCTCCTGGTGCGCGAGCGCCTGACCGGGGTGGAGCCGCCCGCCAACGCCCGCCCCCTGGTCGACATGTACCGCGCCGAGATCGAGGCCCGCGGCAGCGAGACCCTGGACAAGCTGGGCGAGGTCATCGGCGACCAGAAGGCCTTTGCCCGCCTTGCCCGGAGCCTGCTGCGCGACCTGTCCATGGGCGACGACCTGTCGGACGCGCCCGAGCCGGCTGACCAGCAGGAAGAGGACGGCGACGAGGGCGAGGCCGAGGCCAGCGAGCAGGGCGAAGAGGGCGAAGGCGAGGCCCAGTCGCCCCAGCAGACCTCGATGGACGACAGCGAGAGCACCCACAGTGAAAGCGAGGACGCCGACAGCCAGCTCACCGAGGCGATGGAGGACCCCAACGCCGAGGACATGGACGAGCCCCCGGAAATGGGCGAGGGCGACCAGCCGGCCCGTCCCGAGATCAAGGGCGAGGGCAAGGTTCCCGTCTACCGGATCTTCACCACCGCCCACGACGAGGTCGTCGCCGCCGAGGAGCTCTGCGAGGCCGAGGAACTGACCCGGCTGCGCGCCTATCTTGACCAACAGCTGGCCAGCCTTTCGACCGTGGTCTCGCGCCTGGCCAACAAGCTCCAGCGCAAGCTGATGGCCCAACAGAACCGCTCCTGGACCTTCGACCTGGAGGAAGGGATCCTGGACGTGGCGCGCCTGACCCGCGTGATCGTCGATCCGACCGCCTCCCTGGCCTTCAAGGAGGAGGAGGACACCGAGTTCCGCGACACGGTGGTCAGCATCCTCATCGACAATTCCGGGTCCATGCGCGGCCGGCCGATCATGGTGGCCGCCGTCTGCGCCGACATCCTGGCGCGCACCCTTGAGCGCTGCGGGGTCAAGACAGAGGTCCTGGGCTTCACCACCCGGGCCTGGAAGGGCGGCAGTTCCCGCGAGGACTGGCTGAAGGCCGGCAAGCCCGCAGCGCCCGGCCGCCTGAACGACCTGCGGCACATCATCTACAAGGCCGCGGACGCCCCCTGGCGGCGGGCCCGGCGCAACCTGGGCCTGATGATGCGCGAGGGGCTCCTGAAGGAGAACATCGACGGCGAGGCCCTGATGTGGGCACACCAGAGGCTGATCGGCCGGTCCGAGGCGCGCCGGATCCTGATGGTCATTTCCGACGGGGCGCCGGTGGACGACTCCACCCTGTCGGTGAACTCGGGCCACTATCTGGAAAAGCACCTTCGCGAGGTGATCGCCGAGATCGAGGGCAAGAGCCCCGTCCAGCTGATCGCCATCGGCATCGGGCATGATGTCACCCGCTACTATCGCCGGGCGGTGACCATCGTCGACGTCGAGCAGCTGGCGGGCGCCATCGTCGACCAGCTGGCCGAGCTGTTCGACGAGGAGCCCCGCAAGATGAACCGGCGGACGGCGGGCCTGCTGGCGCCCCCACCCCACACCCAGGGCCCGGACGGAGCCGCCCGGCGCTCGACCTTCAAGGAAGTCCGGAAGGCCGTCCTTTGATGCGAAGGGTGCTGATCGCCGCCCTCGCCCTCCTGGCCGCCGCCTGCGCCGACCGCTCCGTGCGGGCGACGGGTCCGGTCCAGATGGGCCCCTGGGTCACCGTCGTCGCCGAACCCGTGGCGGCCGATCCCACACGGCCTGACCGGACTGAATTTGGACGGTTCCGTTATGCCGGCGGCCTGGCCCTGACTGCGTCGGACAGCAATCGGCTGCACGGCCTCTCGGACATCCGGGCGCTGCCGGACAACCGGATCCTGGGCGTCACGGACGAGGGCGACCTGTTCGAGGCGCGATTGAGGCTTGACGCAAGCGGCCGCCTCGCGGGCGTGGACAGGGCGCGCATCACGCCCCTGCAGGCGCCGGAGGGCGGTCCCCTGGGGGGCAAGCTGGAGGCCGACGCCGAGGGCCTGGCTCTCCTCAAGGACGGCTCCCGCCTCGTCAGTTTCGAGCAGCGACACCGCATCCTTCTGTATCCCGCCGACGGCCGGCCCCCGCGGCAGGTGAACAGCCCCGAGGCGGCCTTCCCGCCCAATGGCGGGCTTGAGGCCCTGTCCGCAGATCCCGCCCGCGGACCCGACGCCTGGCTGGCCGGAGGCGAGGAGTCCGGGGAACTCTGGACCTGCGCCCTGCGTAAGCCCTGCCAATCTCTGGGAACCCTTCCCAAGCCCTTCGAGTTTGGCCTGGTGGCGGTGACGCCCCTGCCAGGCGGCGGCCTGGCCTACATGATCCGCGCCTGGGACCCTCTTCGCGGCTCCCGCATCGCCCTCATCCTGCGCAACGCCGCCGGAGTGGAGGTGGACCGCCTTGAGCTGGCCCGGCCGCTGACCACGGACAATTTCGAGGGCGTGGACGTCCTGCCCGGGAAGGATGGCGGCCTCCGGTTCCTGCTGGCCTCGGACGACAACTTCTCGACCGAGCAGAGGACCCTGCTGCTCGCCTTCGACTGGAAGCCATAAGCCGCCGGTCTAGGGGATCAGGACCGCCTTCACGCACAGTCCCTGATGCTGCTCGGCGATGGCGCGGTCGATCTCGGCCAGGGGATAGGTCTTGATCATCCGGTCAAAGGGCAGCTGGCCAGCGCGATAGTGCTCAACCAGTTGGGGGATGAAGACGCCCGGATCGGCGTCGCCCTCGATGATGCCTTTCACCGTGTGGCCAAAGGTGATCATCTGCCCCATGTCGCCCGGCGCCGGCGTTCCCGGCGGGGTGACGCCGACAATGCCGAAGACGCTCTTCGAGCCCAGGCAACCGGCCATGACAGCGTTCAGCACCGCCGGGATGCCGGTCGTGTCGAAGGCGTAATCCACCCCGACGGGGGTAATGGCGCGCACGGCTGCCGTGAGGTCGGGTGTCGCAGCGGGATCGAGGACGTGGGTGGCGCCCAGCTCGAGGGCCAGTTCCCGCCGGGAGGCCATGGGCTCCAGCACGATGATGACCGCGCAGTCCTGGATCTTCGCCCCCATGACGGCGCTGAGGCCCACCGACCCGCCGCCGGTGATCAGGATGGAGGAGCCCGCACGGGCGGCCAGGCTGTTCATCACCCCGCCGGCGCCGGTCTGGATCCCGCATCCGAGGGGCCCCATCAGTTCCAGAGGCACGTCGTCGGGTAGCTTCACGAGATTGCGCTCGTAGGTCAGGGCGTGGCTGGCGAAGGAGGACTGGCCGAAGAAGTTGGAGGCGACGTCCCCCACCCCGTCATGCAGGGCTCGGGAGCCATCGGTCCGGGCGCCGGTGTAGTTCAGGAGGGGCATGGTGCGGCAGTAGGGGGCGTCGCCGTCATGGCATCGGTCGCAGGCGCCGCAGGAGCGATAGCTGATCGCCACCCGGTCGCCGGGCCGGAAACGGGTGACCGCACTCCCCACCGCCTCGACGACGCCCGAGCCCTCATGCCCGAAGACGGCCGGCAGGGGATAGACGGCCTCGCCGGCGTGCCGGAAGACCAGGTCGGTATGGCACAGGCCCACCCCGGCGATGCGGACCCGCACCTCATCGTCGCGGGGATCCTCGAGGGTCAGGGCCTCCAGGTCGAAGCCCGTCTTTCCGGGCCGGGCGACGGCGGCGGTGATCTTCATTCCAAGGCTCCTGGGTCAGGCGGCTCGCCAGCTGATGGACCAGATCAGGCGGCTGGGCGCAACTGCGTCAACGCACCGGACGCGTCGGAAACGAAAAAGGCCGCCCCGGAGGGCGGCCCCTTCAGGTCCCACCATGGGGACGGGCGTCAGGCGGCCTGCTCGGCGAGCTTGGCCTTGACCTGCCGCTTGATCTTGAGGGCGCGGGGCGAGAGGTCCTCGTCGCGGGCCTTGACCAGGTAGGCGTCGAGCCCGCCCTTGAAGTCCAGGGTGCGCAGGACGGCGTTGGTGATGCGCAGCTTGAAGGTCTGACCAAGGGCGTCGGACTGCAGGGTCACGGGCGCCAGGGCCGGCAGGAAGCGGCGCTTGGTCTTGACGTTCGAGTGGCTCACGTTGTGGCCGACCATCGGACCGACACCAGAGAGTTCACAGCGGCGCGACATGGGTTCTTCATCCCGATAGAAAGAGGCCCGGAAACCGCGCGGCCGCCGGGGGAGCGGCGATATAGGCCAAGCCGACGGCGGAGGTCAAGGCTGAGGGCCGGCAGGTGCGCGACCCCGCATCCTCAACCCGGGCGCCCAGACAGAAGATTGTGGATGGTTGTGTTTTTTCATTTGTGGTTAACGGACCTTCCGCTACAATTACTAGTATGGAACAAAATCCGAATCGCGCGGTGTCGCTGATTCGGTCATGATTCGTTTCATGCGCGTTCGTGCGCTCCGCCCTCCTCCGTTAAGGCTTTTCGTGTTCCGCCGCCCGAAAGCGGCTGGCAGGCGCTTGCAGGGCTGCGATTCCCACCCCACCCTGAAGCGATGAGCGAGCGTTCGCTGGGTCCTGCGCCATCGCGCCTGGTCGCGGTCCTCGGCCCGACCAACACGGGAAAGACCCATTTCGCCGTCGAGCGGATGCTGGGTCACGCCTCCGGCATGATCGGCCTGCCCCTTCGCCTGCTCGCACGGGAAATCTACGACCGCATCGTCAGGGCCAGGGGCGCCCGGGCGGTCGCCCTGATCACCGGCGAAGAAAAGATCATCCCGCCCCGGGCGGCCTACTTCGTCTGTACGGTCGAGGCCATGCCCCTGAGCCGGGAGGTGGAGTTCCTGGCCGTCGACGAGATCCAGCTCTGCGCCGATCCCGAGCGCGGGCACGTCTTCACCCACCGCCTGCTGCACGCCCGGGGCCGGTCGGAGACCCTCCTGCTGGGCTCGCTGTCCATGGCGCCCCTGATCCGCCGCCTGCTGCCCGACGCCGAGATCGTCAGCCGGGAGCGGTTCTCGACCCTGTCCTATGCAGGCGGGAAGAAGCTGACCCGCCTGCCGCGCCGGTCCGCCGTAGTCGCCTTCTCCGCAGACCAGGTCTACGCCATCGCCGAACTGATCCGCCGCCAGCGCGGCGGAGCGGCGGTGGTCATGGGCTCGCTCTCCCCCCGGACGCGGAACGCCCAGGTCGAGCTCTACCAGTCGGGCGAAGTGGACTTCCTTGTGGCCACCGACGCCATCGGCATGGGCCTGAACATGGACGTGGACCACGTCGCCTTCGCCGGCCTGCACAAGTTCGACGGCCGCAGGACCCGGCCGCTTCATCCCCAGGAGGTCGGGCAGATCGCCGGTCGCGCCGGCCGCTACCGGAAGGACGGGACCTTCGGGGTCACAGGCGACTGCGAGGAGATGGACCCGGGCCTCGTCGCCCAGGTCGAGGCTCATCGGTACGATCCGGCGCCTGCGGCCGAGTGGCGAAATCCCCGACTCGACTTCGCCTCCCTTGGGGAACTGCTGCGATCCCTGGGCGAGGCGCCGGGGCGCGAGGGCCTGTCCCTGTCGGCTGAGGCCCTGGACGAGATCACCCTGCGCCAACTGGCCGCCGACCCGCGGGTGGCCGACCGCTGCCGGGACCGCAGCGCCCTCCTTCACCTCTGGGACGTCTGCCAGACCCCGGACTTCCGCAAGACCGGCCTGGAGGAGCACCTGCGCCTGGCGCGGGAGTTCTTCTTCTGGCTCTCCAGCCACGGACGCCGGATCCCCGAGGACTGGATGTCCGACCAGTTCCGCCGCCTGGATCGCACCGAGGGCGAGATCGACACCCTCCAGGCCCGCCTGTCGAACGTACGGACCCTGGCCTATGTCGCCAACCGCCCCGGCTGGCTGAGCGACCCCGCCGGATGGCAGGGCCGGACCCGCGTCCTGGAAGACCGCCTCTCGGACACCCTGCATGAGAAGCTGACCGCCCGGTTCGTGGACCGGCGGACCAGCGTGCTGATGCGCACCCTGCGGAGTTCCGGCGAAATCCTGGCTGGCGTCTCGCGGGACGGGGTGGTGACGGTCGAGGGTCAGGTCGTGGGCCGCCTGACCGGCGTGGTCTTCACCCCCGAGCGGGCGGGTTCAGCCCTGGAAGAGAAGGCCCTGCGCGCCGCCGCGAACTCCGCCGCCGCCCCGGAGATCGCCCGACGCCTGGGGCGGATGGCCGCTGAACCCGATGAGGCCTTCGCCCTGGAGCCTGGCGGGCGGATCCTTTGGCGCGGCGAGGCCGCCGCCGGCGTGCAGGGCGGAGGGCTCTTTGCTCCCCGGGCCGGGCTGTTCGGCGATCTTGGCCCGGCGCCGGTGCGGGAGCGGGCGCTGCGGCGGATCGAGGCCTGGCTCGCGGCGGAGGCCGGTCGCCGGCTCGCGCCCCTCGCCCGCCTGGACCAGGCCCTGCGCACGGACCAGCTGCGGGGACTGGCCCGGGGCCTGGCCTGGCGCCTGGTGGAGGCCGGCGGCCTGCTCGACCGGGCGGAGGTGCGCGAGGAGGCCGCCGCCCTGTCGCCGGCTGAGCGTCGCAGCCTACGCACCCTTGGCGTGCGCCTGGGCGCCTTTTCCGTCTTCCTTCCCGAGCTGCCCTCGCCGGAGGCCCTGGACCTCGTGCGGGCGGTCCTGGCTCCCGGACGGCCGCCGCCCCGCCCCGGCCGCCTGGCCCGCGGGCAGGACGCCGCGCCAAAGCCGGTCCTTGCGGCCGCGGGCCTGAGGCGGGCCGGAGACCTCCTGGTGGAGGCGAGCCGGCTGGAAGCCCTGGACGGCGCCCTGCGCGCCGCCCCCTCCACCCCCCGGGGCGTCGAGGTCGCGCCCGCCCTCTCCCAGATCCTGGACGGCCCGGTCGATCACCTCTTTGCGGTCCTGCGGGCCCTGGGCTTTGCGCCCCTGGAGAAGCCCCGTACGGACGCACCTGTCCTCTGGCGCCGTCGGAAGGCGCCGGCGCCCCGGCCCCAGGCTCCCATCTCCGACGCCTCGCCCTTCTCGGCCCTGGCCGCCCTTCGCCTCCTGGAAGGCAAGCCGGCGCGCACACGGGGGCCGCGCAAGGGGCGCCGCCCCCGTCGGCCCGGCCGGGCCGCCGGATGAGCGGGGGGGATTCCGTCCGTGCGGACGTCTGGCTCTGGCGGGCGCGGTTCTTCAAGTCGCGGAGCCTGGCGGCCCGGTTCCTGGATGAAGGCCGGGTGCGGCTGACCCGGGAGGGCGCGGAGAGCCGGATCGACAAGTGCGCCCGTCCCCTAAGGGCCGGCGATCACCTCGTCTTCGCCGCCGGGGGACGGCTGACCGCCGTGGAAGTCCTGGCCCTCGGCGAGCGCCGGGGGCCGCCGGCGGAGGCCCGGACCCTTTACCGGGCGTTGGAGACACCCGCGACCCCGGATACCGGCGTCGCCTGAGCCCTTGCCCTGCCCCGCCCCGGCGCCTAGCGTCTAGGGAAAGGGGAGGCGAAGACATGAAGGGAAGACTGGCGGTGCTGTGGGTCCTGATCGCTGCAGCCGTCCTGGCGCCCGGGGCGTCGGCACTTGCCGCGAAACCGCCCGTGGAGACCCGAAAGATCGCCGGCCTGTCGGCGCCCGCAGAGATCCGCATCGACCGCTGGGGAGTGCCTCACATCTACGCCCGGTCGGCCCGGGACGCCTTCTTCGTGCAGGGCTACAACGCCGCCCGGGACCGGCTGTGGCAGATCGACCTCTGGAGAAAGCGCGGGCTGGGCCTGCTGGCGCGGGACTTCGGACCGGACTTCGCCGAACAGGACCGCGCCGCCCGGCTATTCCTGTACCGCGGCGACATGGCTGCCGAGTGGGCCGCCTACGGAGCCTCGGCAAAGACGGATACCGAGGCCTTCGTGGCCGGGATCAACGCCTACGTGGATGAAATCCTGGACGGCCGACGCCCCCTGCCCCGGGAGTTCCGGATCGCCGGCACAAGGCCGGACCGCTGGGCGCCGGAGGACGTCGTCCGCATCCGCAGCCACGGCCTGACCCGGAACGCCGGGATGGAGGTCGCACGGGCCCGGATCCTCTGCGCCGGCGGCCCCGGGGCGGACCGCCTGTTCAAGAAGCTGGAGCCGGACTGGACCCCCTCGGTCCCCCAAGGTCTCGATCCCTGCGCCATCCCGGCGGATGTCTTGAAGGACTACAACCTGGCCACCCGCGGCGTCCGGTTCGACTCCGCCCGCCGGCGCCTGGCTGCGGAGGCTCCGCTTCCCGACTCCCAGGGGTCGAACAACTGGACCATCGCACCGTCAAAGACGACGACCGGGCGACCCATCCTGGCCAATGACCCGCACCGGGACCATGGACTGCCCTCCCTGCGCTATGTCGCCCACCTGGAAGCGCCAGGCCTGTCGGTGATCGGCGCCGGGGAGCCTGCCCTGCCAGGGGTATCCATCGGCCACAACGGGACGATCGCCTTCGGCCTCACCATCTTCTACGCCGACCAGGAAGACCTCTACGTCTATGAGACCTCGCCCGAGGACCCAGGCCTCTACCGGTCAGGAGAGGGATGGGCGCGGATGATGACCGTACGCGAGCGCATCGAGGTGCGTGGAGAGGCGTCGCGCGAGATGGAGCTCCGGTTCACCCGCCACGGGCCGGTGATCTTCGCCGACCCCTCCGGGCGCAAGGCCTTCGCCCTGCGTTCCGTATGGGCAGAGCCCGGCGCGAGCGCCTACTTCGGATCCCTCGGTTACATGAACGCCCGCTCCTGGCCCGAGTTCAAGGCCGCCCTGGCGAACTGGGGTACGCCCAGCGAGAACCAGGTCTATGCTGACGTGACCGGCCGGATCGGCTGGGTGGCGGCCGGCCTTGTCCCCGGCCGGCCCAATTGGGACGGCCTGCTGCCCGTTCCCGGAGACGGACAGTATGAATGGCGCGGCTTCCTTTCACAGGACGAACTGCCTTCCCGGGTCGATCCGGCCGAAGGCTTCATCGCCACGGCGAACGCCATGAACCTTCCCCCCGGATACCCCGTCGCCGAACGGAAGGTCGGGTTCGAGTGGTCGAACCCATCCCGCATCCAACGGATCGAGGAGGTCCTGGGCGCCGACGGCAAGATCAGCCTCGAGGCGGCGATGGCCCTCCAGACAGACCCCGCCGACATCACTTCCCGACGCCTGCTCAAGCTGCTGGCGCCCCTTAAATCGGACGATCCCCTCACCGCCCGGGCGCTGGACCTCCTGCGCGGATGGGACGGCAGGGCGAGCGCCGACAGCGCAGCAGCGGCTGTCTACCTGATCTGGACCGGCAAACACCTCGGACCCGCCGTGGTGGGCCGGGCGGCGCCGGAAAAGGTCCGCAGCCTGATCGGGGGCGGGGACCAGGCGGCGGTCATGGACCTCCTGGACGCGCCGGGTTCGGCCCTGGGGCCGGATCCCGACGGCGCCCGCAGGGTCGTGCTGCTGGAGAGCCTGGGGGCGGCCGCCCGCGAGGCCGAGGCCCGGATGGGCCCCGACCCCGGGTCCTGGTCCTGGGGACGCCTGCACCAGGCGGAGTTCACCCACGTGCTGGCGCCCCTGGCCGAGGGCCGCGACCGCGAAGGCCTGAGCGTTGGGCCCGCCCCCATGGCCGGGACCTCGCTTTCCCCCCTGGCGGCGTCCTGGCGCGCCGAGGATTTCCGCGTGACGTCGGGCGCCTCCTTCCGGATGGTGCTGGACGTGGGGAACTGGGACGCCAGCCGGTTCATCAACACGCCCGGCCAGTCCGGGGATGTGGACAGCCCCCATGCCCGCGACCTTTTCCCGGTCTGGGTGAAGGGCGGCTACCTGCCCCTGGTCTACAGCCGGGAGGCGGTGGAGGCGGCGACGGAGCGGGTCCTGAAACTGTCGCCGGCGCGCTGAACGGCGGGCGGCATTGACATCCCCCGCGCGGACCGCGAGAACCCGCGCCGGAAGCGACCTGCGCCCGGAGCCTGAGAGCCGCGATGACCTACATCGTCATGGACCCCTGCATCAAATGTAAGTTCATGGACTGCGTGGAGGTGTGTCCGGTCGACTGCTTCTACGAGGGCGAGAACTTCCTCGTGATCAACCCCGACGAGTGCATCGACTGCGGGGTCTGCGAGCCGGAGTGCCCGGTCGACGCCATCAAGCCGGACACCGAGGACACCCCGGACGGCAAGTGGCTGCGCGTCAACACCGAGTACGCCAAGGTCTGGCCGAACATCACCCTCAAGGGCGAGCCGCCGGCGGACGCCACGGACTTCGAACGCGAAACCGGCAAGTTCGAGAAATATTTCAGCGAGCAGCCCGGCAAGGGTTCCTGAGGCCCGCACGGCGCAAGCCTTTCTTTGTTTTCGCTTTTGTGATAGGACCGCGCGTCTCTGGCGGACTCCCGCCTGGGTCTTTGTGTCCACGAGTCGTCGCTCGCCGTCGACCTCCGCCCCTGGAAGGCGAAGGGTGTCCTGACCGGAAGCCACCGGAAACAGACAGGCTCCAGCCCCGCGCGCTTTGCGGGACAGGAGGGTTTGTCCCGGGCGGAAGAGAAGGCTGGCGAGCCAGGAAGTGTGTTGAGGGGATCACTGTATGAGCAAGGACGGTCTTCAGTTCACTGTGGGCGATCACGTGGTCTATCCGGCGCATGGCGTCGGGCAGGTCCAGGGGATCGAGACCCAGGAAGTCGCCGGCTATTCGCTTGAAGTCTACGTGATCACCTTCGACCACGAAAAGATGACCCTCCGGGTGCCTACCGCCAAGGCCAAGGTCTCGGGCCTTCGGTCGCTGGCCGAGGGGAATGTCGTCAGCCAGGCCCTGACCACCCTGAAGGGCCGCGCCCGGGTGAAGCGCACCATGTGGTCGCGCCGCGCCCAGGAATACGAGGCCAAGATCAATTCCGGCGACCTGATCTCGATCGCCGAGGTGGTCCGCGACCTGCACCGGGCCGAGAACCAGCCGGAGCAGTCCTATTCCGAGCGGCAACTCTATGAGTCGGCCCTGGACAGGATGGCCCGAGAGGTCGCCGCGATCGAGCGGATCGACCGTGAGGCGGCGATCGGCATCCTGACCAAGAGCCTGACCAAGGCCGTCGTATCCGCCTGACGAGCGATAACCTCAGGTCACAATCGTCTAACTTCATACAGTCTACCGACGGACATCGGTCTACGGCACTTCGGGAATTCGCCCCCAGAGCCAACGACCGCACCGTCCGGAGACCGCCATGAAGATTCTGCGCGTAGCCTTGCCCGCCCTGTCCCTTCTCCTCGCCGCGGGCGCCGCCCAGGCCAGCGATGACTGGGAAGTGTCCGTCTCTCCCTATCTCTGGGGACCGGGTGTCGTGGGTGACAGCCAGGTGCCGCCTGATGGCCCGACTGCGGACATCGAGATCACCTTCAAGGATATCCTCAGTCACCTGACCGGCGCCTTCATGGGCACGGCGGAGGCCCGGAAGGGCCGCTTCGGGGTCATGGGCGACGTGGGCTACGTCAAGTTCACCGTCAAGCCGGATGTCGAGCTGGGCGGGACGCCAGTGATCAACAGCAAGATCGCGGGTTCGACGACCGAGGCGACGGTCGCCGGCTTCGCTCGGGTTTATGAGCACGAGCGCGGTTCGATCGATCTCGTTGGCGGCGCCCGCTACAGCAAGTTCAAGCTGAAGGCAGGCATCAGCCGCCCCGGGCAGCCCGGCGTGACCTCCGAGAACGAGGTGGACGGCTGGCAGCCCATGATCGGCGTCCGAGGCAAGGTCCGCTCGGGTGAGAACTGGACCCTCGCCGGCTATGTGGACTACGCCGGCCTGGGCGGCGGCAACCTCAAGACCTGGCAGGCCATCGCCACCGCCAACTACAGCCTGAACGAGGCCTCGAGCCTCTACGGCGGCGTGCGGGTCTACAATCTCGAGGCGACCGGCCGGAAGCTCAAGACCGACCTGACCTTGGCTGGCCCGGTCTTCGGCTACCGCTACGCCTTCTGATCCGGCGGGGACCTCAGCCCCCCGCCTTGTCGCCGGTCCGATAGTCGCCGAAGGCCGAGTCCCGGGTGTTGAGAGCCTTGGTCACGCCCTGCCTCAGCTCCGCCATGTAGGTGCGGCTGGCGGGCGTGTGCCAGCCGAGCGCATGAAGATCGGTGCCAGCCCGGATTCCGGCGCGCATGCCCATGGCCTCCATCTGGCGATGGACCAGGCGCTTGTTCAGCTGGGCGAGCTCGGGATCGACCATGGCGATGCGCTCCGCCATGGCAAGGACCTCGCCTTCCAGGTCATCGGCCTTGAAGGCCCGGTTGGCGAAGCCCAGCCGCACCGCTTCAAGGCCATCGAAGGCGTCGCCCGTGAGCATCAGCTCCATGGCCGCGCGCATCCCGACAATCCAGGCGTGGTACATGTTGTCCGGCGGGCTCATGGTGCGCACGGCGGGGTAGCCGATCTTCGCGTCCTCGGCGACGTAGACAAGATCGCAGGCGACGGCGAGTTCAGACCCCCCGGCGAGGCACCACCCATGCACCTGGGCGATGATCGGCTTGGCCATGTCCCACATGCGGAAGCAGCCCTCGACCACGTGGCGGGCCCACTGGCCCTGGCCGCCAGCCGTATGGAACGGCAGGGCGCCAACCCCGGCGAGGTCGTAGCCCGAGGAAAAGCAGGGGCCGGCGCCGCGCAGGATGATGACCCGCACCTGCGGATCCTGGTCTGCCGCCTCCAGGGCGGCGAAGAGCTCGCCGCGCAGGGCGTTGGAGAGGGCGTTGCGCTTTTCAGGGCGGTTGAGCGTCAGCCGGCGGATATGCGGCGCCGGGTCATCGACGAGAAGGATGGGCTGGTCGGTCATGCGGTGGCTCCCCTTGAACACTCGCAGCCTAGGCGCGGCGGGGCGGGGCGGACAAGCACCGTCAGGTTGACGTAGGGTCCGGCTTGACGGGCTCGTCCGGCGTCCCGCTAATCGCGGCAAAGGCAGGAGACCCAGGATGAAACTCTACAATTCCGTCGGACCCAATCCGCACGTCGTGCGCATGTTCATCGCCGAAAAGGGCCTGGACATCCCGAAGCATGAAGTCGACCTCATGGGCGGCGAGAACCGGCGGCCGCCCTTCAATTCGACCGTCAACGTCGCCGGCCAGCTTCCGGCGCTGGAACTGGACAACGGCAAGACCATCTCCGAGATCACCGCCATCTGCGAGTACCTCGAGGAGGTTGGCTCCGGGCCCGCGCTGATCGGGGCGACCCCGGAAGAGCGAGCCGAGACCCGCATGTGGGTGCGCCGCATCGACCTGAATATCTGCGAGCCCATGGCCAATGGCTTCCGCGCCGCCGAAGGTCGCGCCCTGTTCGCCAACCGGATCAAGCTGGTGGGTTCGGACGGCGCCAAGGAACTCAAGGAGATCGCCCGCGACCGGCTGATCTGGCTGGACGGCCTGTTGGCCGGACGGACCTGGGTGGCCGGCGAGCGCTTCACCCTGGCCGACATCCTGCTGTTCGGTTTCCTGGCCTTCGGCGCCCAGGTCGGCCAGCCCATCCCGGACGAGGCGGGCAACATCCGCGCCTGGTTCGAACGCACCAAGGCCCGGCCCAGCGCCGCCGCCTGAAGCCGATCAGTCGGCCCCGCTCGCGGCGGATGCCCGGGCGGGGACGGCGGGCGGACCGCGGTCGAGCTCTTCGCGGAGCCGGTCGCGGTCGAGATCGCCCTCCCAGCGGGCCACCACGAGGGCGGCGACACCATTCCCCACCAGGTTGGTCAGGGCGCGGCACTCGCTCATGAACCGGTCGACGCCCACAAGGAGGGCGAGGCCGGCGATCGGGATATCGGGAACCACTGCAAGGGTGGCCGCCAGGGTGATGAAGCCGGCGCCGGTCACGCCGCTGGCGCCCTTCGAGGTCAGCATGGCGACCCCCAGTAGGGTCAGCTCCTGCCCCAGGGTGATGGGTATGTTCATGGCCTGGGCCAGGAACAGGGTCGCCAGGGTCATGTAGATGTTGGTGCCGTCGAGGTTGAAGCTGTAGCCGGTAGGGATGACGAGACCCACCGTGGTTTTCCCCGCCCCCAGTTGCTGAAGCTTCTGCATCATCTGGGGCAGGACAGACTCCGAGGAGGAGGTCCCCAGGACGATCAGCAGCTCCTCGCGGATGTAGCGCAGGAACTTCAGGATAGAGAAACCGGCGAGGGCGGCGATCAGCCCCAGCACGACCAGCACGAAAACAAGCGAGGTGGCGTAGAAGGTGGCCACCAGGGCGCCCAGCTTGATCAGGGCCGCCAGGCCGAACTTGCCGATGGTGAATCCCATCGCGCCAAAGGCGCCGGCGGGGGCGAACTTCACCACCACCTGGATCACGCCGAAGAACAGGTGCGAGATGTTGTCGAAGACGTCGGCGGCCTGCCGGCCGAAGTCACCAAGCCGGGTGCAGGCGAAGCCGGTCAGGATGGCGATAAGGAGGACCTGCAGGAGGTTTCCCTCCGCGAAGGCGCCAAAGAATGCCTCCGGAATGACGGCCAGGAGCGACTCAGAAAGGGTGGCCCCATGCGTAGCCTTCTCGACATATCCCGCGGCGATTGAGGGATCGAGGGAGGCGGGATCGACGTTGAACCCCGCGCCAGGCTGGACGACCCGGCCCACGACAAGTCCAATCACGAGGGCCAGGGTGGAAACCACCTCGAAGTAGATGAGGGTGCGAAGGCCCAACCGGCCAAAGGCCTTCATGTCGCTCATGCGGGCGATGCCGGCCGCGACGGTGCAGAAGATCACCGGGGCGATGACCATCTTGATCAGCCTGACGAAGGCGTCGCCCAGCGGCTTCAGGGCCACCCCGATCTCAGGCCACCAGAATCCGACAAGGATGCCGAGGACGATCGCCACCAGGACCTGGACATAGAGCAGGCGCAGGCTCCGCAGCACCTTCATTCGCGGACTTGCCTTTCTTCAGGGGGGCGGCGGGGCCGGCCCGGGAACGACTGGTGCGGGCGGTCGGGGTCGAACCGACACTCCTTGCGGAACCGGATTTTGAGTCCGGCGCGTCTGCCAATTCCGCCACGCCCGCGGGTGCGAGCCGGTGATACCCCCTGCTCCGCCGTCCCGCATCCGTTTTCTGTCGGGGTTGCGTCTTGCCGCGAGCAAGTTCAGATGAAAACCGTTCTCAATTTCCGCCGCGCGCCGGAGATCGCCCATGCCCATCGACGCCCGGACGGCGGACGACAGACCGGCCTTCCGGCTGGGCGAAGCGCGCCCCGGCGACCGGGGGGTGATCATCGAGGTCCAGGCCGCACAGGTCCGGAGCGTGGACGCCCTTGACCCCGAGGAGCTGGAGCTGCGCCTCCTGGAGTTCGGTTTCGTCGAGGGCGCCCGGGTCACGGTCCTGCACGAGGGCCTGCTGGGCGGCGATCCCATCGCCGTGAAGGTGGATGACATGCGCGTCGCCCTCCGGCGCAGCGAGGCGATGAACGTCATCCTGGCGCGGGAAGCGGCGTGAACGCGACCCCTTTCGCTACCTTCGCCCTCGTCGGTAATCCGAACTGCGGCAAGACGGCCCTGTTCAACGCCCTGACCGGCGGCCGCCAGAAGGTCGCCAACTACGCCGGGGTGACGGTCGAGCGGAAGGAGGGCGTCGCGGACCTGCCGGACGGACGGCGCGTCCGACTGGTCGACCTACCGGGGACCTATTCCCTGAGGGCCCGCTCCCCGGACGAGGCGGTGACGCGGGATGCGGTGCTGGGCCGGCTGAAGGACGAGCCCGCTCCGGACGTGATCCTTTGCGTCGCCGACGCCACCAACCTCGGGCTCGTGCTCCGGCTCGCCCTGGAACTGAAGTCGACAGGACGCCCCCTGGTCTTCGTGCTGAACATGATCGACATCGCCGAGCGACAGGGCATCGCCATCGACTTCGAGGCCCTTTCGCGCGGGCTCGGCGTTCCGGTCACGGCCACGGTGGCGACCCGGAAGCGGGGACTGGACGCCCTCCTGGCGCTGGCCGCCGCCCAGGCGGACTCCGTGCCGGCGCCGTCGGACTCAGGCTGGCGCGAGCCGAGCGCTGCAGAGGTGCGCGACGCCCACCGCCGGGCGCGTGACCTGATGCGCGCCGCGGTGAAGCCGCCGAGCCGGCCCGACACCCTGACCGGACGCCTGGACGCCCTGCTGCTTCACCCCATCGCCGGTGTCGCCGTCCTGCTGGGCCTGCTGTTCCTGATGTTCCAGGCGGTCTTCACCTGGGCAGGTCCGGCCCAGGACCTGATCGAGGCGGGCTTCGCGGCCCTTGGGGGTATCGCCACAGGACTCCTGCCCCCGGGCTGGATCACCGGCCTGGTCGTCGACGGCCTCATAGCCGGGGTGGGATCCGTCCTCGTCTTCCTGCCGCAGATCGTGATCCTCTTCCTGTTCATCCTCCTGCTTGAGGACACGGGCTACATGGCCAGGGCCGCCTTCCTGATGGACCGGATCATGGGCGGGGCGGGCCTTCATGGGCGGGCCTTCATTCCCCTGTTGTCGAGCTTCGCCTGCGCGGTTCCCGGCATCATGTCGACCCGGGTCATCGACAGTCGGCGGGACCGGCTGACCACCATCCTGACCGCGCCCCTGATGACCTGCTCGGCGCGCATCCCCGTCTACACCCTTATCATCAGCGCCCTGATCCCCGACCGTACGGTGGGCGGCTTCCTGAGCCTCCAGGGCCTGGTGATGTTCGCCCTCTACGCCGCCGGCATCCTCTCGGCCCTGATCGTCGCCTTCCTGATCCGCAGGGTGTTCTGGAGGGGCGGAGCCGAGCCCTTCATGATGCAGTTGCCGGACTACAAGCGCCCGGAGCCCGGCAATGTCCTGCGCAACCTGGGCCAGAAGGCGGGGGCCTTCATCAGCCGGGCTGGTCGGATCATCCTGCCGCTCATGGTCCTCGTCTGGGCGCTTTCTAGCTGGCCCTCACCTCCTGCAGGGGCCGAGGGGCCCGCCATCGCCTACAGCGCCGCGGGCCGGCTGGGCCACTTCCTGGAGCCGCTGTTCGCGCCCATCGGTTTCAGCTGGGAGATGGTGGTCGCCCTGATCCCCGGCATGGCGGCCCGGGAGGTCGCAGTGGCCGCCTTGGGCGCCATCTACGCCGTCGGCGGCGAAGAGGGAGCCCTGGCGGGCATCCTCGCCCGGCAATGGTCGCTGGCCTCCGGCCTCGCCTTCCTGGCCTGGTATGTGTTTGCGCCCCAGTGCGTGGCGACCCTCGCCGTGGTGAAGCGCGAGACAGGCGGGTGGCTCTGGCCGTCCGTCATGTTCGGCTACATGCTGGCCCTCGCCTATGCCGCGGCCTTCCTGGTCTACCAGGGCGCGACCGCCCTTGGTCTGGGCTGAGGTCGAAGAGCATGCTCCGCCGCCTCTACCAGAAGGTCCTGGCCCTCGCGGGGTCCCGGCGAGCCCCCTGGGCCCTGGCCGCCGTATCCTTCGCCGAAAGCTCATTCTTTCCGATCCCGCCGGACGTCATGCTGGCGCCCATGGTCCTGGCGCGCCGGGACAGGGCCTTCGTCTATGCGGCCATCTGCACGGCGGCCTCGGTGGCCGGCGGGATCCTCGGCTACGCCATCGGCTACTACCTGGAGCCCCTTGGCCTGGCTCTCCTGAAGCTGATGGGACACGCCGAGGGCCGAGACGCCTTCCAAGCCTGGTTCAGCCAGTGGGGCCTGGCGGTGATCCTGATCAAGGGGTTGACCCCCGTGCCCTACAAGCTGGTCACCATCGCCTCCGGACTGGCCCATTTCTCCTTCTTCACCTTCATCTGGGCCTCCGTGGTGACCCGGGGCGCGCGTTTCTTCCTGACCGCCGCCATCCTCAAATTCTACGGCCCAGCCCTGCTGGCGGAGTTCGAGCGTCGCATGACGGTGTATGTCCTGGCGGGCGGCGGCCTGCTGGCGGCGGCGTTCATCGCCTGGAAGATCCTGACGTGAGCCCCCCTTGGACCCGCGCGGTTTTCAGGGGATAAGCCGGGCATGGCGACATCTTCCCCAGGCACCGCGCAGGCCCTCCGCGACCGCCTCCCGGCGACCTGGCCGGCCCTCGCCCTGGCGGCCAGCGTGGCCATGCTCGCGACCGCCCACGCCTTCGAGCGCTTCGGCGGTTATGCGCCCTGCCTCCTCTGCCTGAAGCAGCGGGAGGTCTACTGGGTCGCCGGCGGCCTCGCCCTTGCGGGTCTCCTGGTCCTTCGTCTTGCGCCGGGTCGCCGGCTGAGGCCCTGGCTCGCCCTTGGACTGGGCGGGATCTTCCTCTTCGGCGCCGGCCTCGCCGCCTATCACGCCGGGGCGGAATGGAAGTGGTGGCCGGGCCCCGGGGCCTGCGCCGGCGCGGGGGGTTCCGTCTCAGACCTCGACATGTCCGGCCTGCTGGACGGGACGCTGAAGGTGAAACCGCCAGCGTGCGATGAGGCGGCCTGGAGGCTGCTGGGCCTGTCCATGGCGGGATGGAATGTCCTTGTGTCCCTGGGACTGGCTTTCCTCGGCTTTCTGGCCTGGCGCATGGATCGGCGGGCGCCATGAACCGCACCCCACTTCGGCCAGGCGCCGGCGCCGGCGCAGCCCGCCTGGCGGAGATCCTCCGGGTCGACCATGCGGGCGAACTCGGCGCCGTACACATCTATCGCGGGCAGCGGGCCGTACTCGGCTCAGCGCCCGGCAAGGCACGGATCGCCGGCCAGCTGGAAGAGATGGAGGCCCATGAGGCCCGCCACCTCGCCCGGTTCGAGGCCCTGCTGGCGGAACGGGGAGTACGCCCCACCCTGATGACCCCCCTCTGGAGGGTCGCAGGTTTCGCCCTGGGCGTCGGGACCGCCCTGCTCGGGGAGAAGGCGGCCCATGCCTGCACGGAGGCGGTGGAGACGGTGATCGGCGAGCACTATGCCGGGCAGGTGGCTGAACTGGCCGACCGTGAGCCCGCCCTTGCCGACGAGCTCTCGGAGTTCAGGGACGAGGAATTGTCCCATCGCGATCTCGCTGTCGAGGAAGGCGCCCGGGAGGCGCCGGGTTATCCTCTCCTGGCGGCGGCAATCCGCCTCGGTTGCCGGACGGCCATCCGGATCAGCGAGAAGATCTGACGTTCGCCAGGCGGCTGAAGGCGCGTCAGGGGTCCAGTTCCACGTCCCAGTAGAGATAGTCCACCCAGGACTGGTGAAGGTGGTTGGGCGGGAACCGGCGGCCCTGTTCCTGAAGCTCCCAGGCCGTCGGGCGGGCGGGCCGCCTCAGCAGGGACATGCGGGCTTCCTCGGGGGTGCGGCCGCCCTTGGCGAGGTTGCAGCGCGAGCAGGCGGTGACGATGTTGCCCCAACTGGTTCGCCCTCCCCTTGACCTGGGGATGACGTGATCGAAGGTCAGGTCCTCGGCCCGCCGGCAGTAGGCGCAGGCGAAGCCGTCCCGCAGGAAGACGTTGAAGCGGGTGAAGGCCGGCGGCCGGTCCTGGGCGACGTATTCCTTGAGGCAGACCACCGAGGGCAGCCGCATGGCGAATGAGGGGGAGCGCACCTCCTGTTCGTAGGTGGAGATCACCTCGACCCGCTCGAGGAAGACGGCCTTGACCACGTCCTGCCAAGGCCAGACGGACAGGGGGTAGTAGCTCAGCGGACGGAAATCCGCGTTGAGGACCAGGGCTGGCCAGCCTGAAGGCGCACGGTCAAGCACCTGCATGGCCGGCGCCTCCTGCCTTGCCACGGGAGTCATTTCGGAAGGTTAAGGTCCGGAAGTCGCCACTCCTCCACAGGGGTTATGGGGGATTAGGCGGCGATTCCCGCTCCTCGGGCCAGTGACAGTCGCAAGACAAAAAAAGGGGGCCCGCAAGGGGCCCCCAGTGGGAGGAAGTCGAGGAGGAAGAGGCCCTTCAGCCGACTGAGATCAGCAGGCTGCCAACGGCCGCCACGAGGCTGAGGGACAGGAGGAAGATCGGGGTGGCCCGGTCGATCAGGGTTTCAATGGCGTTGGAGGGGCAGGAGGACGGGGTCATGACAAACACACCTTCAGTTGGAGCGCCTATCGGCGCGGGGAGAACGATTTGAACAATGCTTAGATAGCACATATCTGAACGCTGTAAAGATGCGATTTGCGTTTTTTGCGCTGCAGCACATCAACCGGCCGGCAGGGCCGAGCAGACAAACAAAAAGGGCCCCCGAAGGGGCCCTTAAGACGTCCTGGAGAGACCTCAGCCCAGAAGGGAAACGACAGAGGCCACCGCGACAGTCAGGCTCAGGGCCAGGAGATAGGCCGGGGTCAGACGGTCAATGAGACGTTCAACATAAGCGAGAGACATGACACACACCTCGAAGTTGGAGCCCCGGGGGAGCGGGGCTGTTTTTTGCTGCACCTGCGAGATAAGAAGTATCTGATCGTTGTCAAGATTGCCTTGCCCCGGTTTTTGATCCCCATTACTGAGATTTCATGGAACAAGCGCCCGTCGCAGAGTCTCGCCCTTATCACCATGGCGACCTCCGCCGCGCCCTGGTCGGGGCGGGGCGCCGGCTGCTGGAGGTCGAGGGCGGGGCGGACCTTTCGCTGAGGGCCGTAGCCCGCGAAGCCGGGGTCAGCCCTGCAGCGCCCTACCACCACTTCCGCGACAAGAGCGAACTCCTGGACGCCCTGGCGATCGAGGGCTGGGACCAACTCGGCCTCGAGATGCGCGCCGCCCTTGCTGAGGCGGGCCCGGACCAGAACCGTCTGGTGACCCTGGGCGTGGCCTATGTCCAGTTCGCGCGGCAGAACACCGCCATCTACCGGGTGATGTTCGCGTGCAGCCTGAACCGCGAGACCATGCCGGAGAAACTGCGCGACGATGGGGCCTACAGGCTGGTCTGCGACACCCTGGTCGAGTCCGGTCTCGACCCCGAGGACGAAATGGGCCTGGAGCTCGCCGCCATCGCGGTCTGGTGCGCCGCCCACGGAGTCGCTGAAATGGGCGGCTTCAAGGAATTCGGACCGCTGAAGACCCATCTCGGCGGCGAGGAGGCCTTCCTTAGGGCCGTCTTCAGCCAGCTCGACATCTTTCGCCCCAAGCCGGCGGCCTGGGCCGTCTGAACACTCCGGGTGGCTAAACCCGTCTTCAGGTTCGCCCCCTCCCCGACGGGCCGCCTCCACCGGGGGCACGCCTTTTCGGCCCTCACCGCGCGGCGGGCCGCGGATTCAGCCGGAGGACGGTTCCGGCTTCGTATCGAGGACATCGACCGCACCCGTTGCCGGCCGGAATTTGAGGCGGGAATCCTCGAGGACCTGACCTGGCTGGGAGTCGGGTGGGATGGCCCGGTCCTGCGACAGTCTGACCGGTCCGCAGCCTACGAGGCGGCCCTTTCGCGGCTGTCGGAGGCGGGGCTCACCTACCAGTGTTTCCGGACTCGCCGGGAACTGGCTGAAGCCATGACCCGCGCACCGCATGGGGACGAGGCTGTCTTCCTCGGCGAACGCCTGCCGGACGCCGAAGTCCAGCGCCGCCTAGACGCCGGCGAGGCCTTCGCATGGCGGCTCGACGTCCGGGAAGCGTCGCGACGGGCGGGGCCCCTCACCTTCCTTGAAGCGGGCGCCGGGCCATTCAGCGAGACCGGCCTGAGCAAGGTGAGCCCGGAGGCGGCCGGCGACATCGTGCTGGCGCGCAAGGACATAGGGGTCGCCTACCATCTCGCCGTGGTGGTGGACGACGCCCACCAGGAGGTTACGCACGTCGTTCGCGGATGCGACCTCTTTGCGGCCACAGGGGTGCAGAGACTGCTCCAGGCCCTCCTGGGCCTGCCCGAACCGGTCTACAGGCACCACCGGCTGCTGGTCGGACCCGATGGAAAGCGCTACGCCAAGAGGGATCGTGCGGAGACCCTGCAGGCGCTTCGCGAACAGGGCGTCAGCCCGGACCAGCTTATCGCGGAGCTCGACCTTGACGGAGATCGCTGAGAGCAGCGGCGGGGAACGCCGCACCGCCATGATCGTACTCGTCGTCGGCGCCTGCATCATCGGCCTCGCCCCCATCCTGGTGCGCCTGGCGGACGCGGGGCCCGCTGCAGTCGGGCTGTGGCGTATGCTCTTCGCCCTGCCCCTCCTGGCGCTGCTCGCTCGACGGGAAAGCGGAGGCATCGGTCCGCCGGGATGGGTGCTCGGGCTTGCAGGGATCGCCTTCGCCCTCGACCTGGCCTTCTGGCACTACGGCATCGCCCTGACCTCGGTTGCCAAGGCGACCATCCTCTCCAACCTGACGCCGGTGATCGTGACAGGGGTCGCCTGGCTGGTCTTCCGCGAACGGGTGCGCCCCCTGTTCCTGGCTGCGGTCGCCCTGGCTGTAGGCGGCGCCTGTCTCATGACACTGGCCCGCGATCCGGGGCTGCCAGGGGCCAACCCCGCCCTGGGCGACGCCTTCTCGGCCATGACGGCCGTCTGGTACGCCCTCTACTTCCTGGCGGTGCAGAGGGCCCGGCGAACCCGGGGCGCCGCCCAGGTCATGTTCTGGTCCAGCCTCACCGCCGCACCCTTGCTGCTGGCGGCGTCCGGCCTGCTGGGTGAGAGGCTGACGCCGGCGACGCCAGGCGGCTGGGCGGCCTGCATCGGCCTTGGCGTCATGCACGTGGCCGGACAGGGGTCCATCGCCTGGGCCCTGGGCCGGCTGCCCGCCTCGGTCACCTCGGTCGTCGTCCTGGTCCAGCCGGTGGTCGCGGCGGTCCTTGGCTGGCTCCTGTTCGGCGAGGTCTTCGGGCCCGGCCAGATGCTGGGCGGGGCCATCGCCCTGACGGGGGTCATCCTGGCCCAGCGGGCGGCGCGCCCGGCCGCTCAGCCTGGCTGAAGCCCCCAGGCCGTCCGGGCCTCCTCGATCTCCGACATGGCGGAGTAGAAGATGGCCCAGTCATCGGCCCCTGAAATCGGCGCCCAGATCGCCTCGATCCTGTCGATCAGGAGTTCAGTGGGCGCCTCGCGGCGGAAGTAGGGATGGTCCAGCCGTTCGGGGCGGTCCGGCTCCGCCGCGGCGACCTCCCGGCGGAAATCTTCGAACATTGGCCGTCGGTAGACCTCTCCTCGGGGTCCGGCCAGGGCCCGGGCCTCGTCGCCGCAGAACCAGTCAAAGAAGAAGGGCTCCCAGCGGATCTCCGCCCCGCCCGCCGACAGGGCGCCAAAGGCGGCGCTGACCAGCCGGGCGTCCGACCCATCGCCCTGGAAGGACAGGCCCAGGCGACGCACCACCGCTCGGGCCAGCGCCTCCCGGTAGAGGTCTCCAAAGCCATTCAGGACCTCCACCAGCGCGTCTTCGGGGGAACCCGCCATCAGGAAACATCCCGCCAGCTGGCGCAGGTTCCAGAAGACCGCTTCCGGCTGTCGGCCAAAGCTGTAGAGGCCCGCATGGTCGAAGTAGGCGGCGACGAAGTTGGGATCGCTGTGCGGCAGGAACCGGTAGGGCCCGTAGTCGAAGCTCTCGCCGGTGATGTTCATGTTGTCGGTGTTGAGGACCCCGTGCACGAAGCCCGCGGCCATCCAGGCGGCGGTCAGGCGGGCGGCGCCCCGACAGGCCTCGTCCAAAAGGGCTGCGCCCGGATCGGCCTCGCCCATCCGTCCGGGAAAGTAGAGGTCCAGGGTGTAGTCGACCAGCTTGCGGACCAGGTCCGGGCGCTCCAGGGCCGCCGGCCTCTGGAAGGTTCCATACCGGATGTGGCTGTGGCTGAGCCGGACCAGGACGGCCGAACGCGTGGGGCTCGGTTCGTCCTGCCGCACCAGGGCTTCTCCCGTTTCAAGAAGGGAGAAGGCGCGGGAGGTGGGAACGCCCAGGGCCTCAAGCATGCCCGCCGCAAGCACCTCGCGCACCCCGCCCTTGAGGGTCAGACGCCCGTCCCCACTGCGCGACCAGGGCGTGACGCCGGATCCCTTGGTGGCCAGGTCCAGGAGCCGACTCGAACCCGCCTCGCGCAGCTGGGCGAAGGTGAAGCCCCGGCCGTCCCCGAGGTCCGGGTTGTAAACGCGGAACTGGTGGCCGTGATAACGCTGGGCCAGTGGGGCCTCCAGATTACCCGGGAGGGGCTCGAACCGTCCGAAGTGGGCCGACCACTCCTGTGCGGTCAGGTCGTCCAGACCCACCGACGCCGCCGCTCGTGTATTGCGCCAGCGCAGGCGCAGTTCCGGGAAGTCCGCCGCCCGGACAGGATCGGCGAAGTCGCCGCCGAGGGCCGGGAGACGGGGATCGGGGACATAGTTTGGCGAGACAGGCATCTGGTCGACATGACCGCCCCGCGCCGCCGCCGCAAGACCTGATCCTTGCCAATCTCTGCCCGCGTGTTAACCGATGGCCATGAGCCGCAAGATCACACTCGATTTCCTGAAGACCGAGGCCGCCTCGGGGATTTTCCTCGCCCTCGCCGCAGCCCTCGCCATCCTCCTGGCCAACTCCCCCTGGTCCGCGAGCTATTTTGGCCTGATCAAGCATCCCCTGACCTTCCAGGTCGGGGATATCGAGATCACCAAGACCGTCCTGAAGTGGATCAAGGACGGCCTGATGACGATCTTCTTCTTCGTCGTAGGACTGGAGATCAAGTACGAGATCCTGCGCGGTGAGTTATCCAATCCCCGCAAGCTCGCCCTGCCGGTGCTGGGCGCCCTGGGCGGAATGGTCGCCCCAGCGCTGGTCTATCTGGCCTTCAACATGGGGCCTGGCGGCGCGGTGGAAGGCTGGCCGGCGCCTGTCGCGACAGACATCGCCTTCGCCCTGGCCGCCCTGGCGATCGCCGGCCCCCGTCTGCCGCCCGCCCTGCGCACCTTCCTGCTGACCCTGGCCATCGCCGACGACCTCGGCGCCGTGGTGCTGATCGCCACGCTTTTCACCGAACACATCGACCTTCTCGCCCTGACGGGCGCAGGCGTCATGCTCGGGGCCATGGCGCTGGCGGCGCGCTGGAGGCAGGCCCCCTACCTTCTCTTCGCCGTCCTGGCGTTCCTGGTCTGGGCCTTCACCCTGGAAAGCGGGGTCAACGCCTCGATCGCCGGCGTGGCCGCCGCCATGACCATCCCCATCGAACCGCGACGTCCGGGCGAACGCGGGATGCTCAAGCAGATGATGGATGGCCTGCATCCTTACGTCGCCTACGGGATCATGCCGGTCTTCGCCTTCGCCGCGGCGGGATTTTCCTTCAGCGACCTTTCGGCGGACAACCTGCTCAGCCCCATCGCCCTCGGCGTCGCCGCCGGACTCTTCGTCGGCAAGCAGATCGGTGTCTTCGGCGCCTCCGCCCTGGCCATCCGGCTCGGGCTGGCCCGGCGACCGACCGACGCGAACTGGGCCGAGCTTTACGGCTGCGCCCTCCTGTGTGGCGTCGGCTTCACCATGAGCCTGTTCATCGGGGCCCTGGCCTTTGATTCCGAGGACCCGACGGCGCAGAGCGCCGTGCGCCTGGGCGTGATCGGGGGCTCGGTCCTGTCCGCCGCCGTCGGCATGGCCGTGCTGGCCTGGAGCCAGCGGGTCAGGGACAGGCTCGGGACCTCCTTCACGGGGCCGCCGCCCTCGGGCCACTGAGCGCCCGCCGGGCGTGCGCCCCGGCGGGGTTCAGGAGAAGGCCGCCTTCATGGCTTCCGCCGCCTCCCTTGCCGCGGCTTCCACCGCGGGAGAGACGTCTCCCATGATGTAGAAGTCGTGCAGCAGGTCCGGGTAGTGGACATGCCGCACCGGAACGCCCGCCGCCTCGAGCCGCCGGGCGTAGTCTCGGCCCTCGTCCTGCAGGGGGTCGTAACCCGCCGTCACGACATAGGCCGCAGGCGTCGCCGAGACGTCGACCTTCGACCCGAGGATGACGCGATCGATCTGCGGGTGTCCCTCGGCGGCCAGGCACTTCACGAACCAGTCGATTGCGGCCTTGGTCAGAAGGGGGCCGTCCATCCGCTTGCGGCTCTCGGTCTCGGTCTCAGGGCAGATGTATGGGTAGAGCAGCATCTGGAAGGCCAGTCGACGCGCCGGGTCCGCCTTCAGGTCAATGGCGATGGAGGCGGCGAGGTTGCCGCCCGCCGAACATCCGCCGACCCCGACGCGGGTGGGATCGAAGCCGATATCGGAAGCGTGGTCGATGGCCCACTTCGTCGCTTCCAGGCAGTCGTCATGGCTGGCGGGGAAGGGATTCTCCGGCGCCAGGCGGTAGTCGATCGCCAGGACCCGGCAGCCGGAGTAGGCGGCCAGACGCCGGCAGTGCCCATCATGGGTCTCCAGGTTGCCGATGGCGAAACCGCCGCCGTGGAAATAGACGAGGCCGGGCGTCGTCGCCGGGGCGCCGGCAGGGGTGTACAGACGCGCGCCGACCGGACCCGCTCCGCCGTCGACCTGAAGGTCACGGGTCGCCACATCCTTGGGCGCGCCGGTATTCTGGCTGGTGCGCTGCATGACGTAGCCGGCCCGGACCATGTCTGGCGGCAGGCTGTCGAGAGGCGGGGCCTCCTGGCCGGCTGCAGCGGCGGCTTCCGCCTCCAGCATGGCCTTGAAATGCGGATCCATGGTTCGGCCTCCTGCTGGCGTTGGGGGTCAGCCGACCCGGCGCTCGCGTCCCCGCCAGTAGGGCTCGCGAAGCTCCCGCCGCAGGACCTTGCCCGAGGGATTGCGCGGCAGGACGTTAATGAAGTCGATGGTCTTGGGCACCTTGTAGCCGGCGATGAGGTTCCGGCAGTGGGCGATGATCACCTCGGGGCCGGCGGCTGCGCCGGGCTTCAGTACGACGATGGCCTTCACCGCCTCGCCCCAGCGGTCGTCCGGAACGCCGATGACCGCGGCGTCGGCCACCGCGGGATGGGACATCAGGGCGTTCTCGACCTCGGCGGGATAGACGTTCTCCCCGCCGGAAACGATCATGTCCTTCACCCGGTCGTGGATGAAGAGATAGCCGTCAGCGTCGAAGAAGCCCGCATCGCCGGACCGGAACCAGCCTTCTGCGTCGATGGACTGGGCCGTAGCGTCCGGACGGTTCCAGTAGCCCTTCATGACCCCCGGGGACCGGATCTCGATCTCCCCCACCTCGCCCACCTCGGCGTCGCGGCCGTCGATGCGGATGCGGATCTCGTAGCCCGGCGAAGGCCGGCCACAGGACCGGAGCTTGCCAAGGGCGGGATCGTGGGCCTCCGGCGGCAGGTAGGCGCCGCCGCCAATCGTCTCGGTGAGGCCGTAGAGCTGCATGAAGCGGGAGCCGAACCGCGCCTGGGCCTGGGTCAGCACCTCTTCCGAGATCGGCGAGGCGCCGTAGTAGACATAGTCGAGGCGCGACAGGTCAGCCTGCGCCTGCTCGGGGTGCTGGAGCACCATGTTGATGATGGCCGGCGCGAGGAAGGCGTGGCGGACGCCATGCTCGCCGAAGAGGCGCAACATCAGGCCGATGTCGACCTCGCGCATGATGATGCAGCGCCCGCCCATCAGCAGGCCAAGCATGCCGAGGTTGGCGCCGGCCACATGGAACAGCGGCATGCAGACGAGGACGGAATCGCCCGGATCGATCAGGGCCCAGGCGGTGCTGGCGCTCTGGAAACAGGCGGCGTAGTTGGCCTCGGTCAGCTGGACGCCCTTGGGCAGGCCCGTGGTGCCGGAGGTGTAGAGCTGGATGACGTCATCGTCCGGCTGGGCCGTGCGCCGGGGATCGGCGTCGGAATGGGCGCCGATCCAGTCGCGGAAGCCCGGCCAGGCGGTGTGTCCCGGCTCGAACTGGATGCGGGTGGTGAGGTCCGGGAGATCCGCGACCAGGGCTTCGATCATCCCGGAATAGTCGGCGCCGATCACCGCCAAGCGGCAGCTGGCGTCCTTCAGGATGAAGGCCACCTCCGGGGACGCCAGGCGCCAGTTGACGGGATTGAGACAGGCGCCGGCCTTGAGGCAGCCGAACCAGAGGACGAAGAAGTCTGCATTCCCCCTGGCCAGGGTCCCCACCCGGTCGCCTGGGCGGACGCCGGCGGCGATCAGGGCGTTGGCGCACCGCGACGACAGAGCATCCAACTCGGCGTAGGTGATCGACTCGTCCTGGAAGACCAGGGCGACGGCCTCCGGGCGAACCTGGGCGTGATGACGCACCACATCCGCGCTGCAGGACAGGTCGGGCAGGATGATTTTCGGTACGTCAGGCATGGGGACGCTGTCCGGCGGGATCGGGGCTTGTCGTCGTCTTGAAGGCAGCGGCCGCCCCGGACCCAGAGCCCGGGGCGGCGCCGGCCTTACTCTGCGGCCTGGGGGGCGTAGCCCAGGACGGCCTTGGTCTCGAGGAACTCGTGGAAGCCGTAGTCGCCCCACTCGCGCCCGTTGCCGCTCATCTTGTATCCGCCGAAGGGCGCCATCATGTCGCCGCCCCCGCCATTGATGGACACCTGGCCCGCCCGCAGCTTGGAAGCGATCTTCCGGGCCTTGTCGAGGTCCGCCGACTGGACGTAGGCGGCCAGGCCGTACTCGGTGTCGTTGCCGATATCGATCGCCTGGTCGACGGAGTCGTAGCCGAGGATCGACAGGACGGGTCCGAAGATCTCTTCCGCAGCAATGGTCATGTCGTTGGTGACGTTCGCGAAGACGGTGGGCTTCACATAGTAGCCCTTGTCCAGGCCATCCGGCCGGCCCGTGCCGCCGATCACCAGGGTCGCGCCCTCGTCGATCCCGGCCTGGATCAGCTTCTGGATCTTGTTGAACTGGACCTCCGAGACCACGGGGCCGAGCTGCGAGTTGCCGTTAGGATCGCCGACGGTCACCTGGGAGGCGGCCTCGCGGGCGACGGCGATGGCCTCGTCCATGCGGGTCTTCGGCACCAGCATCCGGGTCGGGGCGTTACAGGACTGGCCGGAGTTGGTCATCATGGTCGCCACGCCGCGGGCCACGCCCTTGGCGAAGGCGTCGTCATCCAGGACGATATTCGGGCTCTTGCCGCCCAGCTCCTGGGCCACGCGCTTGACGGTCGGGGCGGCGTTGCGGGCCACCTCGATGCCCGCACGAGTCGAGCCCGTGAAGGAGACCATGTCGATGTCCGGATGGCTCGACAGGGCGGCGCCGACGGTCGGGCCGTCGCCGTGCACCAGGTTGAACACGCCGGCGGGAACGCCCGCGGCCTGCATGATCTCGGCGAAGATGTGCCCGGAGAAGGGCGCCACTTCCGACGGCTTCAGGACCATGGTGCAGCCGGTCGCGATGGCCGGGGCCACCTTGCAGACGATCTGGTTCAGGGGCCAGTTCCAGGGGGTGATGAAGCCGCAGACGCCGATCGGCTCCTTCACGAGCAGGGTCGGGCCGCGCTGCTCCTCGAACTTGAAGTCCTTGAGGACGTTAATGGCGGTCGACAGGTGGCCGAGGCCGATCGGCACCTGGGCGCGCTGGGCCAGCGAGGCGGGCGCGCCCATTTCCTCGGTCACGGCCACGGCGAGGTCGCCGAAGCGCTTCTGGTACTCGGCCAGGATGCGGTTCAGGACATCGAGGCGCTCCTCACGGGTGGTCTGGGACCAGGTCTTGAAGGCCTTCTTGGCGGCGGCGACAGCCTTGTCCACGTCCTTGGATGAGCCCAAGGCGATCTTGCCGCAGACGCCCTCGGTGGCGGGATTGATGACGTCGAGGGTCTTCAGCTCGACCGGATCGACCCACTGGCCGTCGATGTAGAATTTCACGTACTCGCGCATGGCGTCCTCCGGGATGTGGTTCTTGCGGGGCGCCGGGAAACCCGCGTGCGCCTTCGTCTTCCTACAATAGTGATCGGGCGCCCCTGTGGAAGGGGGATTCAGACTCGGAAGTCGCGGCGTCAGGTCTGGTGAACCAGGGCCAGGCCGGCGACAGGGCTTCGGCCCTTCAGGACATAGCCGGCCCGAATGGAGCCAATGTAGAGGTCCCGGAGGTCCGCCCCGCCCCAGGTGACGTTTGTCGGATGGTTGACGACCTCGCCGGAGGGATCGTGGATCACCGTCACCTTCTCTCCCGCCGGGGTGATGGCGACAACCTTGTTCGCCGCCGGCAGGCAGACCCACAGGTTCCCCTCGGCGTCCATACCGACCCCGTCGGTATAGCCCAGGTCCTCTTCCTTGGCCGGCGGAAGGCCACGACCTGCAAGTTGTCCCAGAACCGGCCCGTAGCGGACCCCGGGCCCCAGCCGGCCGCCAGGCAGGATATCGAAGGCCAGGACATCGGCGGCGGAGGTCTGGGCGCAGAAGAGGCGACGGTGGTCCGCCGACAGGGCCAGGCCGTTGGGGAACATCAGGCCCTCAGCCACGATCTCGCAGCTCCCGTCGGGCCTGAGGACGAACACGAACCCGTCGGCCCGGCCGTCCAGCGCCTGGGGCCAGGTGTCGGCATGGGTGGAGTTGGCGCACCAGATGTTCCCGTCGCGGTCCATGACCGGATAGTTGGCGCTGGTCAGCCGCCGCCCACCGACCTCCGCGACCAGGGTTTCATGGACACCCGTCGCCGGATCGAAGCGCTGGAGGGGTCCCTCCTGCCGGTCGTAGATGCCGAAGTTGGCGATCAGGATCCGCCCCTCACGGTCCATGTTGATCCCATTCGGCGCGCCGCCCTTCGGCCCCATTCGCACGAAGCCGCCATCCGGCAGGATCTCGGCCACGGCGCACTGGTGATCAGAGGCGAACACCCGGCCCCCGGCGCTGACCACCACGTCCTCGGGGCGGTCGATGCCCACGGCGATCTTCTGGAACGCGGAGGTGTCGATTGGGGAAAGCGGCATGGCGGGCTCCTGCAGGGCGTCGGACACTCTGTGCCCAGGCGGGCCGCCTCGACAAGTCCAGCGACCCCCGCTAAAGCCCGTCCTGCTGCAAGGAGTGCCCAATGAGCCCCCTCTTCATCGTGATCGCGTTCTTCGTCGTCTTCGCCGTGATGAACATCATCGACATGGGCCGGCTCGACTAGGCCCGTGCCCCGCTCCGAGCGCGGAACGGCCCTGGTCACTGGCGGGCCCCGCAGGATTGGAAGGGAACTCGTCCGCGCCTGCGCCACCGCCGGCTACGACGTCGCCGTCCATTGCCGCCGCGAGGATGATGACGCCCGGGCGGCCGTGGCCGAGGTCAGGGCCCTGGGTCGGGAGTCCGCCGCCTTTGCCTGCGACCTTGCCGACGAGGGGGCCGTCTCGGGCCTGGTCGCCCGCGTGGTCGCTGAGCTCGGCCCCGTCACCCTGCTGGTGAACTGCGCCTCCCTCTTCAGGAACGACGCCTTCCACCAGCTGGAGCGCAACTCCTGGGACGAGCATCTCGACATCAACCTCCGCGCGCCCCTGGTGCTCTCGCGGGACATGGCCGCCCAGGGCCTGCAGGGGCAGATCGTCCACATCCTTGACCAGAGGGTCCTGGCGCCCGGTCCCGACTACTTCTCCTATACGCTTTCCAAGGCCGCCCTCTGGTCGGCCACCCGCATGATGGCGATTGATCTGGCCCCCCGGATCCGGGTCAACGCCATCGGTCCAGGCCCGGTTCTGGCCAACCCCGACCAGTCGCCCGCGGACTTCGAGGCCGAGGCGGCGTCCACCCCCCTCGGACGGGCCGTCGATCCCGCCGATATCGGCCGGGCCCTGACCTACCTGATCGGCGCGACCAGCGTGACCGGCCAGATGATCGCCGTGGACGGCGGTCAGCACCTGGACTGACCCTTGCCTGGTCCCGACCGCCTGATCCGCAGCCAGAAGGTCCTCGTCAGGGGGCTCAAGCTGGACGCCTTCATCGGCGTTTACGATCACGAGAAGAATCGCGCGCAGCCCCTCGTGATCGATGTTGAGGTCGATCTGGCGCCGCACCGGGTCGAAGGGATTGAGGGCACATTCAACTACGAAGCGGTGGTCGCCGCGGCGCAGGCGATCGTCGCCGAGGGCCATATCGACCTGGTCGAAACCTTCGCCGAGCGGCTGGCCGGAGCCTGTATTGGACAGGACGCGGCGCAGCGTGTCAGGGTTTGCGTCCTGAAGCCCATGGCCCTCGCTCCGCAGGCGGATGCAGCGGGCGTGGAGCTGGTCCTCGAGAGAACCGCGACATGACCGAATCCACGACGGCGCTTCCCCGGGATGAGAACCTGGCCCTGGTGATCGTGATCTACGGGCTCTACGTCGCCTCGCTCCTGGGATTTGCACCGGCGGCCCTGGTCGGCGTCATCATGGCGCACGTGGCCGGGGGCACTGCGGGCCCCGTCGCCGCCAGCCACTACAGGTTCCAGGTCCAGACCTTCTGGATCGGCCTCGCCGCCTGGACCGTCGCTGCGATCTCCATCTTCTGGGGGACGCTGCTGTCCGCCATCCTGATCGGAATTCCCTTCCTGATCGTCGCCATAGTCTCGGTGGGCGCGATCTGGCTCTGGGCCCTGGTCCGAAGCGCTGCAGGACTGGTCTGGGCCGCCCAGGGATCCAGCTGCCACCGGCCGGACAGCCTGTTCCTCTGAGCTCAGTCCGCCGCCGGCTTGATGCCGACTGTATCGCGCATCGCCGAGTCGACGAGCTCAAGGGTCCTGACGGCCGACCGGCCGAGAGATCGCAAGCCTTGGTCGGACAGGACATCCAGCGCCGAGGAGAGGGCGGCGCGGGCGCCCGCCCGCTCGCCGCGGTCCTTGCGGGTGATCTCCAGGCGAGCCAGCAGGAGACGGGCGAGGTTCAACTGGAGAAGAGCCCAGGACTCCCGGTCGCGAACCACCAAGCCATTGGCCAGTTCTTTCCGGAAGGCCTTCTCTGCGGAGTTCAGGACCGCGACATCTCCTGAGATTTCCGCAGCCCGGGCCAGGCAGAGTGCGCGATGCGCCGCGGCCTTCGCCCTGAGGACAAGGCCATCCCGCCGGGAGGTGATGCTCAGGGCCCGGTCGAAGGCGCTGATGGCGCGCTCGAAACTGCGCGCGTCGCCAGCGAGATCTCCAAGGACCTCGTATCCAAGGCCAAGGACGTACTCTCCCTGGGCCCGGTCAAGAGGGCTGTGCTCGAGGGTGAGGTCGGACAGGACGGACGACATCAGGTTGACGCCAGCGATGGCCGGCTCAGCATCGCCTTCGACCTCGCCAAGGGCGATCTGGGCCCGGGCGCGGGCAAAGCCGATCCGGGCAATGGTCAGGGGTTCGAAATCCGGCGTCAGCCCCGAGGCTGCAGACAGGGTGTCGCGGACCGACGCGCGCAGCAGAGGCGCATCCGCCAGACGCGAGCCCCACTCACACAGCATCTCGGCGCGAAGGATGTGGCCGTCGACAGACAGCATTCGAGCGGCACGGATCCGGCTGGACATGGCCTTCAGGTCGGCGATGGGCTGGGCGAAACGGGCCGCGGCCACCCGGGCGGCCTGGGCGTCTCCCGTCGCAAGGGCGCGACGCCCGGACAGGGCGAGAAGGCCGATCTCCGCCAGCGGCGCCACAAGACCGCGCCTGGGCCCGGACAGGCTGTCCCGGAAGGCGGTCTCCGCGGAGTCCAGCAGCCGGCTGTCCCCGAAGAGCTCCGCGCCAAGCAGGGCGGCGAAGGCCTGCTCGCAGCGCGCGCGGGCCCAGCCGGCGGACCGGACGCCGTAGAGCTCCAGGGCGCCCTCAGCTGAAAAGGCGGCGCGGCTCAGGGCCCTCACCTCGCCGCTGCGTCGAGTGACCTCCCGCCAGAGGATGGCGGCGTCCAGGCGAAGCTGGGACCGCTTGCGCCCAGAGGCGCGACCGGCGGCGTCGTCCGCTTCCGAGGCCTCCTTGAGAAGCATGGCGAGAGGCAGGACCTCGACAAGGGACATGTCATCGGCGCTCAGCCCGTCACGCAGGGCGCCGCCCTGCTCTTCGATCAGCTTCCTGACCTGACGGTTCAGTCCGAACATCCGCCATCCCCGGCCAGCAGTGTCCCGAAGCGGACCGAAAGACTGCAGGCCAGGGGAGTCGTGCAAAGATCATGCCGGTGCTGGAGGGCCTTCACCATCACCGGACAGGACAGCGGCGCAGTCCGCAGGACCCAGACGACGCCAGGCTCCCGGCGGAAGATCTGCGGGCAGGTCAAGGGCGCCGATCCGGTCCCTGTGAAGCCCCAGGACCTGGTTCCCGACCGCCGAAAACATGCGGCGGACCTGATGATATCGTCCCTCAGTGACGGTCAGCTGGGCCAGAAAGGGTCCAAGCACCTCCAGCCGGGCCGGCGCCAGGGGGCGGTCCTCGCCGTCGAGCATCAGGTCGCCCCGCCCGAAAATCTCCGCCTCGTCACCCCTCAGCGGATCCCTGAGGGTCGCGATGTATCGTTTTGGCGCATTTGAGCGTGGCGAAATGACACGATGAAGGAAGGCCCCGTCATCCGTGATCAGGAGAAGGCCCGTTGTGTCCCTGTCCAGCCGACCGATGCTGGAGAGGGAGGGCGTCCGGCTTCGCCAGCGGGAGGGCAGCAGCTCGTAGACGCTGCGTCCAGGCTCCCGGTGCGAGCAGACCACCCCTTCAGGCTTGTGCATCATCAGGACCAGGGGCGCTGGAGGATCAAGGGGCGCGCCCTTCACCGTCATGCGCTCTGGGAGGTCCGGGGTCAGGGAGATCCGTGCGCCGGCGTCGGAAACCGCCTGGCCATCGAGGACAATGGCGCGGTCGCGGACCAGGGCGTGGACCTCCCGCCGCGATCCGTAGCCAAGGTTGGCGAGGAGCCGGTCAAGCCGGACAGCGGGGGGACGGCTCATCGGATCGCCTCGTATACCTTGAAGCCGCCCGTCTCCGCGCGAAGGCGCACGCTGGAAAAGGCTTCGGCAAGCGTGGCCTCGTAGGGCAGGTGTCGGTTGGCGGTCAGCCAGCAGACCCCGCCAGGCCCCAGGCGCCGGGCGGCGACGGAGATGAAGGCCGCCCCCAGGGCCCGATCCTCCCGGCCCCCGTCGTGGAATGGGGGATTCATGATTACGAAGTCGAGATCCCCGCCTCCCTGCGCCATCCGGCGCACGTCCCCATGGTGGAAGCTGGCGCGGGCGTCCGCGACATTGCGGCGAGCGCAGGCGATGGCGCGTCGGTCGAGGTCCCAGAGCTCGATGGTGGAAACCTCGGGGCTTTCAAGGGCGTGAAGGGCGAGGACGCCGATCCCGCAACCCAGATCAGCCCCGCGCCCCCGGAGCGCAGGGGCCGCGCCGAGCAGGAGGGCCGTGCCGGGATCCGGCCGGTCCCAGCTGAAGACACCTGGCTGGGTCCAGAGTCCCAGTCGCGGGTCCAGCCGCGGGCCGCCGGCCTCCAAGGCGATGTCCAGACCGACGGGATGCGCGGGCCGGAGGGTCCGGCAGATCCGTTGCCGCCGGCGCGGTTCGTCCGTCACCTCGCAGCCAAAGGCCCGGAGGGCGGGGGCGATGCGCGATCCGCCGCGGTCATTCGGCGCGAGGGCGATGATCCGTGCGCCCGGCGGCAGGAGCTGGAGGGTCCTCGCCAGGACCCACTCTCGTTCCAGGCGGCCAGGCGGCGCCAGGATGAGGGCCGAGGCGAAGGCGACTTCGGGCGTCTCGGCGAGGTCTACGCCTCCGGGATCCAGGGGCGAGACCTGGACCGCGCCCTCCGGCTCCCGGAACAGGGCCGGCGGGGGTTGGCCGTAGAGGAGGACCGGAGGCGTCATCCCGCCCTCAGCCGCGCTCTCGGGTCCGGGCGAAGCTGAGGGCCGGATAGCGCTCGGCCACATATCCCGTTTCCCATCCCGACTTGGAGAGGAAGACCGGCTGGGAGTCGATGTCCTCGGCCATCGCGGTGCGATAGGCGGCGGAGAAGGCCTCCAGGTCGGCGTCGGTCCCGGAGACCCAACGGGCCTCGGCATAGGGGCTGGTCTCGAAGACCACTTCCAGCTGGTACTCGCTGGCCAGCCTGTCGGCCATGACCTCGAACTGGAGTTGGCCCACGGCGCCGACAATGAAGTCAGACCCGATCTGGGGCCGGAACAGCTGGGTCACCCCCTCTTCCGCCAGGCCCTCGAGGGCCCGGCGCAGGTGCTTGGCCTTCAGCGGGTCCTTTACCCGCACACGCTGCAGGATCTCGGGCGCGAAGTTCGGCAGGCCGGCGAAGCGCAGGGCGCCGCTCTCCGAGAGGCTGTCTCCCACCCGCAGCACGCCATGGTTGGGGATGCCGATGACGTCGCCGGCGAAACCTTCCTCGGCCAGCTCCCGGTCGGAGGCGAAGAACATGATCGGGGCGTTCACCGAAAGCTGCCTGCCGGTGTTCTGGACCTTGAGCTTCATGCCGCGCTGGAAACGCCCGGAGCACAGGCGAAGGAAGGCGATCCGGTCCCTGTGGTTGGGATCCATGTTGGCCTGGACCTTGAAGACGAAGCCGCTGACCTCCGCATCGCCGGGCGCCACGTGCGTCTCGGTCCCCGACCGCACGGCGGCGACCGGACGGGGCGGCGGCGCGTAGGCCCCGAGGCCGTCCAGCAGCTGCTCAACCCCGAACCTGCGAAGGGCCGAGCCGAAGAAGACCGGCGTCATGTGGCCCTCGAGGAAGGACTGGGGGTCAAAGGCGGGCGAGGCGCCGAGGACCAGCTCGGTGCTCTCCAGCAGCTCGTCCCTCTCCCCGGGAGACAGGTAGGCGTCGATGGCGGCGCCGTCGGCAGGCACGGCGGGCGGGTGGCCCGACTGCTCCCGCTCGGTCGCCGACCTCTCGAAGGGCAGGAACTGTCGCGACCTCAGGTCCAGCATGCCCTTGAAGCGACCGCCTGAGCCTGCTGGCCAGAAGAGGGGGGCGGGATCGAGGGCGAGCTTGGACGCGATCTCGTCCAGGAGCTCGAGAGGATCCTGCGCCTCCCGGTCCATCTTGTTGATGAAGGTCACGATGGGAATGTCGCGGAGACGGCAGACCTCGAACAGCTTCAGGGTCTGGGGCTCTATGCCCTTGGCGGCGTCCAGCACCATGACCGCGGCGTCGGCGGCGGTGAGGGTCCGGTAGGTGTCCTCCGAGAAGTCCTCGTGACCGGGCGTGTCCAGCAGATTGAACATCATGCCGTCGTGGTCGAAGGTCATGACGCTGGCCGAGACGGAGATGCCCCGTTCGCGCTCGATCTTCATCCAGTCAGAGCGGGTCCGGCGGTTCTCGCCGCGCGCGCGCACCTGCCCGGCCGCGCGGATGGCGCCCCCGGAAAGGAGCAGGGTCTCCGTAAGGGTCGTCTTGCCCGCATCGGGGTGGGAGATGATCGCGAAGGTGCGGCGGCGGGCGGCCTCGGCGGCGGGGGACTGGCTCATCCGCCGGAGGTAGCCCGCGGGCGCCCCGGGCGCAATTCACCGGGCCAGACTCGCGGCCGAAAAGCCTCAGGCCCGGGCGGGACGACCCAGCTTGTTCCAGACTTCCCTGTTCGCCCAGGCCCCACTCTTGTGGGTTTCCTGCACGTTCAGGAGTTGGGCCAGCATGTCGAAGGCGACATTGCAGTACCGGACAGTGACATCCTTGGGGTTGCAGCCCTGGTGGGGCGGGATGAAGAGCACGCCGTTAACGTCAGGCTGCTTGGCCATGATGAATGCCGCCAGCTTGCGGGCCTGCTCCGGCTGGCGCAGGTGGAGGTGCGGTTCTTCCGCGTAGAGTTCCTGCCCCAGGATCAGGACCTGGGGAAAGGTGATGTCACGCACGTTGAAGCCGATCAGGTCCTGGACCATGGCCTTCTGGTCGAACTGCATGACCCAGTCATTCATCAGGAAAAGCATGACAGAGACTCCCTGCAGGTCCTGCTAAGCCATTCTGGGAAGGGCGAGCGTGTTCCGCCCTTGCGTCAATTAGGTCCAAAGCCCGGCGAAATCCAGTGTCCGCCTCAGTCGTCCTCGACGTCTTCGGTCAGGAAACTTCGACCTTGCCGGTCCTCGACCTCCACCACCCAGAGATCAGGATCGATGCGGCGCGCACGCTCCACATAGGCGTCGAGTTCGGCCTCCGTCTCGGCCCTTGAGGGACGCATCCAGATTGTCTCGCCGTCTGCGCGGGTCGCTTCGGCGTAAAGCCGGACACTGTTGTCCGTTCGATTGATGACCTTCACGAGAACAGAACCCGCCCGCGCGTCGCCCTTGCGGACAACGACGGCGTAGCCTCCTCCCAGTTCAGCCCGCCGGATGAGCGCGGCCACCCAGATGTCCGTGGAGAATTTCAAGCGTCCCGCCGCTGGTCTAGGATGAATCCGGCGGCGATGCCGCCCGGCCCCGGAAGGAAGGTTTCCATGCCCCATCCCCGAGCGCTCTTCAATCCCGCGATCCTGGCGGTCCTTGTCGGGCTGCTGGCCCCGTCGATGGCGACGGCGGCGAGCGCAGTGGACCTCTACTATGAGCGCAGCCTGATGGCCGAGGCGGGTAGCCTGTGCGGCCTCTTCACGCCCCAGGTGCAATCAGCGCTGGTCTCCACCCGGGAGCAAGCCAGGGGCGCGGCCCTTCGGTCGGGGGTCTCCAACCGGGACGTTCAGGCAACGGGTGAACGGGCCCGGTCCCGGGCGCGGGCTGCAGGCTGTAACTCCCGCGACATCGCGGTCGCAGCCCAAAGGGTGCGCAGCGGCTTCGAGGGATATGCACGCCTGGTTCGGCAGGATTTCCCGGGAGACATTTCCGGCTGGAAGGCCGATCGCTCGGTGAGTTCCCAGAAGCTGCTCTGGCGGCTGACCCAGGACGTCCGCCAGGGCCCGGCCCAGATGCGCTTCGGCATCGCCGGGCGGACCGGAGCGGACAGCCTGATGGCGGTGGTGAGTTTTCCCGGGGGCGCTTCGCCCGCCTCGGCCCGGATCATCATGCGGGACCGCCGCCTGACCTCCGGCGCCTACATCGACTCTCGGGGGGAAAGCCTTCGGACCTTGCCCCTGTCCCGCCGGTTGCCGCGGGCGGGTCCCTTCGAAACCTACACAGCCGAGGCGCGCTCTCCTGCGGGTGCAGACCTTCTGCCGCCAGGCGTCCGGTCGGGCTGGGCCCTCCGCTTTCCCGCCCAGGCTGCGGCGGCCCTGGCCGACCTGGACCCAAGGGAAGCCGTGCAGGTGGAGTTCGTCTTCCCCTCGGGACCGCCGCAGCGACTGTATGTCGAGGTGGGCGACTTCGCCGCGGCACGGGCCTTCCTCGCCGCCAGGCCGGGCTGAACCCCGCCGCTCAGGACAGGTCCAGCTCCGGCTGGGTCTGGTCCTCGACCACCACTGGCAGCCGGACCTCCGCCTCGGTTCCCTCCCAGGGCCGGCTCCTCAGGGTGAGTTCGCCGCCATGCAGCCCCGCCAGGGCCTTGACGAGGCTGAGTCCCAGGCCCGACCCCGCAGCCTTCTGTTCGGGTGCGCCGGCCTGCTCGAAGGGCCGCCCCAGCCGTGCGAGGTCTCCGGGCAGGATGCCCCGGCCTGTATCGGTGACGCCGAGGACGAGGTCGCCCCCCTCGCCCCTCAGGGTCAGGGTCACCCGGCCTCCCGGGGGGTGGCCTTAACGGCGTTGGACAGAAGGTTCAGCGCCATCTGCTTGAGGGCGCGGCGGTCCGCCCGGACCTCGATGCGCTCCCGCATGTCCGGCGCGGCGAAGGTCAGGCCCGCGCGCTCCACCTGCCCACGCATGAGCCGGATCACGGCCGTAGCGGCCTCCCGGGCATCGAAGACCTCGGTATGGAGCTCGAACCTCTCGGCTTCGACACGGGACATGTCCAGCACGTCACTGATGAGTTCCAGAAGGAGCTCACCGGACTCGTGGATCAGCTCAGCATAGCCCCTGTAGCGCGGGGGCATCGGACCCAGGACTTCTTCACGCATGGCGTCTGCAAAGCCCATGATGGCGTTCAGGGGCGTGCGAAGCTCGTGGGACAGGCTAGCGAGGAAACGCGACTTTCCGGCGCTGCGCGCCTCGGATGCCTGCAGGGAAGCCTCGAGGTCCGCCTCGCAGGGCGCCAGGAGGCGAAGGTCCGTCATCCGGCAGGCGAAACCTCCGTCCGGGCCCCGCAACAGTTCAATGGCAAGCCAGTCCGACCCCCCGGATTCCGTCGAGGCCCTGAGGCGGGCGACCCCGCCGCTTCGGGCCTGTTCGAGGGCCTGCTCCACCGCGCCAGGCCTCGCAAAAGGGAGGAGATCGGCGAAGCGGTTTCCGACCCGGGGCCCCGGACCGCCTTCCAGGCCCGCCCCCCAGATCGCCAGTATGCGACCTGTAGACCCCAGTTGAAGGACCTGGCCGGGCAGGAGGCCAAGAAGGGCCGTCGCGGAGGATGTCTCCGGTGGTCCTGACGGTCGTTCCGCCGCCTGACGCCGACTCGCTGCCATGACGGCAGGCTAGCCCCCGCCCTGTCCGCCTGGGAGTCCAGCCTGTGAATTCCCGGTGGATAACCCCGGGCCCACCGGTCGCACCGCGTTCGACCGGCGCGGAATGGCGAAACCGGGTTTTCCTTTGGCTGGGCGCACTCTAGAGCAAGCCGCAATGGGGCTCGGCTCGGACGTGTCCTGAACCCCCTCACCGGACCCAGGCCCTTGACCGACTCCGCCGCCCTCCAGGCCCGCCTTCAGGATCTTGTCGAGACCTTCGACCTGCTGGGCGACTGGGAAGAGCGCTATCGCCACGTGATCGATCTTGGGCGTAGCCTCGCGCCCCTCAGCGATGCGGAGCGGACGGAGGCGAACCGGGTCCGGGGCTGCGCCAGCCAGGTCTGGCTGGTGACCGAGGCCGCGGAAGACGGCGGCCTGGTCTTCCGGGGCGACTCCGACGCCCACATCGTCCGGGGCCTGATCGCCCTGCTGCTGTACCTGGTCTCGGGACTTCAGCCGGCCGAGATCGCCGGCTTCGACGCCGCAGCGGCGCTGGATCGGCTGGGTTTGTCTGGCAACCTGTCCTCCCAGAGGACAAATGGCCTCGCCGCCATGGCGGAACGGATTCGCAAGGACGCCCGCGCCCGGCTCCCCGCCGCCTGAGGCCGGAGAGGCCTGCGGATCAGGCCGCCCGGATTCCCGAGAGGAAACCGCCGGCGCGTTCACCGCCCAGGACCACGTCGTAGCCGAGGATCATGTCGACATCCTCGCCGTTCGCGGCGAGCGGAAGGCGCATCCAGAGGACGGACAGGTGGGGCGCGCCCCGCCACCCCAGGGAATGGACCCCGATGGCCGGCTGGCGGTCGGTGACAATTGCGCCAAGTTCCCGGCGCCAGTACTCGGCGGCGGCGCCTGCATAGACCTCGGGAAGCGTACGCCCCGTGATCTCGGCGCCATAGACCCCAAAAAGGCCAGTCCCGGCCAGACGGATCCGGAAGCGGCTGTCGCCGCTGACCTCGGTCAGGCTCAGCATGGGCAGTAAGGACTTGATCTCGCACGGACGGATGTCGGCTCGGGAAGGCAGCCGCCCTCCCCTCCGCAGACCCGCCCAGTAGGCGTAAAGCGCTTCTTGCGCGCCCTCCACCTGAGTGGACACGCCCAGTTCCGACACCATCTTCAGAGTCCCCAACAACCCCTTGGATTCATAACGAATCGTTTATGGCCTGATGCGCGAATCGCGGGCAAGCGAAATTTGGTTAACGGGGCGTGTTCAGTTCGAAGGGGTCACGAAAAAGCCCGGCCGCCGGAGCGGTCGGGCTTTCGTCCGCCGGAAGCGGAGGTCTGGATCAGGCCTTACCGCGCCGGCGGGGGGCCTGGCGACCACCCTGGCCGAGGCCCATCTGCTTGGCCAGGTCCGAGCGGGCCTTGGCGTAGTTGGGCGCGACCATCGGGTAGTCCTTGGGGAGGCCCCACTTGGCCCGATATTCCTCAGGGCTCATGCTGTACTTGGTGCGCAGGTGCCGCTTGAGCGACTTGAACTTGCGGCCATCCTCAAGGCAGATGATGAAGTCGGGCGTAATCGAGCGGCGAACGGGAACCGCCGGGTCACGCGGGGCGGCTTCGACAGGTTCAGCGCCCCCGGTGACGCCCGCGAGGGCCCGGTGCACGCTTTGAATCAGGGACGGAAGCTCAGCGGCGGAGATGGTGTTGTTGCCGACATAGGCAGAGACAATGTCCGCCGTCATCTCGATGACTTCAGTCTTTTCGTCCATTACAGGGTCCTGTCTTTCAAAATTGAGAAAAAAGACGCGCCGGAGCGCGGATGTCCCGCACATAACGGCGCGACTCTAGCAAATCAAGGCTTAACGACCGATATTGTCGGGAATAGGGCCTTCATGTTCATTCTGTGACTGAATTCATCGCAAGGGCTCAACTGGAGTTTCCCCCCGGCTGAACAACCGGGGGGAATCGGACTCAGCGAAACTTGGGTGCGCTCCACTGATCCCAGATGTCCGGGAGGTCCGTTGAGACCTTGTCCGGGTACTGCGGCAGGCGCTTTTCAAGGAAGGACATGACGCCTTCCTTGGCGTCAGGCATGGCGCCCCGGGCCTGAATCCCCCGGCTGTCAGCAATGTGGGCTTCCATGGGGTGGCTCGCTCCCGCCATCCGCCAGATGAGCTGGCGGGTCAGGGCGATGGAGACCGGAGCGGTATTGTCCGCGATCTCGCGGGCCAGGGCGCGGGCCGCGGGCAGGAGGTCCTCGGGGGCGTGGAGGGACCGGACGAGGCCCCGGTCATGGGCCTCCTGGGCCGGGAAGACGCGGCCCGAATAGCACCATTCCAGGGCCGTCTGGACGCCGACCAGGCGCGGCAGGAACCAGGACGAGCAGGCCTCGGGATTGATCCCGCGGCGGGAGAAGACAAAGCCATAGCGCGCGTCCGTCGAGGCCATGCGGATGTCCATGGCCAGCTGCATGGTCACGCCCACCCCGACTGCGGCGCCGTTGACCGCCGCGATCACGGGCTTGAGGCTGTCGTAGATGCGAAGGGTCAGGAGGCCGCCGCCATCCCGCTGGACGCCTTCGATGGTCCGGGCCGCCTTGTCCTCGCCGCCCCGGGCCGAATAGTCGAAAGTCGCCCCGCCGGCGGAGAGGTCGGCGCCCGCGCAGAAGGCCCGACCCGCTCCCGTCACGATCACTACGCGGACGCTGTCGTCGGCGTCGGTCTGGTCGAAGGCCGCGATCATCTCCTGCATCATCTGCGTATTGAACGCGTTCAGCTTGTCCGGCCGGTTCAGGGTCAGGGTGGCGATGCCGTCCTCGACTTCCAGGCGGATCGTCTCGAAGTTTGACATGGTCGTTTGTCTCCGTGGCGTTTCCGGCGCATCGGTCGGCCTTGACGGACGTTCCGTCAAGACCTGCATATGCGTCCCGCAAGCCGGATGACCGGCGGCCCGCGACCGGGCGACGACCGAGGAGGATGACCATGCACCCCGCCACCCACGCCCGGACCCAGCCGGATCGCGCCGCCTACATCATGGGCGCCACGGGGGAGACCGTCACCTATCGCGAGCTGGACGACCGCTCGAACCAGGGCGCCCAGCTCTTCCGGTCCCTCGGCCTGAAGACGGGCGACGTCATCGCCCTGATGCTCGACAACCATCCCCGGTACTTCGAGATCGCCTGGGCCGCCCAGCGCTCGGGCCTCTACTTCACCTGCATCTCGTCCAAGCTGTCCGCGGGCGAGATCGAGTACATCATGGGCGACTGCGAGGCGAAGGTGCTGATCACCTCGGCCGGCGTCGGCTCCGTGATCGACGAGCTCCCGGCCCTCATCCCGGGGGTGAAGCTCTATATGGTGGGCGAGCCGCGGGCGCCCTACGAGAGCTTCGAGGCTGCGCGCGCCGCCATGCCCGCCGAGCCCATCGCCGACCAGACCGCCGGCGCCGACATGCTCTACTCATCGGGCACCACCGGCCGGCCCAAGGGCATCAAGCCCCCCCTGACCGGCGCCCCCATCGACGAGCCCAACACCCTGGCCATGATGGCCCAGGGCCTGTTCGGCTTTAAGCCGGACAGCATCTACATCTCGCCGGCGCCGCTCTATCACGCCGCCCCCCTGCGCTGGTGCATGTCCGTCCAGCGCATGGGCGGAACGGTGGTCGTCATGGAGAAGTTTGACCCCGAGACCGCCCTCGCCCTGATCGAGCGCTACCGGATCGACGTCGGCCAGTGGGTGCCGACCCACTTCGTACGCATGCTCAAGCTGCCGGCCGAGGTCCGCGCAAAGTACGACGTCTCGTCCATCCGCTCGGCGGTCCACGCCGCCGCCCCCTGCCCCGTCCCGGTCAAGGAGCAGATGATCGAGTGGTGGGGCAAGGTGGTCCACGAGTACTACGCCGGCTCCGAGGGCAACGGCTTCTGCTATGTCGGGCCCGAGGACTGGCTGGCCCACAAGGGCACGGTCGGCCGCTCGGTCATGGGCGAGGTCAAGATCGTCGGCGAGGATGGCGAGGAGGTCCCGCCCCGCACCGAAGGCACGGTCTATTTCGCCGGCGGGGCGCCGCTCGCCTATCACAATGCTCCGGACAAGGTGGCCGAGAACACCAACAAGCACGGCTGGACCACACTTGGCGACGTGGGCTGGGTGGACGAGGAGGGCTTCCTCTACCTCACCGACCGCAAGAGCTTCATGATCATCTCCGGTGGGGTGAACATCTATCCGCAGGAACTCGAGAACCTGCTGATCACGCATCCGAAGATCACCGACGCGGCCGTCGTCGGCGCCCCGCACGAGGAGATGGGCGAACAGGTCGCCGCGATGATCCAGCCCGCCGACTGGGCCGACGCCAACGACGCCTTCCGCGCCGAGATCGCCGAGTTCTGCCGGGCCAACATCAGCCACGTGAAGTGCCCGCGGATCATCGACTTCATGGAGGAGCTCCCCCGCCACCCGACGGGCAAGCTATACAAGCGCCTGATCCGCGACGCCTACTGGGGCAAGGAAGGCTCGAAGATCGTCTGACGCCATTCGGCGGAGGGGGTCAGCCGGGAGGCCGTCGACCCCCTCACCCGGCTTCGCCGGGAGCTCCCCCTTGGGGGAGCCATGGGCTCCGTAATTCCTCCCCCCAGGGGGAGGTGGACCGCGAATGCGGGCCGGAGGGGGTCAGCTGAGCTGCCGTTGACCCCCTCACCCGGCTTCGCCGGGAGCTCCCCCTTGGGGGAGCAATGGCTTTCTAATTCCTCCCCCCAAGGGGGAGGTGGACCGCGCAGCGCGGCGGAGGGGGTCAGCTGAGCCGCCGACTCGCCCCTAGTAAGCCCGCCCGATCAGGATCTCCTCGACCCCTGGCCGCCCCGTGAACAGGCAGGGCCCGAAGGTCGCAGGCTGGTCCATTGGGGCGTTGCGCAGGGTCAGGCGCAGGGCCTTCAGCTTCTGCTCTATGGCCTCAAGCTCCTCGCCGGTCGGCCGGGCCCAGGGCGCGCGGACCCAGCCGCGGAAGGCGGTCGCGTCCTCGTCATCAGCGGCGGCGGCCCCGAAGTAGGCGGCCATCTCGTCGAAGCTGGCGATGTCCGTGCGGATGTTGGCGTCCAGCCTGGCCTTGGCCTCGTCGTAGAGCCCCTGCTGGATCTCGGCGAGCAGGGCCGGGAGCCCAGCGAGAAAGTCCGCGCGGCTCATGGACTGGCTGGTCACCTTGTCGCCGTCGCGCAGCCGGTCCCGGCGCATGAAGCTGATGGTCCCGCCGGCCACGTCGCGGGGGCCCAGCTCGATGATCACCGGCGCGCCGCGGCGCACCCAGTTCCAGCGCTTCTCGGCAGATTTTTGCGCCTTGACGTCGAGGAGGGCTCGGACGGGCTCGCCCAGGGCGATCACCTGCCCCATGACCTTCACCAGGGCCTCGCCCGCCGCCAGGACCTCGGCGTCCTCGGGCTTGTCCCTCAGCATGGGCACGATCACCACCTGGCGGGGGGCGATGGCCGGGGGCAGGCGCAGGCCGTCGTCGTCGCCGTGGGTCATGATCACCCCGCCGATCAGCCGGGTGGAAACCCCCCAGCTGGTCGTGTGGCAGTGAACCAGCTCGCCCGCCGAATTCTGGAAGCGGATGTTCTGGGCCTCGGCGAAGTGGGTGCCCAGGTCGTGCGAGGTCCCGGCCTGCAGGGCCTTGCCGTCCTGCATCATGGCCTCGATGGAATAGGTCTTGTCGGCGCCGGGGAAACGCTCGTTCTCGGGCTTCTCGCCGGCGACCACGGGCATGGCCAGGACGGTCTCCGAAAACTCGCGGTAGACCTCCAGCATCTTCAGGGTCTCTTCCCTGCCCTCTTCGGCGGTGGCGTGGGCGGTGTGGCCCTCCTGCCAGAGGAATTCCGAGGTGCGCAGGAACAGGCGCGTGCGCATCTCCCAGCGCACGACATTGGCCCACTGGTTGATAAGGACGGGCAGGTCCCGGTGGCTCTTGATCCAGCGCGAGAAGGCGTCGCCGATGATGGTCTCGGAGGTCGGCCGGACGATCAGGGGCTCTTCCAGGCGGGCGTCGGGGTCGGGCGCCAGCTTGCCGTCCACCTGCTTGAGACGGTGGTGGGTAACCACCGCCATCTCCTTGGCGAAGCCCTCGACGTGCTCGGCCTCCTTGGCGAAGAAGGAGAGAGGGATGAAGAGGGGGAAGTAGCAGTTCTCGTGGCCGGTTTCCTTGATCCGCCGGTCCAGGGTCTGCTGGATCCGCTCCCAGACGCCATAGCCCCACGGCCTGATGATCATGGCTCCGCGGGTCGGCGAGACCTCGGCCAGCTCAGCTTCGCGGACGATGGCCTGGTACCAGTCGGGGAAGGTGGACGAATTGCCGGTCATGCGGCTGACGCTGAGCGCGCGTTGCATCGGGAGGCTCCTGCAGGGCGTCCTTCCTTAAGGCGGACCCGCCCTCCGGGCAAAGCCCGCTTGCACGGTCGCCGGCGGATGCTATCGCTAGCGGCGCGATTGCAACAATTTTGAGGGAGCGCGACATGAACCCCGTGGAAATCAAGGACCTGCCCGGTCTCGTCGGCCAGGAAGTCGGCGTCTCGGACTGGGTGGAAATCAGCCAGGAGCGGGTCAACCAGTTCGCAGAGGCCACCGGCGACCACCAGTGGATCCACGTGGACGTCGAGCGCGCCACCCGCGAGATGGGCGGCCCCATCGCCCACGGCTACCTGACCCTGTCGCTCATCCCCTTCCTCGGCGCCGGCATGCTGCCCGTGAAGGGCGTCAGCCGCGGCATCAACTACGGCTCCGACAAGGTCCGCTTCATCAACATGGTCCGCGTCGGCAAGCGCGTGCGCATGCGCCAGAAGCTGATCGGCGTCGAGGCCAAGGCCGGCGGCGTGCAGATCCGCAACGAGTGCACGATCGAGATCGAGGGCGAGTCCAAGCCCGCCTGCGTGGCCGAGACCATGTCGATCCTCTACGCCGGCTGAGGCCGGTCCCCGGGGCGGCCCCGCGCCGCCCCGGACCCCTCACGCGCTGGAAAGGCGCCATGAACCGCAGAGACTGGCTTGCCGGGGCCGCCGCCCTGCCCTTCGCCACCCCCACGGCGGCGGCGCCAAGGAGCAAACGTCCGATGACCTCCCCAGCGCCCCCTGTCGCCCGCCGCGACCCGGTCACGATCACCCAGCTGGGCCGGACCCGGACGGATGAGTACGCCTGGATGAAGGATCCGGACTGGCAGAAGGTCCTGCGCGATCCTTCCGTCCTCAAGGCGGAAATCCGCCAGCACCTGGAGGCCGAGAACGCCTACATGCGGGCGGTCCTGGCGCCGACAGAGCCGCTCCAGGAGACTCTGTTCCAGGAGATGAAGGGCCGGATCCGCGAGGACGACGCCTCGGCGCCCGAGCCCGACGGTCCCTTTGCCTACGCCACCCGCTACGCCGCCGGCGCCCAGCACCCCCTGCATGTCCGCCGCCCCCGGGCCGGCGGGGCGGAGGAGATCCTCCTGGACGAGGAGGCCGAGGCGAAGGGCAAGGCCTTCTACAGCGTCGGGGCGGCGGGCCATTCGCCCGACCATCGCCTCTACGCCTGGGCGGTCGACGAGCAGGGCTCGGAGGTCTACCGCATCCGTATCCGCGACCTGGCGACCGGCAAGATCCTTCCCTCCCCGGTGGAGAGTTCGACCGGCGACTTCACCTTCTCCCCTGACAGCGCCTGGCTGTTCTGGACCTGGCGCGACGACAACGGCCGGCCGGCGCGGATCTATCGCCGTCCGGTGCGCGGGACCGCCGCGGACGATGTCCTCGTCTACACGGAGCGCGACGAGGGCTTCTTCATCGGGGTCCGCCGCAGCGCCTCCGATCGCTTCATCCTGATTTCCTGCGGCAACCAGGAGACCAGTGAGGTCCTGCTGATCCCGGCAGACCAGCCCACCGCCGCGCCGGTTCCCCTTGAGCCGCGGCGGGAGGGGGTGCTCTACGACCTCGAGCACTGGAACGACCGCTTCGTCATCCGCACCAATGCGGACGGGGCTGTCGACTTCAAGCTGGTGACCGCCCCGCAGGCGACGCCCGGCCGCGCCGCCTGGCGCGAGATGGTCCCCCACCGGCCCGGGGTTCTGATCGAGGGCGTCCTGGCCTTCAAGCGCTGGCTGGTGCGGCTTGAGAAGGCCGACGCCCTCAACCGGATCGTCATCCGCAACGCCCAGGGCGAGGAGCACGCCGTCGCCTTCGACGAGCCGGCCTTCGCCCTCGATCTCGATCCGGGGCTCGAGTACGACACCGACGTCCTGCGCCTTGTCTACAACTCCATGACCACCCCCCGCAGCTGGGTGGACTACGACATGGCGGCCCGCACCCGGACCGTGGTGAAGACCCAGGACATCCCCTCAGGCCACGATCCCTCCCGCTACGAGACACGCCGGCTGAACGCCCGCGCCGCCGACGGGACCGAGGTTCCCATCTTTGTCCTGATGCGGAAGGGCCAGAAGCTCGACGGCTCGGCGCCCCTCTTCCTTTACGGCTACGGCAGCTACGGCATCAGCCAGGAGGCCAGTTTCTCCATCCGCGCCCTCAGCCTGGTGGACCGGGGCTGGATCTGGGCTCGGGCCTGCGTGCGCGGAGGCTCGGAAAAGGGGTGGGGCTGGTTCCTCGACGGGCGCCGTGAGCGCAAGATGAACACCTTCACGGACTTCATCGCCTGCGCCGAGCACCTCCACCGCCAGGGCTACGGCGCGCCGGCCAGTACGGTGGGCTATGGCGGGTCGGCGGGCGGGCTCCTGATGGGCGCCGTCGCCAACCTGCGGCCGGACCTCTTCGCCGGGATCGTCGCCGCCGTCCCCTTCGTCGACGCCCTGAACACCATGAGCGACGCCTCCCTGCCCCTGACGCCCCCCGAATGGCCGGAATGGGGGAACCCCCTGACCGACCGGGCGGCCTACGACCAGATCGCCGCCTACAGCCCCTACGACAACATCGCGGCCCGGCCCTATCCGGCCATACTGGCGACAGGGGGCCTGTCGGACCCCAGGGTGACCTACTGGGAGCCGGCCAAGTGGGTGGCGCGCCTGCGCCCGGCGTCCACGAGCGACCGCCCCGTCCTGCTCAAGATGAACATGGAGGCCGGCCACGCCGGCGCCTCCGGCCGCTTCGATGACCTCAAGGAAACGGCGCTGGAATACGCCTTCGCCCTCTGGGCCGTGGACCGAGCCGCGCCCCGGCCATGATCCTGCCGGACAGTCTCCGCACGGCCCCGCCTGACGGCGAGGCCCGGGGCTGGAGGGCGAGCACTTGGGGGAAGGAAGTGGCTGGGGAACTAGGACTCGAACCTAGAATGACGGTACCAAAAACCGCTGTGTTACCATTACACCATTCCCCAGCAGGAACGGCGACGCAGGAGGTGCGCGCGAGGGCGTCCGAATAGCCCAAGGCCGGCCGGGATGCAACGCCCCCGCCTCGCTTGCGGCCCGGCGACCTGTCCTCTATAAGCCGGCTCCCAAGTCGGAGTGTGGCTCAGTCTGGTAGAGCACCGCGTTCGGGACGCGGGGGTCGCAGGTTCAAATCCTGCCACTCCGACCATTTCCCTTCACATCAGGTCCTTTCCCGCGCGCCCCGGCGGGATAGCGTTCGTGCAGGCGGATTTGTTCTTGTTTTGTTTTGCCCCCTGAGGACTCCGTGAGAGATCGGGAACATCCCCGCCAAGGCCCCCAGGCCCAAACGGCGGAACCCACTCAGACGGAGACGCCAGATGGCGAGAATGCCGAAGGGACTGCCTCGGGATGTTCCCGATCCGGAGGGCGAACTCTACGACCTGGAAATGGCGCGAATCCGCCAGCTCCGAGACGCTGAAGACTTCGGCATCGGCCCTTCCCGGGACCTCGTCCAGGCGCCCCCTCGGATCCTGGAGGAAATACCGAGGATCCGTGAGCCAAACGCCCTGGAGTCCCTCATCCCGGTTGTGGGGCCCGCCTGGGACGCGGCGTCGGACCTGCAGGAGGGCGACCTTGGGGGCGCCGCCTTCAATACGGCCATGGCCATCGCCGACCTCACCCCCTTGGGTCCCGCCGCGAAGGGCGTCAAGGCGGCCCGCCTGGGCATCGGCGTCCTGAAGAAGGGCTCCGTGACAGCTGGCGCCTCTGCCAAGAAGATTCAGAGGGCGGGCCTCTCGGGCCCCGGGATGGAGATCCACCATTCCATCCCGCTGAACGGGATCGGGCGCTCTGTCCAGGACTGGAGGAACCACTACGCCTTCCTGAAGGTGCTTCCCAAGGAGGTGCACCGGCGACTCCATGGAAGTTGGGCGGGCAAGCCTCGCTACGACCCGATCCGGCGGATCTGGTACGGGACAACTGACTGGCAGAAGGCCGCGCCCACAGCGGTTGCGGCGCGGACAGGCGATGCTTTGGAGAACACCCGTGAGCCGGCCTCGCGAGGGAGATGAAGCTGGCGCGCCGTCGTATTTCGACCAAAGTGGGAGCTCAGAGTTGATGGAGCCAGATCCCGGAGGACTTCAACATGGCGGGCGTACTCAGCTTTTTCGGCGGCCTCTTCGCGCGCCAGCCAAGGGAGACCCCTCCACCCACCGAACGGGTCCAGGCCATTCTGGACAGGATCCACGCTGAGGCCCGACCCTGCCTTCACCTGGTTCCCGGCGGCGCGGGACAGACCCGGTTCGGAGGGGCTCCGGAGATTGCCGGCGACTGGCCCCGGTTCGGCGGCCGCCCCATGGCCCACCTGGCCCGTATGGACCTTGTGGAGATTCGTGCTGCGGGCGGCCCGGACTGGCTGCCCGCCGAGGGGCGGCTTCACGTCTTCCTCGACATGGGTCTTCGCGCCCAGAACTTCGAACCGGAACAGCCGGGGGCCTGCGTCGTCCGCTGGGAGACCGGCGCGGTTGCACCTCTTGGCCTGCCCGAGGACCTGGCGCCCCGCAGCCGGATCACCCCCTTTCCGCTCACCTTCCAGCCGAGGACCTCCTTCGCCGACGAGCGCGTGGGCATCGACTGGAAGAGCCTGACCCGGGACGAGGAGCGGACCCTGGACGCCGCCATCCTGGGCTTCCTGTCGCCCGAACCCGCCCACCAGGTCGGCGGCTACCCGGGAAACCTCCAGTGGGACGGGATGGAGATCCAGTGCGCGGCCGCGACGGCGCGGGACGGGGACATCCGAAACCTCGGCGAGGAAGAACCGACCCCTGCAGACCTTGAAGCTGCACGCGACTGGCGGCTGCTCCTCCAGGTCGACAGCGACCCTGCCGCCGGTTTCGATTGGATCCAGGGCGGACGGCTCTACTTCTGGGTCCGCGAGGCCGACGCCCGGGCCGGCGACTTCACGCGCGTCTTCGTGATCGCCCAGTTCCTTTGAGGGTTTACGGCCGTCCGGAACCGCGGCGGGGTCCATTGGCGCGCCGCCTGTCCCGGGATAGGGTCTGATTTCCTGATCCCTCCCCGGACGTGCAATGAAACACTTTCTCCTGACCATGTGCGGCGTCTTCGCCGGCCTGTTGCTCTTCCTGGTCGGAATTCCCTTCCTGCTGATCGTCCTCGCGGCCGGGGCCTCGCGGCCGGACGCGACCCCGGCGCGGACCGTGGTGGAGCTTGACCTCCGGGAATCCCTGACGGACCAGGACAGCGCCAGTCCCTTCGCAAGCTTCGGCCAGCCGACCCTGTCGGTGATGCGGATCATCACGACCCTCCGGAGGGCCGAGACCGACGACCATGTCCGCGGGCTGCTGGTCCGTCTGCCCGAGACGGGCCTCGAGCCTGCTATGGCGGACGAGATCGCCGATTCCCTCCGAAGGTTCCGGCGCACCGGCAAGCCGGTGATCGTCTTCAGCCAGGGCGTGTATCCGGCGGGCGCCACACCCTCCACCTACATGCTGGCGGCTGCAGGCGGGCAGGTCTGGATGCAGCCGGGCGCTTCCCTACAGGCCACCGGACTGGTGTCGGAGGACATCTTCCTGAAGCGCTTCTTCGACAAGTATGGCGTCAAGGCGGACTACGAGCAGCGCAAGGAATTCAAGAACGCCGTCAACGGCTACCTGCACTCGGACTACACCGAGGCCCACCGCGAGGCGACGCAGTCCATGCTGGAGTCGATCTACGGGTCGGCCCTCAACCGGGCGGCGGCGGACCGTCGGCAGACTCCGGCGGCGCTGAAGGCGGCGCTCGAGTCTGGCCCCCTGAGCGCCGAGGAGGCGCTGAAGCTGAACCTGATTGACCGGGTGGATTATCTCGACGCCGCCCGCAAGCAACTGGCGGACCGGGCCGGCAAGGACGCCCAGTTCCGGGACCTGCGCGCCTATGCCCGCTCGGCCCGCGCGATGACGCCGCCCGGGCGGGCGGCCATCGCGGTCGTGACCGCAGAGGGCGGGATCGTCACCGGCGGCGGGGGCGCCAACAATCCCTTCGCCGCGCAGGACGCCATCTATTCCGACGTGCTTGAGCAGACCCTGAAGGACGCCACGGAGGACAAGGACGTCAAGGCCATCGTGCTGAGGGTCAGCTCGCCCGGCGGGTCGGACACCGCATCGGAACAGATCCGGCGCGCGGTGGAGTCCGCCAAGGCGGCGGGTAAGCCGGTGGTCATTTCCATGGGCCCGTACGCCGCTTCGGGCGGCTACTGGATCTCATCGAACGCCTCGGCCATCGTCGCCCAGCCGACCACCCTGACCGGCTCCATCGGCGTCTTCGGCGGCAAGATCGCCATGGGCGAGGCCCTCGCCCGGGTCGGCGTCGACCTCCGCCAGGTGGGGGTGGGCTCGGACTACGCCTCCGCCTTCGCCCTTGGCTCGGGGCTGACCGACGCCCAGCGGGCGGCGTTTGGCCGATGGATGGACCAGATCTACGCCCGTTTCATCGGCCGGGTGGCCGAGGGACGCCGTCTTCCCGTCGAGCGGGTCGAGGCCATCGCCCGCGGTCGGGTCTGGACCGGCGCCCAGGCGCGGGAGCTCGGCCTGGTCGACCAGATCGGCGGTTTCTACGACGCCGTGGACCGGGCGCGGTCCCTCGCCGGCGTCAATGAGGAGCTGGAGCTGAAGTGGATGGCCACGGAGGTGACGCCCCTCAAGGCGTTCGAGGCCCTCTTTGGGCTTTCAGGCGCCTCCGTCCGCATGCTGGCCGCCGCGGCCTGGGTGCTGGGCGATCCCCGCGCTGAAGCTCTGCTGAACGAGATGGCCTGGAGCCGCATGCCCGCGGGCGCCGCCGCCGTGAGGACGCCCCAGCCCATCAACTGAGCCTGTCGCTCAGTCGGCCCTGTAGGTGCGCGCTGCGGCGGCCATGGCCAGGATGATGGCCCGGTCGTCTTCGCTCAGGAGCGGGTTCCAGACGTCAAAGATCAGGACGGTCCTGAGGAGGTCGCTTCCGTTGTAGGCTTCGTGTTCCAGGGTGTCGTCGAACACGATGACCTCGCCAGGCCGCCACTGGATTCGGTCGAACCCGACCCTGAACTCGCAGTCAGGCGGGACAACCAGGGGCAGGTGGGCGATCAGCCGGGCGTTCGTCTCGCCATGGTGCGGGGGAATCCGGGTCCGCGGCGCAAGGGCGGAGAACATGACGTTCGGGCAGAGCCCCTCGATCCGGGCCAGGTCAACCTCGGCCAGGGCTTGGGTTGTCGCCGGACAGATCCTCTGGTTCTCAGGCGCCGCCGTCCCGCTTTTCCAGAGGTCCAGTGTGCTCCAGCGATCCGAATGGTTCAGTTCAGCCCACTGGTTCACGGGCTGGCCCGGCGCGTAGGTGATGTAGGGGTTGAAGGCGCCGCTTGATTTCGCCAGCGCCGCCTCGAGCTCCTTTCGGATCGTGTCGGTATGGCTCTCCAGCGCCTCGATCCATGGAAAATGCCTGCGTTCAAAGAAGGGGATGGCCGGCAGGCGCGGCATGTAGAGCTGGTTCGCATCGGACAGGTAGGGCCGGCTCGCCCCTGACAATATCGACAGGGCCTCGCGCCACTTGGGCCGGTCGGCCGGCGCTCCCTGGGCGATCAGGCCGCTGAGGCTTTGGACAAGATAGTCCTGGTAGGCCCGGGTTTCAGCCTCAACGACCTGGGAAGCATGTTCCAGTTGGCCGCGAAGATGTGGCGGCCAGTGCTGTGACGGCGGCGCCACCTTCAGGGCGTTGCGATAGCTGGTCAGGGCCGCCGCGGGTCCCTGGGTGTCCTCAAGCAGACCTCCGCGGGAGAGAAGTGCGGGAAGCGAATAAGGGTCTGCGACAAGGGCGCTCTGGATCGCCTCCCAGGCCTCGTCAGGGCGCCCGGCGGTCCGCAGGGCGGTGCTGAGAAAGACCCAGACCGTAGCCTCCTGGGGCGCGGCCTCGCAGGCTCGGGAAAGAAGATCGACGGACTCGTCGGTCCGACCGGCCTGCAGCGCGTGCACGCCCAGGCTGTAGAGGGCTTCCGGGTGACGGGCGTCAGCCTCGAGGACCTGCCGCCAGAGGGTCTCGGCTTCCGTCCAGCGGCCAATTCTCGCCGCAGCCCGAGCCGCATCAGCCCACGCCATCACCGCCATGCTCTCGGCTCCTGAAGACAAAGAAAAGGGGGCGGCGGAGAAATCCGCCGCCCCCCATGGATCTCGTCCCTGACGGGATTAGAACCGGACGTTCAGGCCCACGGCGAAGACCCGGCCCAGGGTGTCGTAGTTCGAGGGCAGGGTGTTGCCGCTGTTGGCGGAGGTGGTGGCCGCCTCGTTACCAACGATCGGGGGCTCTTCCTCGAACACGTTCCGCACGGAAGCGCTGAGGCGCACCGCATCGTTGATCGCCCAGGAGCCGTTCAGGTCGAGGTAGTTGTAGGCCTTGATCGACTGGAACTTGCTGAAGGTGCCGGACTTCTGGGTCTCTTCGATCGAGACCTCGTCCTGGTAGCGCCACTGGTAGCCGAGCGAGAAGGCGCCGGATTCCCAGTTGGTGCGCTGCACCCAGCGGAGCTGGTGGGTCGGGTTACCACAGGAGGTGCCGTAGTACCCGACGCACTCGATCTTCGGCAGGGTCGGATCCGAGCGGGACTCGTTGACCATGTAGTAGTTCGCCGTGAGGGAGAACTGCAGACGACCCCAGCTTTCGGAACCGCCGACGTCCTCAAGACCCAGGCCAAAGCCCGCGTTCAGTTCGACGCCTTCGGTTTCCAGATAGTCGAGGTTCTGGACAAAGAGCTGGATACCCGCGGCCGGAGAGGCCAGGTCGCCGTTGATACGGATGACCTTCGCGCACTGCTCGGTCACGCCGCCCTGGTAGCAGGCGTCAAGGACTTCCTGGGCGGAGTAGGTGCCGATCCAGTCCTCAACCCGGATCTTGTAGTAGTCGACCGAGAGGAAGGGCCGCGACACAACCGGGATGTAGTCCGGCGTCCAGACGAAGCCGACGGTGGTGGTGTCCGCCGACTCCGGACCCGGCAGCTTGGCGAGGTTGGTGCCCTCGAAGGTGCTGATCTGGCCGGAGACGATGTCCTGGACGGTGCCGACCTGGGCCGCCGTCATCCCGGTGGAGATGCAGCGAGCCCGGAGGGTCGCGTTGCCAGCCAGGGCCGAGGCGTTGCCCACCGAGCAGGGGTCCACGACGGCGTTCCGCAGGCCGGACACCAGCGGGGCCGCCAGTTCACCCACGTTCGGGGCGCGAACGGCGCGCTGCTGCATGGCGCGGACGCGGAGGCCTTCGACCGGCTCCCAGTTCAGGCCCGCCTTCCAGGTCGTGTTCGAACCGGAGGGGTTGTAGTCCGAGAAACGGCCGCCCAGTTCGACTTCCAGAGACTTGGCGAAGGGCAGGTCAGAGAAGACCGGGATGATGGTTTCGCCGAAGATTTCGTAGACGTCAAAGCCGCCCTTGATGGGCAGGGTGTTGCCGCCGGCGCCGCCGAGGCAGCTGGCCGGGGCCAGCTTCAGGCATTCGTCCGGAACGGTCTCACCGACTTCCTCACGATACTCGGCGCCGAAGCTCCACTGCACCGGAAGGGCGGCCGACGGAAGCTTGATCGCGTCGGCATAGCCGCTGACCGAGCCCCCGACGATCGTCTGGCGGTAGCTCTGCTTCTCGATGCCGACGGCGCCGACATAGCGCGCCATGTCAGGCGTGATGGTGCCGTAGCCGCCGAAAACGTTGACGGGCACGCAGGAGCCGCCCGAGCGGCAGACCGGCTTGCCATCCGGGCCGACGACCGCGTTCAGCGCATTGCCGAAGTTGGTGACGTTGGTGTAGCCGGCCGCGATGCTGACCCGGTCGGACTGGCCCTGCTGAACGAAGGCTTCCCAGTCCCAGGAGTCGCCCAGTTGGCCACGGAAGCCCGCGTTAAACTGGAAGGCGTTGTTCTGGTAGGTGCTGGACCGCTCGCCCAGTTCGCCGGTACGGCGACGGATCACGAGGCTGAGATCGTCGGCGGCGTCGACGACGCCATTGGCGTTCAGGTCACGCCAGCTGGTGCCGGGCAGGGTGCCGGCGACCCGGGCGGCGTTTGCCTGGGTGATCAGCGTGTTGCGGGCGGAGGCCTGCAGGAAGGGGTTGCCCAGCGGAACGAAGAAGGAGTTGCCGAAGATGCCCGAGGGGGCGATCTGCTGGCGAACTTCCGTCTTGGAGTAGAGCAGGTTGGCGTAGGCTTCGACGTTATCCGTCACCTGGTAGGTGGCGAAGGCCGAACCGCCCCAGCGCTCCTGCGGGGTCTGGTAGTAGTTGAAGGGGTTGAAGTTGAACACCGAGCAGTTCGCGCCCAGCGAGCCGTCCTCACGGAACTGGCCAGCGGTGGTGCCGACACCGGTGATCTGCGTGCGGGTCGGGACCGTGGTGGTCGAGCCGCCAGACGCCACCGAACCCGGGCCGCCGCAGCCAGCGGGCGGAGCCGGCGGAGCCGAAGCGCCGAGGTTGGCGCCGTTGGCGGTCACGATGCCGAGCTGGCCGAGCGGACGCGCCGCGAAGAGCACGCCATCGCGCTTGGAGTAGTTGACGCTGACCACGGCGTTACCGCGGCCGTCGCCGCTGTTAGCGCCGACGGTGAAGGCGGTGGAGACGATCTTGCCGTCGCCTTCGCCCGTCTGGGAGTAGTTGGCGTCGGCTTCAAAGCCTTCGAAGTCCGTCTTGGTGATGAAGTTCACGGCGCCGGAGATGGCGTCGGAACCGTACACGGCGGAGGCGCCGCCGGTGATGACGTCGACGCGCTCCAGGATCGCGGTCGGAACCTGCGAGAGGTCCACGGCGCCGTCGATGTTGTACGGGGTCATCCGCTTGCCGTTCAGCAGCACCAGGTTGCGCTGGGCGCCCAAGCCGCGGAGGTTGACCGTGGTCACGCCGGCGGTGCCGTTGTTCACCGCGTCGCCGTCACCCGGGACGGCGGTCGGCAGGAGGCGGAGGATCTTTTCCGCTTCCGGGGTCTGCTGCTGGCGGATCTGCTCAGAGCCGATCGTCACGATCGGGCTGGCGGACTGGATGCCCGGGGTCTGAATCCGCGAGCCGGTAACGACGACCTCAGAAACGGAATTGGCTGCGCCCTGGGCGTAGGCCTGAGTGGCGAGCAGGGCCGCGCCGCAGATCATAGACGTCGCCAACAGGCGCTCGCGCATGGACTTCATCTTCAAGGTTCGTCCTCCGACAGGTCCGCCCTGGGGGCGAGACCGGGAATGGTTTCAAGACGCAAAGACACCTTCGCCCCAAATAGGGGCTGTGTCTTGTGGACTTCATTTCACAGGCTCTGCACCATGGTCAACGCGGATAGGGCCATCCCTACTCAAGGCGTCCGTCGCGTGTCGCAAAAGCGCCACAGTTGAGCGGCTGCCGCAGATGTCCCCGCCGCCGGGCCAGAGTGCATTGACGATGGGCCGCTGGCAGGGTGCAAATCACGCCTTCACTCCGGCAGGAACTCTCTGATGCCCTCTCATTTCCGCGGCTGCGTGCTTTCAGCCCTTCTCGTCGTTGCAGCTGCTGGCCAGGTTCGCGCTGCGCCCCGACCGGAATCGCCAGCCCCTTCGGGAGCCCTCGGCGGCCTTCTGGAATGCCGGGCGGTCGCTGACAGCGCGGCGCGACTGGCCTGCTTCGACGAGCGTTCTGCGGCCCTTGCTAGGGCTCAGGCCGGCGGATCCGTTGTGGTGGTGGACCGCGCACAGGTTGAGGAGGTGCGCCGGCAGGCCTTCGGTTTCTCCCTCCCCTCCCTCGCCTTCCTCGCCCCCTCTGGCCAGGGCCGCGCCGAAGACGCGGAACCGATCCGTCAGGTGGAAACCTCCGTGACGGCAGCGCGGATGTCCCGTGACGGGAAGTGGGTCCTTTCGCTGGAGAACGGCTCAACCTGGCGCCAGACGGACACCGAGCGTGTCGGCCGTGAGCCCCGGCCGGGCTCAAAGGTCGTCATCAGAAGCGCCGCCCTCGGCAGCTATCTCATGAGCGTCGACGGACAAAGGTCCTTCCGGGCCCGGCGCGAGGAATAGGCCCCCTCAGCGGTCCTTGGGGTCCAGGGCGTCCCGCAGGCCGTCGCCGATGAAGTTGAAGGCGGCCAGGGTCGCCGCCATGGCCAGGGCCGGGAAGACCAGCAGCCACCAGGCCATCTCCATGTCCTGGGCGCCCGCCGAGATCAAGGTGCCCAGCGAGGCCATGGGCGGCTGCACGCCCAGGCCCAGGAAGGACAGGAAGCTCTCAGCCAGGATCACCGCCGGGATGGTCAGGGTGACGTAGACCGCGACCGGCCCCAGAAGGTTGGGAATGATGTGCCGGGCGACGATGGCCAGCCGGCCGAGGCCGGCGGCGCGGGCCGCCTCTATGAATTCCTTCTGCTTCAGCGAAAGGGTCTGCCCGCGGACGATCCGGCTCATGGTCAGCCACTCCACGGCGCCGATGGCCACGAAGATCAGCAGGATGTTCGACCCGAAGGCCACCATCAGCAGGATGACAAAGAAGATGAAGGGCAAGGCGTAGAGGACGTCGACGACCCGCATCATGGCCTCGTCGACCACCCCCCCGATGTAGCCCGCCGTCGCCCCCCAGGCGACGCCGATCACCAGGGAGACAAGGGTGGCGACCAGGCCGATGGCAAGGGAGACGCGAAGGCCCATGGCGAGGCGCGCCAGAAGGTCGCGCCCCAGGGCGTCGGTCCCCAGGAGGTGGCCATCGGTGAGGGGCGGGACCCAGACATGGTCCTTGTTCACCTGGTCATAGGGCCAGGGACTGAGCATGGGCCCGAAGATGGCGAAGAGGGTCATCAGGACGAGGACGGCCAGGCTCAAGGTCGCGGCGCGGTTGGCGCGCAGGCGGGCGAGGGCGTCGTCGGTCAGGCTGCGGCCCCGCGCAGCGGAGGCGGGATTGGCGGCGAGGTCGGTCATGTCAGGCGCACCCGGGGATCGACCACGGCCAGCATCAGGTCGCCCAGCAGGTTCAACAGCAGGACGAGGCCGGCGTAGATCACGATCATGCCCATCACCACGGTGTAGTCGCGCTGCAGGGCGCTGATGACGAAGAACTTCCCAAGGCCCGGAAGGTTGAAGATCTTCTCCACCACCAGGGATCCCGTCAGGAGTCCGGCGGCGGCGGGGCCAAGATAGCTGACCAGGGGCGTCAGGGCGGGCCGCAGGGCGTGGCGCAGGACGACCGCCCTTTCAGGCAGGCCCCGGGCCCGGGCGGTGCGGACGTGGCCAGCGGCCAGGGCCTCGATCATCCCAGCCCGGGTCAGGCGCGACAGTATGGCCGCCTGGGGAAGCGCCAGGACGATGACGGGCAGGATCATGTTGGGCAGGGCCCCGCCGTTCCAGCCGCCGTTCGGCAGCCACTGCAGGGTCGAGCCGAAGAGCAGGATCAGCAGGGGCGCGGTGACGAAGGTCGGCACGCAGACGCCCAGTATGGCAAGGCCCATGGCGCCGACATCGACAAGGCCATTCCGCCGCAGGGCCGCCAGCACGCCCAGCGAGACCCCCACCGCCAGGGCGAGGATCATCGAGGCGAGGCCGAGCCTGAGGCTGACCGGGGCGTTCTGCTTCAGGATGTCGGCCACGGTCTTGTCGGGGTACTTCAGCGAGGGCCCGAAGTCGCCGCGCAGCACGCCGCCCAGATAGGCCAGGTACTGCTCCGTCAGCGGCCGGTCGAGGCCGTAGCGGGCCTTGAGGTTCTGCTCCACCGCCGGCGGCAGGTTCCGCTCGGAGTCAAAGGGCCCGCCGGGTGCGGCGCGCATCATGAAGAAGGCCAGGGTGATCACCACCAGCAGGGTGGGCCCGGCCACGAGCAGTCGACGGGCGATGAAGCGCAACATGGGGGAAGCCGTGACGAGGTCTTTTTGCGGGCCTGCGGATTGCGAAACTTCCATCCCCCCCCGATGATGTCAACGCACCCGCCCCCACAGACGGCGGGACGTCTGGAGAATAGGCCCATGTCCGAGTTCCACCGCGTCACCGAACGCCTCTCCGTCTCCCCGCAGGTCGCACCGCAGGACCTGGCCGCCGCTGCGTCGCAGGGCTTTGTCCGGGTGGTCTGCAATCGTCCCGACGGCGAGGGCCCCGGCCAACCCACCGGGGCGGAGATGAAGGCGGCGGCGCAGGCTGCGGGCCTGGAGTTCGTACATATCCCCTTCGCGGGCATGCCGGACGGCGCAACGGCCGACGCCGTCTTCGCCGCGGTGTCCGAGGCGCCCGGTCCGGTCCTCGCCTACTGCCGGTCGGGGACCCGATCGATCACGGCCTGGGCCCTGGGCTCCCTGCGGGCCGGCGACCATGACCGGGAGGCCCTGGTCGCCCTGGCGGCTGCGGCGGGCTACGACCTGTCCGGCGCACTGCCGCGGCCGATGTGAGGCCGGCCATGATCCCCTTCGTCAAGGACATCACCTTCGAGTACGGCGCCTGTGACCAGGTCTCGCCCCTGATCCGCCGCGTCGTGGCGAACAACCCCGGCCCCTTCACCTTCCTCGGCACGGGCACCTACATCATCGGCAAGGGACAGGTGGCGGTGATCGACCCCGGCCCGGACCTGCCAGAACACCTGGAAGCGATCCTGGCGGCCACCGCGGGCGAGACGATCACCGACATCCTGATCACCCACCACCATTCGGACCATTCTCCCCTCGCCGGCCCGCTGAAGGCCCGGACCGGGGCGAGGATCCACGGCTGCCCCCCATCCCGGATCGGCGCCGCAGACGGGATCGTGGTGGAGGCGGACGAGGACGAGAGCTTCCGGCCCGAGATCGTGATCCGCGGCGGCGAGATCATCCGGGGGCCAGGCTGGACCCTGGAGGCGGTCGCCACCCCGGGCCACACCCTCAACCACATCTGTTACGCCCTGCATGAGGAGAATTCGCTCTTCTCCGGCGACCACATCATGGGCTGGTCGACGACGGTGGTGTCGCCGCCTGGCGGGGACATGACCGCCTACATGGACAGCCTGCAGAAGGTGGCGGACCGGAAGTTCGACACCCTTTGGCCGACCCATGGGCCGCCGATCACCGAGGTTGCGCCCTTCATCACCGCCTATGCGGCGCACCGACGCGGCCGCGAGGCCCAGTTCCTGGCCTGTGTGGACAAGGGGGTGGGCCGGATCGCCGAAATGGTGCCGGAGCTCTACGCCGCCGTGGATCGGCGGCTGCACCCGGCGGCGGCCAACTCCCTGCTGGGCCACGCCATCGACCTGGTGCGCCGGGGAGTCCTGACCTGCGACGGCGAACCCGGCCCGGCGTCGACCTACAGGCGGCCCTGAGGGCCGCCGGCGAAGCCGGTCAGCCCCTGGCGGGCGGATCCCTGCGATCCAGCATGATGCGGGTCGAAACGCTGCCCAGCGCCAGGATGAAGACGGCGAAGGCGCAGAGGACGGTCAGCAGATAGGCCTGCTCGGCGGCGGGGATGTGGGGCATGGGAAAACTCCTCGTGACCCAGGCATCCTGCCCCGCCTGCGCCGCCGCCGCCTTGATCGAGGTCAAGACGGCGACAGGCTCAGGGTCAGCCGGCCGTCGGCAGGACGTAGTCGGCCATGCGCTGGCGGATCAGCTTCTTGTCGATCTTGCCCGTGGCGCCGAGGGGGATGTCGTCCACGAAGACGACGTCATCGGGGGTCCACCATTTGGCGATCTTGCCTTCGAGGAACTTCAGGAACTCCTCCTTGGTTCCAGCCTCGCCGGGGCGGAGCTTCACCAGCAGCAGGGGCCGCTCGTCCCACTTGGGGTGGGCCACGCCGATCACGGCGGCCAGCTCGGCCTTAGGATGGCCGGCGGCGATGTTCTCGATCTCGATGGAGCTGATCCACTCGCCGCCGGACTTGATGACGTCCTTCGAGCGGTCGGTGATCTGCATGTAGCCGTACTCGTCGACGGTCGCGACGTCACCGGTGTCGAAGAAGCCCTCGGTGTCGAGGATCTCACCACCATCGCCCTTGAAGTACTGGCCGACCACAAAGGGGCCCTTGACCATCAGCCGGCCGAAGGTCGAGCCGTCGTGCGGAAGGCGCTGGTCCTCGTCATTCACCAGCTTCAGGTCGATGCAGATCGGCGGGCGGCCCTGCTTCAGCTTGAACTTCAGCTGGGTCTCGTCGTCCATCTCGGCGACCTTGGCCGAAGGATTGGCCAGGGTGCCCAGGGGCGAGGTCTCGGTCATGCCCCAGGCGTGGGTGACGTCGACGCCGAACTCGTCGCGGAATCCACGGACGATGGCCTCGGGCACGGCTGAGCCGCCGATGACCACCCGCTTGAGGGTGGAGAGCTTGCCGCCGGTCTGGCGCAGGTGGGTCAGCAACATCTGCCAGACCGTGGGCACGGCGGCCGAGAAGGTGACCTTCTCGGACTCCAGCAGCTCATGGACGGAGGCGCCGTCGAGCTTCGGGCCCGGCATGACCAGCTTGGCGCCCACGGCGGGCGCGGAGAAGGCGATACCCCAGGCGTTGGCGTGGAACATGGGCACCACCGGAAGGACGGTCTCGACCGCCCCCAGGCCCATGACGTCGACGCCGGCGGTCACCAGGGTGTGCAGGAAGTTCGACCGGTGGGAGTACAGGACCCCCTTCGGGTTGCCTGTGGTCCCGGAGGTGTAGCAGAGGCCCGCCGGGCTGTTCTCGTCGAACCCGCCCCAGACGCAGTCCTCGGAATGGGTGTCGATCAGGGTCTCGTAGGCCAGGGCGCCGGGCAGTTCGCCCGTCATGTGCGCCTCGTCGGTCAGGACCACGAAGTGCTTCACGGTGGGGATCTGGTCGCGGATCTGGGCGAGGACCGGCAGGAAGGTCAGGTCGGTGAAGATGACCCGGTCTTCGGCATGGTTGATGATGTAGACCAGCTGCTCGGAGAACAGGCGCGGGTTCAGGGTATGGCAGACGGCGCCGATCCCCATGATGCCGTACCAGGCCTCCAGGTGACGGGCCGTGTTCCAGGCCAGGGTGGCGACCCGGTCGCCCTGCTGGATGCCCAAGGCCTTCAGCGCATTGGAGATCCTTTTGGCCCGGCCGTGGACCTCGGCGTAGGTCGTGCGGACGATCGGCCCCTCGACCGAGCGGGAGACGATCTCGCGGTCGCCATGCCAGGCCTTGGCGTGATCCAGAATCCGGTCAACGGTCAGCGGCCAGTCCTGCATTCTGCCGAGCATGGAAAATCCTCCGTGGGCTGGGTTCCGGGCGCCTGCGCGCGCCCGGTCGGGAAAGTAGGGACTCGGCCTGCCCGAGGCAACGGCGCCGGGACGACAGCGCGGCGTCAGGCGGCGCGTTCAAAGAGGTCCGCAGGCCAGGGGGACTCAAAGGCTTCCACGCCCAGGGCCCGGCGTACGTCCTCCAGGGGGCGATCCCAGAGCGCGGGCCAGTCGACACCCAGGAGAGGGGGCGTCATGCGTCCATGCCTCCAGGCCGCCGCGATGACGCCCGAAAGCACCATGTAGCGGGTCGGGTCCGCGGAGGCCGAAGCCAGGGTCACAGCCAGCACGAAGCCGGAATAGGCGTGGCCGAACTGGGCCAGCTGGAAGGCCGAAATGGCGATCTCGTGCAGACCCGTGGTCCGGTAGCCGCCGACCAGATGCCAGAGGTCGTGGACCTGCAGGATCCGCGCGTTGAGATAGTCGAGGGGTGCGGGGAGGTCCCGGAGGGACAGGGCGTCACGGTCCAGCACCTCCAGGTCAAATCCGTTCTCGACGATCAGGTGGTGAAATGTCGCTGCAAGGGAACCGCTGGGAGCAGCTGCGAGCTGCGCCAGGGTGAAGGGTTCTGGCCAACCCTGTTCGGCGGCCTCCGCCACGCCGGGCCAATCCCGACTGACCGCCAACTGCGCGGCCTGGAAGCCAGGATCCAGATGGCCGCCGAGGGCGGCCGTCGCCTGGGTGAACTCCAGGGCTGAACGATCCCCGCCGGCGCCGTCGATGATCGACCACAGCGCCTGGAAGAGCGCCTCGGGAACCGGCAGGGCCGGAAGGTCGGGGACAGCATCAGTAACCAGCTCCACCTGATGCTCCGTACTCCGACGATTTGCGAAACCGTCCAGAACCTCGTGGAGGCGCCAGGGGGCGGCGAAGGCGGCGTGGGCGACATCGGCCGCTTCCCTGCGGTCGGGGCCCAAGGCGTCGTCAGGGCCCGGGATGGAACCGTCAGGACCGGAGCGAACCCGGGCGGCGAAGCTTTCGCGCAAATCCGTCATCCGCGCTCGTCCCTTCCCGTCGGCAGGTCAGAAACTCAGGGTGACCGAGACGGCGACATAGCCGCCCTTCTTAACCTCGTTCGGTCCCTTGCGGAGTTGCACCCCGCCATCGATCGCCAGGTCCAGTCTCTTCGCCGCCTCATAGTTCAGCAGGAAACCCACGCTCTCCAGCCTCGCGGGCGGTGAGCCCCCCTCGACTTCCTTTACCTGGCGGATATCGACGAAGTCGTAGAAGAGACCGGCCTGGAGGGCGTCGCCCACCCGGCTCTTCGGGGCGATCAGGGCTGAGTGACTGAAGGGCGGGAAACGCAGTTCGGTGTTCACGATCACCCCGCTCGAGCCCACGGCAGTGTCGGGGTAATACCCCCGCGCACTGCCGGAGCCCCCGCCGCCGATTTGCTCACTGTTCGGAAGATTTCCGCTGGCGACCTGGCCTGAAGCGCGGACGACCCAGGTCATGTTGCGGGGCAGCCGCGTCGTTCGCGTGACCGACAACCGGTCATAGACATAGCGGGCCTTGGCGCCCGGGACCAGGGCGTCGAAAGCGGCGTCGGTATTGCGGTCCGAAAGGTCACCCGGGCTCATAACCAGGTCGTTGGCGATGCTGGTCTGGCCGAAGCTATCGGGGATGTTGAGCAGGACGGTGATGGGGAACTGGTGAACCTCGAGCTTGGAATCGAAGATCTCGACCCCGGCGAACTCAAGGTTGTTGTCCGTGAACTTGAAGTCGTAACCGCCCTGGACGTTTCCGGAGGCGCGCCCGATCGGGGGAAGGGCGCGGGATGCGCGTGCGCTGGCCTGGCCGGAATGGCCCACATTGTTGAAACCATCAGCGATCCGTGGACGGACAGTCGAGTAGCTGCCGAAGATCAGCAGCTTGTCCTTGGGCCCCACGCCAAAAACGCCGCTCGCGGAATGGGCCGTGAAGCGACCTGTGAAGGAGCGCGTGTGCTGGTAGGAGAGGATGTGGCCCGCCCCGAAGGCGTTGCCCCAGTTCACACCCAATTCCATCTGGTCGAGGCCGAGTTGCCGATAGCCCCGGTTGTCGTATCCGGCATAGACGCGGACGGGCCGCTGGTCGGAAGCCTGAAGGATCAGGTCGGTCTCGCCCGTGACCTTGCCGGGCTGGAAGACGGCGTTGACGCTCAGGAAGGGGTTCTCGTTCAGCCGGTCCAGATCCTCCTCGATCCGCGGAAGATAGAGGTACTCACCGGATTTCAGGGTCAGGGGCCGACGGACCACCTTTTCGGAGAAATGCTTGTTCCCGGCGACCGACACCTCACCGAGCCGGTACTGGGTGACAACAATCTGGACCACGCCTGAGGTCACGTTCTGGGGCGGAGCCGTCACGTCGAGGAAGGGCTTGCCACGCTCAATGTACCAGCTGCGGGCCGCCTCGCGGAGTTCGTCGAGGTCTGACAGGCGAAAGGGACGACCGACATAGGGGGCGACAAGGGCCCGGAACTCGGGGGTCTCTAGATCTGCAAGTCCGCCGGTATCGACGCCCGACGCACCCGCGGCGTCAGGGGCCAGCCCCTCGCGCTTGAGCTTGAAGGGGCCATCCACAAACACGACGCCCTTCAGCACCGAAAGCAGGACAGGGTCGGCGTCCTGCGGTCGGCGGTCCCGCTCAGCCTCGGAGGGCCGGGGTGGCGAGACCGGAGCTGTCTCGGCGCCCTCAGGAAGGCGCGGCGCCACCCTGGGGTAGTTCTGCGCCATGGCCGCCTGCCCCACCAGGGTCAGGGCGGCTGCGACGAGGAACGCCGACATACAGGGGGCGAGGCGCGAGCCTCTGCTCATTCGGGACACGCCTACTGGTCTCCCGGCTCGACTTCGGAGGCGCCGGGAGCCATGGGCACGAAGATCGTCCAGCTCTTGCTGCGGGCTCCCTGGAGAAGGATGGAGTCCAGCACGTTGATCACAGGTGCTCCGCTATCCACCGTCGCCAACCCGCCCTGGAGCCCGCTGGCGGTCCGTCCGCTCTGCCCCTGGAGGATCGCGGGGAGGGACGCCATGCCATTGTTGCGCAGCGTCGAGAGCGCGCCGGGCGCGGGGAAGGGAATGTAGACCCTCGGCGTCCCACCGGCGAAGGCCGCCTGCTGGGAGGTGGCGCCCGCTTCGTTCTCTGGCACGCCCAGACCAATCAGGATGTCCTTGACGGGATCGCCCGTGGTCGCCTTCTCAATGGTCCCGGGGCCGGTCGCAAGGGTGGGCAGGATGTAGTTGGCCAGGGACACGCCGCCGCCCGCGGTGAAGTCCCCGGCGGACAGGCCCGCCGTCACCGTCCTCGAACCGGGCTCCGCCGAGTCGTAGGCGCCGGACGTGCGGGTGACCGTCACCGTCTGGCCAGCGGCCAGCCCGGCCAGGACGTAGTTGCCGGGAACCAGCGTCGCCGTAGCGTTTCCATCATAGGTCTTGGTGGGGTTCCCCGTGATCGAGGCGGTCAGGGTCGCCCGGTTGATCTGTCCCACGCCGGTGGCGGCGGTCGGAAGGACGTAGTTGGCGAGCCGGGTCCCGGCCTGTGCGGCAAAGTCGCCCGCGCCGAGGACCACCGAGACCGCCCTCTGCCCGGCGTCCGCCGAGGCATAGGTCCCGCGGGTCTGGGTGACCGTCGCGCCCTGGCCGGCGACGAAGCCGGAGAGGCGGAAGTCGGCCGCCGTCAGTGTGGCGAGATCCGTCGCGTCGTAGGTCTTGGTCGGCCGCCCCGTCAGCTCCAGGGTCAGGGCCCGGGGCTGGATGGTCGCCTGTCTGGAGGCGGAGGTCGGCAGGATATAGTTGGAAGCGACTGCGCCGCCCGTCAGGACATAGTCGCCCTGGGACACGGTCACCGTGAGCTGGCGGCTGCCCGCGTCTGCGGAGTCGAAGACGCCGGAGCCCGCCGAAACCGTTCCGCCCTCGCCCGGCGCAAACCCGCTGAGGACCAGGGAGCCCGAGGTCAGGACCACCGTCTGAACCCCGTCGTAGGTCTTGGAGTAATCCCCGGATACCGAGAGGGTGAGGGACCGCGGATCAATACGGCCCACCCCGCTGGCCGAGGCCGGCAGGATGTAGTTGTCGAGGCGGGTCCCCGCGTTGGCGGAGATGTCCGCCGGGTTCAGGCTGGTCGTCACCGTGCGCTGACCGGCGTTCGCTGAATCGTAGCTCCCGGTCGTGCGGGTTACGGTTGCGCCCTGCCCCGCGACGAAGCCTGCGAGGCTGATATCCGCCGCCACCAGGGTCGCGACCGCGTTTCCGTCGTAGACCTTGACCGGGTTCCCGATGATCGAGGCGGTCAGCCGCTTCGGATCGATGGTCCCGACCCCTGTCGCCGAGGTGGGCAGGATATAGTTCGACAGGTTGGCGCCGCCGGACAGGACAATATCGACCGCCGACAGCCCCGCCGTGACCGTGCGGGCGCCCGCGTTCGCCGAGTCATAGGACCCCGTCGCCCGGGAAACCGAACCGCCCTCTCCGGCGACAAAGCCGATGAGAGTGATGTCGGAGCCTCCGAGCACGGAGGCCGTCGTCCCGTCATAGGTCTTGGTCGGGTTACCCACCACAAGGGCTGTCAGAGCCTTGGGATTGATGGTTCCGGCTCCGGCGGCAGAGACAGGCAGGAGGTAGTTGGAAAGCAGGGTTCCCCCCGTCGCCGAGAAGTCGCCTGCAGCGAGGCTGGCCGTCACGGTGCGGGCGCCGGCGTTGGCCTGGTCATAGACCCCGGAGGTCTTGGTGACGCTGGCGCCCTGACCGGCGACAAAACCCGAAAGGCTGTAATTCGACGAGGCCAGGACCGCAGCTGTCGCGCCGTCATACGCCCGGGTCGGGTTGCCGATGATGGAGGCGGTCAAGGTCCTGGGATCGATGGTCGCCGCGGCGGAGGCGCTGGTCGGCAGGACATAGTTCGAAGCCAGGGTTCCGGCGTTCAGGGTGTAGTCACTGCTCGCCAGGCTCACGGTCAGGGTCCGGGCGCCCGCATTGGCTGAGTCGTAGGTCCCTGAGGTCTTGGAGACCGTCCCGCCCTGGCCCGCGACGAATCCGGTCAGGCTGAAGTTCGCGGCCGTAAGGACCGCCGAGGCGGTTCCGTCGTAAGTCTTGCCCAGGACGCCGATGAGGCTGAGGCTGAGGGTGCGGGGGTTGATCACACCGGCGCCGACCGCGCTGGTCGGGAGCACATAGTTGGCGAAATTGGCGCCGCCGACCGCGGTGAAGTCCCCGGCGCCCAGGGTCGCCGTCACGTTCCGGGCGCCTGCATCGGCCGAGGCATAGGTTCCGGAAGCCTGTGTCACGGTCGCGCCCTCTCCGGCGACAAAACCCGTGAGGCTGTAGTTGGCGGCGGAAAGGGTCGCGGACGTCGAGCCGTCATAGGCCTTGGTCGGCGTGCCGATGACCGTCGCGGATATGACCTTCTGCGTGATGCTCCCCGTACCGCTGGCGGTCGCGGGTAGGGTGTAGTTGGCGAGGTTGGTGGCGCCGACAGCCGAGAAGTCCCCCGCCGCCAGGGAGGCCGTCACCGTCCGGGTCCCGGCATTGGCCTGGTCATAGGCGCCAGAGGTCTTGGTGACGGTTGCGTCCTGTCCGGCGACAAAGCCCGACAGGCTGAAGTTGACCGCTGACAGGACCGCGCCGGTCGTGCCGTCATACGCCCGGGTCGGGTTGCCGATGATGGAGGCCGTCAGGGCCTTCTGGCTGATCGTCCCGACGCCGGCAGCCGATACCGGAAGCACATAGTTGGACAGGTTCGTGGCGCCGACAGCGGTGAAGTCACCGGCCGCCAGGGCCGCAGTCACGCTCCGAGAGCCGGCATCGGCCGAGGCATAGGTTCCCGAGGTCTGGGTCACCGTCGCGCCCTCGCCGGTGGCGAAACCCAGGAGGCTGTAATTGACCGCCGCAAGGACCGCTCCGGTCGTGGCGTCATAGACCTTTGTTGGATTGCCGATGATGGAGGCGGTCAGGGTCTTCTGGCTGATCGTCCCGACGCCGGAGGCCGACACCGGAAGCACATAGTTGGCGAGGTTGGTGGCGCCGACGGCCGAGAAGTCCCCCGCCGCCAGGGAAGCCGTCACCGTCCGGGCGCCGGCGTTGGCCTGGTCATAGACGCCGGAAGTCTTGGTGACGGTTGCATCCTGGCCGGCGACAAAGCCCGAGAGGCTGAAGTTGGCCGCTGACAGGACCGCGCCGGTCGCGCCGTCATAGACCTTGGTCGGGTTGCCGATGATGGAGGCCGTCAGAGCCTTCTGGCTGATCGTACCGACGCCGCTGGCGGTGACCGGGAGGGTGTAGTTGGAAAGGTTCGTCCCCGCATTCGCCGAGAAGTCGCCGGCGGCGAGGGAGGCGGTTACGGTGCGGGCGCCGGCGTTGGCCTGGTCATAGACCCCGGACGCCTTGTTGACGCTGGCGCCCTGGCCGCTGATGAAGCCGGAGAGGCTGTAGTTCGCCGACGACAGGACGGCGGCGGTCGCGCCGTCATAGACCTTGGTCGGGTTGCCAATGATCGCGACGCTCAAGGCCCTGGGCGTGATGACGCCGGTCCCGGTCGCCGAGATCGGCAGGATGTAGTTGGCGAAGTTCGTGCCGGCGTTCGCCGTGAACTGGCCCGGGGCCAGGGTAGTGCTGATGCCCCAGCTCCCGACATCGGACCCGCTGTATATGCCGGACGTCTGGGTCACGGTGGCGCCCTGGCCGGCGACAAAGCCGGACAGGCTGAAACTGCCAGGGGCCAGGGTCGCGATATTGGTCCCGTCATAGGCGCGCGACGCCCCGGAGATCGACGCTGAAACCGGCCTCGGGGTGATGGTCCCCGACCCGGTCGCTGTCGCCGGGAAGCTGTAGTTGGCGATCAGCCCGCCGCTGGCGCCCGTGAAGTTGGCGGCCGAAAGGCTGGCTGTCACGGTCCGCGACCCGGCGTCGGCCGAGCTGTAGGTCCCGGCGGTCTGGTTGACCGTGAAGGTTTCCGAACCCACGAGGCCGGACAGGCTGTAGTTGCCCGCCGCCAGGGTCGCCGCGGTGGTTGCGTCATAGACCTTGGTCGGATTGCCGACGATCGAGATCGACAGGGGCGCGGGCGTGATGACGCCCGTCATGCCGGACTGGTTGACGATGTAGTAGTTCTCAAACCCCGTCCCCGGGATCGGCGGAACGATGAACAACGGCGTGCCCGGCGTGACGGCGTGGGTCCCGGCGTCCTTCGAGGCGAAGGTCCCGGTGGTCGGATACTTGATCCCGAAGGTGTCGCCGGCGAACTGGCCGGTGAAGGTCGCACCGGAGGTGTCGAGGGTCGCCAAGGTCGTCCCGTTGTAGGCCCGGGTGGTGACCGTCATCCCCGAGATGTAGATCGGCGCCTGGGTGATGACCCCGATGTTCGAGGTCTGGGTCGCGGCGATCGCATAGTTGCCGGCCTTTGCGCCGGTCAGGCCGAGGTTGGCGAGGGCGACCTCGAGGCCGGTCCCGACATCCCAGCCCGCAGTATAGCTCCCCGTCACCGTCCCGGCGTTGACGGCCACCTGGGCGGCGTCGGCGGCGAGGACTCCCGAGAGGGTGTAGGTCGCTCCCGAGGCCTGGGTGGCCGCCGTGCTGCGGTTGTAGACCTTGGTGACCGAGGCCACCGAGACCAGCTTGGTGGCGATGGTCTGGGTGACCGACGCCGGCTGGGTCAGGGTGTAGTTCGAGGCCTGTGCGCCCGACAGGCCGAAGCCCGCGAAGGTGACGGTCCAGGTCCCGGTGTTCGCGCTGGCGAAGGCTCCCGTCGCAGACGCCGTGGTCAGGCTGACCTGTCCAACGTCTCCGGCGACAACCCCGACCAGGGCCGCTCCGCCGCTGTTGACCGCCGCAGTGGTGTTCCCGTCGTAGATCTTGTCCGACGAGGTCACGCCGCTGACCGTCAGGAGCGCCCGGTTGATCGTGCCGCCGCCGGCAGCCGTGGTCGGCAGGACGTAGTTGGACAGGAGGGTCGATCCGGTGGGCGTGTAGTCGGATCCCGCCAGGGAGACCGTCACCGTCCGGCCGGTATAGGGGAAGCCTGCATTCGCCGAATTGTAGGTCCCGATGGTCTTGGTGACCGTGGCTCCTTCGCCGGCGACCCAGCCGCTGACCGAATAGTCAGAGGAGGTCAGGGTGGCGGTGGTGGTCCCGTCATAGGTCTTGGTGGGATTCCCGCTGACGGAAGCGGCGAGCGCCTTGCGGTTGATCGTCCCGATGGTGTTGGGCGTCGCCGGACCCGTCGGGGCCACGTAGTTGCCTCCGTCGGCGCCGCCGAGGGTGACACTGGCGATGGTGACGCTGAGGCCGGTGGCGGCGTCCTTTGAGGCGAACCCGGCGCCCGTCGCCGAGGCGACCGTGACGACATCGCCCGGCAGGGCGCCCGCCAAGGTATATCCGGAGCTGGCGGACGGAAGGGCCGTCGACCCATCGTAGGTCTTGACCACGCTGGTGATCGACAGGGCCCCGCTGAGCGGGGTGATGGTGGCCGTCAGTCCTGCAGGCTGGACGAGGCTGTAGTTCCCGGCGTCCGCCCCGGTGATGCTGTAGGCGCTGACTGAGACCGGCTTGTTGACCCCGACGTTCTTCGTGTCGAACAGCCCGGTGGTCGGGATGTTGTCGAGGTTCACCACGTCGCCGGAGAACAGGCCGCTCCAGACGATGGGCGCAGTGTTGTCGATCTGGGCGATCCGGCTCGCGTCATAGACGCGGCTGACGGCGGTCGGGCCAGAGAAGGTCAGGGACGCCCTGGTGATGACACCGATGGGCGAGCCCGCCACCGGCACGGCCAGCCCGTAGTTGAAGGCCCGGGCCCCGGTCAGGGCAAGCCCGCCGAGGTCGACGGCCTTCCCCGTCCCGACGTTCTTGTTGTCGAAGGCGCCCGTGACCAGCGCGGTGTCGATCCCGACGGCGCCGACATCCGACGCCACGATCCCGGCGAGGGTGAAGGTCGAACCCGCCACGGTATCCAGGGAGTTGTAGACCCGCTCGACCCGCGTGATCGAAAGGAACTTGGGGTTGATCTGGCCAACGCCTGAGGCGCTGGTCGCGAAGGTGTAGTTGCCCGCGACAGTCGCACCCACCGCCGAGAAGTCCGCCGAGGCGAGGGTTGCGGAGGCCGTGCGCGCGCCGGCGTCGGCGCTGTCATAGGTCCCCGTCGTCTTCGTCACGTTGAAGCTGTCGGAGCCGACCAGGCCCGAGATCGAGAAGTTGGCCGAGGTAAAGGTGGCGGCGGTCGTACCATCGTAGGTCTTGGCGGGGTTGCCGATGATGGAGACCGAAAGCGCCTTCTGGCTGATCGTCCCGGCCCCGGAGGCCGAACCCGGCAGGATGTAGTTGGCGAGGTTGGTCCCCGCGTTGGCTGTGAAGTCGCTGGCGCCGGCGAAGGTGACCGAAACCGTGCGGTCGCCAGCGTTCGGGGAGCTGTAGGTCCCGGAGGTCGCGTTGACGTTGGCGCCCTGCCCGCCGACGAAGCCGATGAGCCGGAAGTTCCCGGACGACACGGTCGCGCCTGTCGCCCCGTCATAGACCTTGGTGGGACGGTTGATCACCAGGGCCGCCAGGGCGGCGCGGTTGATCGTCCCGGTCCCGAGGGCGGTGGTGGGGAACTGATAGTTCGAGAGGTCGGTGGACCCCGTGGCGACGAAGTCGGGCGCCCGGAGGGTCACCGAGAGGCCGACGCTGGCGGCGGCGTCGGCGGAATCGAAGGCGGCGCCCGCATACTGCCCGACCGTGGCGCCATCCGTCCCGAAGAAGCCGGAGACCGTGATGCCGGCCACCGGCACGCTGACGGAGGTCGACCCGTCGTAGGTCTTGGTCGGCGTGGAGATCACCGTCGCCGTCAGGGGCGCCGGCGTGATGTTGGCGGACAGTCCGCCCGGCTGGGCCACGGTGTAGTTGTCGGACTTGGCGCCGCTCAGGGCGAAGCCGTACGCGGTCACCGGGATCCCATTGCGGACGAAGGGAGAGAGGAAGGTTCCGCCCACACCCGACAGGTTCAGGCTGACCTGCCCCACATCCCCGGCCAGGACGCCGTTCAGGGCGGCGCCGGCCGTGTTCAGGGTGGCGACCGTGGTCGCATTGTAGGTCCGCGAGTTCGCGAAGACCCCCGAGACGCTGAGTCCTCGGCGGTTGATCGTGGCTGTCAGGCTGGTGAGCGGAACGATGGTGTAGTTGGCGGCGCTGGCCCCGGAGAGGCTGAGGCCGCCGACCGTGATCCCGATTCCCGAGCCTGCATTGCTGGTCGCGAAAGTCGCCGTGGCGGCGCCCGTGTTCAGGGACACCACGTCACCGGTTACGCCCCCGAACAGTATGGCCTGGGAGAGGTCGAGGCTGCCGACATTGGTGCCGTCGTAGGTCTTGTCGTTCGCGCGCGCGAACAGGACCCGGAGGGGCGCCTGCAGGATCGTCCCCGATCCGGTCACCATCCCCGGGATGATGTAGTTGGAAAGCCGAGTGGATCCTGCGCCTTGGAGGTCCGTCGCCTTGAGGGTGACAGTGACGTTGCGCGCCCCAGCGTTCGCGGAGTCGTAGAAGGCCTCGGCGGCCTGTCCGACGACGATGGAGTCCGAGCCCACCAGGCCGCTGAAGCTGTAGTTGGCGCTGGTCAGGACCGCGACATTGCTGCCGTTGTAGGTCTTGGTGGGATCACCCGTCAGGCTGATGGCAATCGGCTTGGGCGTGATTGTCCCATTGCCGGCCAGGGACGAGGGCAGGACATAGTTCGTGAGCAGGGTGCCCGGTCCCGCCAGATAGTCCGTCGTCGTCGCCGAATCGCTGTTGAGGTCGACGCGGACCCGCTGGACGCCCGCATTCACGTTCTCGAACACGCCGGTCGTCTTCACGACCTGGATGGTGTCCGCGCCCTGGAGGCCCGTGAGCACGAAGTTGGCCGAGGTCAGGCCTGTGATGACGTCGGTCCCGTCATAGACCTTGGTAGGGTTGCCGACGAGCTGGCCGTTGAGATTGAAGATCGGCCCCGGGCCGCCCTCCGAGAGGGGCGCGCGGGTGATGGACCCGGTGCCGCTCGCCGATGTGGCGAAGGTGTAGTTATTGAACAGCGAGGCCGCGCCCGAGATCTTGCCCGTCAGATCCGCCGTCACCAGCCAGGAGCCGGCGTTCGCCGAGGCATAGGTCCCGGTGGTCTGGGTGACCGTCAGGGAGTCCGCCGCCATCAGGCCGACGGCCTGGAAGTTGGAGGGCGACAGGGTCGCGACCGTGTTGGCGTCGTAGACCTTGGTCGGGTTTCCGACGATGTTGAAGGTCACCGCCGCCTTGGTGATCGTTCCCGCGCCGGTGGCCGTGGTGGGCAGGATGTAGTTGCTGAGCAGGGTGCCGGCGTTGGCGATGATGTCCGGCGTGGCGATGAGGGTGCTCACCGTCCGCGCGCCGGCGTTCACGCTGTCATAATAGGCGGTGGCCTTGGGCGTCAGGGTGGCGCCCTGTCCCGCCACGAAGCCCGAAAGCGAGTAGGCGGAAGTGTCGACGTTCGCCGTCGAGGTCGCGTTGTAGACCTTGGTCGGATTGCCCGTGATCGACGCCGTCAGCGGACGCTGGGTGATGTTGGCGTAGAGGGTCAGGTTGCCGATCGAATAGTTGCCAGCCTTGGCGCCGGTGAGCCCGAACCCGGTCGCCGTCACCCTCAGGGCGACACCGACATTGGACGTCTCGAAAGTACCGCTGGCGCCGCCGGAGGACAGGCTCACCTGGCCGACGTCCGAGGCGATCACACCGCCCAGGGTAAGGCCGGCCAGGTTCAGCGTGGCCGTCGCATTCCCGTCGTACACCTTGTTCTGCGCCGACAGGCCGACGATCGAGAGGCCGCGCGCCGTGATGCTGCCGCTCAGGCCCTGGGGCTGGACCAGGGTGTAGTTGGCGGCCGAGGCGCCGGTGAGGGCGAAGCCGGTGACTGTGATGGCCTGCCCTGCGCCGACATTGGCGGAGGCGTAGGCGCCGGCCGCAGAAGCGGACACCAGGGAGACGGCGTCGCCGGCCACTTCGCCGAACAGAAGGGCCTGGGAGATGTCGAGGCTGGCGGTCGTCGTGCCGTCGTAGGTCTTGTTGCCCGAGAGCACCCCGACCACCCGGACGGTCGCCTTGTTGATCGTGCCGGCGCCTGTGGCGAGGGTCGGGAGGTCGTAGTTCGAGAGGTTCGTGCCGCCGGACGCGGAGAAGCTGGTCACTTCCAGGCCGGCGGTCACCGTGCGGGCGCCCGCCTGGTTGGAGTCGTAGGTCGCTCCCGTTGTCGAGACGACCGTGGCGCCCTGCCCGGCGATGAACCCGCTGAGCAGGAAGTTCCCGGAACTGAGGCTGGCGAGGGTGCTCTTGTTGTAGATCTTGGTGGGGTTGCCCACGATCGAGGCGGTGACGGACTTGCGGGCGATGGTCCCGATGTAGGCGGTCACTGACGGCGTCGGGATGCTGTAGCCGTAGACCGGCTTGCCGGCGTTCGTGAGGACGGGCGCGGAGGCGGTGACCCCGATCTGGTTGCCGGCGTTCGCCGTGGTATAGGCCGCCGTGACCGTCAGGCTGTCAGAGCCGACGAGTCCCGTAGCCACCAGGTTGGCCGGGACCAGGGTCGCCGTCGTCGTGCCGTCGTAGGTCTTGGAGATCGTGCCGGTCAGGTCGAAGGAGAGGATCGGGGCGAGGCTGTAAAGGAGGCCGTTGCCCGAACCCTGCGCGGGGGCGGTCGCCCCGGCGCCGTCAGCCGGATAGGTCGCGGCGTACTGGACGAAGTCGAAGGCCAGCGAACCGAGCGTGTTGGTCGTGGGGCTGGTCGAGTAGATCAGCCAGCGCCCGGCCGAGGACTGGACGCCCGTCGCGCCGCGGTTGTTGATGAAGTTCCCCGTTGTCCCCAGGGTGACGCCGTTGGTCCCCGAAACGGAACCCGATGCGCCGATGGTCAGGTCGCCGCCATTGGCGGAGATGGACACCGTCGGGCCGGAGGCGGCGCCGGAGACGGTGACGCCGGCGCCGGAGCTGACGGTCAGGGCGCCGGAACCCGTGTTCGCCACCGAAGCGCCGAGGGTCGAGGCGCCGCCCGAGCGCAGGGTCACGCCGCCGACGCCGGCGACGGCCCCGGAGGTCGACAGGGCGCCGCCCGCCGTTACGGTGACGGTCGAGCTTCCCGTAATGGAATTGACGCTGGCGGCGCCGCCCGTCGCAGTGACGGCCAGTGCGCCCTGCGAGGTGATGTTCCCGGTGACGGTGACGTTATGCGAGGCCGACACGGTGGCGGCGCCCGAGGTCCCGGAGTTCAGGCTCGCAAGGCTCAGGGACCCGCTGGTCGCTAGGACGGTGGCGGACCGGCCGACCACCTGCCCCAGGTTCACCGTGCCGCCGCTGGTGATCGACAGCGTACCCGACCCTGTCAGGGTGTTGGTCACCGCTGCGCCGAGGTTCATCCCGGTGTTGGCGAAGAGGGAGACGCCATTCAGGCCGGTGATCGTGGCCGATGCACCGCTCTGGAGGGTGGCTCCGTTGGCGCTGATCGTCACCGCACGCCCATCCACCGGTCCGCCGAGGTAGATCTGCGAGGCGTTGGTGATCTGGATCTGCCCGCTGGTCGCGTTGGAGACCCCCGCGCCGAGGTTGATGGCGTTGAGCGAACTCAGCGTCACCCCGTTGGGTCCGGAGAGGGCGCCTGCAGCGGAGGTGGTGATCGATCCCGCCGCCGCGGTGAAGTTCAGGGTCGAGGCGGTGGCGGCCGCCGTCGTCGAGATGTTGCGGCCGGCGATGAGCGACAGGCCGCCGCTGCCCGTGCCGGTGATGGCGGAGGAAACGACGACGTCGCGGTAGGCGTTGAGCGTGAGCGAACCCGAGCCGGACCAGGCGATCGGGGCGGCGACCGTGATGTCGCCCTCGCCGGGGGTCTGCACGCCCGCCCCGGCCGCGCTCGTTGCGTCTGTCACCTGGGTGACATTGGTCCCGCCATTGAGGGCCGAGACGATGGTGGAGGCCGCTGCGGCGTCGATGGTCAGGTCGACCGGGTCCACCAGCCACTGGCCGCCTTCGCCTGCCCGGATCACGGCGTCGCCGATCGTCATCAGGTAGCCGGAGGTTTCGACCATGCCGCCGCCTGCAGGACCGCCGGCAAGGATGGTGGCGCCCGAGGCGATGGTGGTGGAGCGGGACAGTCCGGTCTGGGGCGCCGTCACGCCGACGAGCACCGTTCCGCCGGACGCGCCCGAGGCGTCGAGGACGGCGCCGGATTCCACGACGACATCCAGACCTGAAACCGTGATCTGGCCGCCATTTCGGGCCTCGACCCGGCCGTCGACCCTGACCTCGCCCTCAGGCGCAGAGAGCCAGACTTCGCCGCCGGCGTTGCGCACGCCGGTCGCCTGGATCGATCCGGTCCGGTTCCCGGCAAGGGTGTAGACAGAGCCTCCAGCCGAGACGAGGGCGGCGGACGCCGCCTCGATCCGCCCCGAGGTGGTGACGTCCCCACGACCGGCGCCGGCGGCGACGTAGAGGCCGCGGGCGCCATCGGCGGGCGCCATGAGGACCTCGTCCCCAGCCGCCAGCCCGGCGACGCCGCTGGACGCAGAAATGTCCCCGCTGTTGAAGACGGAGGCGCCGATCAGGAAGACATCGCCCCGGCGGGAGAGGATGCGGCCAAGGTTGCTGACCTCGCCCACGGATTCGCCCCGCGCGGTCAGGGACCCGCCGCTCATGAAGGCCGACGTGTTGATGTCCCGGGTCGACAGGCCGATCGTTCCCCCGGCCAGGATCCGTCCTTCGGGGCCGACGACGACGCCCTGCGGATTTACGAGATAGACCGAGCCCGTGGCCGTCAGGCCGCCCCTCAGGATGGACATCTGGCCGCCGGTCACCCGGTTCAGCGTGGCGCCCTGGCCATTGAGGATGGTGACGACGCCGCCCTGGCCAATGGAGAAGGACCGCCAGTCGATCACGCCCCGGGCGCTGGACTGCCGCACCTGCAGGGCGGAGGATGAGGGATTGGTGATGGCGCCGGAGCCGGCGACGAAAACGCCGCCACTGGGCAGTTCGGGCGCGCCGGCGGCGAAGGCGGAGCTGGAGAGGCCAGCGAAGACCCCCGCCATCAGAAGGGTTTTCAGCCGGCCGGGCCGACTGCCGGTGCGGGTTGTCAGGCGCGCAGGGTTGCAGGCACGGGGCGTCCCCACCACGCCCTCACCGGGCGATCCGGAAACGACAACCTGATCGACCACCTTGACACGATACTCCCGAACCCTGCGTCCGACGGAGAATTCCGCCAGCAGTACATTTCACCGTAGGGTCACGTTGCGAAACAAAAGGCAAATGTAAATAGCTAACGTGTTGTTAACTAACGGATGAAGGGGATTTCCAGCGATTCGTGGCGCCGAGTCCCGCTTCTGCGCCCATGGCCGGCAGCGCGCCCTCCGGCTGAGCAATGCCGCTGGTCCCATGAGCCCGAACCTTGGGGCCGCCTCACCCGGTCTCCAAAACCAGCCTTTTTGCGGCGCCCACGACGCTTTCCACCGACAGGTCCATCATGTGGCAGATCGCCTGGGAGAGGTCCGGATCCAGGGTTCGGATCTGGTCCAGGCTTCGAGCGCCCCTGAGGACCCGGCCCCTTGGCCCCCACGGGGCGTAAAGCCGCTCGTCCGAGGGACCGAAGAGCCCCAGGGTGGGCGCGCCGGCCGCCGCGGAAAGGTGCATGAGGCCGGAGTCGTTGCCGATGAAGAGCCGGGCGCTGCCCAGGGCGGCGTGAAGGGTGACGAGGTCCACCTTTCCGACAAGGTCGATGAACCGGCCGCGGGGCGCCACGGCCCGGAGGGTGGGCAGAACGCCCGCATCCTGGGGACCGCCCGCCACCATAAGGCGTCCGCCCTCCAAAGGCCCGCCAGCGCCCAGGAGCTGGATCGCAACCTGGGCGAAGCGCTCGACAGGCCAGGTCTTGCCGACCCAGTTCGCGGCGGGCCCCATGGCGAGGATGGGCCCCTCGCCGGCCACCAGCCCCGCCGCCTTCCGCGCCGCGGCCTCGCCGACATAAATGTAGGGGGCGGGTGGATCCTCCTGCAGGCCAAGGACCCGCGCCGCTTCGATCACCTTGTGGACCGGGACGCCTGGGCTTCGCCTGTAGACCGCCCGCTTCCGGCGGTTCAGCAGGCCGCTGATCGCCGACCCCCTGAGGTCGACCACAAGACCCCACGACCGTCGACGCACCTGGTTCCAGAGCCGGATCCAGTGGCCGCCATCCCGGGACTTCTCGAACCGGATGATCTCCTCGAGGCCGGGGACGTCCTCGAACAGGGGCGCGGCGGCTGGCCCGGCGACAATGGTGAACCGCGCGCCGGGAACCTCTTCGGAAAGTCGCCGGATGAGTCCGGACGACAATACCGCGTCACCGATCCGGGTGGCGGTGATGAACAGAATCGGAAAGGGCGGGGGCGGCATTGCGGATACATAATCGGAGGCTAGGTTAGGCTCCAGCCGCGCGAGGGTCTTCTGATGACAAACTGCGTCCGACTCCACGACCGGGCCGTGGTGGAAGTTTCCGGCGACGACCGGGTCACCTTTCTCCAGGGCCTCGTCAGCCAGTCTGTCGAAGGTCTCGCCGACGACGAGGCGCGTTACGGCGCCCTCCTGACGCCCCAGGGCCGGATTCTTTTCGACCTCTTCATCGTCGGCAGGCCCGGCGCGATCTGGCTGGACGTGGCCAGGGCTCGCCGGGAGGAACTGGTGGCGCGGCTGAAGATCTATCGGCTGCGCGCCCGGGTGGAGATCACGCCAGGCGAGGCCGAGGTCTGGGCGAGTTGGCCGACGGCGCCCGCCGGGGCGGGACCTGGCTGGGTTCCCGATCCCCGGCGCGAGGGCCTTGCCTGGCGCGCCTGGGGGCCTGCTTCCCCGCCTGTCCCGAATTCGGGAGCGGAGGAATGGCGACGCCGTCGCCTGGAGCTCGGCATTGGGGACGCCGAGGACTTCGACTTCGACAGGGACTATCCCGTCGAGCTCAACCTCGATCTCGTGGCGGGAATCGACTTCTCGAAGGGCTGCTTCGTCGGCCAGGAAACCACCTCCCGGATGAAGCGGCGTGGACAGGTCAAGACCCGGCTGGTTCCCATCCGGTTCGAGGGGCCCCCGCCCCCGCGCGGCGCTGAGGTCCTGAACGGGGCGCTCCGGGCTGGCGAAGTCCGTTCCGGCGTGGAAGGCTTGGCCCTGGCCCTGCTCCGGCTGGACCGGCTGGAAGGCGACCTGACCGTCGATGGAAGGCCTGTTCACCCCCATTCCTGACGGCTGATTCCGGGTAAGGAGTAAGGCGGACGGCTTGTCCGTGAAGGCCGAGGCCTGCGAGGCTGCGACCATGACAGACGGCTTGATTCGATGCGGCTGGCGCGGCCTGGAAGGCGACGCCCTATACGAGGCCTACCACGACGAGGAGTGGGGCGTTCCCGAACGCGACCCTGTGGCCCTCTGGGAGAAGCTGGTGCTGGACGGATTCCAGGCCGGGCTGGCCTGGGTCACCATCCTGCGCAAGCGGGAGGGGTTCCGGAACGCCTTTGCAGGCTTCGATCCCGAGGCCGTGGCCCGCTTCGGCGAGGCCGACCGCGCGCGCCTCCTGGGCGACGCCGGCATCGTCCGCTCGGCCGCCAAGATCGACGCCGCCATCTCCGGCGCCCGGATCTTTCTCGACATGCGGGAGCGCGGGGAGGACTTCTCCACCTTCCTCTGGAATTTCACGGACGGGCGTCCAATCCAGCCCTTCCGGGAGCGACTGTCCGACGTGCCTGCGGAAACCCCGCTCAGCCGGGAAATCTCCGTCGCCCTGAAGGCCCGCGGCTTCCGCTTCACCGGGCCGGTAATCGTCTACGCCTTCATGCAGGCGGTGGGCATGGTGAACGATCACCTGGTGTCCTGCCACCGTCACGCCGGCGTCCTGGAGATGGGGGGGTGACCCGTCGGGGTCCGGGTCCGGACTACGCCCTGGAGGCCGCATCGCCGGCGCCGGTCTGCGGGGTCGACGAGGCCGGGCGGGGACCCTGGGCCGGGCCGGTGAGCGCGGCGGCGGTGATCCTCGACCCCGGGCGCATTCCCAAAGGCCTGGACGACTCCAAGGCGCTCACCGAACGCCGGAGGGAGGCCCTTGAGGTCGAGGTGAAGGCGGCCGCCGTCGCCTGGGCTGTCGGCTTCGCCAGCGTCGAGGAGATCGACGGGATGAACATCCTGAAGGCGACCGGGCTGGCGATGCGCCGGGCCGTCGAGGCCCTGTCCCCGGCGCCCGCCTTCATCCTGGTGGACGGATCCTACCGCTTTGACCTGCCCGCGACAGTCCGCCCGGTCGTCAAGGGCGACAGCCTCTCCGTGTCGATCGCCGCGGCGTCCATCCTGGCCAAGACCGCCCGCGACCGGGTCATGCGGGAACTCGACCGGGACTGGCCGGAATACGGTTTCGCCGCCCACAAGGGCTACCACTCCGAGCAGCATGTGGCGGCCCTGCGCCGGCTGGGGCCCTGCCCCGCCCACCGCCGGTCCTTCGCGCCGATCCGCGCCCTGCTGGGCGGCGGGGATTAATCTTTCGTTCACCACGTTTCGAAACGGTCCCTAAACCACGCACGGCGAGGATTCACTTTCCGGACTCCGCGGGCTAAGGACTGGGCGTGACCCCCGACACCATCATCCAGGGCGACTGCATCGAGGTCCTCAAGGGCCTGCCCGACCGGTCGGCGGACCTGGTCTTTGCGGACCCCCCGTACAACCTGCAACTGGGCGGCGACCTCCTGCGTCCCGACAACTCGCGGGTCGACGCCGTGGATGACCACTGGGACCAGTTCGAGAGCTTCGCCGCCTACGACGCCTTCACCCGCGCCTGGCTGACGGAGTGCCGGCGCGTCCTCAAGGACGGCGGCGCCATCTGGGTGATCGGCAGCTACCACAACATCTTCCGGGTCGGGACGATCCTCCAGGACCTCGGCTTCTGGATCCTCAACGACGTGGTCTGGCGCAAGACCAACCCCATGCCGAACTTCAAGGGCGCGCGTTTCACCAACGCCCACGAGACGCTGATCTGGGCGGCCAAGGGACGGGGCGCCAAGCGCTACACCTTCAACTACGACGCCATGAAGATGGCGAACGACGAGCTGCAGATGCGCTCGGACTGGACCTTCCCCCTCTGCACGGGCGAGGAGCGCCTGAAGGACGAGACCGGCGCAAAGGCCCATCCGACCCAGAAGCCCGAAGCCCTGCTGCATCGCGTTCTGCTGGCCTCGACCAAGCCGGGCGACATCGTGCTGGACCCCTTCTTCGGCACGGGCACCACCGGCGCGGCGGCGCGGCGGCTGGGACGCCGCTATGTCGGCATCGAGCGCGAGGCCGAGTACGTCGAGTTGGCGCGGGAGCGCATCGCCCGGGTCCAGCCGGTGGCGCCCGAAGACCTCCAGGTCACGGGCTCGCGGCGCGCCGAGCCCCGGGTGCCCTTCGGCCAGATCCTCGAGGCGGGCCTCCTGCGTCCCGGCGACGTTCTCTATTGCCCGCGGGGCGAGCGCGCCGCCCGGGTCCGCGCGGACGGTTCCCTGGCCCTGGGCGACCTGACCGGCTCAATTCACAAGATGGGCGCCATGGTCCAGTCGGCGCCCGCCTGCAACGGCTGGACCTACTGGCACTTCCGGACCGGCAAGGGCCTGACGCCCATCGACGTCCTGCGCGCCCAGGTCCGCAGCCGCCTGCCGGGCTGACCCAGGCGGCGTTTTTCCTTTCCGCCCGCATCAGCCGGTCTAAGCTGGCCGGATGAACCCGCGCATCCTGGTCCTGACCCTGTCGACCTTCGCCTTCGGGTCGACCGCCTTCATCTTTGCAGGCGTGCTCGAGACCATGGCGCGCGACCTCGGCGTGACGACCGCCGTCGCGGGCCAGCTGCAGACCTCCTACGTCCTGGTCTCCGCCCTCCTGGGCCCTCCCCTCGCCTGGCTGCTGGGCAAGATGGACCGCAGGCATCTGCTGGTCACGGCCCTTGGCTGCGGCGCCATGGCCAACCTGGCCTGCGCCGCGGCGCCCGGGTTCCAATCCCTTCTTGTCCTGCGCACCCTGGTGGGACTTTCCGCCGCCATCGCCGGGCCGGCGGCCAGCGTCGCCGCCGCGGCCCTCGTACCGCCCGAGCGCCGGGGATCGGCGGTGGCCATGGTGATGGGCGGCATGACCATGGCCTTCGTCATCGGCATCCCGCTGGGAAGCTTCGTGGGCGCACACTTCGGCTGGCGCTCGACCTTCGTCCTGGCTTCGGCCCTGACCGGCATCGCCTTCCTGGGCGTCCTGTTCCTGATGCCCTCGGTGCGTCCGCCCTCGCCCGTCTCGGGGGCGCCCCGCCTGACGCTGAGCCCCCTCGCGCCCCTCTACGCCGCGACCTTCCTGTCCTTCGCGGCCAACATGACGGTGAACCTCTTCATCGCCCCCGTGGTCCGGGTGGGCGCCGGCGTCACCGGGGCGGGCGTCGGCCTGTTCCAGATGGTCATTGGCCTGGGGTCCATCGTCGGCCTGTCCCTCGGGGGACGGGCGGGCGACCGGGGCGAGGGCCGCGAGTGGCTGATCCTCTGCTTCCTGGGCCAGTTGACCGCCATGAGCCTGCACGTGGCGGCCACGCACCACCTGACGCCGCCGGGCCTGCCAAGCCAGCTGCTCGTGGCCCTCGCCATCTTCGTGGCCTCGACCTCGCTCTTCTCCCTGATGCCGGTGCTCTCGTCGCGGATCATCCAGACCAGCCAGGGCGCGCCCCTGGCCATGGCGGTGAACGGTTCGGTCAACTCGATGGGTCAGGCCCTGGGATCGGCGGTGGGCGGATTCGCCCTGGCGACCCTGGGGGTTCCTGGAATCCCGATGTCGGCCATCTGCATCTCGCTGGCGGGCCTGGCCCTGACGGCCCTGTTCATTCCGCGCCGGACATCCCCTGCGCCCGTCGGACCGCCTTGAGGAAGACGCTGGGCAGGTCGCCGGCGGAAGTCTCAGGCAGCCACTCGAGCCCGGGCGCCCCGCCCTCGGCGGACAGCACCGTGAGCGTCAGGCTGAAGTGGGTGAAGACATGCTCCACCGCCCCGGCGTCCCGCCAGGCCAGCGCCGCGGGGGCGGCGTCGGTGATCGCCGCAGGGTCGGGGCCGGCCTCGGTCCAGTCCGTGGAGGGCAGGCCCAGCATCCCCCCCAGGAGCCCGCGGGGCGGCCGCTGCACCACGGCGATCCGCCCGGCCTGGCGCAGGACGAAGGCGACGCCAGTGCGCGCCGGGCGAGCGCCGCGCGGGGCCTTCCGCGGCCAGGCTCCCGGATCGCCCGAGGCCTCGGCGGCGCAGTCCCCCGCGGCGGGACACTGGCCGCAGGCCGGGGAGCGCGGCCGGCAGACCGTCGCCCCGAGATCCATCAGGGCCTGGGCCCAGTCCGCCGGAGCCTCGGCGACCACCAGCCCGGCGGCGAGCTCCCGGAGCTGCGGGCGCGCCGCCGGCAGCGGAGCCTGGACCGCGTAGAGGCGGGAGATGACGCGCTCGACATTGCCGTCAACGACATTGGCCGGCTCGCCGAACGCGATCGCCGCCACCGCCGCCGCCGTGTAGGGCCCCACGCCGGGAAGGCCCAGCAGGCCCGCCTCGGTTTCGGGGAAGCGCCCCTGGAAGCGGTCGCGGACCGCCCGGGCGCAGGCCAGTAGGTTGCGGGCCCGGGCGTAGTAGCCCAGCCCGGCCCAGGCGGCCATGACCTCGGAGTCCTCGGCGTCGGCCAGGGCCGTGACGGTGGGCCAGCGCCCGAGGAAGGCGTGGAAGTAGGGTGTCGCATGCGCCACCGTGGTCTGCTGGAGCATCACCTCGGACAGCCAGATCCGGTAGGGATCGACGGGGGCGCTGGAGCCTGGCGGCCGGCGCCAGGGGAGGTCCCGGGCGCTCGCCCGGTACCAGTCGAGTATGCGGCGCTGCAGGCGGTCGGGGTTCATGGCCGGACCCTAGAGCCTGTTTCCCCCGGACGGAACGCCTGAGGGGACTCCCCGCGCAGGAGGGTCGGGTCTAGGGTGGTCCCATGCCTGGACGCAGACTGCCTTCCATCGCCGAAGCTGCGGAGATTCTCGCCCGCCGCCGGACGCGTCCGGCCCGGCGCGCGGCGCCGGCGGCGGGACGCAGCCTTGCCCCGGTCCTGAAGGCCCTGGACGCCCGCTTCGGCCAGGGGCCGGGCGCGCTCCACGCGCGCTGGACCGAGATCGTCGGGGCTGACCTCGCCCGGCGGACAGAGCCGGTCCGGCTCTCGCCGCCCCGCGGCGGCGGTCCTGGCGTTCTTGAGATCCGGGTCGCCGGTCCCTCGGCCACCCTCATCCAGCACCGCAGCGCCGAGATCCTCGACCGGGTGAACCTCTTCCTGGGCGCCGGAGCGGCGGGCCGGCTCAGGGTGGTGCAGGGGCCCCTGCGCAATCCGGTCGCCAACCTTCGACAGGGGGTTTCGCGCCGCCGGCCCCCGCCCCTCGACGCCGCCGTGGAGGCGGCCCTGGACGTCGCCGCCGCGCCGGCCCGCACCGACCGCCTGCGCGCCGCCCTGGTCGACCTTGGCCGCTCCGTCCACAGAAACCGGACCGACCCTGCCTGAGCAGGCTTGGGCGGGCGTCCCCGGAGCCCTAGAATCGGGCTCTACTTCCCGACAAAGCCATTCTGGAGGCGATATGTCCCGGTTCCGTCCCCTCGCCCTGGCCGCCCTCGCGGGCGCCCTCCTCCTCGCCGCCTGCAGCCGCGGCCCCGCGCCTTCGGCCGAGGACATGACCCTGGGCGATCCCAAGGCGCCGGTGAAGATGGTCGAGTACGCCTCAGCCAGCTGCTCCCACTGCGCGACCTTCAACAACACGGTCTTCCCGGAGTTCAAGACCAAGTACATCGACACCGGCAAGGTCCACTACACCCTCAAGGAATTCCTCACTCCGCCCAACGAACTGGCGGCGGCGGGCTTCCTGACCGCGCGCTGCGCCGGCAAGGACAAGTACTTCACCGTCCTGGACGCGATCTTCCGCAGCCAGCAGGAGATCTTCCAGACCGGCGACATGCGCGGCGTCCTGCTCCGCGTCGCCCAGTCCGCAGGCCTGACCGAGGCGCAGTTCAACGCCTGCATCACCGACGAGGAGGCGCTCAAGGCCCTCAACGCGCGCGTCGACCGGGCGATCAAGCAGGACAGGATCACCGGCACCCCCGCCTTCTTCATCAACGGCAAGTCGGTGGGCGAGGGCGAGATCAGCCTGGCGGCCCTCGAGAAGGCCGTCGCCGAAGCCTCGAAGTAGGGGGACAGGCAGGCCAGGTGCAGTTCCAGCGGCTCAGGCTCTCCGGCTTCAAGTCCTTCGTCGATGCGACGGAACTGCGCATCGAGCCCGGAATCACGGGCATTGTCGGGCCGAACGGCTGCGGGAAGTCCAACCTGCTGGAAGCCCTGCGCTGGGTGATGGGCGCCAATTCCGCCAAGGCCATGCGGGCCGGCGGCATGGACGACGTGATCTTCGCCGGGTCCGGGGGGCGCTCGTCGCGGAACCACGCCGAGGTCGTCCTGACCATCGACAACGCCGAGCGCCGGGCGCCCGCCGCCTACAATGACAGCCCGGTCCTGGAGGTCGTCCGTCGGATCGACCGGGGAGAAGGCTCCACCTACCGGATCAACGGTCGTGAGGTCCGGGCCCGCGATGTCCACCTGCTGTTCGCAGACGCCTCCACGGGCTCCAACTCGCCAGCCCTGGTGCGTCAGGGCCAGATCTCCGAGCTGATCGCGGCCAAGCCCCAGAACCGGCGGATGATCCTGGAGGAGGCCGCCGGCGTTTCCGGCCTCCACACCCGGCGGCATGAGGCGGAGCTGCGGCTAAGGGCGGCCGAGACCAATCTCTCCCGGCTGGACGACATCGCCCGCGAGCTGGACTCGGCCCTCAACCGCCTGCGCCGGGAAGCCCGGAACGCCGAGCGGTACCGCAGGCTCTCCGCCGAGATCCGCACCCTCCAGTCCGCCGTGCTCTACGCTCGCTGGGCCGAGGCCGGAGAGGCGGTTCGCCGCCTGTCCGCCGAGGCCGAAGAGGCGATCCGGGGGGTCGAGGACACGGCGCGGGCGGCGGCGGCGGCCAGCGCCCGCTCGGCCCGGGCCGAGGCCGCCATGCCCGCCCTGCGGGAGGCCGAGACCGTGGCGGCGGCCGTCCTGAACAAGCTGGCCATCGACCGCGACCGGCTGGAGCGCGAGGCCGAGGCCCTGGCCGAGGAGGTCCGCCGGCTGGAGGCCGACATCGCCCGTATTGACGCCGACCGGGCCCGCGAGACCCAGATCACGGCCGACGCCGGTGAGGCCCTGGCCCGCCTGGCCGCCGAGATCAGCCGCCTGGAGGCGGAGGTCGCCGCCGCCCCCTCCCGGGGCCCCGAACTGGAGTCCGCCCTTCGCCTTGCGGAGGTCGAGCGCGACCGTGTCCAGGCCGAGGTCGAGGCCCTGGCCGCCCAGGTCGCCGCCGAGGCCGCCCAGCGCCGCGCCGCCGAGACGCGCGCGGAAGAGGCCCGCAGCCGGGCGGCCCGGACCCGCCGGGCCCTGGAGCAGGCCATTCGCGAGCGCGAGGCCCTGAGCGGCGCCGAGGGCCCGGAGGCGAAGGCCGCAGCCGAAGCCCTGGCCGCAGCCGAGGCCGAGCTCACCGAAGCCCGCACCGCCCTCGAGGCGGCTGAGGCGGCCCGGACCGAAGCCGCCCGCGCCGAGGGCCAGGCCCAGGACGCCGCCCGCGAGATTCGCACCCGGCTCGACGCCGCCGAGGCCGAGGCGCGGGGCCTATTGCGCCTTCTCAAGGATTCCGCCGAGGATGGCTTCGCCCCGGCTGTCGATAGCATCACGCCCGAGCGCGGCCTCGAGGCGGCGCTGGCCGCCGCCTTGGGCGACGACCTCGACGCGGCGCTGGACCCCAGGGCCAACGCCTTCTGGAGGGGCGCCCCCACGCCGCCGGTTGCATTGCCCGCGGGCGCTGAACCCCTGGCGGATCGGGTGAAGGCGCCCCAGGCCCTGGCTGCCCGCCTCGCCCTGGTCGGGCTGGTGGACCGCAGCGACGGTGATCGTCTGGCCGCCAGCCTGTCGCCGGGCGTGCGGCTGGTGTCCCGCGAGGGAGACCTCTGGCGGTGGGACGGTTTTGTCGCCCGGGCGGACGCCCCCAGGGCCTCGGCCGTCCGGATGGCCCAGCGCGGACGGCTGGCCGAGCTGGAGGACCTGCTGGCGGGCCAGCGCCCCGAGGCCGAAGCCGCCGCCGCCGCCCTCGTCGCCGCGGCCAGCGCCCTTGCGGTTGCAGAGGCCGGGGTCCGGGACGGCCGCCGTCGCCCCGCCGCCGCAGAACAGGTCGTGGCCCAGGCCCGCCAGGCGCGGGAGCGTCATGATCGCGAGGCGGCGCGCCGCGAAGCCCAGAAGCAGTCCCTGGACGACCTGATCCGGCGCTTTGAGGCCGAGATGTCCGAGACGGAGGCGGTCCTCGCCGCCGCCGAGGCCGAGGTCGCCGCAGCTGGCGACGCCGGGGACGCCCGAACCCGCCTGGAGGCCGCCCGCGCCCTGACCGGTCCGGCCGTGGAGGCCGCCGCCCAGGCGCGCGCCGCCCTGGACGCCGAGGTGCGCGAGCGCGATGGCCGCCGCCGCCAGCTGGAACGGACACTTGAGGACCGCGAAGACTGGAGCCGCCGTTCGGCCGCCGCCGCCCAGCGCCTGGATCGCCTGGCCGGGGAGCGCGCCAAGGCCGTCGCCGGCCTGGACGCCGCCCGGGAAAAGCCCGCCACCCACGCCGATCGTCTGCAGGCCCTGCTGACCGAGCTGGGCCAGGCGGAGGCCCGCCGGGCCGGCACTTCCGACTCCCTGGCGGCCGCCGAGGCCGAGCGGGCCGAAGCAACCCGCGCTGTGAGGTCCGCCGAGGCCGCCGCCTCCGAGGTGCGGGAGCGCCGGGCGGGCCTCGACGCCCGGCTGGAGTCCGCCCGCGAGCGGCTGGCCGAGATCGCCGGCCAGATCCGCGAGACCGCCCGCGTCGAACCCGAGGACCTGGCGCGCTCCCTGGCGGACGAGGCCGTCGCCATCCCCGCCGAGGCCGGCGGGGTCGAGGCCCACCTCTACAATCTCGAGCGCCAGCGCGAGGCCCTGGGAGCGGTGAACCTGCGGGCCGAGGAAGAGGCCCGCGAGTACGCAGAGCGGCTGGACACCCTGCGCACGGAACAGGCGGACCTGACCGGGGCCATAGCCCGGCTGAGGCAGGGCATTGACGAGCTCAACGGTGAGGGGCGAGAGCGCCTGCTGGCGGCCTTCGAGGTGATCAACGGCCATTTCCAGGCCCTGTTCCAGGCCCTCTTCGAAGGCGGCCAGGCCGAGCTGCGCCTGGTGGAGTCCGACGACCCCCTCGAAGCCGGCCTCGAGATCTTCGCCTGTCCGCCGGGCAAGCGGCTGGCCGCCATGAGCCTGATGAGCGGCGGCGAGCAGGCCCTGACCGCCTGCGCCCTGATCTTCGCCGTCTTCCTGGCCAACCCGGCCCCGATCTGCGTGCTGGACGAGGTGGACGCGCCGCTGGACGACGCCAATGTCGACCGGTTCTGCAACATGCTGGACGAGATGCGCCGGCGCACCCGGACCCGCTTCATCGCCATCACCCACAACCCCGTCACCATGGCGCGGATGGACCGGCTCTTCGGGGTGACCATGGCCGAACGTGGGGTCTCGCAGCTGGTTTCGGTGGACCTGCGGCAGGCCGAGGCCCTGGCGGCGGAGTAGCCAGCGAGGGGGAATCCCCCGAGGGCCTGGACAAGGCCGGGAGACTGGTGCTTCCCGAGCCCTTCTTTTTCTTTGTTTTCAGGGACTTAAAACCGGTCCCGCCAGCCTTGACGCACTGCAACCGCTTCTATAGGTTCCGGCCCGAAATCCAGCCCGGGGTCCTGGTTTGCGCCAGGGCCGTCAGACCGTGTGACCCATGCCAGGATCGGATCCATCGAGGGAAGAGGCCATTCGTCGGCTTGACGAGCAGGCCGCCGCCCTCGAAGCGCGTACGACCCGGGAGGTTCCGGACCATGGGAGCCAAGCGGCGGGCTATGGATACCGCATCATGGCCCTGCTGTTTGGCGGGGTGTTCGTGGGCGTTGGGTTCGGGGCGGTGGTCGACTTCCTGGTCGGCTCGGCGCCCTGGGGAATGATTGTCGGGGTCCTGGGGGGCTTCGCCATCTCGATCTGGCTGGCCGTGCGTTCGGCCAGGATTTACGGCGCCGAGGCGGCGCGGGACTGGGGCCCCCCGAGGGACCTGCCCGATGACGCCGAGGACGAGGACGATTGAAGGAGCTCGAGGCGGCATGGCCAGCCCGATGGAACAGTTCGAGATCCACAAGGGCCTTCAGCTGCCCACGGTGGAGCTGCCCGGCGGCCTTCTCGTCGACCTTTCCCTGAACAATTCGATCCTGGCCATGCTGATCGCGGCGGGCCTGGTCGTCGCCTTTTTCGCCGTCGCCACCAGCCGCGCCGCCGTCGTGCCGGGCCGGATGCAGCTGATGGCCGAGGGCCTGTTCAGCTATATTGACGACATGGCGCACGGGATCATCGGGCACGAGTCCCGCAAGTTCTTCCCCTACGTCTTCACCATCTTCCTGTTCGTCCTGTCGATGAACATGCTGGGTCTGTTCCTGGCCTTCACGGCCACCTCCCAGCTGGCGGTCACGGCCACGCTGGCGGTGCTGACCTTCCTGATCGTGCTCGTCGTGGGCTTCATCCGCAACGGCGCCAACATGTACAAGCTGTTCGTGCCGTCGGGCGTGCCCTGGTACATGCTGTTCCTGGTGACGCCGATCGAGATCATCTCCTTCTTCCTGCGGCCGGTCACCCTTGCCCTTCGACTGTTCGGCAACATGCTTGGCGGCCACGTGGCCCTCAAGGTCTTCGCCGGCTTCATCCCAGCCCTGGCGGGACTGGGCGCCGTGGGCGTCGTCGGCGCCGTCCTGCCCCTGGTGGGCGTGGTCGCCCTGACCTCCCTCGAATTCCTCGTGGCCTTCCTCCAGGCCTTCGTCTTTGCGGTTCTGACCTGCGTCTACCTGAATGACGTGGTCAACCTCGGCGATCACCACTGATCTCCGGGTCCATCCCTCACCCCCTTTCCAACACTCAAGCAGGACCAAAATCATGGAAGCGGAAGCGGCTAAGTTCATCGGCGCGGGTCTGGCGACCCTCGGCATGATCGGCGCGGGCATCGGCGTCGGCACCATCTTCGGGAACTTCCTGTCGGGCGCCACCCGCAACCCGTCGGCGGCCGGTGGCCAGTTCACCAACCTGATCCTCGGCGCGGCGCTCACCGAAGCCCTGGGCATCCTGGCCTTCGTGCTGGGCCTGCTGATCCTGTTCAGCTGACTTCAACTGATCCTGCGGCGACGCCGGCCGGCCCGAGGGCCTGTCGGCGTATCCGCATTCTGAGGACGTCGTAGCCAGATGGCCGCCGAAGAGACCCCACTCGCCCCTGGCGCCGCGCCTGCGGCCCTGGAAGGTGCGCACGCCGGAACCGCGCCCGCCGAACACGGCGGCGGCGGTGGGCTGCCCCAATTCGATTTCCAGTACTGGGGCGGCCAGATCGTCTGGCTCCTGCTGATCTTCTCCGTCCTCTATTTCCTGATGGCCCGGGTCTTCATCCCGCGCCTTCGCCGGGTCCAGGACACCCGGGCTGAGACCATCGCCTCTGCGGTGGCCGAGGCCCGCCGGGTCCAGGACGAGGCCGACGCCCAGGCGGCGGCGGCCCGGTCCGAGATCGAACAGGCCCGGGCTCGCGCCCGGTCCGTCGCCGCCGAGGCCAAGGCGAAGGCGAATGCTGAGTTCGCCGCCCGCCAGGCGGAAGCGGACGCCCGGATCGCCGACCAACTCGCGACCGCCGAAACCCGCATCAGGGGCCTCCGGGATTCGGCCATGGCCAATGTCGGCGACATCGCCGTCGAGACCGCCGGGGCCATGGTGGAACGCCTCACGGGGACTGCGGCTTCCGCCGCTGACCTGCGCGCCGCCGCCAAGGGAGCCGCCTGATGAACCCGTTCCACATCTCCTTCGACCCTTCGAAGCCTGAGTTCTGGATCGCTGTCGGCCTACTGATCTTCCTCGGCATCGTCGTCTTCGTGGCCAAGGCGCCGCATATGGTCGCTGGCCAACTCGACGCCAAGCGGGACGCCATCCAGAACGACCTGGACGAGGCCGCCCGTATCCGCGCCGAGGCCGAGCGGCTGCTGGCCGAGCTGAAGGCCGAGCGCGCCGAGGCCGAGAAGCAGGTCCGTGATATGCTGGCCGCCGCCGAGGAACAGGCCCGGGCCTACGAGGCCGACGCCAAGGCCCGGCTGGAAGAGTCCCTCGCCCGCAGGCAGCAGCTGGCCGAGCGCAAGATCGCCAACGCCGAAGCCCAGGCGGAGGCGGAGGTTCGCGCCGCCGCCGTCGACTTCGCCGCCCGCATGGCCGAGCAGGTCCTGGCGGACCGCCTCTCGGGCGCCAAGTCGGACCCGCTGGTCGACCGCGCCATCCCGCTGATCGCCGAAAAGCTGGCCTGACGCCGCCGGGGGGCAGGGGTTGCTCCCACGCCCTGAAACGCCGTTGACCCCCTCGCCCGACTCCGCCGGGACCTCCTCCTCGGGGGAGAAAGGGCCCCGGTAGTTACTCCCCCAAGGAGGAGGTGGCGCGCGTAGCGTGACATAGGGGGTCTGCTGGGCCGTTGATGAAGCCCGGCGCCCGGCTTCGCCGGATCGGCGGGGGGCGGTCCTAGTCCGGCGTCCGCCGCTTGCCCTTCATCTTCTTTCGCGTCCTGACGAGGAACCGGAAGCGCTTGGGCAGGACCAGGCGCTCGACCCGCAGCATCTGCTGCCAGGCGAAGGGGATGATTTCCGGGTCCCGACGGAGCAGCCGGCGTAGGGGCCGGACAAACTTGGGATGCCGGTTCTGGAAGCGTACGAACTGCCGCTTGGCCCGGAAGGATCCCCTCAGGACCATCATCAGGCCGATGACCGTCACAGGTAGGCCCAGGGGGCCGGGGAGCGGGGCGATGACCACCCCGGCGACCACCAGGATCAGCCCCCCTACGGTGAGGCCCGTGCGCGCCAGGCCCGAGAGGAAGGCGCGCGCGAAGGCGTCCGCCTCGCGATAGACCGACGATCTCTTCCTGGGGGCCTCGGACACGTCCTCAGTTCCGCTGTGACGAGACGGCCGAAGGGCTCCGGGTCTCCGTGTAAGACGAGATATGGGGTGTAGGGGCGACAGGAAAATGGCGCCTGCGCCACACGGCCAGCCCAGGCCGAAGCGGCTGGACGCCCTCGCGCTGCAGGCGCGGGTTCGGAGATGAACGCTCCACGGTCGCCTGACCCCAAATCACACCCCGCGGAGGACCACTCCCTCCGGGGACTTCAACAGCGTATGGGGTCGCGCCCGGGGCGCGTAAAGGCACCCGCGGGCGGCCCGGAGCCTCGCCGCTGCTATTCCGCGGCGAGCGGCGCCGGCGCCACACCCGGCTCGGGCGCACGCCAGGTCAGCCGCGGCTTGCGGGCGGCCAGGGTCTCGTCCAGCCGGCGCAGGGGCGCGAGGCGCGGCGCAGCCGTGAAGCGCTCCACATCCCCCGAGAGGGCCGCCCCGGCTAGGGCCAGGAGGGCGTCGCAGAAGCGGTCGAGCTCAGCGCGGGACTCCGACTCCGTCGGCTCGATGAGCATGGCTCCGTGCACCACCAGCGGGAAGTACATGGTCATGGGGTGGAAGCCCTCGTCGATCATGGCCTTGGCGAAGTCGAGGGTGGTGATCCCGGTCCCCTCCAGCCAACGGTCGTCGAACAGGGCCTCATGCATGCAGGGCCCGTCCGGGAAGGCCGCGCTCATCACGCCGGAGAGCCGGGCCTTGATGTAGTTGGCGTTCAGCACCGCATCCTCGGCCGCCTGCCGCAGGCCGTCGGCGCCGTGGCTGAGCATGTAGGCGTAGGCGCGGACATACATGCCCATCTGGCCGTGGAAGGCGGTCATCCGGCCAAAGGCCTGGACCGCTTCGTCCCCCGCCTCCTCGAGCAGTCGGAACCCCTCGGGGCCATGGACCACCCAGGGGGTCGGGGCGAAGGGCGCCAGGGCCGCCGACAGGACCACCGGGCCGGAGCCTGGCCCGCCGCCGCCGTGGGGAGTGGAGAAGGTCTTGTGCAGGTTGATGTGCATGGCGTCGACGCCCAGGTCGCCGGGGCGGACCCGGCCGACGATGGCGTTGAAGTTGGCCCCGTCGCAGTAGAAGTAGGCGCCCGCCGCATGGGTCAGGCGGGAGATCTCCAGGATGTCCCGCTCGAACAGGCCGCAGGTGTTGGGGTTGGTGACCATGATGGCCGCCACCTCATCGCTCAGCTTGGCGGCAAGATCGGCCAGGTCGACCCGACCGTCCGCCGTCTGGCCGATCTCCACCACCTCGTATCCGACGAAGGCCGCCGTGGCGGGGTTGGTGCCGTGGGCGGAGGTGGGGGTCAGGACCAGGCGTCGCTGGACCTGGCCGGCGGCGGCGTGGGCCGCCCGGATGGCCAACAGGCCGCAGAGCTCGCCATGCGCGCCCGCCTTGGGCGACAGGGCCACCGCGGGCATGCCGGTCAGGGTCTTCAGCCAGTGGGACAGCCGGTCCATCAGGCCTAGGGCGCCTTGGACCGCCGAGACCGGGGCCAGGGGATGCAGGTCTGCGAAGCCGGGCAGCCGGGCCAGCTTCTCGTTCAGCCGGGGGTTGTGCTTCATGGTGCACGAGCCCAGCGGATAGAGGGCCAGGTCGATGGCGTGGTTCTTCTGGCTCAGGCGGACATAGTGGCGGACCGTTTCGGGCTCGGAGAGGCCCGGAAGGCTGAGGGGCGCGGCGCGGACCAGGCCCGCGAGGTCCTCGGCGCCGGCGTCAGGCGCAGGCAGGTCCACCCCGGTCCCGTTCCGTGACTCGCGCTCGAAGATCAGGGCCTCGTCCTGCAACAGGCCGCGCCCGCCGGTCAGGGAGGCGAACCCGGCGACGGAGGCGTCTGTAGCGGGGCGGGTGGGACGTCCGACGGAATTGAGGCTCATCAGCGAATCCTCCGGGACAGGGCGGCGACCAGGGCGTCGATGTCGGCGGCCGAGGTGGTTTCAGTGGCGGCGAGCAGCAGGACATCGTCCTGGCCCGCCGAGGGGTCGAGGCGGGAGAAGGGCACGCCGGCGAGGATCCCCTCCCCGGCCAGGTCCTCCACCAGGGCGGCGGCCGAGCCGGGAACCCTCACGGCGACCTCGTTGAAGAAGCGGGGCGTCAGGACCTCCAGGCCAGGCACGCCGGCCAGGGCCCCGGCCAGGGTCCGGGCGCGGCCGTGGTTGACTTCGGCCAGGCGCCGCAGGCCGGTTCCGCCCAGCAGTGTCATGTGGATGGAGAAGGCCAGGGCGCAGAGCCCGGAGTTGGTGCAGATGTTCGAGGTCGCCTTCTCGCGGCGGATGTGCTGCTCGCGGGTCGAGAGGGTCAGGACAAAGCCCCGTCGGCCCTCGGCGTCCACGGTCTCGCCGCAGAGCCGGCCCGGCATCTGGCGGACGAATTTCTCGCGGCAGGCGAAGAGGCCGACATAGGGGCCGCCGAAGTTCAGGCCGACGCCCAGGGACTGGCCCTCGGCCACGGCGATGTCGGCGCCCATCTCCCCCGGGGACTTCAGGAGACCCAGGGCCACGGCCTCGGTGGTCACCACCACCAGGAGGGCGCCGGCGGCGTGGGCGGCCGCGGCGATGGCGGTGACGTCCGTCACCGTCCCGAAGACGTTGGGGGTCTGGACCACCACGCAGGCGGTGTCCGAATCGATGGCGGCCAGGACGTCCGCCTCGGCGTCGACGGCGGCCGGCCGGCGGGCGATCTCCATGCCCTCCGCCGTGGCGATGGTGTGGGTGACCGCGGCATAGTGGGGGTGGAGGCCGCCCGACAGCACGGCCTTGCGCCGGCGGGTGACCCGCCGGGACATCATCACCGCCTCGGCGCAGGCCGTGGAGCCGTCGTAGAGCGAGGCGTTGGCCACCTCCATGCCGGTCAGGGCGGCGACCTGGGTCTGGAACTCGAACAGCACCTGCAGGGTGCCCTGGGCGATCTCGGGCTGGTAGGGCGTGTAGCTGGTCAGGAACTCGGACCGCTGGATGATGTGGTCCACCGTCGCCGGCACATGGTGCCGATAGGCGCCCGCCCCACAGAAGAAGGGTCCCGCCCCCGCAGGACGGTTCAGGGCCGCCAGGCCCGCGAGCTCGCGCTCGACCTCGATCTCCCCGGCGTGCCGGGGCAGGTCGACCGGGGCGGAGAGGCGGGCCGGCGCAGGAACGTCGGCAAAGAGGGCGTCGACGTCGGGGGCGCCGATCACACCCAGCATGTGGCGGCGGTCCGCCTCGTCCAGCGGCAGGTAACGCATGGCTCAGAGGGTCTCCAGGAAGGCGTCGTAGGCGTCGCGGTCCATAAGGGCGTCGTACTCGGCGCGGTCGGCGACGCGCACCCGCGCAAACCATCCGCCGGATTCAGGCTCGGCGTTCACCGTCTCCGGCGCGCCGGCGAGGTCGGCGTTGGCCTCGACCACCTCGCCCGATAGGGGGGCGTAGACGTCCGAGGCGGCCTTGACGCTCTCGACCACCGCCATGCCTTCGCCGGCCTTCAGGGCGCGGCCGGGCTCCGGCGTCTCGACATAGACCACGTCGCCCAACTGCTCGGCGGCGTAGGCGGTGATGCCGATGGTGGCGACGTCGCCGTCCAGGGCGACCCATTCATGGTCCTTGGTGAAGCGCATGGGAAAGGTCCTTTCAGGGCCGGCGGACATAGCGGTGGGGGACGAAGGGCAGGGCGAGGGTCTCGACCGGCCAGGTGCGGCCGCGGACCACCACGCCCAGCCTCTGGCCCGGGGCGCAGAGGGCGGGCGGGGCGAAGCCGATGGCGATGGGATGGCCCAGGGTGGGCGAGAAGCCGCCGGAGGTGACGACGCCAACCTCTGAGCCGCCGGCGTCGACGATCACGGCGCCTTCCCGGGCGGGGGCGCCTTCCAGCACCTTCATGGCGATGCGCACGCGGGACGGCGCACCGGAAAGCTCGCCCAGGATGCGCGCTGCACCGGGGAAGTCGCCGCGCCGCCGGCGCGAGGGTGAGATGGCGAAGGACAGGTCAGCCTCCACCGGGCTGACCGAGGGATCTACGTCGTGGCCATAGAGGGGAAGCCCCGCCTCGAGCCGCAGGGAGTCCCGTGCGCCCAGGCCGATGGGCCGGACCCGGTCGTCGGCCAGCAGCAGGTCCCAGGCCCGGGCGGCCTCGGCGGCCGGCAGGGAGATCTCGAAGCCGTCCTCGCCGGTGTAGCCCGACCGCGAGACAATCAGGTCTACGCCGCCGAAACCGGTCATGGCCGCGCTGTCCATGAAGGCCATGTCCACACAGCCGGGGACATGCGCCGCCAGCACGGCCGCCGCCTTCGGCCCCTGCAAGGCGAGCAGGGCGCGGTCCTCCAGGCGGGTCAGGCGGACCCCGGCGGGCAGGCGCGCCTCCAGGAACCGGAAATCCTCATCCTTGCAGGCGCCGTTGACGACGATGAACAGGCCCTCGCCATCCGGACGGGCGGCCATGAGGTCATCGAGGATCCCGCCCTCGCTGTTCAGCAGGACGGAGTACTTCTGCCGCCCCGGCTTGAGGGCGGCGAAGTCCCCGGGGGTCACGGCCTCAAAGGCCGCCGCCCAGCCCTCGCCGGACAGCCGCGCCTGGCCCATGTGCGAGACGTCGAACAGGCCCGCGGAGGTCCGCGTCCAGGCGTGCTCCTTCATGACCCCGTCGGGGTACTGGATGGGCATGTCGTAGCCGGCGAAGCCCGCCATGCGCGCGCCTGCAGACAGGTGGGCGCCATGCAAGGGCGTGCGCTTGAGTTCGGGTTCGCTCATGAGGACTCCCGGCGACGACAAGACGACCACGCACCGGACCCGCCGATGCGCTTCGCCCCCGCTGTCCTTGGCGCCTGAGAGATTTCAGCCGTCCCGGAGGGTCTCCGGCAGGCCTTGCTCCTTCGGCGAGCGACGGGACGGACCCGGCGCTGCTTTCCAGCGTTCCTTCGCCTTCGCGGTCCTTTTGCCTGAGCGTTTCCGGGGCGGTTGCGCCTTCGGCTCCGGGGCGAACCCGGTCTCTCCCGCGAGAGTCGAGCGGACCCTGCGCGATGGCCCCAGGGGAGTCAATGAGTCGCCGCCCGCCCCGCGGCTTGTCCACAGGCAGGGGGCCTCTGGCGCGCGCTACATGCGCTCGGGCGCCGAAAGTCCGAGCAGATCCAGGCAGAGCTCCAGCTGCCGCAGGATCACTCCGGCAAGGGCCAGGCGGGAGGCCCGCACCTCCCCCTCGGCCGGGAGGATCGGACAGGCCGCGTAGAAGCGCGAGAAGGCCTGGGCCAGCCGGTAGGCATGGTCGGCGACCAAGTTCGGCGCCCGGCGCTCGTAGGCCTCGGAAAGGGCGTCGTCGAAGGCGTCGAGCAGCAGGGCCAGTTCGCGCTCAGACGGGTCCTCGATGCGGATGTCGCCGGGTTGCAGCCCCTGCTCCGCCGCCCGCCGCAGGACCGACTTGATGCGCACCGCCTGGTAGAGGAGGTAGGGGCCGGTCTTGCCCTCGAAGCTGGTGAACCGGTCGAGGTCGAAGACGTAGGAAGTTCCGCGGAAGTTCGACAGGTCGGCGAACTTCAGGGCCGCCACGGCTACCTGGTGCGCCGTCGCCTCGAAGGCTTCGGGAGCCAGCTCGGCGCCCAGGCCCGCCTCGCGCAGGCGGTCGCGCGCCCGGTCGCGGGTCATCTCAATCAGGTCGTTCAGCTTCAGCACCCCGCCCTCGCGGGTCTTGAAGGGCTTGCCGTCCGTCCCGTTCATGGTGCCGAAGCCGATGTGCTCCAGCTGGCCCTCGGCGGCGTAGCCAGCCAGGACGGCGGCCCGGAAGACCACCTCGAAATGGTCGGCCTGGCGCTGGTCGACGACATAGAGGACCTGCTCCGGATCGAAGGTCCGGCGGCGGTCCAGGATGGTGGCGAGGTCCGTCGTCCCGTACATGGCCGAGCCCTCGGAGGACACCACCAGCAGGGGCGGCAGGTCCCGCTTGTCCCCCTGGCGGCCCACGCGGACGATTCGCGCGCCCTGGTCGTCCTCCAGCAGGCCGCGGGCCTCCAGGTCGGCGACCATCTCCGGGATCAGGGGATCGGCGTCGCTCTCGCCCTTCCACAGGTCGAAGTCCACGCCGAGGGCGTGGAAGTCCCGGGCCAGGGCGACCTGGGTCACCCGGGCGAAGTGCCGCCAGAGCAGCAGGGCGCCGGGCCGGCGGGACTGGAGCTCGGCGGTCAGCCGCCGGGCCCGGTTGCGGTAGGCCTCATCAGTCTTCCCGAGGGCAGCGGCCTCCGGGTACATCCGGTCGAGGTCAGCGAGGCTGATGCGCGCCTCCAGGCCGGCGAAGGCGGCGGCCTCGGCTGCGGGCGAGAGCTCGGTCCCGGCGGCGTTGAGGTCCTCCACCAGGGCGCGGATCCAGGGGTCGGCGTCCATGGCCGCGCCGATCAACAGGCCCATCTGGTAGCCCCAGTCGCCGAAGTGGGCGTCGCCCACCGTCTCGTCGCCACGGAACCGGTAGAGACGCTTCAGGGATTCCCCGATGATGGACGAGCGCAGGTGGCCCACGTGCATCGGCTTGGCCACATTGGGGCCGCCGTAGTCGATGAGCACACGCCGGGGCGTCTCTACGGTCTGGGCGCCCACCCGGGGCTCCGAGGCGATTTCGCCAGCGCGGGCGGACAGGGCGGCGTCAGACAGGCGCAGGTTGATGAAGCCGGGGCCCGCGATCTCCACGCCGGCGAACTCCGGGGCGGCGGCCAGGGCCTCAGCGACTCCCGCCGCGATCTCCCGGGGATTGCGTCCTACCCGCTTGGCGGCGGCGAGGGCGCCATTGCACTGGAAATCCGCCAGGTCCGGGCGGTCCGACGGCGTCGCACGCGCCAGTTCAGGCGGCAGGTCAAGCGCCCGGAACGCCTCGGCGAGGCGATGGTCGATCGCGCCCCTCAGTCCGATCATTTCGGGGTCCGGCTTCCCGAGGCGGCGGTCTGGGCGCCCGCGTCGAGGCGGAACCGCTTACCCTGGCGGTTGAACTCGGCCATCGCCGGCGTGACGTCGAAGCCGACCAGGATCTCGAAGTTGGAGCCGGAGGTCGTCAGGGTCGCCCGGGGGATGACGATCCCGTCGATCCGCTCGATGGCGTAAAGGCGGTCCTGGCCAGGCTCGAACCGGACCGGCAGGTCAAAGTAGACCTTGTCGATGACCAGGCGGTTGCGCTGGGTGACGGCCACCCAGTAGCGATAGGTCTTGCTGTTGCCGCTGGCCTTGGGCCCCTTCCCGACGGCGAACAGGACGTCCATGGCCACGGCGATGGGCTGGTCGTCCTGGTACTCGCACCCGGCGGAAATCTTCTGGATCTCGCCCGACCAGGCCACCTCGGCCGAGGCCTCGCGCCCCCCGGTGAACTCGACATAGCGGCCGGCGTCGTAGAGCACCTTTACGAAGGGACAGGGCCCAGCGTTGCGAAGCTGCGGCAGGGGCGCCTGGTTGTCGCCGAACTCGGCGTCGCGCTTGCGCTTGCGGGCCGCCGCTTCAGCCTGCTCCTCATCCGGATTCCGGCGGGACTGGGCCAGGGCGTCGGTCGCCGGCACGGCGAAGGCGCAGGCCAGGAGGAAGGCGGCGATCAGGGAGCTCTTGCGCATCGGGTCGTCCGGGCAGGCGTCGCGCGGAAGGCGCGGCGAGGCCCTCTGATACTGAACAAAGATTACGGCTGCAACGCGGCCGGTCAGACCCTAGATAGAGGTCATGAGCGCAGACCCCGCCGCCCCCGCCGTCCTGACCGTCCGACTGGCCGCCCCGCGGGGCTTCTGTGCGGGCGTCGACCGCGCCATCCAGGTGGTGGAGGCGACCCTCGAGCGCTTCGGGGCGCCGGTCTATGTGCGCCACGAGATCGTCCATAACCGCCACGTCGTCTCCCGCCTCAGGGACATGGGCGCCGTTTTTGTCGAGACCCTCGAGGAATGCCCGGATGACCGGCCGGTGGTGTTCTCCGCCCACGGCAGCCCGCGCTCGGTCACGGATGGCGCCAAGGCGAGGGGCATGACCTTCCTGGACGCCACCTGCCCCCTCGTCTCCAAGGTGCACGTCGAGGCCGCTCGCCATTACGCCGCCGGCCGCCAGGTCCTTCTCATCGGTCACGCAGGCCATCCCGAGGTGGTCGGGACCATGGGCCAGTTGCCCGAGGGGGCGGTCGTGCTGATCGAGACCCTTGAGGACGCCCGGGCCTTCGTCCCTGGAGGCGCCGGCGGCGTGGCGTACGTTACCCAGACCACCCTGTCGGTGGATGACACGGCCGAGATCGTCGAGGCGCTGAAAGCGCGATTCCCGGACATGGCTGCGCCGCACCGGGACGACATCTGCTACGCGACCACCAACCGCCAGGAGGCGGTGAAATCCATCGCCGGCGAGTGCGACGTGCTGCTGGTGATCGGCTCGGCCAACTCCTCCAATTCCGTCCGGCTGGTGGAGGTGGGGCTCCGGGCCGGCGCCCCGAAGGCCTTCCTGATCGACGATGCCGACGACCTGGACCTTGCCTGGCTGGCAGGCGCCCGGACCGTGGGCGTCACCGCAGGCGCCTCGGCGCCCGAAGACCTCGTCCAGGGCGTGATCCGCAAACTCTCCAGCGCCTTCGCCGTCACCGTCGAGGAGGTCGGCGCCGCCCGCGAGACCGTCAGCTTCAAGCTGCCCCGGGCCCTGCTGGCTTGAAGCGATCCGCCGGGAACCCAGCGGGTCTTGGGATTTCCGGCTTCCGGCGCCTCGACGAACTGGCTTGACCCGGCCTCGCGGCTCGCCCAATCCGGGCGCATGGCCGTCTACACCGACATCACCGACGAGGAACTGGCGACCCTGCTCGCCGACTTCGACATTGGCGCGCCCCTGTCCCTGAAGGGGGTGGCCGAAGGGGTCGAGAACTCGAACTTCCTCCTCGAGACCGAGACTGGCCGGTTCATCCTGACCATCTACGAAAAGCGGGTCCGGGCCGACGACCTGCCCTTTTTCCTCGACCTCCTGACCTGGCTGGCCGCCCGCGGATTCCCCGGGGCGGCGCCTGTCGCCGACCGCCAGGGACGGACCCTGAAGGTCGTTCGGGGCAAGCCGGCGGCCATCGTCACCTTCCTGCCCGGCCTGTCGGTCCGCCGGCCCAACGCCGCCCACTGTCGGGAAGCCGGCGCGGGCCTGGCCTGGCTGCACCTGGCGGCGGAGGGTTTCGCCCTGACGCGCGAGAACACCCTGGGCCATGCGGCCTGGCGGCCCTTCTTCACGCCCCTCGAGGCGGCGGCGGAGGCCCTGAAGCCCGGCCTCGCCGCCACGATCCGGGCCGACCTCGACGCCCTCGACGCCGCCTGGCCCTCCGGCCTGCCCGAAGGCGTGATCCACGCCGACTTCTTCCCTGACAACGTCTTCTTCCGGGGCGAGGCCTTCGCCGGCGCCATCGACTTCTACTTCGCCTGCAACGACCTGTTGGCCTACGACATCGCCGTCGCGCTCAACGCCTGGTGCTTTGAGGCGGACGGCAGCTTCAACGTCACCAGCGCCCGGGCCCTGGTGGCCGGCTACGAGTCCCGCAGGCCCCTCAGCGCCGCCGAGCGCGCCGCCCTGCCCATCCTGGCCCGGGGTGCGGCGATGCGCTTCTTCCTGACACGGCTGGCGGACTGGGGGCCGGTACCCGAAGGCGCCCTGGTGCGCCCGAAGTCGCCCCTCGAGTACGAACGCAAGCTCGCCGTCCACCGGGAATCCGCCGACCTTCTGCTCTTCGGCCCCGCGGCATGACCCCTGACGTCGTGATCTACACGGACGGCGCCTGCTCGGGGAATCCCGGGCCGGGGGGATGGGGGGCCGTCCTCCTCTGGGGCGACCATGAGCGGGAACTCTTCGGCGGCGATCCGGCGACCACCAACAACCGGATGGAGCTGATGGCGGCGATCCGCGCCCTCGAGGCGCTGAAACGGCCCTGCCGGATCGAACTGCACACCGACAGCCAGTACCTCAGGACCGGCATCACCGAATGGGTGCGGAACTGGAAGGCCAGGGGCTGGAAGACCGCCGACCGCAAGCCCGTGAAGAACGAGGACCTCTGGCGCCGCCTGGACGAGGCCCGACAGAGGCATGAGGTGCAGTGGCGCTGGGTCAAGGGCCACAACGGCCATGAACTGAACGAGCGCGCCGACGCCCTCGCGCGGCGAGGACTCACCGAGGGGCCCTTCGACGCTTGACGACGCACCACAGCGCACCCGATAGTTGTCGATGCAACCATTGGAGGCCAGATGCCCGCGGCGACGATCCGGACCCGGTCTGCGGATCCCCCCCACCTGGAGGTCCTGTACGAACTCGGAGCCGCCGAGGACGCCCTTCGACGGGCGGTGGAGGCCAGGCTGCCTGAGCCCATGTCCTACACACAGTTTGAAGTCCTTCGGGATTTCCTGCGCTTTGGCGACGGCGCGTCTCCGGCGGAGATCGCCGACAGGCTGCGAATGACCCGGGGTGCGGTGACGCACCTGCTCCAGCGCCTGGAAGCCCTGGGATGGATCCGGATCGTCGGGGACGACCGCGATGGGCGGCGCAAGCAGGTCTTCATGACCCCGGAGGGCGCCGACCGGGCCCGTAGCGCCGCCGCAGCCCTCCGCCCCGGAACCGACCGGCTGAAAACTGATTTGAATGACAACTATCTGCGGGACGGCCTTGCCTTCCTGCGCGATCTCCGCCTGAGCCTCGAGGCCCTCAGCGCCGGCGGCGGACCTCGAGGATCGAACCCCGGACGCCCGTGACCTCCACCTCGGCGTCCGCGGCCAGTGCGCCGCCGCCCTCCAGGTGTGCGGCCCATTCCTTGCCGTCCAGGGAAACCCGTCCCTCGCCATGATGGAAGGCCTCCACGCTCCGGGCCGCCTGGCCGACCAGGCGGGTGGAGGTGTCATTGATGTCCCCGGACGCCGCGGCTCCGCCCCGGGGGAAGTAGCGGCGGGCGCCAAAGGTCGTGACCAGGGTCAGGACGGCGAAGAAGGCCGCCTGCCCGGTCCAGCCGGGATCCAGCACGAAGGCGAGCAGGGCCACGGCCCCCGCGGAGGCGGAGGGCCAGAGCAGCCAGCCCGTGCCCGTACCCGCCTCGATGGCGAGGAGCGCCACGGCCAGGCCCGCCCAGAACCAGAAGGGCTGAGCGGCGAGGAGTTCGATCACGCCGCCCATGTCAGCCCTCCCGGGCGCCGCCGCGGGCGCCGTTGACGAGTTCCGAGACCCCGGCGAGGGATCCAATCATGGCGGACATTTCGGCGGGCACGATCACCGTCTTCTGTTGCGGGCTCTCGGCCAGCTTGGCGAAGGCGTCCACGTAGCGCTGGGCGATGAAGTAGTTGATGGCGTTGACGTCGCCCGTCGAGATCGCCTCGGAGACCATGCGCGTCGCCTCGGCCTCGGCGCTGGCGGAGCGCTCCCGGGCCTCGGCGTCCCGGAAGGCGGCCTCGCGCCGCCCCTCAGCCTCGAGGATGGCCGCCTGCTTGGCGCCCTCGGCCCGGGCGATCGCCGCCTGCTTCTCGCCGTCCGCCTCGGTGATCACCGCCCGGCGCTCGCGCTCGGCCTTCATCTGGCGCGCCATGGCGTTGGAGATGTCCGGCGGCGGCAGCAGGTCCTTGATCTCGATCCGCGCCACCTTCACGCCCCAGGGACTGGTGGCCTCGTCGATGACGGCCAGGAGCCGGGAGTTGATCTGGTCGCGCTGGCTCAGCACCTCGTCCAGTTCCATGTTCCCCACCACCGTGCGCAGGTTGGTCATGGAAAGCTGGGTGATGGCGTAGTCGAGGTTGGTCACCCGGTAGGCCGCAGAGGCGGCGTCCATGACCTGGATGAAGACGATGGCGTCGACCTGGACGGTGACATTGTCCTTGGTGATCACCTCCTGGCGGGGCACGTCCAGGACCTGCTCCATCATGTTGATCTTGGCGCCAATCGTCTCCACGAAGGGAGTCAGGATGTTGATGCCCGGCTTGAGGGTTCGCATGTAGCGGCCGAAGCGCTCTACCGTGAACTCCCGGCCCTGGGGCACGATCTTGATGGTCGACAGGACGACCACGAGGGCGAGAATAACAAGAAGTCCGACCGTAAGCAGGGCAGCCATGGCATCCTCCGTTTGGCACGATTGAATCTAGGGATCCGGGAATGACAAGGGAACTGGCGCAGGGCTCCGATCACCACAGCGTGTTCGGGAAGTTCCGTTCATGTGCGGCCTCGACGGGGGTTCTGGCGCTGGCCCTGGCGGCGTGCGCCCTTTCCCCCGTCTCTGCAGAGGCGGCAACGGCCAAGCCCGCACCCGCCAAGGCCCCGGCCTTCGACGCCCGCCGCCCGGCGGACGTCATCGCCGTCCTCGGGGCCATGGAGGCCAAGGCTGAGATCCTCCGCAAGGACCAGGGGCAGATCTTCATGAAGGTCACGACGCCGGGCGGAGGCTTCGGGGCCCAGATGGTCGGCTGCGACGAGGCCTTCACGGCCTGCAAGGCCATCGCCCTGTTCAGCGCCTTTTCCCGCAAGGGCGTGAACCTGGCGCAGATCAACGACTACAACCGCAGCCAGTTGACCTGTCGGGGGATCATGACGCCGTCGGGGGAGCCCAGCGTGATGTATGCGGCGCTCCTCAACGGCCGCATGACTCGCGACGAGGTGCGCGAGCATGTCGGCGTCTGGCAGGGCTGCCTGACCGGCTTCGGCGAATTCATCCAGGACCCGATCGGATTCCTGTCACGCCCGCAGGGCTGAGCCCTCACAAAGCTGGGAATTGACAGCGAAGTCAGCGCGACAGAGCCTGCTTCCCGGGAAGAAGGGAAGAGGTCATGCCCCCTGCAGAGAGGACCGTTGAAGGGTCCGGCGACCGGATCCTGTCGATCGACGTGGTGCGGGGGATGGCCGTCCTCGGCATCCTGCTCATGAACATCGTCGCCATGGCCCTGCCCGCCTACGCCTACCTCAATCCCGTGTACGGCGGAGGGACCAGCGGCGCCGACCTCTGGACCTGGGCGGTCAACAACGTCTTCACCGACGGCAAGATGCGCGCCCTCTTCACCATGCTGTTCGGGGCCTCGGCGGTCCTGATCGCCGGCCGGGCGGAAGCCGGGGGTGGCCTCGGGCCCGTCCAGACCCATTACCGACGGCTGTTCTGGATGTTCGTGATCGGCATGATCCATGCCTACTTCTTCTTCCTGGGCGACATCCTGGTCACCTACGCCCTGGCCGGGGCCCTGGTCTTTCCCTTCCGCAGGCTCGACGCGCGCCTGCTGATCGGCCTGGGCGGAGCCGTGCTCGCCGCCCTGTTCGCCTGGCACATGTCCGACGCCGGACAGCTGAAGGCGCTCCAGGCAGCGGCCCTGGCCCCCGGGGCCGGACCGGCGATCCGCGAGGCCTGGGCCCAGGCCTCGCAGGGCTTCATTGCGCCGCCCGGGTTCGCCGAGCAGGCGACCGCCCTGTTCCGGGGCGGGTTCCTGGAGGCCCTGCAGGCAAGGGCCCCGGTGGCCCTCGCGCTCCAGGTGGCGATCCCCTTCGACGCGGGTCCGGAGGCGGTGGGCCAGATGCTCATCGGCATGGGCCTGTTCCGGATGGGCTTCTTCTCCCTCGGCTGGCCGACCCGGTCCTACCTGATCCTGATCCTCTTCGGATACGCCTGCGCCGCGCCCTTCACAGCCATGCTGGCCTGGCTGATCCACCAGTCCGGCTTCGAGCCTCTCCGGACCCACGAACTGTTGGTCTGGCAGTCACTCACCCGGCCGTTCATCGCCCTGGCCCACGCCTCGGTCCTGCTGCTGATTGTCCGCGCGGGCGTCCTGCGGGGCCTCGTCTCGCGCCTGGAGGCGGCTGGGCGGATGGCCTTCACCAACTACCTCATGACCTCGGTGATCACGAGCCTGGTCTTCTGCGGCTACGGCCTGGGCCTGTTCGGCCACCTGTCACGGTTCCAACTGCTCTGGGTGGTGGCTGGCGTCTGGGCCCTGATGCTCCTGTGGAGCCGCCCCTGGCTGGCCCACTTCCGCTACGGCCCCTTCGAGTGGGCCTGGCGCTCCCTGGTCCAGTGGAAACGGCAGCCCTTCCGCAGGGCGGCCTAAGCTGCGCGGAGAAACACCCAAGCGCAATTGCTCCCCCGAGGGGGAGCGCCGACCGAAGGTCGGTGAGGGGGTCAATCCACGTCGCCGCTGACCCCCTCCGGCCCGCATTCGCGGTCCACCTCCCCCTGATGGGGAGGAATGACAGCGCCAATTGCTCCCCCAAGGGGGAGCTCCCGGCGAAGCCGGGTGAGGGGGTCAACGGCCTAGCGCGCGGTGTATCCCCCATCCACGACCATCTCCGAGCCGGTCATGAAGCTGGACTCGTCCGAGGCCAGGAAGACGATGGCGTTGGCGATCTCGGCGGGTTCGGCCAGCCGGCCCAGGGCGTGCTGCTGGACCAGGGTCTCGCGGACGGCGTTGCCGTCTTCCACCTCGCGCAGGATGTTGTGGACGAGGGGCGTCTCCACATACCCGGGGTGGACCGAGTTCACCCGGATTCCCAAGGGCGCCCACTCCAGGGCGGCGGCCTTGGTCAGCATGAGCACCGCCCCCTTCGAGGCGCAGTAGGCCGCCGCCCCGGGGGTGGCGATCTTGCCCATGATGGACGAGATGTTGATCACCGAGCCGCCGCGACCGCCCTTCAGGATCAGGGGTCCGGCGTAGCGGTGGCCGTAAAACACCCCGTCCAGGTTGACCGCCAGGGTCCTTCGCCAGTTCTCGAGGCTGTGGCTCATCAGCTCGTTGCCCACGGTGGTCATGCCGGCGTTGTTGACCAGGATGTCGAGCCGCCCGAAGGCGGCGTCCACCTCGCCGACCACCCGCTCCCAGTCCTCGGGAGAGGTGACGTCGTGGGTGAAGGCCTTGGCCTGGCCGCCCGCGGCCTGGATGGCGTCGGCGACGGACAGGGCCGCCTCGGGCGACAGGTCGGTGACCGCCACCATGGCGCCTTCCTTCGCGAGGGCGCGGCAGGTCGCCGCCCCGATGCCCGAACCCCCGCCGGTGACCAAGGCGACGCGTCGTTCCAGCCGGCCGCTCACGCCTTCACCCCCGCAGCCCGCAGGGCCGTCATCCGGTCGATCGCCGCCTCTGCACCCGAGACCATCTGCGCGACGATCTCTGCTGCGGGCAGGACCTCATGCACCCCGCCGGCCGACTGGCCCATGGCGAAGCAGGACCGGTCAGGATCCAGGCCCTCGATCTGGCCGCCGATGCCGCCCATCACGCCGGCCTGGCTGGAGAGCATGGCCTGCATCGGGAAGGGCTGGATATCGGACGGACGGCTCTCCCAGTCATCGACATAGGGGTTCTTGCGCACCCGCATGGGCTTGCCTGAGTAGCAGCGCGTGCGGATGGAATCCTCGTCCGACGCCTCCACGATCGTCTGGCGGTAGAGGTCGCCCGCATGGGCCTCCGGCGAGGCGATGAAGCGGGTGCCGACCCAGACCCCCACCGCGCCCAGTCCCAGCACGGCGGCCAGGCCTCGGCCGTCGTAGATGCCGCCGGCGCCGACCACGGGAATCTTCACCGCTTCCACCGCCTGGGCGATGAGGGGCAGGCCGCCGACCAGGCCGGTGTGCCCGCCGCCCTCGCCGCCCTGGCAGATCACCGCGTCGCAGCCCGCCTGCTCGGCCTTGACGGCGTGCTTCACGGCCCCGCAAACCACCATGACCTTCAGGCCCGCCTTCTTGAGCTTCTCCATGATCGGCATGGGTACGCCCAGGCCGGCGACGAAGGACGAGGCGCCCTCCTCGATGATCACGTCCACGGCGGCGGTCAGGCTTTCCGGCGAGGCCGCCAGCAGGTCGACGCCGAAGGGGCCGTCGGTGAGGGTGCGCACCCGGTGCATCTGCTCGCGGATGAAGTCCGGACCCTGGCCGGCCATGCCGAGGACGCCGTAGCCCCCCGCATTGGTCACCGCCGCGGCGAGCTCGGCGTAGGAGACCCCGCCCATGCCGGCCAGCATGACGGGGTGCTTCACCCCCAGAAGGTCACAGAGCTTGGTGTGCAGGGTCATGGCGTCCTCCCGTGTCGTTGGAGGGCAGCATGGCGCCGAAACCGGCGGGTGGGAACCGGCGCCCCGGCGTCAGCCCCCTTGGCCGTCCAGATCCGACGGCAGGGCCTCGTAGACGCGGGAGCAGAATTCGCAGGACACCCGGATGCGGCCGTCGGCCTCGACCATGTCCGCCCGCTCCTCGGCGCTGAACGAGGCCAGGAGGCCCAGGATCCGCGCCTGCGAGCAGCGGCAGGCGGCCTTCAGGGGCTGGGGCTCGAAGACCCGCACGCCGTCCTCGTGGAACAGCCGGAACAGGAGCTCGCCGGCCGGCAGGAGGGGGTCGATCAGCTCGTCCTCGCCCAGGGTCTCGAACAGGGCCTCGGTCCGTCGCCAGGGCTCCTCGGTGGAGCCGCGCGCGTCATCCCCGGCGATGTTCTGGATCAGCACCCCGCCGGCGCGCCAGCGGGGGCCGTCGCCGGAATCCGCCTGGCCCACCGCCAGCCGGATGCGGGTGGGGGTCTGCTCCGACTGGGCGAAGTACTGCTCGGCGCAGAGGGCCAGGGTCTCGCCCTCGATGGCCGTCACGCCCTGGTAGCGGTCCATGTCCGGGCCCTGGTCCACGGTCATCATGAAGAGGCCGTCGCCCAGCAGGGTGCGCGCGCCCGGACGCTGGAAGCCGGCGGCCAGGGCGGCGATCTCGTCGGGGTCGAAGCGGCAATAGCCCCGCAGCGACCCGGCCGTGTCATAGTCGCAGACCACGTAGCGGACGGGGCCATTCCCCTGGGCCTGGACGATCAGCCGGCCCTCGAACTTGAGGTTGGAGCCCACCAGGGCCGCCAGGGCGCAGGTCTCGCCCAAGAGGTTGGCGACCGGGTCCGGATAGGCGTGGGCCGACAGGATCTCGTCCACCGCCGGACCCAGGCGGACCAGCCGCCCGCGCACGGCCTCGCCCTCGATCTGGAAGGGGAAGACCCGGTCGTCATCGACCGCCTCCAGGGAAACCGGGCGACTCATATCGCCCCGAAGCACCAGGCCAGGATCGACTTCTGGGCATGGATCCGGTTCTCGGCCTCCTCCCAGATCCGCGAACGCGGGCCGTCGATCACCGCCGAGGTGACCTCTTCCTCCCGGTGGGCCGGCAGGCAGTGCAGGAAGACGGAGTCCCGGTGCGCCAGGTCCATCAGGACCTCATCGACCTGGAAGGGCGCCAGGGCCGCCATGCGCTCGGCCTTGTCGGTATCGCCCATGGAGACCCAGGTGTCGGTGATGACGCAGTCGGCGCCGGCGACGGCCTCGCGCGGGTCGCGGGTGACCGACACCTCTCCCTGGAGGGCGGCGGCCCGGGCCAGGTCCGTCGGGTCCGGCGAATAACCCTCTGGGCAGGCGATGTTCAGCCGATAGCCCAGCAGGGGCGCGGCGTGGATGAAGCTGGCGCAGACATTGTTGCCGTCGCCCACCCAGGCCAGGGTCTTTCCCCTCACAGGGCCGCGATGGGCCTCGAAGGTCATCAGGTCCGCCAGGATCTGACAGGGATGGCCGGTGTCCGACAGGCCGTTGATCACCGGAACGGCGCAGTTGGCCGCCAGGTCCTCCAGGTCGGTGTGGCGGTTCGACCGCAACATGACGGCGTCGACCATGCGCGACAGCACCCGCGCGGTGTCGGCGATGGTCTCGCCCCGGCCCAGCTGCATGTCCGAGGCCGTAGAGATGATCACGTCGCCGCCGAGCTGGCGCATGGCCGCATCAAAGGAGAACCGCGTCCGGGTGGAGTTCTTCTCGAAGATCATGGCCAGGGTGCGCTCGCGGCCCGGGGCGTCGGCGTCGACCCGGCCCTGGGTCCAGCCGGCGCGCGCGGCCTTGCGGGCCGCGGCGTCGTCGAGGATACGGCGCAGGGTCGTCGCCTCCAGGGACCAGAGGTCCAGGAAATGACGCACGGGCGGGGTCGCGTCGCCTTCGCGGGAAGACATGGCCGCCTCAGGCCCCGCGGGCGCGGGCGCAGGCCCGGTCGAGCTTCTCCACCACCTCGCGCACCTCGTCGACCGAGATGACCAGGGGCGGAAGGAGGCGCACGCAGTTGTCGCCGCCGCCGGCGATCAGCAGCTTCTCGTCCCGGGCGTGCTGCATGAACTCGCGGTTAGGGGTCTTCAGCTTCAGGCCGATCAGCAGGCCCCGGCCGCGGATTTCCTCGATCACGTCCGGATTGCGCGCCTTCAGCCCCTCCAGCTGCTGGGTGAAGTAGCCGGAGACCTCGGCCACATGGTCGAGCAGGGCGGGCGAGGCCAGCTCCTCCACCGCCGCCAGGCCCACGGCCATGGCCAGGGGGTTGCCTCCGTAGGTCGAGCCATGGGATCCGGGGGTCATGCCCGAGGCGGCGCGGGCTGTGGCCAGGCAGGCCCCGATCGGGAAACCGCCGCCCAGGGCCTTGGCCACGGCCATGATGTCGGGCTCGATCCCGGCCCACTCATGGGCGAACAGCTTGCCAGTCCGCGAAAAGCCGCACTGGACCTCGTCGAGGATCAGAAGGACCCCATGCTGGTCGCAAAGGGCGCGCAGCTCGCGCAGGCAGGAGTCAGGAACCGCCCGGGCTCCGCCCTCGCCCTGGACAGGCTCGAGGATGACCGCCGCCGTTGTTGGCGAGGCGATCGCGGACTTCAGGGCCTCGTGGTCACCGAACTTCAGCTGGACGAAGCCAGGCATCCGGGGTCCGAAGCCCTCGAGGTAGCTGGCGTTACCCGAGGCGTTCACCGCCGCAAGCGTGCGGCCGTGGAAGGAGCCATCGAAGCCAATGATGTCGATCCGCTCTTCCTGGCCGCGGGCCCAGTGGAACTTGCGGGCCGCCTTGATCGCGCACTCGATGGCCTCGGTCCCCGAGTTGGTGAAGAAGACCACGTCGGCGAAGGTCTTGTCGGTCAGGGCCGAGGCCAGCTTCACCTGCTCCGGGATCGTGAAGATGTTGGACACGTGCCAGAGCTTGTCGGCCTGGGCCTTGAGGGCGGCGATGAGCTTGGGGTGCGAGTGGCCCAGGGCGTTCACGGCGATGCCCGCCAGGGCGTCCAGGTAGGCTTCACCGTCCGTGGTGTAGAGACGCACGCCCTCGCCTCGCTCGAACGCCAGGGGCGTGCGGCTGTACACACCCATCAAGTGGTCGGCGGGAACGTTGAGGCCCTCGGGCTGCGTCTTCTGGGTCACGATCGGGAACCCTCCAAAACGTAACGTCCCCGCCGCGGGGCGACGGGGACCGGAAGGGGCCGACTTCTCCGCCGGGAGGGCGGAAATGTCAATGTTTGCGGGCTCAACTCTTGATCTTGTAGCCGGTGTCGAACATCCAGAGACAGACGCTTGCAAGGGCCACCACCAGGCCCGCCGTCATCACAGCCCCGGCCAGGACCGAGCCCTCGGCATAGCCCAGGAAGCCGTACCGGAACCCGTCGATCAGGTAGAAGAACGGGTTGTAGTGGCTGAGGGTCCGGAAGGGCTCCGGCAGGCGCTCGACCAGGTAGAAGGTGCCCGACAGGAAGGTCATGGGCATGATGATGAAGTTGGTCACCACCGCCATGTTGTCGAACTTCTCGCTCCAGAGGCCGCCCATGATCCCCAGCAGGCCCAGGATGAGGGCCGCCCCCAGTCCAAAGTAGAGGATGGCCCAGGGGTGGCTGATGGGGAGATGCGAGAAGGGCGCGATCACGGCGGCCGTCACCGCGCCGACCATGACCCCGCGGGTCGCCGCGCCCAGGCCGAAGGCAGCCACATGCTCGACCGGGCTCAGGGGCGGGGTCAGGAAGTCGCCGATCAGGCCGTTCATCTTGGCCTGGAGCAGGGACGACGACGAGTTGGCGAAGGCGTTGTTCAGGATGGCCATCATGACCAAGCCGGGGGCCACAAAGGCGCCGTAATCATATCCGTGCACCGGCGGACGGGCGCCATGGGCGGCCACGACGAAAACCATCATGTAGAGCAGGGAGGTGACCACCGGCGCAGCCAGGGTCTGCATGCCGACCTTCCAGAACCGCATGACCTCGCGGCGGTAGAGGGTGCGGAACCCGGCCCAGTTGACGCCCCGGTAAGCCCGGGGCTCGGGAGGCGTCGGCGGCGCGGAGGGAAGGACGGCATCGCTCATGGGCTTGGTTTGCGCCTGCGCGCGGCGAGAGGCAAGCGGTCTCGTCAGACTTGCGCGGCGGCCTCAGCGGTCTAGCCTGAAGGGCGCAAACCCGGAGGTCCCGCCCATGTCCCGCCTGCCCCTCACCGAACCCGAGGCCCTGCCGCCCTACATGAAGGCCATCCACGATGCGACGCCCGAGGAAAACTGGCTCGGCCGCCACTTCGCCCGCGCCTTCGCCCCGGCCGAGGACCTGGTCCAGGCCTACCAGGGCTTCTACCACCCCTGGCATACCGGCGGCGCGGGCGTCCTGCCGCCCCGACTGAAGGAACTGATCCGCCTGCGCATCGCCACCCTGAATGGCTGCGTCCTCTGCAAGACCGTGCGCATGGCGCCCGAGGTGGTCAGCGAGGAAGAGGCCGCCTCGGGGGTGGACCGGGTCGACGAGTCCGGCTTCAGCGCCCGGGAGCGCGCCGCCATCCACTTCGCCGAGAAGATGGCCGTGGACCACCACAACATCTCCGATGACGACGTCGCCAACATGCGCCGCCTGTTCACCGACCAGGAGTTCCTGGAGTTGTCCATGATGGCCGGCCAGTACATCGGCTTCGGCCGGGTCCTGGCCCTGCTCCAGCTCGAGGTCGCCGCCTGCCCGATCTGACAGTCCCGATCCATATATAGTTCCTGTGGATGGACTTCATGGCGCCGATTGTGGTCTGATCTGCTTCCGTTACGATATGTGGTGGCCGGACAGGGTTGGGCGTAAGCTCCGGCACAACATATTGATCCCGGCGGCGCCTTGCGCTCAAGCCGGGCCGGATGGTGGAGCAAACCATGGGTTGGACCGACGAGCGGGTCGAGCTGCTCAAGAAACTCTGGCAGGACGGACTGTCCGCCAGCCAGATCGCCAAGCAACTCGGCGGCGTGACCCGCAATGCGGTGATCGGCAAAGTGCACAGGCTGGGCCTCTCCGGTCGCGCAGCGCCCTCGAAGCCGGCGCGCCCGGTGTTCAAGGCGCCGCGCCCGGCCCGCCAGGCGGCGGCCCCGGCTGCGCCGCGCCGCATCGCCCCGCCGCCCCTGGCGGCCGCGGCGCCTGCGCCCCAGCCGCCCGTCCGCTATGTGGAGGAGGCCCCCGGCGCCGCCACGGTGCTGACCCTGGGCGCGCACATGTGCAAGTGGCCCATCGGCGATCCCTCCAGCGACGACTTCACCTTCTGTGGTCGCCGGGCCAGCGAAAGCCCCTACTGCGTCGAGCATGCACGGGTGGCCTACCAGCCGGCCCAGGCCAAGAAGCGTTCGGGCGCCAATGAGCTGGCCCGCAGCCTGCGGCGCTACATCTAGGTCCGGCATCCGTTGGGGATGGGGGGCGCGTCGCGACCGGGGGCCGGCCTTGGGGCTTGCCTTGCGGCCGTCCGGCGCGTCCCTTTCCGTTCATGAGCGAACTGGATCCAGATTCCGCGCCGGATGATTCGGACAATGCGCGCGCCTACTCGGTCTCCGAGCTGGCCTTCGCCCTCAAGCGCACCCTCGAGGACCGCTACGGCTTCGTCCGGCTGAAGGGCGAGCTTTCCAAGGTCACGCACCACTCCAACGGCCACGTCTACCTGTCCCTCAAGGACGAGCGGGCGGTGATCGACGGGGTGGTCTGGAAGGGCTCCGTGCGGAACCTGTCCGTCCGGCCCGAACAGGGCCTGGAAGTGATCGTCACGGGTAAGATCACGACCTACCCCCAGGGCTCCCGCTACCAGATCGTCATCGAGAGCATGACCGCCGCCGGGGCCGGGGCCCTCCTGGCCCAGCTGGAGCGGCTGAAGGCCCGGCTTGCGGCCGAGGGCCTGTTCGAGGCGTCCCGCAAACAGCCCCTGCCCGCCCTGCCCGCCGTGGTCGGCGTCGTCACCTCGCCCACCGGGGCGGTGATCCGCGACATCCTTCACCGCATCCGCGACCGCTGGCCCTGCCACGTCCTGGTCTGGCCGGTGGTCGTGCAGGGAGACGCCGCCGCCGCCCAGGTGGCCGCCGCGGTGCGCGGCTTCAACGACCTGCCCGCCGACGGCCCCGTGCCCAGGCCGGACGTGGTGATCGTCGCCCGGGGCGGCGGCTCGGTGGAAGATCTCTGGCCCTTCAACGACGAGGCCCTCGCCCGGACGGTGGCCGCCAGCCGGATCCCGCTGGTCTCGGCGGTCGGCCACGAGACCGACACCACCCTCATCGACTTCGTCTCCGACCGTCGGGCGCCCACGCCCACGGCGGCGGCCGAGATGGCCACACCGGTCCTGTCCGAACTGCGGGGAACCCTTACGGACCTCACTGGCCGCCTGCACCGGGCGGGCGGGCGGATCGTCTCTGAACGCAAGGTGCGGCTGGAGGCCCTGGGACGCACCCTGGCCCGGGCGCCAGACCTGGTGGAGCTGGCCGAGCAGAGGCTGGGCATGGCGAGCAGTCGCCTCTCGGCCGGCCTTACCCGGAACGTCGGCGCGCACGAGACCCAACTCGCCCGGATCTCCGGCCGGCTGCAGCCGGGGCTCCTCACCCGCCCGCGGGAGGCCCGCTCGGAAACCCTCTCCGCCCTGGCCTTGCGGATGCGTCCGGCCCTGGAACGGTCCCTGTCCCGGTCCGAAGAGCGCCTGGCCGCCCTGACGGCGCGGCTGAAATCGGCGGATCCCGGCGCGCCCCTGTCCCGGGGCTTCGCCCGGGTGCACAGGGCGGATGGGACCCTGGTCCGCCAGGGTGCAGGACTGACCGCCGGCGAGGCCGTCCGCCTGGTCTTCGCCGATACCGAGCGCGGGGCGGTGATCGAGCCGCCGGCGGGCGCGCCGCGCCAGGGCGACCTCTTCTGATCGGGCGCCTTTTCGCCAGACTCCCGGATCGCTAGAGTGGGATCATGAACGCGCCCGACAAGACCGGTGGCCCGGACCTGGCCCTGATCAACTACGGCGACGGCGACTTCACCGTCGTGCGTCCCGGACGCTTTGTCATGTGCGCCATTTCCGGCGTGCGGATTCCCCTGGAGGCCCTCCGCTACTGGAGCGCCGTGCACCAGGAAGCCTATGCCGGTCCGGCCGAGGCCCTGGCCCGCTGGCGTGGGCTGAACCCCTGAACCGCGTCCCGCACCGACGCCTCGTCCTGGGCGCCCTGGCCAGTGGCGGGCTCTGGGCGGGCCCCGCCCTGGCGGCGGGCGCAGGCGCCCCGCCCCTCGCCCTCTCCGGACAGGTGCGACAGGGTGGAACCCTGATCGGGCGCACGGCGCCGAGGGCGCGCATCTCGCTGGACGGGGAAGCGATGGGCGAGGCCGCCGCCTCGGGCCTCTTCGTCATCGGCCTGGACCGGGACAGCCCGGCGCAGGTCCGGGTCACGGTGGCGGACACCGACGGGCGGTCGACCTCCCGTATGCTGGCCGTCGCGCCAGGCGGGTTCGACATCCAGAGGATCAACGGCCTGCCCCCACAACAGGTCAGGCCCCAGGGCGAGGCCCTGCTGGCGCGGATTGTAGCCGAAGCCGAGCGCAAGACCAAGGGCTGGGCCAGCCGTGCGCCGACCGAGGACTTCTCCGGCGGCTTCTCGCCGCCCCTTGCGAAGTACAGGGTGTCCGGCCGCTTCGGCGGACAGCGGATCCTGAATGGCGAGCCCATGCCCCCGCACTACGGGGCCGACCTGGCGGCGCCCGATGGGACCCCCATCCTGGCGCCTGCACCGGGCCGGGTATGTTTCGCCGAGACCGGCCTGCACTATGAGGGCGGGCTGACCATGATCGACCACGGCCAGGGACTGGTCACCGCATACCTGCATCAGTCGAAGGTCGGCGTCCGGCAGGGGCAGACGGTGGCGCGCGGACAGGTCATCGGCGCCGTCGGACACGAGGGACGGGCGACCGGGCCCCACCTCTGCTGGCGGATGAAGTGGCGGGACCGGCGCCTTGACCCCATGCTGCTGCTGGGCGTGCGCGCACCCGCCTGATCGCCGTTCAGTCCCGGCTCCGGCGATAGACCTCATTGGGCCAGCGCTTGTGGACCCAGAACCATTCCTCGGGCCGGTCCCGGATTCGCGATTCCATGAAGGCGTTCACCCGCCGCACCCCGGCGGCGATGTCGGCGTTGCGGTCACCGGTGTCCTCCAGGCGGATGTCGTCGTGCACGATGACCCGGAAGCGCGCCTTCTCCACCCTCTGCACCGACATGGGCACCAGGGGGATCCCGAACCGGAGGGCGAAGCTGGAGGGACCGGGCGCCGTATGGCAGTCGACCCCGAAAAGGGGCGCCAGGATGCCGCCGTTGAACTTCTGGTCGTTCATCAGCGCCACGCACTCCCCCCGCGACAGGGCCCGGATGAGCTCCCGGGCGCCGTCGCCGCCCTTGGGGGCGAAGAGGCGGACGCCGTATCGGAACCGGCTCTTGCGGATGCGGGCGTCGACGTGGGGATTGTTGGTTGCGCGATAGGTGATCTGGCAGGTGACGCCCGCATGGATGATCACGGCGGGCATGATCTCCATTGACGAAAAGTGTCCCGAAATGAACACGACGCTCTCGCGGTTCCGGGCGATGGCCTCCAGGCGGCCGGCATTGACCACCTCCACGCGGGAGGGATCGGCAATGATCTTGTCGAGGATCGGGAACTCCGCCGCCCATCGCCCAAGGGCCCGCCATTGCGCCTTGAGGAGCCTGTCGACCTCGGCCGTCGGCAGGTCGGGGAAGGCGATCCGGATGTTGGTTTCCGCCACCCTGTGCGTGGAGGTCAGGGGACCGAGCAGGCCGACCAGGCCCGCGCCGAAATCCGACACGGCGTCGATTGGAAAGAGACGGGCGAGGAAGGTCACGGCGTCGAAGGCCAGGGCCTCGAGACGCCAGACGAGATCCTGAAGCCGGGAAGGTCGCGCTGAGTCCGTCACGCCTGACCCTACCCCGCGCCCTGCGCCGGCGGCAATCCGGACACTGGCGCAGGATTTGCGCAGGCGATCGGGAGATTCCCGTTTTGGGACAACCCTGTGGCGGTGTCGGGACAGGGACAGGGATTGAGAACGGGATCATGACCACAAGCGCACGGGCCCCTGACGCCATCATCGACGCCCACATCGGCCAAAGGATCCGCCGTCGTCGCCGGCAGCTCGGATTGACCCAGCACCAGCTCGCCCTCGCCTGTGGGGTGCGCTTCCAGCAGATCCAGAAGTACGAGAGCGGCGCCAACCGGATCGCCGCCTCCCGCCTCTGGAAGATCGCCCACGCCATGCAGACCCCACTGCTCCACTTCTTCGAGGACCTGCCGGAGCTCGTGATTTCCGATGGGGGCGCCTTACTTTCCGCGCCCCAGGAGGATAAGACGCGGCATGATCTCACCTGAGCGCATCGAGGCGCTGGAACAGCTCCTCCTCGATCTCAACCGCGTCTCCGCCGACGCCATCCTTCCCCTCTTCCGGTCCGATCATGGCCTCGAGGACAAGGGCGGCGAGGCGGGGTTCGATCCTGTCACCATGGCGGACCGGGGCGCGGAGGCGGCGATCCGCCAGCGCCTTGCGGAGGTCGTCCCGGAACATGGCGTGATCGGCGAGGAGTATGGCGAGGACCGGCCCGAGCAAGAGTTCGTCTGGGTCCTGGATCCCGTCGACGGCACGCGCGCCTTCATCGCAGGGCTTCCTGTCTGGACCACGCTCATCAGCCTTCGCTGGCGGGGCGAGCCGGTCCTGTCCTCCATTGGCCAGCCCTACCTGGGCGAGGTCTTCCTGGGCTCTCCGGCCGGCTCCCGGCTGGTCCGGGGTGGGGACAGCCGGGCCCTTCGGGTGCGCCCCTGCTTCGGGCTTTCGGAGGCGATCATCGCCTCCACCGACCCCACCGCTTATTTCGAAGCCGATGAGCGGGCGGCCTGGGACCGGGTGCGCGCTGCAGCGCGATTGGCGCGGCTGGGTTGCGACGCCTACGCCTACGCCATGGTCGCTGCGGGGACGATCGACCTGGTGGTGGAGTCCCGCGCCTGCAAATGCTGGGACATCGAGGCGGCGGCGCCCCTGCTGGCCGGAGCCGGCGGCGTGGTCACGGACTGGGCCGGCCGGCCGATCGGGCCGAACGGAGGGCAGATCGCCATCGCCGGCGACCGGGCCTGCCTGGAAGAGGCCCTGCCGCTCCTGAAATCCGCTGCAGACTAGACCTGGTCTTTCGGCGCGACCTGATCGGCAAGGGCGTCGAAGTGCGTCCAGAACTGGCCGCGCAGGGGATCTGTCTCCATCAGGATCTCGTGCTCGGCGCCCTCCACCGTGACCAGGCGCCCCTGGGGCAGCAGGCTGGCGACGGTCGCCTGGGCGGTGTTGCTGACCAGCCGGTCCAGGGCCGCCGAGACGATGATCACTGGCGGGGCGACCCCGGCCAGGTTCTCCCGCCGCGCCAGCCAGTCCGTCGCGCGGACGGCGAAGTCCAGCCATCCCCAGGTCGGCGATGACAGTACAAGGTCGGGATTGGCCTTCACGAGGTCCTTGCCCCGCTTGTACCGCACCGGGTCGTGGGTCAGGACATTGCCTTCGAAGGGCTCGGCTGCGGGATCGCCCGGCGGCTGGGCCCAGTCGCCGGCGGCGCCGGTCAGCATCCGGAAGGCCAACAGCACACGGGCGAAGCGCGGCAGGCGCAGTCCCAGCATGGGCGCGCAGAGCACGGCGCCCGAGAACCTGGCGGCCTGTCCGCGGGCCAGGGCGGCCAGGGTCAGGCACCCGCCCATGGAATGTCCGACGGCAATCCAGGGCTTGGGCAGCCGGGCCTCGAAGGCGACCAGCAGGGCCCGGTAATCGGCCATGAAGGGATCCAGCCCCCGGGCGTGCCCCTTGCGCCGGTTGGGAAGATCGCGGTGCGACAGACCCTGGCCGCGCCATTCGTTGACCAGGACGACAAAGCCCCTCTGCTGCAGGTCGCGCACCACCTCGAAGTACTTCTCGATGGCCTCGGTGCGGCCGGTCGACAGGATGACGGATCCCCGGGGGCGGCCTTCCGGTCGGAACAGCGCCGCCCGGAGCCGCGCGCCGCCGTCCCCCTCGAACCACTCAGCGCCGCCGCCTGGCGGAATGGGCGCGTCCGGCAGGGCCGTGAGGGGAGCGGGTTGGGTCATGTCACGCCTCTCCTGTGCGGGCTTCGAGCAGGGCCTTGACCTGGGGCATGAGCGACATGGCGAGGCCCATGTCCGACACCTTCAGGCGGCCCGTGATGGCGGCGGTCATGGGGTTGAGCTTCCCCTGGGCCAGGGCTTCGAGGTCCTTGCGGCTCACGCTGATCACCAGGTCCGCAGGGTCCGGCGCATTGCTGACCGTCGCGCCCTCCACCCGGATGACGCCTTCGCCCCGCAGGTCGAGCCGGATCGAATGGTCCAGGCTGGCGCCGCCGGCGCTGAAATGCGCCCGCACCTTGTCTGTCAGTTCCGTCAGTCCGTCCATGGCCGGCCCCCCTTGTCCGCCCCTGCAATGCCGCCGCCGCGCGGTCTTGTAAACGCCCCGACGAAACGTCCCGAAGAAACCTCCTGGCTGCAGGCCGGGGCCTTGAACCCGTCCCCGCCCTTCCCATGTCTTGCCCGGAGGCGCCGGACATCCGGGCCTTCCGGGCGGTGCGAGGCTTCGGCGCGCACAGGTCCCGAACCCCAAAACGCAACCTTGCTTCGTCAAGAAGGATGTGAACGCACATGCGCACGATCGACTTTTCCCCCCTCTATCGCTCCGTGGTCGGCTTTGACCGCCTCGCCCAACTCCTGGAGACCGCCACGGTCGACCAGGCCTCCGGCTACCCGCCCTACAACATCGAGCGGACCGACGAGAACGCCTACCGCATCGAGATCGCGGTCGCCGGCTTCCGGCCGGATGAACTGAACATCGAGGTCAAGGAGAACCTGCTCACTGTCCAGGGTCGCAAGACGGCCAACGACGCCGAGCGCCGGTTCCTGCATCGCGGCCTTGCCGAGCGCGACTTCGAGCGCCGTTTCCAGCTGGCCGACTATGTCGTCGTGACCGAGGCTGGCCTCGCCGACGGCCTGCTCTCGATCTCCCTCCGCCGTGAACTGCCCGAGGCCCTGAAGCCCCGGCGCATTGAGATCGCCACTGCCTCCGCCCCCCTTATCGAGGGCGAGAAGGCGGCCTGACCGGCGGCCAACTGACTGGAGTTACGGGGGGCGGCGCCGCAGGGCGCCGCCCTTTCCGCATCAGGCGCCGCCGCCCCGGAGACCGCTTCCAGGCGCCCCCTTGAGGCCGAAGCTCTCGCGGAATTCCATCTGGGCGTCCTTGAGGTTTGCGTCCGTCAGGGTCGCCTGCCGCAGGTCCACGTCGTTCAGGATGGCCGAGCGCAGGTCCGCGCCCGAGAAGTTCACCCGCCGCAGGTCGGCCGAGGTCAGGTCGGTGGGCAGCAGCCTTCCCCCCTCCAGCACCAGGGGCTCCAGGCGGGCGCCCCGCAAGTCGGCCCCCGACATCATCACCCCGGTCAGGCGGGCGCCGCGCAGGTCGGCCCGCCTCAGGTTCACGCCGCGCAGGTCCGCCCCCTCGAGCCTCGCGCCCTGGAGCTGGATCCCCTCCATGTCGAGCCCGTAGAAGACGGCCCGCCGGGCTGAAACCGCTGTGAGGTTGAATCCCCTCAGGCTCTTCAGCCCCCGCAGGTCTGCGCCATCGAAGACGGAGGGCGTCCCCGCCGCTCCACCAGAGGAACACCAGCGGGCGTGCTCGCGCACCTGGACGTCCAGCGAAACCTCGCCTGAGGCCTGGACGGTCGGGTCATTGGTCAGGGCGCCCCGGAGATCGGCCTTGCTGATGTCCCAGGCCTGGGTGTTGGCGCCCAGGAGGACCACGTCGCGCATGTCGGCGCCCCTGAGATCCGCCTGGACAAGGTCGGCGCCGGTAAGGTCCGCCCCCGTCAGGACGCAGTGCTTGAGCTGGGCCCGCACCAGGCGGGCGCTCCGCAGCACGGCGCCGGTGAAGTCGGCGCGAACCGCCTCCAGGCCTGACAGCTTGGAGCGGGCGAGGTTGGCGCCCGTCAGGTTCGGGCCCTGGTCATCCTCGGTCCGGTGAACGTGCTCCACCATCCTCAGGCCCAGCTTGCGGTCGCCCAGGGCCATGGCGCCTTCGCGAAGGTCGGCCTCGAAGAGGTCGGTGCTGGTCAGGTTGGCGTTCCGCAGGCAGGCGCCCCGAAGGTCGGCCCGGCGAAGGGAGGCCCCGGTCAGGTCGGCGTTCTGCAGGTCGGCGCCATAGAGGTTGGCGCTGTCCAGCTTGGCGCCTCGCATGTCGGACCCGAAGAGCAGGGCGCCGGTCAGGTCGGCGCCGGTCAGGTCTCGGGCCGCAAGCTTCAGTCCGGACAGGTCGCGCCAGGACAGGTTCCCCCGCAGGCCGCCCGGAAGCCCCGAGATGAACCGGCCGTGCTTGCGGCAGACATCATCCACCTCCGCCTGCGACATCGGCGGGATATCCTGGAGATGGGTGGTCGGCAGAGACATGCCCTGGCTGCGGGTCCCCTGGTTCAGTGTTCACAGTGGGGCCCGGCGATTAATGGGCGGTTTAGGAGGCGGGTCGGTAGCCGGCGTAGAGCGCCCGGGCCTCGGCCTCCAGGAGGCCGGTCTCCACCTCGATCCCCGCTGCCCGCAGGCGGGCCGACCCGTCACCCGCGGCGAAGACCGAAGCGTCGTCGCAGGCGATGACCACGCGCCGAACGCCGGCGGCGATCAGCCGGTCGGTGCAGGCGATCCCCACCCCGGACCGCCGGGCGCAGGGCTCAAGGGTCACCAGGGCCACCGCGTCCCGGGCCGCCTCCCCCGCCGCCGCCAGGGCCAGTTCCTCGGCATGGGGACGTCCGCCCTCGGCCGTGGCGCCCTCGCCCAGGATTCCTTCCGGCCCCAGGATCACGCAGCCGACCGAGGGGTTGTCCCCCGTCCGCCCCACGCCCGGCCGCGCCAGGGCGATGGCTCGCCGCATGGCGTCGATTTCGGCTTCGCGGCTCAAGGGGCCTTCGGCAGGGCCTGGGCCCGGTCCGCGTCGAGATAGCGCGCGGCGAGCGGCTTCAGCGCAGCGTCGAGGTCAATGACCAGCGGATTCGAGGTCGGGATCTCGACCTCCATGATCCCGTCTGCAGACAGCCCGTAGATCAGCTTGACGATGGCCCGCAGCGAGTTGCCGTGGGCCGCCACCAGCACCGTCTCGCCCGCCGCCAGCCGGGGGGCGATCTCTGCCGTCCAGTAGGGCTCCACCCGCTCCAGGGTGGTCTTCAGGCTCTCGGTGTCCGGCAGGACGAGGCCGGCGTAGCGGCGGTCGCGGGAGAAGTCCCACTCGCCGCCGGGCGCCAGGGGCGGGGGCGGGGTGTCGTAGGACCGCCGCCAGATCCGCACCTGGTCGGCGCCGTGCTTCTCGGCGGTCTCGGTCTTGTTGAGGCCCGTCAGGCCGCCGTAGTGGCGCTCGTTCAGGCGCCAGTCCTTGGTCTCGGGCACGAAGACCTGGCCCGCCGCCGTCAGGGCCAGCCAGAGGGTGCGGATCGCCCGGGTCAGGACGGAGGTGTAGGCCCGGTCGACCTGAAGGCCCGCCGCCCGGATCAGCTCGCCGCCCTTGCGGGCCTGGGCCTCGCCCTCGGCGGTCAGGTCCACGTCCACCCAGCCGGTGAAACGGTCCTCCAGGTTCCACTGGCTCTGGCCGTGTCGCAGCAGGATCAGGGTGGGCATGGCGGTCTCCGTCCGGGATGTCCGGGTCGGGCTAGGGCCGGCGGGGAAGCGCGTCAAGGCGCCGCGCGGGCGCCGGTGGCCTCGGGGCCTGCGAGTCGGTATGAGGGGGGACATGAGCGATCGCCTCTTCTTCGGCGGGCTGACCCTGGTCGCGGCCGCCCTCATCGCCCTGGCCATGGTCTGGCCCCAGGGTCTCGGCGCGCGCTCGCCCGGCCCCTTCGGCTCGGTCCCTGTCCAGCAGCGCCCCGAGGTCCAGGCCGCCATGCGCCGCGAGGCCGAGGCCAACAACGCCCGCCTGCAGAAGGCGCGCGAGGCCGTGGCCGCCGCCCGCGCTGCGACCGAAGGCGCCCCGCCGCCGCCTGCGGAGCCCGCGAAATGAGCGACCAGGACATCGAGGCGGGCCGCCGGGTCCTGCGACAGGCCGCCGGCGCCCTGGAGCTCCAGGCCGGGGCCCTCGGCGAGGCCTTCGCCCGGGCCGTCGACATCCTGGCCGCCGCCAGGGGCCGGATCATCTGCACCGGCATCGGCAAGTCCGGCCACGTGGCCCGCAAGATCGCCGCCACCTTCGCCTCGACCGGCGCCCCCGCCAGCTTTGTCCACGCCAACGAGGCCAGCCATGGCGACCTGGGCATGATCAGCCGGGACGACGTCATCCTGGCCCTCTCCAAGTCGGGCGAGAACCGCGAGCTGGCCGACGTCCTGGCCTACTCCCGGCGCTTCGAGATCCCGCTGATCGCCCTGACCGCCGCCTCAGACAGCGCCCTCGGGCGGGCCGCAGACGTGGTCCTGGCCCTGGCCACCGCCGAGGAGGCGACCGGCGACGTCAATGCGCCGACCACCTCCACCACCCTGCAGATCGCCCTGGGCGACGCCCTGGCCGTGGCCCTGCTGGAGCGGCGGGGCTTCACCGCCGGCGACTTCCGCACCCTCCATCCGGGCGGCAAGCTGGGCGCCATGCTGCGTACGGTGGGCGACCTGATGCACGCCGGCGACCAGATTCCCCTCGTCGGCCCCGACGCCTCCATGGCCGAAGCCCTGCTGGTCATGACCGAAAAGCGGTTCGGCTGCGTCGGCGTCCAGGGCGCCGACGGCCGGCTGCTCGGCGTTATCACCGACGGCGACCTGCGCCGGCACATGGACGGCCTGATCGGTCGCACCGCGGGCGAGGTCATGACCCCGGGCCCGAACAAGGTGGTCGGCCCCCGGCGGCTGGCCTCCGAAGCCCTGGCCCTGATGACCGACCCGCCCCCCGCCGTGAATGTCCTCTTCGTCCTGGATGAGGGCCGGCCGGTGGGCATACTGCATGTCCACGACCTGCTCCGCGCCGGGGTGATGTGACCCCACTGCACTGGCCGCAGGCGGCCTGAAGGCGTAAGAGCGGCGCGGAATCGAACTGGAGCGCCGATGCCGCCTCTCCCCCGCGCCGACCTCGTCCCGCAGACCCCCGACCACGAGAACCTGCCCCTGGTGAAGGCCACGGGTTTCCGGGAGTACGACGCCCGCTGGCTGTTCGGGTCCGAGATCAACCTCCTGGGCGTCGAGGCCCTGGGCCTGGGCCTGGGAACCTACATCCACGAGCTCGGCCAGAAGCGCATCGTCGTCGGCCACGACTTCCGGTCTTACTCCCAGTCCATCAAGCAGGCCCTGACCCTGGGCCTCCTGGCCGCCGGCTGCGAGGTGCTGGACATCGGCCTCGCCCTCTCGCCCATGGCCTATTTCGCCCAGTTCGACCTCGAGGCCCCCGCCGTGGCCATGGTCACCGCCAGCCACAACGAGAACGGCTGGACGGGCGTGAAGATGGGCGTCTCCCCGCCCCTCACCTTCGGCCCCGACGAGATGGGCCGGCTGAAGGAGATCGTCCTGGGCGGTCTCGGCGTCGCCCGCCCCGGCGGGACCCTCACCCACGTCCCCGGCATGGCGGAGCGCTACATCGCCGACGTCTCCGCCCGGGTCCGGGTAAACCGCCCGCTCAAGGTGGTCTGCGCCTGCGGCAACGGCACGGCCGGCGCCTTCGCCCCCGAGGCCCTGCGCCGCATGGGCGTGGCGGTCGTCTACGAGATGGACTGCGACCTCGACTGGTCCTTCCCGCGCTACAACCCCAACCCCGAAGACCACGAAATGCTCAAGGCCATGGGCCAAGCGGTGCGCGACTTCGACGCCGACCTCGCCCTCGGCTTCGACGGCGACGGCGACCGCTGCGGAGTGGTGGACGACCGGGGCGAGGAAATCTTCGCCGACAAGATCGGCCTGATGCTGGCCCGCGACCTGTCAGGCCTGCACCCGGACGCCCGGTTCATCGTCGACGTGAAGTCCACCGGCCTCTTCGCCACCGACCCGGTCCTGGCCGCCAACGGCGCCCAGACCCTCTACTGGAAGACCGGCCACAGCTACATCAAGCGCAAGACCGCCGAGATCGGCGCCCTGGCCGGCTTCGAGAAGTCCGGCCACTTCTTCTTCAACGCCCCTCTCGGTCGCGGCTACGACTGCGGCCTCACCGCCGCCGCCGCCATCCTGGGCATGCTCGACCGCAATCCCGGCAAGAGCCTGTCCCAACTCAAGGAAGCCCTGCCCCAGGCCTGGACCAGCCTGACCATGTCGCCCCACTGCGCCGACGAGGCCAAGTACGGCGTGGTCGAGGGGATCGTCGCCGAATACGAGGCCCTGGCCCGCGACGGCGGCCGCATCCTCGGCCGCGCCATCACCGAAGTCATCACCGTCAACGGCGTCCGCGTGGCCCTGGAGGACGGCTCCTGGGTCCTGGTCCGCGCCTCCTCCAACAAGCCCGAGATCGTCGTCGTCGTCGAGAGCACCCGCTCCGAGGCCGACATGCGCGCCCTCTTCCGCGAAGAGGTCAAACCCCGCCTCGCCCGGCGCCCCGAGATCGGCGCCTACAACCAGGAGATCTGAGCGCCATGCACGTCGTCATGATCGGCACGGGCTATGTGGGCCTCGTCTCGGGCGCCTGCTTCGCCGACTTCGGCCACCAGGTCACCTGCATCGACAAGGACGCCGGCAAGATCGAGGGCCTGAAGGCCGGGCGCATGCCCATCTACGAGCCTGGCCTCGACACCCTGGTCGCCCGCAACGTCCAGGCCGGGCGCCTGGCCTTCACCACCGAGGCGGCCGAGGCCGTGCGCGCCGCAGACGCGGTCTTCATCGCCGTGGGCACCCCCTCGCGCCGGGGCGACGGCCACGCCGACCTGTCCTACGTCCACGCCGCCGCGGCCGAGATCGCCGACCTCATCGACGGCTTCACCGTGGTGGTCACCAAGTCCACCGTCCCGGTGGGCACGGGCGACGAGATCGAGGCCATCATCCGCGAGCGCCGCCCCGACGCCGAGTTCGCCGTGGTCTCCAACCCCGAGTTCCTGCGCGAGGGCGCGGCCATCGACGACTTCAAGCGCCCCGACCGCGTGGTGGTGGGCCTGAACGACGAGCGCGCCCGGCCGGTCATGACCGAGCTCTACCGGCCCCTCTTCCTCAACGAGACGCCGATCCAGTTCACCGACCGGCGCACCTCCGAGCTGATCAAGTACGCCGGCAACGCCTTCCTCGCCATGAAGATCACCTTCATCAACGAGATGGCCGACCTCTGCGAGGCCGTCGGCGCCGACGTCCAGCAGGTGGCCAAGGGGATCGGCCTCGACAAGCGCATCGGCGGCAAGTTCCTCAACGCCGGCCCCGGATACGGCGGCTCCTGCTTTCCCAAGGACACCCTGGCCCTGGTGCGCACCGCCACGGACGCCGGCTCGCCCGTCCGCCTCATCGAGACCACCGTGGCCGTCAACGACGCGCGCAAGAAGGCCATGGCCGCCAAGGTGGCCGCCGCCGTCGACGGCGACCTGGCCGGCCGCACGGTCGGCGTCCTGGGCCTGACCTTCAAGCCCAACACCGACGACATGCGCGACGCCCCGTCCCTGGACATCCTCCCCGCCCTCCAGGCCCTGGGCGCCCGCATCCAGGCCTTCGACCCCGAGGGCGTGGCCGAGGCCCGCCACCTCCTGCCCGGTGTCGACTTCCGCCCCGACGCCTACGCCGCCGCCGACGGCGCCGACGTCCTGGTGATCATCACCGAATGGGACCAGTTCCGCGCCCTCGACCTCGAGCGCGTCCGCACCCTGATGCGCACCCCCGTGCTGGTGGACCTGCGCAACATCTACAAGCCGGCGGACGTCCGGGCCCTGGGATTCCGGTACGCGTCGGTGGGGCGGGCGTAGGTCCCCTTGCCGGCCAGTATCGCTTTCGATACACTGATCTCGTGAAAGCCGTCGTCTTTCTGGGAGACAGCCTTTCGCGCCTTCGGGAATTCCCGGAGTCGGCGCGGGCCACTGCGGGCTTCCAGTTGCACCAGTTGCAGCAGGGTCTCGATCCCGACGACTGGAAGCCTATGGGTACGATTGGACCCGGCGTGCGGGAGATCCGCATTCGGGACGCTTCGGGGGCCTTCAGGGTGATCTACCTGGCCAGGCTGGAGGATCGTATCCTTGTCCTGCACGCCTTCCAGAAGAAGACCCAGAAGACGGCGCAGAAGGACCTTGACCTCGCAGCGGCAAGGCTGCGGGCCTGGAGACGGTGATGATGGAAATCCAGACCTTCGAGAACGTCTTCGACGCCCTCGCCGACACCCCGGCCGAAGCGGCGAACCTCAAGGCGCGGGCCGAGATTCTCTCCGCCGTGGCGCGGAGAGTGCGATCCTGGAACCTGTCGCAGGAGGCCGCCGCCGCGCGGCTCGGGATCACCCGTCCCAGGCTGAACGACCTGCTCCGGGGAAAGCTTGGGAAGTTCTCGCTCGACGCCCTGGTCAACCTTGCGACGGCGGCGGGACTGCGACTCGAAATCCGGATCGCCGACGCAGCCTGACCCCCTCAGAACCCCCCCGTCGCCATGGCCGCCAGGGCCATGGCCAGGCACACCCCCGCCGCCGGCAGGGCGGTGAACTTCTGGTGGGCGCCCATCTCCACGCGGGCGAGGCCCACCAGCAGCCAGGTGGAGGGGACGAGGGGGCTCAGGAGGTGGAAGGGCTGGCCCATCAGGGCCGCCCGGGCCATGTCGGCGGGGGCGATCCCGTGCACGGCGCCGGCCTCGGCCAGCACGGGCAGCATGCCGAAGTAGAAGGCGTCGTTCGACAGGAAGAAGGTTCCCGGCAGGCTGGCCGCGGCGACAGCCGGCGCCAGGTGCGGGCCCAGGGCCTCGGGGATGGCGGCGACCAGGGCTGAGGACATGGCGTCCACCATGCCGGTCCCCTTCAGCACCCCGGTCAGCACACCCGCAGCGAAGATCAGCGAGGCCACGGACAGGGCGGCCGGAGCGTGGGCGGCGACCTGGGCGGCCTGGTCGGCGGGCCGGGGATGGTTGAGGGTCAGGGCGAGGGCGAAGGCCGTCATCATCAGCACCGGGAGGGGCAGGGTCTTCACCCCGAAGGCCGGGGCGATGAGGCCCGCCATCAGGGCCGCCAGGATCAGGAAGTTCAGCATCTGGAGCAGGCGCGGGGCCCGCCCGGCCTCGGCCTCCGGCTCCGCCTCGGCCTCGCGCAGGTCCAGCACCCCCAGTCGCCGGCGCTCCGACAGGCCCAGCACCGTCGCCAGTCCGAAGACCGCCGCCAGCCCCGCGGCCATGGCCGGAAGCAGGGGGAGGAAGACGGCCGAGACGTCCAGGCCCAGAGCCGCCGCCGCCCGGCCCGTCGGCCCGCCCCAGGGCGAGAGGTTCATCACCCCGCTCACCAGCATGAGCAGGCAGGCCAGGTGCAGGGGCCTCATCCCCAGCCGCCGGTAAAGGGGCAGCATGGCTGCGCAGGTGATCAGGTAGGTCGTCGAACCGTCCCCATCGAGGGAGATCACCGCCGCCAGGGCCGTCGCCCCCAGGCTGACCTTGAGGGGGTCGCCACCCGCCCGGCGTACGATGGCGCGCACCAGGGGATCGAACAGGCCCGCCCCGGTCAGGACGCTGAACGTCAGGATGGCGAAAAGGAGCATGACGCCGGTCGGCGCCACCTCGCGCAGGCCGTCCACCGCCATGGGCCCCAGGTCTGTCCCGTGGCCGGCCAGCAGGCCGAAGGCCAGGGGGGTCAGGATCAGGGCCGGGGCGGGCGCGAGCCGCCCGGACATGATGAGGGCGGTGAAGACCGCCACCATCAGGAAGCCGGCGAGGGCGGGGTCCATGGGCGCGCCCCTTCCGCCGCGGCGATCAGGCGGCGGCCTTGCGGACCGCCCCGGCGATCTCGCTCACCACCTGGCTGACCAGGGTCTCGTCGTCGCCCTCGGCCATGACCCGGATCAGGGGCTCGGTGCCGGAGGCGCGCACCAGCACGCGGCCGCCGGCGCCCAGCCTGTGCTCGGCGTCGGCGATGGCCGCCTTGACCGCCTCGGACTCCAGGGGCTTGCCCGAGGTGAAGCGCACGTTCTCCAGCTTCTGGGGCGCCGGCTCGAACTGGCGGGCCAGGGCGCTCATGGGCCGGTCGCCGGCCTTCAGCACGGCCAGCACCTGCAGGGCGGCGAGGAGGCCGTCCCCGGTGGTGGAGAAGTCCGACAGGATGATGTGGCCCGAGGCCTCGCCGCCCAGGTTGTAGCCGCCCTCGCGCATCCGCATCATCACCGAACGGTCGCCCACGGCGGTGCGCTCGAGCCGCAGGTTGCGCTCGCCCAGGAACCGCTCCAGGCCCAGGTTGGACATGACCGTGGCCACCACGCCGCCGCCGGCCAGCCGGTTCCGCCGGGCCCAGTTGTCGGCGATCAGGGCCATGATCTGGTCGCCGTCGACCACCCGCCCCTTCTCGTCGCAGATGGCCAGCCGGTCGGCGTCGCCGTCCAGGGCGATCCCGATGTCGGCCCGGTACTCCTTGACCGCCTTGATCATGGCCTCGGGATGGGTGGAGCCGCACTCCTCGTTGATGTTCATGCCATTGGGCGCCACGCCCACGGGGATGACCTCGGCGCCCAGCTCGTAGAGGGCGGCGGGGGCGACCTTGTAGGCGGCGCCGTTGGCGCAATCGATCACGATGCGCAGGCCCGACAGGCTCAGCCGGCGGGGGAAGGTGGCCTTGGCGATCTCGACATAGCGGGCCTGGCTGTCGTCCACCCGGGCGGCCCGGCCCAGGGCCGTGGCGGGCGCCAGGTCCTCGGACAGGGACTGGCCCATCAGGGCCTCGATCTCCAGCTCCCGGGCGTCCGAAAGCTTGTAGCCGTCGGGCCCGAACAGCTTGATGCCGTTGTCGGTCCAGGGATTGTGCGAGGCCGAGATCATCACGCCCAGGTCGGCCCGCAGGGAGCGGGTCATCATGGCCACGCCGGGGGTCGGCATGGGGCCCAGCAGGCGCACGTCCATGCCCGCGCTGGTGAAGCCCGCCACCAGGGCCGGCTCGACCATGTAGCCCGACAGGCGGGTGTCCTTGCCGATCACCACCATGTGGCGGCGCTCCTCGCGGGATCGGAACAACCTGCCCGCCGCAAGGCCGACCCGCAGGGCCACCTCGGCCGTCATGGGGTGGGTGTTGGCCTCGCCGCGGATACCGTCGGTGCCGAAAAAGGCGCGTTTGCTCATGGGGCCTTCCGAAGCTTTCGCCATATTGGGGACCGGATCCGAAACGATTCGAAACCCGGATTTAGTCGACGCCGTCGGCGCGGGTGCTAAACCCCGCCCGTCCCCACAGTCTAGCCCCTCCAGGGGCCAGGCGGAAAGGGACCCCGGAAGAGAGGACCAGCCCATGTGCGGCATCATCGGAATCGTCGGCAGGGCGCCCGTCCAGGAGCGACTGATCGAGACCCTGCGGCGGCTTGAATACCGCGGCTATGATTCCGCCGGCGTGGCCATGGTCGCCGATGGCCGGGTTGACCGTCGCCGGGCCCGGGGGAAGATCCGGGCCCTTGAGGATGTTCTGCGGGACCAGCCCCTCGACGGCCTGACCGGGGTGGGCCACACCCGCTGGGCCACCCACGGCGCCCCCTCCGAGACCAACGCCCACCCGCAACGGGCGGGGCGGGTGACCCTGGTTCATAACGGCATCATCGAGAACTTCGCCGAGCTGAAGGCCGAGCTGGCCGCCGAGGGCCGCACCTTCGAGAGCGAGACGGACACCGAGGTCATCCCCCACCTGATCGACCGCGCCCTGGCGCAGGGCCTGGCCCCCCTCGACGCCCTGAAGTCGACCCTCGACCGCCTGCGGGGCGCCTTCGCCCTCGCGGTCCTGATCGACGGCGAGGACGAGCTGATCCTGGGCGCCCGGCGGGGCAGCCCCCTGGTGGTCGGCTATGGCGACGGCGAGATGTACCTGGGCAGCGACGCCCTGGCGGTCGGCCCGATGACCAACCGCATCGCCTACCTCGACGAGGGCGACTACGTGGCCATCGACAGGACCACGGCGCGGATCTTCGACGCCGAAGGCCGGCCGGTCACCCGGCAGATCCGCATCATCCCTCCCGCCGCCGCCCTGGTGGAGAAGGGCAACTACCGGCACTTCATGGAGAAGGAGATCCATGACCAGCCGGGCGCCTGCCAGCACACCCTGTCGGCCTATCTCGACCCGGTCTCCGGCCGGGCCCGGGCGCCCGACGGCCTGGATTTCAGCCGTGTCGACCGGATCCAGATCGTGGCCTGCGGCACGGCCTATTACGCCGGCCTGATCAGCCGCTACCTGTTCGAATCCCTGGCCCGGATCCCCGTCGACATCGATGTCGCCTCCGAGTTCCGCTACCGCGCCCCGCCGGTGCGCGAGGGCACGCTGTGCATCGTCGTCTCCCAGTCCGGCGAGACCGCCGACACCCTGGCCGCCCTGCGCTGGTGCCGCGAGCAGGGCCTGTCAACGGCGGCCGTGGTCAACGTCCACACCAGCACCATGGCCCGCGAGGCCGACATCCTCCTGCCCACCCATGCCGGGCCGGAGATCGGCGTGGCCTCCACCAAGGCCTTCACCAGCCAGGTGGCCGCCCTGTCGGCCCTGGCCGTGGCCGCCGCGTCCGCCAAGGGCCGGATCGACGCCGCCGAGGAGGCGCGGCTGACCAGGCTGCTGCTGGAGGCGCCGCGCCTGATCTCGGCCGCCCTTGCCCTCGAGGAGCCGATCCGGGCCCTGGCGCCCGAACTCGCCAAGGCCCGGGACGTCCTCTACTTCGGCCGCGGCGTGATGTCGGCCCTGGCCCTCGAAGGCGCCCTGAAGCTCAAGGAGATCAGCTACATCCATGCCGAGGGCTATCCCGCCGGCGAGCTGAAGCACGGCCCCATCGCCCTGATCGACGAGGCGACCCCGGTCATCGTCCTGGCCCCCTCCGACGCCCTCTTCGAGAAGACCGTCTCGAACACCGCAGAGGTCATGGCCCGGGGCGGCCCGGTCATCTTCATCACGGACGAGGAGGGCGCCCGCCGCGCCCCGGCCGGGGTCCGCCTGATCGTCGCCCCCGGCTGCGACGACATCGTCGCCCCCCTGGTCTACGCCGTCCCCATCCAGATGCTGGCCTACTATGTCGCCGTCCAGAAGGGCGCCGACGTCGACCAGCCCCGCAACCTCGCCAAGTCGGTGACGGTGGAATAGGGGGCGGCCATGTACCTGCCGGAAGTCTTCGAGGAGACCCGCCCCGAGGTCCTGTGGGACCTGGTGGCCCGCCATCCCCTGGGCCTGCTGGTCACCGCCGGGCCGGAGGGGCCCATGGCCTCGCCCCTGCCCTTCCTGGTCGCCGAGGCGGAGGGGCGGCTGCGGCTCACCTGCCACCTCGCCCGGCCCAACCCCCACCTGGAGGCCCTCGCCGGGACCCCGGACTGCCTGGTGGTCTTCCAGGGGGCGGAGGCCTACGTGACCCCGTCCTGGTATCCCTCCAAGGCCGAGACGGAGCGAGTCACCCCGACCTGGAACTACGAGATGGTCCAGGTGCGCGGCGTCCCGACCCTGCGGCCCGAGCGCGACTGGCTCGCGGCCCACGTCGCCGCCCTGACGGCGGCGCAGGAGTCCCGCCGACCGGCGCCCTGGGCGCCGTCGGACGCCCCCGCCGACTACATCGAGTCCATGTTGCGGGGCATTGTCGGCCTTGAGATCGAGATCACCGAAATCCGCGGCAAGTGGAAGATGAGCCAGAACCGCCTGGCCCAGGACGCGGACGGCGCGGCCCGGGGCCTCGCTGACCCCGAAGACCCGCACCACGACCCGGACGTCGCGGCCCTCGTCGCCGGGCGCCTGGCGGCGCGGGAACGCCCATGACCCTCCGTCGCTTCCAGCAGGTCGACGTCTTCGCCTCGGGGCCGCTGAACGGCAATCCCCTGGCGGTGGTCCATGGCGCCGAGGGCCTGACCGACGCCCAGATGGCGGCCTTCGCCAACTGGACGAACCTGTCCGAGACCACCTTCCTCCTGCCGCCGACCGATCCCGGCGCCGACTACCGGGTGCGGATCTTCACCCCGGAACGGGAGCTGCCCTTCGCCGGCCATCCGACCCTCGGTTCCTGTCGGGCCTGGCTGTCGGCCGGCGGCCAGCCGAGGACGCCCGGGCGCGTGGTGCAGGAATGCGGGGTGGGCCTGGTGCCCGTGCGGATCGATGGCGAGGACCTCGCCTTCGCCGCCCCGCCCCTCCTGAAGGACGGGCCCCTGGAGCCGCAGGTGACGGCGCAGATCGCCCGTGGACTGGGGATTCCCGAGGGCGCAATCCGGGCCGGGCGCTGGATCGACAACGGACCGGGCTGGTGCGCCGTCCTGCTGGAGTCCCCCGAGCGGGTCCTGTCCCTGACCCCCGACTTTGGGGCCCTGGGCGACCTGGAGCTGGGGGTCGCGGCCCTCTATCCGCCGGGCGGCGCCTCCCAGCTCGAGGTGCGCGCCTTCTGCCCCAGCCTGTCCGTGCCCGAGGACCCGGTCACGGGCAGCCTCAACGCCGGCCTCGCCCTCTGGCTCATCGGCGAGGGGATCCTGCCGCCGCGCTATGTCGCCAGCCAGGGCGCGGCCGTGGGCCGGGCCGGCCGGATCACCGTCTCGGCGGAGGCCGACGGGACCTGGATCGGCGGCCGGGCCGCGATCGTTCTGGAAGGAACCGCCGCCCTCGACTAAGGGAGGGACCGGAAACGGAGGCGTCCATGTCAGGCAAGGTGCGCAAGGCGGTGCTGCCGGTGGCGGGGCTGGGCACGCGGGTGCTGCCCGGCGCCAAGGTCACGCCCAAGGAAATGCTGAACGTCGTCGACCGGCCGATCCTGTCCTACATCATCGAGGAGGGCCGGGCGGCGGGCATCGAGCACTTCGTCTTCGTCACCGGCCGCGGCAAGGGCGCCATCGAGGACTATTTCGACCACCACGTCGAGCTCGAGGCCCAGCTGGAGGCCAAGGGCAAGCTGGACATCCTGGCCGACATCCGCCGCGACCTGCCGAAGCCCGGCGAGATGAGCTTCGTGCGCCAGATGGCGCCCCTGGGCCTGGGCCACGCCGTCTGGTGCGCCCGCGACATTATCGGCGACGAGCCCTTCGCCGTCATGCTGCCGGACATGCTGATGATGGCCGAGCCGGGCGCCCTGGCCCAGGCGACGGCGGCCTACGACCAGGTCGGCGGCAACATCGTCGTCGTCGAGCCGGCGCCGGAGGGCCAGGCCCACAAGTACGGCATCGTCGCCCTCGACGGACAGAAGGGCCGGCTGAACCGAATGACCGGTATGGTCGAAAAGCCCGCGCCGGGGACCGAGCCGTCCAATCTTTTCATTTCCGGTCGGTACGTCCTGCAGCCGGAGATCTTCGAGCGCCTGGCCCGGCACCGGAAGGGCGCCGGCGGCGAGATCCAGCTGACCGACGCCATGGCCGACCTGATGGCCGACCAGGCCTTCCACGCCCTGGAGTACGAGGGGACCACCTACGACTGCGGCGACAAGCTGGGGCTCCTGCGGGCGAACGTCGCCTACGCCCTCAGGCGGCCCGACCTGGCCGAGGGCGCCCGGGCGATGCTGAAGGACCTCCTGGGGGCGTGAGGCTCCTCGTCTTCGGCTTCGGGTATTCGGCCCGCGCCCTGGCCGCGCGGGCGCCCGGTGACCTGCACATCACCGCGACGGTGCGCACCCCCCTCCCCGACACCTGGCGGGACGCTGTCGAGACGGTGTCGGTGCACGACCACGACGCCCTGGAGACGGCCCTGAGAGGCGCCGACGCCCTCCTCGTCACCGCCGCCCCCGACCCGGAGACCGGCCTCTGCCCAGGCTTCCAAGCCCTCGCTCCGCACCTCGCCCCCGGGTCCGGACCGGGCTGGGTCGGCTACCTCTCCACCACTGGCGTCTACGGCGACCGCGGCGGGCGCTGGGTCCGCGAGACCAGCCGCACGGCCCCCGCCTCCGAGACCTCCCGACGGCGGGTGGCGGCGGAGGCGGCCTGGGCCTCGACAGGCCGGCCCCTGGCCGTTTTCCGGCTTCCCGGCATCTACGGCCCCGGCCGCTCGGCCCTGGACCGGGTGCGCGACGGGACCGCCCGCCGGATGACGGCGCCGGGGCAGGTGTTCAGCCGGATCCACGTGGACGACATCGCCGTCGGCCTCGCCGCCGCCCTGGAAAGGCCGGACCGGACCGGCGTTTTCAACCTTTGCGACGATGAACCGGCGCCCGCCGCCGACGTGACCCTGGAGGCCTGCCGCCTGCTGGGCGCCGAGCCGCCGCCCGAGACCCCCCTGGACCTCGACGCCCTGACCCCCGCCGCGCGGCGCTTCTGGGCCGAGAGCAAGCGCGTCGCCAACGCCCGGGCCAAGGCCGCCCTGGGCTGGCGCCCCGCCCATCCCACCTATCGCGAGGGCCTGGCGGCCATCCTCGCTGCGGGCGGCTAGCTAGCCGCAGAGCTCGTCCACGAAGGCCAGCAGCCGTTCGATATCCTGCGGCCGGGACAGGCGGTGGTCGCCATCGCGGACCAGGCTGAAGACCAGGTCCTGAGCCATCAGGGCCTCGGCCAGGGCCAGGGCGTGGCGCCAGGGCACGTCCGGGTCGGCGCCGCCCTGCAGGATCCGCACGGGCAGATCGATCCCCACCGGCCCGGGCAGGAGGCTCCAGTTCGCCGCCTCCTCAAGGAAACGGCGGGTGATGGGATAGGGGTCGCCATACTCGGACGGCCGCATCCAGACCCCGTCCCGGGCCAGGGCGGCGCGGTCGGCTTCGGTCATTTCCGGGGCCATCAGGGCCTGGGGGAAGTCAGCGGCGGGGGCGACGAGGACCAGGCCCTTCACCCGCTCCGGCCGTGCGAGGGCGCAGAGGCAGGCCAGCCAGCCGCCCATGGACGAGCCCACGAGGACCAGGTCGCCGGTCGTGAGGGTATCGATCATCGCCAGGGCGTCGGCCCGCCAGGACCCGATCGTGCCGTCGGTGAAGGCCCCGCCGGACTCCCCGTGCCCGGAATAGTCGAAGCGCAGGAAGGCCCGGCCGGCGGCGACAGCCTGGTCGGCCAGGGCCTGGGCCTTGGTCCCGGTCATGTCCGACTTGAAGCCGCCCAGCCAGACGACCGTGGGGCCCCGCCCCTCGACGGCCCGCCAGGCCAGGGGAACCCCCGCCTCGCGTTCCAGGTGTCCGGATGTCTCCTGCATGGCCCCTGCATAGCGCCGGGCGCAGGGCTGCGCTATCAGGACGCGGTGAGCCTTCCCGCGAACTTCACCCTGCTGCAGGTGGTCCCCGAGCTGGAGACCGGCGGCGCCGAGCAGACCACGATCGACGTCGCCCGCGCCGTCGTCGCGGCCGGCGGCCGGGCCCTCGTGGCCAGCCGGGGCGGACGGATGGAGACGGCCCTGGCCGCGGCGGGAGGCGAGCTGGTCCGCCTGCCCATGCAGAGCAAGAACCCCCTGGTCATGCTGAAGACCGCCGGGGCCCTGCGCCGGGTGATCCGCAAGCAGGGGGTGAGCCTCGTCCACGTACGGTCCCGGGCGCCGGCCTTCCCGGCCCTTTGGGCCGCCCGGGCCGAGGGCCTGCCGACGGTGGCGACCTATCACGGCATCTACCTGGCGAAGGGCCGTCTGAAGCGCTGGTACAACGCCGTCATGACCCGGGTGGACCGGGTGATCGCCAATTCCGACTACACCCGCGCCCACGTCCTGGCCGAGCACGGGATCGCCCCCGACAAGGTCGTCGCCATCCCCCGGGGCGTGGACCTCACCCGCTTCGACCCCGCCCGGATAGCCCCGGAGCGCATTGCGGCCCTGCGCCAGGCCTGGGGCCTGGCGGACGCCTTCGACGGCCCACTGGTCTTCCTGCTGGCCGGGCGGCTGACGCCCATCAAGGGCCATGAGACGATCATCGCCGCCACTGCTCGGCTCAAGGGCGAGGGACGGGACCTGCGGGTCATCTTCGCCGGCGACGACCAGGGCCGGACCGCCTTTCGCCAGTCCCTCGAGGCGGCTGTACGGGCCGCCGACCTGGAGGGGGTGGTCCGGCTGGTCGGGCACTGCGACGACATGCCGGCGGCCTTCCTGGCGGCGGACGTCGCCCTGCTGCCCACTCTTGTTCCGGAATCCTTCGGGCGGGCCGCGGTCGAGCCCCAGGTGATGGGGCGGCCTGTCATCGCCTCGGACCACGGCGGCACGACCGAGACCGTCCTGCCCGGAAGCACGGGGTGGCGGGCGCCGCCCGGGGACACGGCGGCCTGGGCCTCGGCCATGGCCGGGGCGATCGACCTTGGGCGCGAGGGCCTGGAAACCCTGGGCGCCGCCGCCCGGGAGCGCGCCACGCGCCTCTACTCCAACGACGCCATGTGCGCGGCGACGCTCGCGGTGTATGAGCAGCTCGTGTCGTCGCGGGAAGACGGGAAATGAGCCGCGAGATCCGCAAGGTCCTGGTGATCAAGCTGTCGGCGCTGGGGGACTTTGTCCTGGCCCTGGCGGCCATGAAGCGCATCCGCGAGGCTCACCCCAAGGCGCAGGTCACCCTCCTGACCACACCGCCCTTCGAGGCCCTGGCCCGGGCCTGTCCCTATTTCGACGAGGTCGAGACCGACGGGAGGCCCGTGGGCCCCGGCGCCTGGCTGGCCCTCCGGCGGCGGCTCAAGGGCGCCCGCTACGACCGGGTGTACGACCTGCAGACCTCTGCCGCGTCGGAGCGGATCTTCCACCTCCTGAGACCCTTTCCCCCGGAATGGTCCGGCGTCGCCCGGGGCTGCGCCCTGCCCCACCGCACGCCGGGCAAGGACCAGATGCACACCCTGGAGCGCCAGGCCGACCAGCTGAAGTCGGCGGGGATCTGGCCCGACGCTCCGACCTCGCCCCTGTCGGCGCCCCCGCCGGACCTGTCCTGGATCGGCGGGACGCCCCGCGACCGGCGGCGGCGGCCGGAGAAGCCCTACATCCTGCTGATCCCCGGCGGCTCGGCCCACCGGCTGGACAAGCGCTGGCCGGCGGACGCCTACGGGCGGCTGGCCCGGCGCATGCACGACCGCGGGTTCGACGTCCTGGTGATCGGCGGCCCCCAGGAAAGCGCCCTGGGCCGGGAGATCCAGAAGCACCTGCCCCAGGCCCGGGACCTGACCGGCCGGACCGACTTCGCCACCGTCGCACGGTTCGGCGCGGGCGCCGCCCTGGTGGTGGGAAACGATACCGGCCCCCTGCACCTGGCGGCGGCGGCGGGCGCCCCTACGGTCGTGCTGTTCTCGCGGGCGTCGGACCCGACGCTCTCCGCCCCGAGGGGTCATGTGATCGTCGTCCAGGCCGACGACCTCGCCGCCCTGGACGCCGGGACGGTGGAGCAGGCGGCCGACCGCCTGCTGCCGGATCAAGGCTCCGCTTGATCGGCGGGGCCCGGACGGTCATATATCCCCTACGGCGGGGGGTTCCTCCGCCGACGCCTCTTTCAACAGCTCGAGGAGCAGAAGCCTATTCGCCGGCCCATGCAGGCGCCGCCCGTCAAAGACGGTCCGCGCATCAACGAAGACATCCGCGTTCCCCGGGTCCTGCTGATCGACCAGCATGGCGAGAAGCAGGGGGTCATGCCCACCTCCTCCGCCCTTGAGGCCGCCGAGGAGGCGGGTCTCGATCTGGTCGAGATCGTTCCCAACGCCGACCCGCCCGTCTGCAAGATCCTGGACTATGGCAAGTTCAAGTTCCAGGAGCAGAAGAAGAAGAACGAGGCCCGGAAGCGCCAGAAGGTCGTCGAGATCAAGGAGATCAAGCTGCGGCCGAACATCGACATCCATGACTATGAGGTCAAGGCGCGCTCGATGCACCGCTTCTTCGGCGAAGGCGACAAGGTCAAAGTGACGCTCCGCTTCCGTGGCCGTGAACTGGCGCACCCCGAGCTGGGCATGAAGCTCCTCCAGCAGGTGAAGGCCGACTTCGAGCCCGTCGCCAAGGTCGAGTACGAGCCCCGCATGGAGGGCCGCCAGATGATCATGATCCTGGCGCCCAAATAGACTCCTGACCGGGCGGCGGCGGCATTCGTCGTCGCCCGCCCTTGCTCCTCCGGTCGGTCGGCCCTAACAACCGCGCCATGCCGGAGTCCGCAACCCAGCAGAAGTCCACGCCGCCCTTTGCGGCCATGGCCCTGATCGCGGTGATCTTCATCAACATGCTGGGCTTCGGGATCATCGTCCCGCTGCTGCCCTTCTACGCCAAGTCCTTTGACGCCCCGGCCTGGCAGATCGCCCTGATCTTCTCGGCCTACTCGATCGGGTCCTTCTTCGGCGAGCCCTTCTGGGGCCGTCTGTCCGACCGCTACGGGCGCAAGCCGATCCTGATCTCGACCATCATGGGCAACTGCCTGTGCTACCTCGCCCTGGCCTTCGCCCCCAACATCCTGGCCGCCTTCCTGATCCGGCTGGTCGGCGGTCTCGCAGCCGGGAATGGCGCGGTCATCCAGGGCTACCTGTCAGACGTCACCCCGCCCGAGCAGCGCACCCGGCAGATGGCCTACCAGGGCGCAGCCTGGAACGTGGGCATGATCGTCGGCCCCTCGCTGGGCGGCCTGCTGGCCCATCCCGACGCCGGGCCGGCGGGTTTCCGCATTCCCCTCTTCGTGGCCTCGGGGCTGGCCGCCGTCTGCGTGGCGGCCATCATTCTCTTTATCCGCGAGAGCAACCACCGGCGCGAGGGCGGAGCGCACCGGGTCAACCGCTGGTCGGCCATCGGCGACGTCGTGAACAACCCGGTCCTGGGGCGGCTCATGCTCCTGACCTTCCTCGTGGGCTTCGCCTTCACCGGGATCGAGTCCACCTTCGGCCTCTGGGCCAGCGAGCGGTTCGGCTGGACGCCCCGGGACATCGGGGTCTGCTTCGCCTTCGTGGGCGTCTCTGCGGCCTTCGCCCAGATGTTCCTGACCGGTCCCCTCTCCGAACGCTATGGCGAGGCGCGGATGCTGACCGTAGGCATGGCCCTGACGGTCCTGGGGGCAGGCCTTCAGGTCTTCTCCACCGGGACCGCTGCAACCATCGTCCTGATGTGCGTGACCGCCGTCGGCCAGTCGGTGGCCTTCCCCAATGTGGGCTCGATCATCACGCGGACCGCCGACCCCCATCGGCAGGGCCAGATCCTGGGGCTAAACAACGCCTGCGGCGCCCTGGCCAGGGTGGTCGGCCCCTTCTGCGCGGGGCTCGTCTTCCCCATCAACATCAACGGCCCCTTCATAATGGGCGCCCTGATCGTCATCCCGGCCATCTTCCTGGCCATCTCCGCAAGTCGCAGGGCGCCGGCGCTCTCAGTCTAGGTCGCGGACCTACGAGCCCAGGCCCACCGGAGCGTAGAGCCGGTCGGGACAGCGGCAAGGGGACCATGGCGCCTCAGCAGACCCCCTCCGGCCCGCTGCGCGGTCCACCTCCCCCTGATGGGGAGGAATGACTAAGCAATTGCTCCCCCAAGGGGGAGCTCCCGGCGAAGCCGGGTGAGGGGGTCAACGGCGGCTCAGCTGACCCCCTCCGGCCCGCTTTGCGGTCCACCTCCCCCTGATGGGGAGGAATTCGGGGCACGGGCGATCTCGCCCTGAGGGCTTGCCCCTTGGCCCCTTTTGGCGTACTCACCCGCCCCTTCGGAGCCGCCTGGCCAAAGGCATGCCAGGGCGGCTCATCAATACTCCAGAGGACGGGGCCGGAAGGTTCCGACGTGAAATGCCGAAACTGAAGACGAAGTCGGGGGCGAAGAAGCGCTTCAAGCTCACCGCGACCGGCAAGCTCAAGGCCGGCGTGGCGGGCAAGCGCCACCGCCTCATCAGCCACAACGCCAAGTACATCCGCCAGAACCGGGGCACGAAGGTGATGACCGAGGCCGACGCCAAGATCATCCGCATCTTCCTGCCCTACGGCCTTTGATCGGAGGACCTGACGCATGGCACGTGTGAAAAGGGGCGTCACCGCCCACGCCCGTCACAAGAAGGTTCTTGAGAAGGCCGCCGGCTTCTATGGCCGCCGCAAGAACACCATCCGCGCCGCCAAGGCCGCGGTGGACAAGGCTGGCCAGTACGCCTACCGCGACCGCAAGGTGCGCAAGCGCAGCTTCCGGTCCCTGTGGATCCAGCGGATCAACGCTGCGGCCCGCCTGGAAGGCATGACCTACGCCCGATTTATCCACGGCCTTGAACTGGCCGGGGTCCAGATGGACCGCAAGGTGCTGGCGGATATCGCCGGCAACGACCCGGTCGGTTTCAAGGCCATCGCCGACAAGGTTCGCGCCGCCCTGGCCTGACGCCCGGAGCCCCACGGCTTCGCTGCAATCAGAAGCCCCCCGGCGCGCCCGGGGGGCTTTTTGCTGGCGCCCCTCCCCACTGAAGCCCTTCTGCTGCTGAGCGACGCGCATGACTGACATCGCCGAACTGGAAAGCTCGAACCTGGCCCGGATCGAGGCGGCCGCCGACCTCGCCGCCCTGGACGAGGCCCGGGTAGCCATCCTGGGAAAGTCCGGGAACGTCACCCTCCTGGCCCGGACCCTGGGCTCTGTGAGCCTCGAGGAACGCAAGGTCCTCGGCCCCCAGATCAACCAGATGCGCGACCGGCTGGCCGCCCGCCTGGAGGCCCGCAAGGCCGAGCTGGAGGCGGCCGAGCTGGAGGCCCGCCTCGCCGCCGACCGGGTCGACCTGTCCCTGCCCGCCCCGCCTCGCCGCCGAGGCGGCGTGCACCCGACCATGCAGGTGATGGACGAGATGATTGCGGTCTTCGCCGACATGGGCTTTGGCGTCGCCGAGGGGCCGGACATCGAGACCGACTTCAACAACTTCACCGCCCTGAACTTCCCGCCCAAGCACCCGGCGCGGGAGATGCACGACACCTTCTTCCTGCCGCCGGACGCCAACGGCGAGCGCAAGGTCCTGCGCACCCACACCTCGCCCGTCCAGGTGCGGGTCATGCACAGGACGAACGAGAAGCTGCCGGGCTGGATCGCCAGCGGCCAGGAGCCGCCGATCCGGATCATCGTGCCCGGCCGCACCTTCCGCCAGGACTCCGACCAGACCCACACCCCCATGTTCCACCAGATCGAGGGCCTGGTGATCGACAAGGGCATCCACATGGGTCACCTGAAGTGGACCCTCGAGACCTTCATCGCCCGGTTCTTCGAGACCGACCGGGTGACCACCCGCTTCCGACCCCACCACTTCCCCTTCACCGAGCCCTCGGCCGAGATGGATGTGCAGTGCGATCGCTCCGGCGGCGAGGTGAAGATCGGCGAGGGCGCCGACTGGCTGGAGATCCTCGGCTGCGGGATGGTGCATCCCAATGTCCTGCGGAACTGCGGACTGGACCCGGACGTCTGGCAGGGTTTCGCCTTCGGCTGTGGGGTCGATCGCCTGGGGGTGCTCAAGTACGGCATGCCCGACCTGCGCGACATGTTCGCCGCCGATGGCCGCTGGCTGGCGCACTATGGCTTCTCGGCCTTCGCCGCCCCGAATTCCGCCTCGGGCCTGAGCTAGGAGGACTGCGATGAAGTTCACCCTTTCCTGGCTGCGCGAGCACCTCGACACCGCCGCCACCGTCGACCAGGTCGTCGAGGCCATGACCATGGCCGGCCTGGAGGTCGAGCACGTCGACGATCCCGGCGCGCGCCTGGCCGACTTCTCGGTCGCGCGCATCGTCGAGGCCGTGCAGCACCCCAACGCCGACCGCCTTCGGGTCTGCCAGGTGGACACGGTCGATGGACGCAAGGAAATCGTCTGCGGGGCCCCCAACGCCCGGGCCGGCCTGACCACCATCTATGCCCCCATCGGCGCCTGCATCCCGGCCAACGGGGTGGTGCTGGAGGCCCGCCCGGTCCGGGGCGTGGTGTCCAACGGCATGCTGTGCTCGGCCGCCGAGCTGCAGACCGCAGAGGAGTCCGACGGCATCCTGGAGCTGGATGGCGACCTGGTGGTCGGGACCCCGGCCGCAGAGGCCCTGGGCCTGGAGGCGGTGGTCGACTTCGAGGTCACGCCCAACCGTCCCGACTGGCTGGGCGTGGACGGCATCGCCCGGGACCTGGCCGCCGCAGGCCTCGGGACCATCAGGACCCCCGCCATCGCCCCCGTCCCCGGCGCCTTCCCCTGCCCGGTCGAGATCCGGCTGGACGACAGCGGCGCCTGTCCGGCCTTTGCCGGCCGGCTGATCCGCGGCGTGCGCAACGGCCCCTCGCCGGACTGGCTGCAGCAGAAGCTGAAGTCCATTGGCCTGCGTCCGATCAGCGCCCTCGTGGACATCACCAACCTGATCACCTTCGACCGGGCGCGGCCCCTCCACGTCTACGACGCCGGCAGGCTGACCGGCGGCTGGATCGAGGCGCGCCTGGGCCGTCAGGGCGAGACCGTCGAGGCCCTCGACGGGAAGACCTACGCCGCCGGACCCGAGATCTGCGTCATCGGCGACGCCTCAGGCGCCCTTGGCCTGGGCGGCGTGATGGGCGGCGCCTCCACCGGATGCTCGGAAACCACGACCGACGTCTTCATCGAGAGCGCCTGGTTCGACCCCATCCGGATCGCCCAGACCGGGCGGACCCTGGGGATCGCCTCGGACGCCCAATACCGCTTCGCCCGGGGCGTGGACCCGGAGAGCCTGCTGCCCGGGCTGGAGCTGGCCACCCGCCTGATCCTCGACATCTGCGGCGGCGAGCCCTCCGAGGCGATCCTGGCGGGCCAGGCGCCCGCCCGGCCGGACGCCTTCACCTTTGACCGCGGCTATGTCGAGGCCCTGTCCGGCCTCTCGCTGGACCGGGCGCGGATCGACGCCATCCTGGAGGCCCTGGGCTTCGGGCTCGAGGGCGACCGGGTGGCCCCGCCGTCCTGGCGCCGGGACGTCGAGGGCAAGGCCGACCTGGTCGAGGAGGTGGCGCGGATCGCCGGCTATGGCGCCCTGCCGTCCACCCCCCTGCCGCCCATGCCCCCACACCCGGCGGCGTCCTGACCGTCCGGCAGGGCCGGATGCGCACGGCCCGGAGGGCGCTGGCCGCCGCCGGCTACGCCGAGGCCGTGACCTGGAGCTTCATGAAGCGGTCGACCGCCGAGCACTTCGGCGGCGGCGCGCCGGAGCTGGTCCTGTCCAACCCCATCGCGGCGGACCTGGACTGCATGCGGCCCTCCGTCCTGCCCAACCTGGTCGAGGCGGCGGGACGCAACGCCCGGCGCGGGTATCCCGACGCCGCCCTCTTCGAGATCGGTCCGATCTATCGCGGCGACCAGCCCGGGGACCAGTCTGCGGTGATCGCCGCCGTCCTGGCCCCGCACGCGCCCCGGCGCTGGGACGGGCGGGACGAGGACGCCCTCTTCGCCCTGAAGGGCGATCTTGAGGCCCTGCTGGCCGAACTGGCCGCCCCGCCGCTGCAGGTCGTGCAGGGCCAGTCCTCGCCCTGGTGGAGCCCCGGCCGGTCGGCCCGCCTCCAGCTGGGCCCGAAGACCGTCATCGCCGAGTTCGGCGAACTGCACCCGGCGACCCTCAAGGCCCTGGATGTCGAGGGGCCCGTCCTGGGCTTCGAGATCCACCTGGACCTCCTGCCCGAGCCCAAGCGGCGGGACGTCAAGACCCGGCCGGCCTTCCAGCCCTCGCCCCTCATGCCCCTGTCCCGGGACTTCGCCTTCCTCCTGCCGGAAGCGACGCCGGCGGGCGACCTGGTCCGGCCCATCCTGGCGGCGGACAAGGCGCTGGTGGCGGAGGCCCGGATCTTCGACGTCTACCAGGGCCCCGGCGTGCCGGAGGGCTTCAAGTCGGTTGCCGTCGAGGTGCGCGTCCAGCCCCGCGAGCAGACCCTGACCGAGGCCGACATCGAGGCCCTCTCGGCGCGGATCGTCGCGGCGGCCGGGAAGGCGACAGGCGCCCGCCTGAGGGGCTGAACCCCCATTGCATTCTCGCCCAGGCCCTTATTGATCTTGATCAATGAGGGGCTTGCGGCATGGTCTGCATGCTGGACCTGCGTCTCCGGACCGCACCCTGTCCCCTCTCCCCCCCCAACAGGGGCAGGATGCCGGGACCGGGGACGCCCCCGACCCAGGACAGCGGGTTCGAACAGGTGAGGAAAACCATGAGCGCGACGCAAACCCTGAGCCGAGGGGCGGCCACCAAGACCGAGCATTTCGACGTCCTGGTGGTCGGGGCCGGCATTTCCGGAATCGGAGCGGCCTATCACCTGAAGACCCAGACGCCGGGGACGAGCTACGTCATCCTGGAAACCCAGGAGACCTTTGGCGGCACCTGGAGCACCCACAAGTATCCCGGCATCCGCTCGGACAGCGACCTCTACACCTTCGGCTACCGCTTCAAGCCCTGGGTCAACGCCCCGATCGCCTCGGCCGAGGAGATCCTGAAGTACATGGGCGAGGTGATCGAGGAAAACGACATCGGCCGTCACATCCGCTATCGCCACAAGATCGTGAAGACCGCCTGGTCCAGCCTGGACAACACCTGGACGGTGGAGGCGGTGCGGCTCGACACCGACGAGACGGTGACCTTCACCTGCAACTTCCTGTGGATGTGCCAGGGCTATTACCGCCATGACGTCGGCTACACCCCCGACTGGGAAGGCCTGGAGGACTTCAAGGGCCGGATCGTGCATCCGCAGAACTGGCCCCAGGACCTGGACCTGACCGGCAAGAAGGTTCTTCTCATCGGCTCGGGCGCCACGGCGGCCACCCTGGTGCCCGCCATCGCCGGCAAGTGCGCCCACGTCACCATGCTGCAGCGCTCGCCGACCTATTTCATCCCGGGGCGGAACGCCAACGAGCTGGCCGACATCCTGCGCCAGCTGGAGATCGACGAGACCTGGATCCACGAGATCGTCCGACGGAAGATCCTGTTCGATGGCGGCGAGTTCACCCGGCGCTCCTTCGAGGAGCCCGAGACCGTCAGGAACGAGCTCCTGTCAGGTGTCCGCGCCTTCCTCGGCGACGAGGCGGTGCAGGAACATTTCACGCCCAAGTACCGTCCCTGGAGCCAGCGGATCGCCTTTGTCCCCGAGGGCGACCTCTTCAAGGCGGTGATCGACGGCCACGCCAGCGTGGTGACCGACGAGATCGACCGCTTCGTGCCGGAGGGCGTGAAGCTGAAGTCCGGAAAGGTGATCGAGGCCGACGTGGTCATCACCGCCACGGGCTTCCATCTCAGCGTGCTGGGCGACATCGAGATGACCGTAGACGGCAAGCCCCTCGACATGTCCAAGACCGTCACCTACCGCGGCATGATGTTCACGGGCGTGCCGAACCTGGTCTGGGTGTTCGGGTATTTCCGCGCGAGCTGGACCCTGCGGGTGGACCTGCTGGGCGACTTCGTCTGCCGGCTGCTGGGCCACATGAAGAAGAAGGGCGTGAAGCGGGTGACGCCCGAGCTGCGCCCCGAGGACAAGGACATGACCCTGGGCCCCCGGATGGACCCGGAGGACTTCAACCCCGGCTACCTCCAGCGCGGCGGCCACCTGCTGCCCAAGGCGGGAAACAAGCCGGAATGGCGCCACAGCCAGGACTACTGGCGCGAGAAGGACGAGCTGCCGAAGATCGACCTGGACGACCCGATCTTCCGCTACGGGAACTGATGCGGCCTGGCGCGGCCCTCAGTTGAGGGTCGCGCCGCCCGTCCCGCCGGCCTGCATGGCGGCGACGCAGGCGATGATGTCGTCCCAGTCGGCCAGGCCCTTGCGGTCGCCGAGGGCCGCGAACTCGGCCGCACGCAGGGTGGCGATCACCTCGGCGTCTTCGCCGTACTGGGCGATCAGCGCCAGGGCGGCGCTGCGGGTCTGTTCGGAGAAGGCGGGGCCTTCGGGCATGGGGCACCTCGATGCGGGGCGGCGATCTCCTCTGGACCGGGGCCGGGCGCATGGCAAGATCAACCGGTTCTGGAGGGACCCGCGGGCATGAAGGACCGGTTCGGACTGGAGACACGGGGCGACCCGAAGGCCGTCGAGGCCCTGGGCGAGGCGGTCGCCGCCCTCTACGCCATGCAGCCCGAGGCCATGGGCTTCCTCAAGGCCGCCGCGGCCGACCCGGACTGCGCCCTGGCGCGGATGCTGGGGGCCTATCTGGGCCTGATGTCCTCCGAGCGGGGACCCGGCGCAGCCGCGGTGAAGCGGATGGGCGAGATCGCGCCGGCCGACGCCCGCGAGACCGCCCACCTAGGGGTGATCCGCGCCTGGGCGGCCGGCGACTGGGCCGGGGCGAGCCGGCGGCTGGACGGCGTGCTGGAGGCCTGGCCAAACGACCCCATCGCCCTGAACGCCGCTCACCAGCTGGATTTCTTCCTGGGGGACGCCGAGCGCCTGCGCAGCCGGCCGACCGAGGCCCTGGGGGCCTGGGACCCCAGCGATCCGGCCTATCCCTACCTGTCGGGCATGCAGGCCTTCGGGCTGGAGGAGCTGGGCGACTACCCCGCCGCCGAGGGCGCCGCCCGGAAGGCCCTGGACGGCGCGCCCCGGGACGTCTGGGCCCAGCACGCCCTGGTCCACGCCCTGGAGATGCAGGGCCGCTCGCAGGCGGGGCTCGACCTGCTGGAGGCGCGCCGGGCGCACTGGGGGCATGACCACTTCCTGAAGGTCCACACCGCCTGGCACGCGGCCCTTTTCGCCCTGGAGACCGACGGGCCGGAGCGGGCCCTGTCCCTGTACGACGCGACGGTCTGGGACGGGGGGCCGGATCCCCTGGCCATGACCCTGATCGATTCGGCGGGCCTGCTCTGGCGGCTGAAGCTGGACGGGGTGGACGCCGGCGGGCGCTGGGACCGGCTTTCGGACGAATGGGCGCTGAGGGACGAGGGCGCCTGGTACGCCTTCAACGACCTGCACGCCGTGCTGGCCCACTGCGGGGCGGGTCGCCTGGACCGGGCGCGGGCCCTCGTGGATCGCATGGCCGAGGCGGCGGCAAGCCCGGACCCGGCGGCGACCAACGCCCAGGCCCTCCGCGCAGCAGGGCTGGCGGCGGCGCGCGGCGTGCTGGCCTTCGCGGAAGGGGACTTCGCGGTCAGCGTCGCCTTCCTCGCGCCCGTGCGGCGACTCCTGTCGGTGTTCGGCGGCAGCCACGCCCAGCGCGACGCCTGGCAGCGCACCCTGCTGGTCGCAGCCCTCCGCGGCGGCGAGACCGGCTTTGCCCGGGTCCTGGTTCGGGAGCGCCTGGCCGAGCGGCCGGACAGCCCCTGGAGCCGGGCGCGCCTGTCGGAGCTCGACGCCCTCAGTCGATGAAGGTGAAGCGGTTGAAGCCCTCGGCGTCGGTCTCCAGGCGGACCCGGCGGCCGATGGGCTCGCGCGCGGCCAGCTCCGCGAAGGCGGCCTCCGAGGCCTGGTTGGCGGCGGCGCGGCGGCCGTCCGGCAGGCGGGCGATGACCACGATGGCGGGCCCCGAGCGGGTCGTGGTGGTGGTGTAGGTCTCCACCGTCGCCTCGCCCGTCGCCGTGTCGACCTCCAGCCCGGGGACCGGGTCGTAGGGGATCTTGGCCCTGCGGGCCTCAGGCCGGCTCCAGTCGGCGGGCGTCGTGGAATAGACCCCGGCGGAGTACTTGGAGAGCATGCCGCCATTGGCGCCGATGAAACCGAACGCCCCCGGCCGCTGGCGCAGGGCCGGGACGACCTCGGCGATGGCGTGCATGGAGTAGTTGTTCCCCGCCCCGCCGAAATAGGGCAGGCCGCCGGTCAGGGTCAGGCCGCGCGGATCGTCCGCGGCGATGCCCAGCCCGTCGATCATGTTGAACACGGCGATGGGGAAGCAGGAGTAGAAGTCGAAGACCGCCATGTCGTCGACGGTCTTGCCCGCCAGCTCAAGGGCCTTGCGGCCGGCGGCGATGGCGGAGGGGCTGGCCGACAGGTCCGGCCGCTCCATGATGGTCAGCTCGTTGGCGTCGCCCTGGCCGTGCAGGTAGACGAAGCGGTCCTCGGGCACCCCGAGGGCGCGGGCCTTGCCCACCGAGGTCAGGATGACGGCGGCGGCCTGGTTCACCTGGTCCCGGGCCACCAGCATGCGGGTGAAGGGATCGGCGACGATGCGGTTCTTGTCGCTGACCGTGACTAGCTCCTCGGCGGTCTTCTCCACCGGAGAGGCGGAATAGGGGTTGGCGGCGGCCACCCGGGTAAAGGGGGCGAAGAGCTCGCCCATCTTCCGGGCGTAGGTCGGCCGGTCGAGGCCCAGGCGGGCGCGGCGGGCGTTCTCGAACAGGGCGTAGGCGGGGATGGCGCCGGTGATCCGGTGCTTCAGGATCGAGGGCGTGAACATGCCCTCCAGCCCGTAGCCGCGGTCCTCCACCGCGCCCTCTACGGTCTCGGACCAGTCCGGGGTCTCGCCCTTCGCATTCAGGGTCAGGACGGTGGACATGGCCTCGGAACCGACCAGCAGGACCGCCTCGGCCTCGCCGCGGACGATGGCCTCGCAGAACTCGCCAACAAGGCGCTGGGGCCCCTGTCCGCCGGTGATCTCAAGGATGGCGCGGGCCGGGTCGGCGCCGATGCGCCTGGCCACTGAGCGGGGGAAATTGTTGGAGGCGCCGAAAGGCGGCTTGGCGCCGGGCGAGGAGATCTCGAACTGGCGGATGGCGACGATGACGTCCAGGGCCCCGGCCAGGTCGCCCGAGGCCTGGGCGTCGGCCAGGGCGGCCCGGGCCGCCTCGCCGGCCAGGTCGGCGGGAGAGAGGGCCCGGTAGTCGGCGTCGGTCGGTCGCTCGGCGGCCTGTCCCACCCCGATGAGCACCGGCGTGCGGTCATCCTGCGAAGTCATTTGGAGTCCTCCCTGGGCCGTCGGCGCGACCGTCTTTGGCTACTTCTCGTCGACCAGGCGGTCGAGCACGGCCGCCGCGTCCTTCCCGGCCCAGTCGGCCTCACCCAGCATGCGCGCCCGCTCCACGCCGTCGCGACCGAAAATCAGGGTGGTGGGCATGGCCGCCGTCGGCGGCTTGAGCGAGAAGGGCAGGCTCGACTTGGGGTCGTGGTAGAAGGCGAGGGGCGCATTCTTGCCGATAAAGGCCCGGGCCTTGTCGGCGTCCTTCTCCCGGTCAATGGAGATGGCCAGGACCACGACGTCCCGCCCCTTCTGGGCCTCGGCCAGCCTGGCCAGGGTGGGCATTTCGAGCACGCAGGGGGCGCACCAGGTCGCCCAGAGGTTCACCACCACCACCTTGCCGCGGAAGTCGCCGATGCGGACGGGCTTGCCCTCGGCGTCGAGGAAGCTGGTCACCGGCGCCGGCGCGGCCTCGGCGGGCAGGATCAGGCGGGACATCTCGCCCCGGGTGAGGTCCGTGAGCCCCCCCTTCGCCCGGGGGGTTATGGAAGCCTGGGCGATGATGTAGAGAACCCCGGCGACGCCGACCAGGGCGGCGCACCAGAGGGCGATCCTCAGGACGCCCAGCCTGGGAGATCCCGCTTCCTTTTCCTGGCTCATGATGACCGAAGACTCCCCAGACGATCCGAACACCGCCTCGCCGGGAGGCCAGGCCATGTGGGGCGGTCGATTCGCGACCCGTCCGGCGGACCTGATGCAGGCGATCAACGTCTCCATCGGGTTCGACAGGCGGCTTGCTGACCAGGATCTGGCCGGCTCCCGCGCCCACGCCGCGATGTTGCGCATGCAGGGCGTGATTACAAGTGAGGACGAGGCGGCCATCCAGGGCGGTCTCGACGCCATCGCCACCGAGATCCGCGACGGGACCTTCCCCTTCCGGGACGAGTTCGAGGACATCCACATGAACGTGGAGGCCCGGCTGCGCGAGCTGATCGGGCCGGCGGCGGGACGCCTGCACACGGCGCGCAGCCGCAATGACCAGGTGGCCGTGGACTTCCGGCTCTGGGTCCGCGACGCCTGCGACCGGACGGTCGCCCAGCTGAAGCGCCTGCAGGGCGCCCTGCTGGACCGCGCCGAACAGCATGCCGACACCCTCATGCCGGGCTTCACCCATCTGCAGCCCGCCCAGCCCGTGACCTTCGGCCACCACCTGATGGCCTACGTGGAGATGTTCGGCCGGGACGCCGGACGCTTCGCCGACGCCCGCCGTCGGATGAACGAATGCCCCCTGGGCGCCGCCGCACTGGCCGGTTCGCCCTTCCCCATCGACCGGGACGCCACCGCCCGCGCCCTGGGCTTTGACCGGCCGACGGCCAACTCGCTGGACAGCGTGTCCGACCGCGACTTCGCCCTCGAAGCCCTGGCGGCGGCGACCCTGTGCGGCGTCCACCTCTCGCGCCTTGCCGAGGAGCTGGTGATCTGGACCACGCCCCAGTTCGGCTTCGTGCGCCTGTCGGACGCCTTCTCCACCGGCTCGTCCATCATGCCGCAGAAGCGCAATCCCGACGCCGCCGAGCTGGTGCGCGCCAAGGTCGGGCGGCTGATGGGATCCTTCACCCAGCTGACCCTGGTGATGAAGGGGCTGCCGCTCGCCTATTCCAAGGACATGCAGGAGGACAAGGTCCCGACCTTCGAGGCCTTCGACGCCCTGGAGCTGTCCCTGGCGGCCATGACCGGCATGGTCCTGGACCTGGAGCCCGTCGCCGAGCGGATGGCCGCCGCCGCAGGCGCCGGTTTCTCCACGGCCACGGATCTGGCCGACTGGCTGGTCCGGACCCTCGACATGCCCTTCCGGGACGCCCACCACGTGACGGGCGCCGCCGTGAAGCGGGCCGAGGCCCTGGGCGTCGACCTGCCCGGCCTGCCCCTGGCCGAGTTGCAGGCGCTGAGCCCGGGGATCACCCCGGCGGTCTACGACGTCCTGACGCCCGCCGCCTCGGCCGCCAGCCGGACCAGTTTCGGCGGCACGGCGCCCGACCAGGTGCGCCGGCAGGCCGCCCTCTGGCGGGAGAGACTGTCATGAGAGCCCGGATCCTGCTGATTTCTGGCCTTTTGCTGGCCCTGCCTGCAGTCTCGGCCTGCGGAAAGCTGGGCCGTCTGGAGCGCCCCGAGGCCCGCCCCGGCGAGGCCCGGGACATCGACGCCGGTTCCGAGCCGGGCCAGACCCTGCACACCGCCGACCCGCGGGACCGGAACGCCGAGCCCCTGCCGCCCCTTGCCGCCCCGCCAGCCAAGGCGGCGGAACCGCGCCCGCAATGAACCATTTCGAGCTTCGCGACGGCGAGCTTCACTGCGAGGCGGTTCCCCTCTCTCAGATCGCCAAGGCTGTCGGCACGCCCGTCTATGTCTACTCCTCGGCCACCCTGGAGCGGCACTTCAACGTCCTGGCCTCGGCCCTCCGCGAGGCGGGCCTGAAGGGGGAGGATGGGGGCGCGCCCCTGGTCGCCTACGCCGTGAAGGCCAATCCCAACCTGTCGGTCCTGGCCACCCTGGCGCGTCTCGGCGCCGGGGCGGACACGGTCTCGGAGGGCGAGATCCGCCGGGCCCTGGCGGCCGGTGTTCCCGCCTCGCGGATCGTCTTTTCCGGGGTGGGGAAGCAGGCGGGCGAGATCGCCTTCGCCCTGCAGTCCGGCATTTCCGAGATCAACGTCGAGTCCGAGCCCGAGATGCGGCTGATCGCCCGGGTGGCCGGCGGGCTGGGCCAGCCGGCCCGGATCGCCTTCCGGGTGAACCCAGACGTCACGGCGGGCGGTCACGCCAAGATCGCCACGGGCGGGGCGGACAACAAGTTCGGCGTGTCCTTCTCCGAGGCCGAGAGGCTGTACGCCGAGGCCGCCGCCGACCCCTGGCTTCGGCCGGTCGGCCTGACCTGCCACATCGGCAGCCAGATCACCGCCCTGGAGCCCATGGAGGCCGCCTTCCGCCGCATGCGCGAGCTGGTCGAGCGCCTTCGCGCCCGGGGCCTGGAGGTGCGGCGGCTCGACCTCGGGGGCGGCCTGGGCGTGCCCTACTTCAACCAACCGGAACCCCCCTCTCCGGCCGACTACGCCGAGATGGTCGCCCGGGTGACCAAGGGACTGGACGTCGGCCTCGCCTTCGAGCCGGGCCGGGTGATCGCCGCCAACGCGGGGATCCTTCTGGCCGAGGTCCTGCACATCCACCTCCGGCCCGAGGGACGCCGGTTCGTGGTGCTGGATGCGGCGATGAACGACCTGATCCGGCCGGCCATGTACGACGCCTACCACGACCTGCGGCCCGTCCGGCCGAGGTCCGGCCCGACCGCCATCGCGGACGTGGTCGGCCCGGTCTGCGAGACCGGCGACACCTTCACCCGGGACCGCGAACTGCCGCCCCTCGAGGCCGGGGACCTGGTGGCCTTCATGAGCGCCGGAGCCTACGGGGCCTCCATGTCCAGCGAGTACAACAGCCGGCTCCTGGTTCCGGAAGTCCTGGTGCGGGGTGCGGAATGGGCGGTGGTCCGCCCGCGGCCGACCTACGACGACATGCTGGCCCGCGAGACCCGGCCGCCCTGGCTCGATCAGGCCTGAGGCAGGGCGCCGATCCAGGGCAGGGTCCGGTGGGCGCCCGCCGCATCCATGCCATAGCCGACCAGGAACCGGTCCGGGGCCGTCCAGGCGAAGTCGTCCGGCGGGCGGCGGCCGGGCGTCGGAGCCGGCTTGAGGGCGAAGACGGCGGTAAGGACCTCTGATGCGCCGGCCGCCTGGACCAGGCGCCGGGCCGCCTCCAGGGAGAGGCCGGACTCCAGGACGTCATCGACGATCAGGACCTGCCGGCCCAGGACCGGACGCCGGAGGCCCGCAAGGACCGTCGTGATCCCCGAATGCCGGGTCTTGTCCCCATAGGCGGTCAGCCAGAGAGCGTCGAAGGCGAGGGGACGGCCCCGGACGGCGAGGGCCCGGGTCAGGTCGGCGGCGAACCACAGGCCGCCGGTCAGGAGGCAGACCACCACGGCGTCCGGGGAGAGGCGGGGCGCCAGGCGGTCGGCGAGGTCGTTGACCGCGCGGGCGACTTCGGTTTCCGAAATCAGGCGCTCAGGCCCGGCCGCCTCAGTCATGGGCCGGGGCGGCGGGGGTGTGAGCAACGGCGGCGGCGGCAGGCGCAACCTGGGTCTCTTCAGGCGCGGGCGCCCCAGCCGCGGGCGCCCCAGCCGCGGGCGCCTTGGGCGAAGGACCCTGCGCCGCCGGGGCGGCGGGAGTGTGGGACGCCGGGGCTTCATGCGCCCCTGCGGGTGCGGGACCCTGGGCCTTCCCGGCCTCAGCCTTGTGTTCCGACGGGTGGGAGACAAAGGCCAGCGCCACTCCGGCGACTCCGGGGGGCGGGTTCCGGACCAGGACCGAGAAGTAACGGCTCTCCAGCGGCGGGATGGCGTCGACCGGCTTGGCGACCAGCCGGGCCAGCTCCGTCCCACTCGCGTCGTACAGGGTCACCTGGAGGGGCGCGGCGGGGGTTGGATTGTCGCGCTCGTTGCGGATCCGGCCAGAGACGCCCAGGACGGCCTGGCCGTTCTGGACCGCCGGCGCCAGGCGGACGTTCTCGATCAGCAGGCCGACCCCGTTCACGGACATGCCCGCCGCAGCATAGAGGGCGGCGGTCTTTGGCCAGAGGCGGACCACCTCGTTCCGGAACAGGGCGAGACACAGGGCGATCAGGGCCAGGATCGCAGCGAGCCCCGCCCAGACCAGGGGTGCAGGGGGCCCTGTCCGCCGCGGCGGCTTCCGCGTCGCGGTGAGGGCCGGGATCACCGGGTCAACGTTCGGGAAGGCTTCCTCGGCCAGAGGCGGCTCGGGCTCGGTCGGAGGGGATTCGGGCGGCGGTTCCGGCGACGCCTTGGGGGCGGGAGCCGCGCGCGGCGCTTCCCAGGGTTCGGGCTCGCCGTCCTCGGGACGGGCCTTCCACTTGTTCCCGCAGGAGACGCACCGGACCGTGCGGCCGCCGGACCGGATCTGGTCGGAGTCCACGGCGTAGCGGGCGGCGCATCTGGGGCAGGTCAGGATCATGGTTCAGCGCGCGGGGCCGTCGTCTTTCGCCCCGTTCCGGGACACCAGGGACAGGGATACACCTTCAAGGTTAACAGATCACAGCCCGCCCGCCGAGCCCTCCCGACCGCTCTTCCACAGCTGCGGCCTCCTGGGCTGCAGGGCGCCCGCGCCCTGTGCTAGGGTGACGGCCAAACCTCCCGGGACCGCCTTGCCGAACGCCGCGCCCCTTGCCCCGAACCCCGCCTCCGCCCTGCGCCTCGCCGGGGCGGCTGCGCCCCGGCGCGCCGGCGTCCCGGGCCTGGAGGGCGTGGACCTTGACCTTGCGCCGGGCGACTTCCTGCTGGTCCACGGCGAGGCGGGCGCCGGCAAGAGCCTGCTTATGGGACTGGCCGGGCTGACCCTCAGGCCGGCGACGGGACGGGTGGAGGTGCTGGGCCTCAATCCCTGGCGGCTGACCGGCGCAGGCCGGGCGCGCCTCCGGCGCAGGATGGGCCTGGTCTTCCAGGACCTGGACCTCATCGAGGACATGACCGTGGCGGAGAACGCCGCCCTGCCCATGCAGATCGCCGGCGTCAGGCCCGAGACCCGTCGCCGGGACGCCCGTGAACTCCTGGACTGGATGGGCCTGGGGAGCCGGGCGGACGCCCTGCCCCGCGACCTTGACCATGACGAGCAGCAAAGGCTGGCCGTGGCGCGGGCCGTGGCGGGCCGGCCCGAGATCATCCTGGCGGACGAGCCCGTCGGCTGGATGGGCCCCGAGGCGGCCCGGCGGGTCCTTCGCCTTCTGCTGCAGCTGAACCGCCAGGGTGCGACCCTGGTCCTGGCCAGCCGCAATCCCAACCTCGCGCCGGCGCCCCGCCGGATGGAGCTGGTGCGCGGGCGCCCTCTCCCGGAAGCCCGCGGGGAGGTTGGGGCATGAGGCGTCGGCTCGCTCCCCGCCTGGCCACAGTGGTCCTCGCCGCCGCCTTCACCGCCCTGGCGGGCCTCGCCGGCCTTGCCGGACACGCCGCCCTGGATCGGACCGAGGGCTGGCGGACCCGCCTGGCCGGCGAGATGACCGTGGCCCTCCGCCCAGCCCCTGGCGCCGACGCCGACGCCGCCCGCGCCGCCGAGGTGCTGGCCGGAACGCCAGGCGTGGCTGAGGCGCGAGCCCTGGACCGCGTGCGCGTCGGGGCTCTTCTCGCCCCCTGGACCGCCGGCGCCCGCGGACCCGACCTGGCGACCCTGCCCCGGCTGATCGCTGTCGACCTGGACCCGCGCCAGCCCGCCCGCCGGCAGGACCTTGCAAACGCCCTCAACACCGCCGGGATCGACGCTGTCGTCGACGACCACCAGGGCTGGCGCCGTTCCGCGCAGGAGTTGCGGAGCCGGTTGGCCGCACCCCTGATCGGCGCCCTGATGCTCTGTGCGGCGGGGCTCGCGGCGGCCGGCGTCCTTGCGGCGGGCTTCGAGGCGAGCCGGCGCGAGGCTGGCGTCAGGGCCCGGATCCGGATGGGCGCCTCGCCGCTCTCCTGCTTGGCGCCGATCGGCGGCGCCGTCGCGATCGACCTCGCCGTGGGCGTGCTGGCGGGAGGCCTTGTCGCCGCCGCCATCGCCAGGCCGGCGGCCTTCTCGGGCGCGGGGGCGGAAGCGGGCGGGCTGGCGGCCCAGGCGGGACTCCTCGCAGCCCTCATGGCCGGCGCCCTGCTGGTCGCCCTGGTCAGCGCCTTCGCCACCGCCGCCCGCCGGGTCCAGGAGCTGGAGCCGTGAGGACCCTTTCCGCCCTTCTCGTGGCGTTCCTGATCTGGGCGGCGGGCCTGTTCGCCTTCGCCGACCGGGTCAGCCGGCTGACCCCGGCGCCCCTGCCCGCACCTGCAGACGGGGTGGTGGTCCTGACGGGGGCGGGCTCCAACGCCCGGCTGGACCGCGGGATGGCGGTGCTCGAGGCGGGACTCGCTCGCCGGCTCCTGGTCTCGGGCGTGAACCGCGAGGCCAGCCGTGAGGACATCCGGCTGGTCAGCAAGGCGGCGCGGCGGCTCTATGACTGCTGCGTCGACCTCGGCTTCACCGCAGCCAACACGCTCGGCAATGCCCGCGAGACCGCGGAATGGGCCCGCGCCATGCGGTTCCGCAGCCTGATCATCGTGACCGCGGACTACCACATGCCCCGGGCCATGCTGGAGCTGAAGTCCGCCCTGCCGGACGTCCGGCTGGAACCCTACGCCGCCGCCACCCCAGTGGTCGACGCCCGGCGCTGGTGGCGCAGCCGGGCCGGCGCCCGGTTGATGATCCGCGAGTACTCGAAGTACATGACCGTCCTCGGTCGCGAGATGGTCCGGCGCCTCGGACCCGCCGGCGACGCTCCCCGGAAGGCCACCCCTTGATCTTTGTCCGATCTTTCCTCTTCGCCGTCGTCTTCTACCTCTGGTCGGTCCTCTACGCGATCGCCCTGGTCCCCTTGCTGGCCGCGCCGCGAAGCTGGATGCTGGCCGCAATGCGGTTCTGGAGCCGGTCGGTGAACCTGCTGCTCAGGGTGATCTGCGGCATCCGAGTCGAGATCCGGGGCGTCGGGAATATACCCACGGGCGACTGCCTGATCGCCCCCAAGCACCAGACCATGTTGGACGTCTTCGTCCAGTTCGGGGTGCTCCGGGGCTCTCTGTTCGTCTTCAAGAAAGAGCTCCTGATCATCCCGATCTTCGGGTGGATCGCCCTGAAGATCGGGTCGATCGTCGTCGATCGCCAGGGACAGGCGACCGCCCTGCGCGACATGGTCCGCCGCGCCCGGGAGCAGTTCCGCCTGGGCGACCGACAGCTGGTCATCTTTCCGGAGGGCACCCGCAAGGCGCCCGGCGCCCCGCCGGACTACAAGCCCGGCGTCGCGGGCCTCTACCGCGAGCTGGAAGTCCCCGTGCATCCGGTGGCCACCAACGCCGGCGTCCACTGGCCGGCGCATGGCTTCCTGCGGCGTCCGGGCGTGATCGTCTACGAGTTCCTCGAGCCCATCCCACCGGGCCTGAAGCGGGCGGAGTTCATGCGCCTGCTGCAGGAGCGGATCGAGACCGCCTCGGACAGGCTGCTCGCCGAGGGCCTCTAGCCGCGCTCCAGCGCCTCGACCCGGGACAGGAGGGCCTCCATGCCCCGGTCGCGGATTCCCGCCTCCCGGAGGTGGGCCACAAGGTCCGCCAGGTAGTCGATGTTGCGGCCGGACAGTCCACGCCCCCCGGCGATCAGGTCCGCTTGGACCTCGGGAGACAGGCTGCCGGCCCACTGGGGGTGGCCGGTGTCCGACAGGAAGGTCAGGCAGGAGACCCGCGCCCCCGCCTCCAGCCGCACGGTCACTTCGGCCTCGATGTAGGTCTCGGTGGGCTGCTCGCGCTCGCGCAGGTAGGCGCGCACCTCGGGCCAGAGTTCCTCCTGCACCCGGTAGGCGATCCCGCGCACCGAGCCGCCCCGGGTCAGACCCAGCACCAGGCCCGGCCGCTCAGGCGTTCCGCGATGGTGGACGGAATAGATGCAGAAGGCGCGACGCCGACCCTGTAGTATGGCCGCACGGCGCTCGACCCAGTCGAATCCCGGGCGCCACATCAGCGAACCGTAACCGAACACCCAACAACCCGCCGACATCGCCGACCGCATGCCCTCGCCTTCCGATCCCATCTCCATGCCCCAGCCGCCCGGCCCGCGCAAACCCCTTCGCCTTGGCCTCTGGGGGCCCTTTGTCATCGCCGGGATCGCCGTGATCGGCTGGAGCCTCGCCTGGGGGCTCGCCGCCCGCGAGGTCGACCGGCGCCTGGAAGCCGGGGTGCGGTCGCTGGCCGCCCAAGGCGTGTCCGTGGAGTGGTCGGCAAAGCGCCTGTACGGCTACCCCTTCCGCTTGAACCTTGACCTTACGGACCTCCGGGTCGCGACCGGCGGGACCTCGGTCCGGATTCCCCGCCTTGAGACCCAGGCCTTCCTGCACGCGCCGCGGTCCTGGCTGGCGGCGGCCCCGGAGGGCCTGACCTTCCAGCGCCCCCAGGGCGGAGGTGTCGAGGTCCAGGGCCAGAGGCTCCTCGCCAGCCTGGTCGCGCCCAAGTCCGGACCACCCCGGCTGTCCCTGGAGGGCCTGAAGCTGACCTTCTCGCCCGCACCGGGCGCCCGGCCCTTCGCCCTGGCCTCGGCCGGGCGGCTCGAATTCCATGTCCGGCCCGGCCCGGACGACCAGGCGGCGCTCTTCCTGAGGCTGGAGGATGGCGCCCCGACCCCGGGGCGGCTGCTCGCCGACCTGGGAGGCGGGGGCGCGGTGTCAGCAGCGGTGGACGCCCGACTGGATCACGCCTCGGCGCTGCGGGGCGCAGGCACGGCCCCGGCCCTCGCGGCCTGGGGCGCCAAGGGCGGACGCCTTGAACTTCGCGAGGCCGGGGTGACGGCGGGACCGGCCCGCCTGTCCCTGGCTTCGCCGGGCCTGAAGGCGGGACCCGAGGGCCGTCTGGAAGGACGCCTTTCCGTGACGGCCGCCAAGGCGCCGAGCCTCCTGGTCACCCTGGCCCGACACGGGGTCCTGTCCCCCGTCGAAGCGGCGGGCGGAATGGCCGCCGTCCTGATGGGCAAGTCCGGCGGAGATGACGTACGCCTGGATCTAGACCTTTTCGGCGGCCAGGTCCGGCTCGCCGGTTAGCCAGGTCAGGCCGCCTGGCGCGCCCGGGCGACGGGGTTGGAAAAGCGCATCACGCCGTCCTCAAGACCCGAGAACCGCAGGGCGGCCAGGTCCAGGGCGTAGTTCTGGTGGAGCCGCCAGGGGGCGGTGACCCCCTGTTTCGGGAACTCGCCGATCGACCTCTGGACATAGCCGGAGGTGAAGTCCAGCCAGGGGGCGGTCTCCGGCGTCTCGCCTTCCAGCACCGGGGTGCACTGGCGAAGGCCCTTGCGGCGCATGTGGTTCAGCAGGCGGCAGACATACTCGCAGGTCAGGTCGCACTTCAGCGTCCAGGAGGCGTTGGTGTAGCCGAAGGCCGACGCCAGGTTCGGGACGTTCGAGTACATCATGCCCTTGTAGCTCAGGGTCTCCGCGGGCCGGATGGGTGCGCCGTCGACGCTCAGGGAGAGGCCGTTCATGGCCTCGAGCTTGAGGCCGGTGGCGGTGACGACGATGTCCGCGGCCAGCTCGGCCCCGGACTTCAGCTTCAGGCCGGTCTCGGTGAAGGTCGCGACCTCGTCGGTGACCACCGAGGCGGAGCCAGCCTTCAGGGCCTGGAAGAAATCGCCGTCCGGGGCCAGGCAAAGCCGCTGGTCCCAAGGATTGTAGCGGGGCGAGAAGTGGGTATCGACGTCGAAGTCGGGCCCCAGGGTCTGGCGGACCTGGTCGATGATCGCCGTCTTCACACGGTCGGGACGCCGCCGGGCGAGGCGGTAGAAGATCATGCCCATCAGAACGTTCCGCCAGCGGATCAGGCCATAGGCCATCTTCTCGGGGAGGAGGCGGCGCAGCTTCAGGGCCTGGGCGTCCTCGCCGGGCCGCCCGACGATGTAGGTGGGCGACCTCTGCAACATGGTCACGTGGCCCGCCGTCCTGGCCATCTCCGGGACCAGGGTCACGGCGGTCGCGCCGGAGCCGATCACCACCACCCGCTTGCCGGCATAGTCCATGTCCTCCGGCCAGGCCTGGGGATGGACGATGCGGCCGCCAAACCGCTCCATGCCGGCGAAATCCGGAGTGTAGCCGCCCTTGTAGGAATAGTAGCCGCCGCACAGGAACAGGAAGCTGCAGGTCAGGACCGACGGCCCCGAGGGCGTCTCGACCGACACCGTCCAGAGGGCGTCTGCAGTGGACCAGGCCGCGCCTGTGACCCTGTGGCTGAAACGGATCCGGTCCTCCACCTTCTCGTCCCGCGCGGTGTCGCGGATGTAGCGCAGGATGGAAGGACCGTCGGCAATGGCCTTGGCCTCGGTCCAGGGCCGGAAGGAATAGCCCAGGGTGTACATGTCGGAATCCGAGCGGATGCCGGGGTAGCGGAACAGGTCCCAGGTTCCGCCAATCGTCTCCCGGCCCTCCAGGATCATGAAGCTGCGGTCCGGGCAGGTGGTCTTCAGGTGGCGGGCGGCCCCGATCCCCGACAGGCCGGCCCCCACGATGATCACGTCGACATGGGTCTCTGAACGCGGCTCAGTCATTTGGTTCCCCGGATATGCACCTTGCGGCGCGCCTGTCATGACGGCGGCGCGGGACGGGCGCAAGCGTCTTGCCGCCCGGCGGCCCGGGTCCTAGCCTCGCCCCTGCTTCCCTGAGGTGTCCGCCATGCTCCGCCGCCTGTTCCTGACCCTCGTCCCGGCCCTCGCCCTGGTCCTCGCCCAGCCGGCGGCGGCGGCCGCTGAGACGCCGCCGCTAGGGACGCGGCTCACCGCGTCGGCGACCCCGTCCAAGGAGATGCTGCGCTGGCGCGAGGCGACCCGGCGGGTCACCATCGTCCGGGACGACTGGGGGATCGCCCACATCCGCGGCAAGACCGATGCGGACGCCGTCTTCGGCATGATCTACGCCCAGGCCGAGGATGACTTCCCGCGCATTGAAACCAACTACCTCACCGCCCTGGGACGGCTCTCCGAGGCCGAGGGCGAGGCCGCCCTGATGCAGGACCTGCGGGCCCGCCTCTACACGGACCCGGAAACATTGAAGGCCCAGTACGCCAAGAGCCCGCCCTGGCTGCGCAAGCTGATGGACGCCTGGGCGGACGGCCTGAACTACTACCTGTCCATGCACCCGCAGACCCGCCCGCGGGTCCTGACGCGGTTCGAGCCCTGGATGGCCCTGAGCTTCTCCGAGGGCAGCATCGGCGGCGACATCGAGCGCATCTCCCTCGACGACCTCGCCGAGTTGTACTCCGACCGCCCGAGGGTGCTGGCCAGCGCGGCGCCCGCCGGCCTTGAGGAGCCGCGCGGCTCCAACGGCATCGCCATCGGTCCCTCCCGGGCCTGGGGCGGACGCCCGCTGCTGCTGATCAACCCGCACACCAGCTTCTACTTCCGGGCCGAGCAGCAGGTGACCTCGGACGCCGGCCTCAACGTCTACGGCGCCGCGACCTGGGGCCAGTTCTTCATCTACCAAGGTTTCAACCCCCGTGTCGGCTGGATGCACACCTCCAGTGGCGTGGACTCGGTGGACGAGTTCTCGGTCCAGGTGATCAACCGGGGCGGAAGGCTGACCTACCGATATGGCGCAGAGGAGCGGCCGGTGATCACCCGGACCCTCCCCGTGGACTGGCGGACCCCCCAGGGCGCCCTGGTGCGCAGCACCTTCCGGGTGCACTTCACCCACCATGGGCCTGTCGTCCGAAAGGCGGGGGACCGCTGGGTCGCCTTCGCCATGATGAACCGGCCGGTGGAGGCCCTCAGCCAGTCCTTCCTGCGCACCCGGGCCCGCAACTTCGATGAATTCATGAAGGCGACGGCCCTGCAGGGGAATTCCTCGAACAACACCCTCTATGCCGACGCCGACGGGGTGATCGCCTACCTGCACCCCCAGTTTGTTCCCAGGCGGGACAACCGCTTCGATTACACCGGGACCGTGAATGGGTCGGACCCGGCGACGGACTGGAAGGGGCTGCACGCCCTGTCCGAACTGCCTGCGGTCAAGTCCCCGAAGGGCGGATGGGTCTACAACACCAATGACTGGCCCTGGACCGCGGCCGGGCCGGAAAGCCCGCGGCGCGAGGCCTTCCCCCGCTACATGGACACGGTGGGCCCCAACCCCCGGGGCGCCAACGCCGTCCAGCTGCTCGAGGCGGGCCAGACCTTCACCCTCGACAGCCTGGCCCAGGGCGCGTTCAACACGCGCCTGCCGGCCTTCGACCAGCTGCTTCCGGGGCTGGAGGCGGCCTGGGACGCGGCCCCGGGCGCAGAGCCCCTGCGGCTGAAGCTGGCTGACGACATCCGCCTGCTGAGAGGCTGGAACCGGCGCTGGTCGGCCCAGTCGGAGGCCCTGACCCTGGCGGTCTTCTGGGGTGACCTGCTCTGGCCCGAGGCCGAGGCGATCGCCCGGAAGGAGGGGCTGAGCACATGGGAGGCCATGGCCAGCCGGATCCCGCCGCGCCGCAAGCTCGAGGCCCTCTCGGAAGCCTCCGACCGCCTGCAGGCCGACTTCGGGAGCCGCAGGGTTCCCTGGGGCGAGGTCAACCGCTTCCAGCGCCGCACCGGCGAAATCCAGCAGGCCTTCAGCGACGCTGCGCCGAGCCTGGCGGCCCCCTTCCCCTCGGCGCGCTGGGGGGCCCTCGCCTCGTTCGGCGCCCGCCGGCCGGAGGGCCAGAAGCGGCTCTACGGGACCAGCGGCAACAGCTTCGTGGCCGTGGTGGAGTTCGGGCCGCGGGTGCGGGCCCGGGCCGTGACTGCGGGCGGGGCCTCCAGCTCGCCCGCCTCCAGGCACTTCACCGACCAGGCGCCCCGCTACCTGAGCGGCGACCTGCGACCCGTCTATTTCTGGCCGGATGAGATCCGGGGTCATGTGGCCCGAACCTACCGCCCCGGCCAATAGGCGCGGTGTTGCGCCGCCGGACGCAATGGCCTATCGCCCAAGCCTCCACGAGCCCGGGACCTCCATGGACGCCTCCGACCCCAAGCCGACCGCACGCTCCCTCGAGGCCGTGCGCGCGCGCCTGGACGTGGTCGACCGACGGCTGCTCGAACTGATCGACGAGCGGGCAGCCCTCGCCAGCGAGGTGGCGGCGGCCAAGGCGGCGGCGGGCGAGGGCGGGCGTTTCGCCCTGCGCCCCCCGCGCGAGGCCGAGGTGCTGCGCAACCTGCTCGCCCGTCCCCGCAAGGCCGCCCCGGCGAGCCTCATCGTGCGCATCTGGCGCGAACTGATGAGCGACAGCCTGTCGCGGCAGGGCCCCTACCACGTCTCCGTCTTCGGCGGACAGACGCCCGAAGGCGTGCGTGAAGCCGCCCGCATGCGGTTTGGCGCCGCCCCGCCCTTCGCCACCGCCAGCCGTCCCGAGGACGCCATCGCCGCCGCCCGCACCCCGGGTGGGGTCGCGGTCCTGGCCCTCGACTCCCGCACGCCCTGGTGGGGCCGCCTGCTTGCCGAACCGACCCTGCGGGTCTTCGCCGCCCTGCCCTGCCTGAACGCCTGGGGACGCCCGACAGCCCTGGCCGCCGCCGAGGTGGAGATCGGACCGACCGGCGGGGACCGCACCTACTGGGTCACCGACGCCCCCGGCCCGCCGGGCCGGCTGGTCGAGACCCTCAGCAAGGACGGGGTCGCCGCAGAACTGATGGCCGACGCCGGCGGCCTGCGCCTGTTCGAGCTCGTCGGCTATTACCAGTCGGACGACGAGCGCCTGGCCCGGGCGCCCGGACGCCTGACTGGCGTAATCGGGGCCGCCTCGGCGCCCCTGGACCTCTGAGGCCTCGCCATGACCGACCGTCCCCTTCCCAAGCCCGGCATCCTTCAGATCTCGCCCTACGTTCCCGGCAAGGCCGCCGTGGAAGGGGTAGCGCACCCGCTGAAGCTGTCGGCCAACGAGAATATCCTCGGCTCCAGCCCCGCAGCCCGGGAGGCCTTCGCCTCGGCCATCGACGAGCTGCACCTCTATCCGGACGGACGCTGCAACGCCCTGCGCGAGGCCATCGGCGCCCGATACGGACTTGAGCCCGAGAACCTGCTCTTCGGCTGTGGGTCGGACGAGATCTTCCAGCTGATCGGCCAGACCTTCATCCAGCCAGGCGACAACGCCGTCCAGGGCGAGCACGGCTTCGGCGCCTTCGCCATCGCCACCCGCGCCGCGGGGGGCGAGGTGCGCATGGCCCGCGAGGTCGACCTTCGGATCGACGTCGACGAGGTCCTCGACTGCGTCGACGAGCGCACGCGGGTCGTCTGGATCGCCAACCCCGCCAACCCCACCGGCACGGTCGTCGGCGGCTCGGAGATTCGCCGGCTGCACGCCGCCCTCCCTGCCGACGTGGTCCTGGTCCTGGACGGGGCCTACGCCGAATTCGCCGAGGACCCGGACTTCGAGGACGGGGTCGACCTGGTCCGCAACGCCTCGAACGTCATCATGACGCGGACCTTCTCCAAGCTGCACGGCCTGGCCGCCCTGCGGGTGGGCTGGGCATACATGCCCGCGGAGATGGCCGAGGCGATCGACCGCATCCGCCTGCCGTTCAACGTCTCGATCCCCGGCCAGCGCGCGGCCATCGCCGCCCTTGCGGACGAGGATTTCCAGGCGCGCTCCCTCGAGCTGGTCCGCACCTGGCGGCCCTGGCTGGCCCAGCAGCTTGGCGGGCTGGGACTGGAGACCACCCCCTCAAGCGCCAACTTCGTCCTGGCCCGGTTCCCCCAGACCCCCGGCAGGACAGCGGCCGACGCCGACGCCTTCCTCAGCGCCCGGGGCCTGATCCCGCGCCGGGTGACCGGCTATGGCCTGCCCGACCACCTGCGCATCACCATCGGCCTCGAGGAACACAACCGCGCCGTGATTGACGCCCTGGCGGACTTCATGGGGCCGCGCCCGTGATCTATCCGAAGCTGGCCGTGGTGGGCTGCGGCCTGATCGGGTCCTCGGTGATCCGCGCGGCGCGGGCGGCCGGAGCCGTGCGCGCCGTGGCCGTCGCCGACGCCAGCGCCGCACATCGCGAGCAGATCGCCGCCCTGGGCTATGCCGACCTCGTCACCGCCGACGTGGCCGAGGCGGTCCGGGACGCCGACCTCGTGGTCTTCGCCGTGCCCGTCCAGGCCATGGGGCCAGCCGCCGCCGCCGCCGCGCCGGCCCTGAAGCCGGGCGCCACCGTCACCGACGTCGGATCGGTGAAGGTCAGCGTGGCCGAGGCCCTTCGCACGGCGATTCCCGCTTCGATCCACCTGGTCCCCGGACATCCGATCGCCGGGACCGAGCAGTCCGGACCCGCCTCAGGCTTTGCCGAACTGTTCCGCGGCCGCTGGGTGATCCTGACCCCGGATGCAGACGAAACCCCTGCCTACCAGGAAGCCGTCGCCCGCCTGAGCGACTTCTGGACCGCCCTCGGCGCCCAGGTCGACGTGATGGACGCCGCCCACCATGACCTTGTGCTCGCGGTGACCAGCCACCTGCCCCACCTGATCGCCTACAACATCGTCGGCACCGCCGCCGACATGGAAGAGGTGACCCAGGCCGAGGTGATGAAGTACTCCGCCGGCGGTTTCCGCGATTTCACCCGGATCGCCGCTTCCGACCCGACCATGTGGCGCGACATCTTCCTGGCCAACAAGGACGCGGTGCTTGAGATCCTGGGCCGGTTCACCGAGGACCTCCAGGCCCTGTCGCGGGCTATCCGCTGGGGCGAGGGGGACAAGCTCTTCGAGCTCTTCTCGCGGACCCGGGACATCCGCCGGGGGATCATCATCGCCGGCCAGGAAAGCGCCGAACCCAACTTCGGGCGCGACCGCACAGCGCCGCCTCCCGGACCGGCGGGATCATGAGCGGCTACGCCTGGCTGGGCGCAGCGATCGCCACCGAGATCGTCAGCACCAGCCTGCTGAAGCTTTCCGAGGGCTTCAGCCGTCCCCTGCCCTCGGCGGGGGCCATCGCCCTCGTGGGCCTGTCGTTCTACTGCCTGTCCCAGGCCCAGAAAACCATTCCCATGGGGATCGGCTACGCCCTCTGGTCGGGGGTCGGCATCCTGGCCATCACCGCCATCGGCTGGATCGGCTTCCGCCAGAAGCTGGACTTTCCCGCCGTGGCCGGGATCACCCTGATCCTGGCCGGCGTTCTGATCATCCGCCTCTTCTCCCGCGCCGAGGCCTGATCCACGGCGCACGACGGCGCGTTCCGTTTCCCGCCGGCCTGGGTTAGGTCTGGCCCCGTGACCCTTCCCCCCGCCCTCGTCGTCCTGCCGGGCCCCAAGGCCGCCCTCACCGGCGCCGTGGGCGCCGTCCGGCTGGCGCCGCCCGAGGCCCGGGAGCGGTTCGCTCAGGACCGGCTGCTCGTGGCCCATGCGGCCCTCACCGCCCGCCGGCTGGGCGCCGCCGCCCCGCCGCGCTCGCCACGCCTGCTGGACGTGCTGGAGCTCTTCGCCTTCGTCCGGCCGGGCGCCTTCACCGCCCCCTCCGCCGCCGGCCTCGCCCTGGCCCTGGGAGAGCCCGAGCCCCTGGGTCCCGAGGCCATGGCCATCGCCCTCGCCCGGGTCGCCGAAAGGTTGCTGGACGAACTCGCGGAGACCCCCACCCCCTCCCGCGAGGAGGCCCTGGCCGTGGCCGAGACCCTGGCCCGGGGGGGCTGGGCCTGGGGCGAGCCGGTGGTGGCCGCCCTGCGGTCCCGCCCCGTCTCCAACGCCTTCCGCAGCTCGGGCCTCGACGTCTGGGCCCGGCTGGAGGAGTGGGAGGACCCAGGACCGCCGGGCGATCCGGGAAGCGTCCCGGTCTCGCCTGAGGCCGCCGTCCGCCGGCTGGGCGAACTCCTGGAGCGAGCCGGCCTCGACGAGGCCCGTACGGCCCAGGCCGAGTACGCCCGCGAGGCCGCCTTCGTCTTTCGGCCGCGCGACCGCGAGAACGAACCCAACATGCTGCTCGCCGAGGCGGGAACCGGGATCGGCAAGACCCTGGGCTACCTCGCCCCCGCCTCCCTCTGGGCCGAGGCGAACGGCCCCTCGGTGTGGATCTCCACCTACACCCGGGCCCTGCAGCGGCAGATCGAACGCGAGAGCGCCGTCCTCTTTCCCGACCCGGCCGAGCGGGCGCGCCGGGCCGTCGTGCGCAAGGGCCGCGAGAACTATCTCTGCCTCCTGAACTTCCAGGACCTGGTGAACACCGCCCAGCTGGGCGCGGCGGACCTGATCGGCCTGGGGCTCACCGCGCGCTGGATCCGCACCAGCCGGGACGGGGACATGACCGGAGGCGACTTCCCCGCCTGGCTGCCGGGCCTGTTCGCCGTCCCGCCCGCCGGGCAGGCGGCGGCGGGCAACCTGGTCGACCGGCGGGGAGAGTGCATCCACGCCGGCTGTGCGCACTACCGGACCTGTTTCGTCGAGAAGGCCATCCGCGCCTCACGCCGGGCTGACATCGTCATCGCCAACCACGCCCTGGTCATGTCCCAGGCGGCCTTCGACGGCGCGCGGGCGGGTCGCGGCGCGCCCGACGATCCGGAGACCACCCGCCTTCGCCGGGTGGTGTTCGACGAGGGCCATCACCTGTTCGACGCCGCCGACGCGGCCTTCTCCACGGCCCTGTCGGGCCAGGAGACGGTCGAGCTGAGGCGCTGGATCCGGGGCTCCGAGCGGCGCGGCCGCCGGGGCCGCGGGCTGGAAGCGCGGCTGGCCGACCTGGTGGGCGCCGACGGTCCCGCCCGGCAGGCGCTGAACGACGTGGTCCACGCCGCAGGCCGCCTGCCGTCCGAAGGCTGGAGCGGCCGGCTGTCCTCGGGAGACCCCGAGGCGCCGCAGGGACCCGTCGAGGCCTTCCTGGCGGCCATGGCGGTCCAGCTTCGGGCCCGCGCCGAGCCCACCGACCTGGCGCCCGCCTGCGCCGCTCGCCCGGCCCTTCCGGAGGCCATCGCCGCCGCACGGGCGGTCGCCTCGGCCCTGGCGGACATCGAGGCCCCCCTGCTGGCCCTGACGCGGACGCTGGAGGACCTGCTGGACCAGGGCGCCGAGACCCTTACCGGCGCCGAACGGGGCCGGATCGAGGGCGTGCTGCGGGGCCTGGACCGCCGGGCGCGAATGACCCTGCCCGCCTGGCGCGGCATGCTGTCCACCCTGGACGCCGAGGTGGCGGGCGAGGATCCGGACTTCGTCGACTGGTTCGAGGGGGTGGTGATCAACGGCCGGCTGGCCGACGCCGCCTTCCGCCGTCACTGGGTGGATCCCACCGAGCCCCTGGTCCGCACCGTGCTGGAGCCGGCGCACGGGGTGCTCGTGACCTCCGCCACCCTGACGGACAGCGCCGCAGAGGATCCCTTCGACCTGGCCGAGCTGAGATCGGGCGGCCGCCGGCTGGCCTCGCCGCCGGCCCACCTGCGCCTCGCCTCACCCTTCGACTACGCCGCCTGCGCCCGGGCCTTCGTGGTCACGGACGTGAACAAGAACGACGCCCGCCAGGTCGGGGCCGCCCTGCGGGAGCTGTTCCTGGCGGCGGGCGGCGGCGGGCTGGGCCTGTTCACCGCGATCCGCCGGCTCCGCGCCGTCCATGAGCAGATCGCCGCCGCCCTGGGTGACCGGGGCCTGTCCCTCTACGCCCAGCACGTCGACCCCCTGGAGGTCGGCGCCCTGGTGGACATCTTCAGGGCCGAGCTCGATTCCTGCCTCCTCGGCACGGACGCGGTGCGCGACGGGGTGGACGTGCCCGGCCGCAGCCTGCGCCTGCTGGTCTTCGACCGCGCGCCCTGGCCGCGGCCGGACCTGCTGCACAAGGCGCGCCGGGCCCGCTTCGGGAGCGGCTGGGACGACGCCATCGCCCGGGGCCGGATCGCCCAGGCCTTCGGCCGCCTGATCCGCCGGGCCGACGATCGCGGGGTCTTCGTCATGCTGGACTCCGCCACCCCCACCCGATTGTTCGGCGCCCTGCCGGAGGGCGTGGTCCTGCAGCGCGTCACCCTGGTGGAGGCCCTGGAGGCCACCCGCGACTTCCTCGGCGAGGGCTGAAGGCTGGACTCGCGCCGCGGGCCTGACCATGCTGGCCGCCACGCGGGAGGACGCATGCTGCGACAGAAGGTGCTGGCGCTTTACCTGGCCAATTCGGCCCTGGATTCGGTCGTGGTCGGCTGGTCCCTGTGGGACGGGACGGGAGAGACCCGCCGCATGGCCGGCGACGAGGACGCCCCGCCCTATCCGACCGGCCTGCACGCCCTGCGCGATGGCTGGCGGCTGATCCAGGTCTCGCCCCTGCTGCCCCACGCCAAGGGCGAGGAGTTCGACCTCGCCTACCTCAAGTACGAGTTCCTGTTCGAACAGATCGTGGAGACCGGCGCATGAACAACCTGCCCCTGCTGCCCGCCGAGGCCATGGCCAGCTTCGCCGCCCGCGGGTTCCTTCGCTTCGACGGCGTCGTGCCGGAAGAGATCAACCGCCAGTTCCTGGAGGAGATGGGCGACATCGATCCGCCCCGCCCCGGCCAGAAGATGAGGCGCACCTACGGCGAGATGCTGGCGCGGGCCGGCGTGCCGCAGACCCCGGCGGGCGTGCCCCTGGCGCAGGCCTATCCCGACGGCTCGGCCCTGAAGCGCCTCCTCGACCTGCCCCGGGTGGCCGGCGCCATCCGAAGCCTGGTGGGCGAGGACCCGGTCTTCGACCACCACTTCCTGCACGTGACCTTCCCGCCCGCCTACCACGAGGCCAGCGGCGGCGAGAACGTGTCCCAGCACTACCACCAGGACTCCACCATCGACCCCCGGCGGGCCTTCGACATCCAGATCATGTACTACCCGCACGCCGTGACCCGGGAGATGGGCGGCACGCGCTTCCTGCCCGGCAGCCACCTGCGCAAGGTCAGCGAAGCGGCCATCGCCCGCTACCAGAACATCCGCGGCCAGCAGCACATGGTCTGCGAGGGGGGGACCCTGCTCTTCCTGCATTCGGGCATCTGGCATGGCGGCGGAGTGAACGTCTCGGACCGCACCCGGACCATGTTCAAGGTGCGCATCAATCCCTCGCGCTCCCAGGTCCGCCAGTTCGACGTCTCGACCCTGAAGCCCCAGGACGCCCAGCGCCCGATCTTCTACCTCAAGGGCCCCCTGCCGCCCTCGGTCGAGCAGATCCTCATGACCCAGGAGCCCTGGTACGAGAACGATACGGGCCGGCTGGAGCTGCTGAACCGGGTCCGGTTCTGGCGCTACCTGACCGGCGACCCGGACTATGACGCCGACTACTGGGCGACCCGGATCGAGAACCTGGCGGACGCCTGAGGGGCGGCATTGCCCTACTTTCCGGGCTAACGCGCTAGGTTCGCCAGAGGGTGGGTCAATGATAGCTCCCTATTAACCATTTTATAAGTTTATGATTCTGTTATCCTTTTCCACTTGATTGAGGATGCTCGCCGTGACGGACGCCACTTACAACCTGAACGGCGGATTCAAGCCGACCATGAAGCGGTTTGCCGATCTGGACGGACCTGACTTTTTCCCAACGCCAGCGTGGGCTACGCACGCCTTGATCGACAATGAGCGTTTTGACGGCGATATCTGGGAGAGCGCCTGCGGCAACGGGGCAATGTCGAAGGTTCTGGAGACGACAGCGCGCTCGGTTCATAGCTCCGATCTGTATGACCGTGGCTATGGCGAGGCTGGCGTAGATTTCATCAAAGCCGATTGGTGCGCCGATAACATCGTAACCAATCCGCCTTACAATGCCGCCGAGGCATTCGTGCGCAGCGGTGTTCGACTGGCGCGTCGCAAGTTCGCGCTCTTGCTGCGGTTAGCCTTCCTTGAAGGCAGTAATCGCGCCAATACCATCTTCTCGGAGACGCCGCCGAGTCGCGTGTGGGTGTTCTCGGAACGGATCACGTTCTATCCGGTAGGCGCTGTCCAGGCAGGAAGCGGGACCACTGCATACGCTTGGTTCGTCTGGGACAAGGATGCACCCAGCGGGACGGAACTGAAGTGGTTCAAACCCGGCTACAAGCACCGGTTCAGTTAGTGTGTCATGGAATACGGAAGCCTACTTTAGGGATGTGTACAAGCCGCCCTGCGTAGATGAAGTTTCCGGGCGTCGTATCGTGGGATTTGATGTTGCGAACGAGCTGATGCCACATCTGTTCACCTGGGCGCGTCGCTGATGCTGCAGTGTTCGTCGCGTTGAGATTCACGTAATTCGGTATCTCTTTGTACGCCCGCTTATATGTGCAGAGGCCGCCATTGGCTATCGCTATCTGCTCAATACCACGCGCGATATCGTTCTCGTCGGCCATTGCTTCCTCCTAGCCTATGAGACCATCCTGACTCGACTTATGCGAGTGAGTCAAATTCCACTTTTGTCCTAGTCCGCCGGTTAGGGTGTCCTGTCTAGGACAGTATTTGCCCCTCGAAACGGAAGGGGAACATGCTAGAACCGCGGCATGGCCGACGCCGCCGCGGATTCCCCTCGCCTGCCCTCCCGTTTCGCCGACTGGTTCGCGGCCCAGGGCTGGTCGCCGCGCGCCCACCAGCTGGAGATGGTCGCCCAGGCGCAGGCGGGCCGTGACGCCCTGCTGATCGCCCCGACAGGGGGCGGAAAGACCCTGGCCGGCTTCCTTCCCACCCTGGTGGAGCTGGCCGGGCGGCCGCGGGAGGCGCGGCGCGGGGTCCACACCCTCTACATCTCGCCGCTCAAGGCCCTGGCTGTGGACGTCGAGCGCAACCTCGCCCGGCCGATCCGCGAGATGGGGCTGGACGTCATCGCCGAGAGCCGGACCGGCGACACCGGGATCGCCCGGCGCCAGAGGCAGAAGGTGCGGCCCCCCGACATCCTGCTCACCACGCCCGAGCAGCTGGCCCTGTTCTGCGCCTGGGAAGGCTCGCGCCTCTATTTCGAGGACCTGGCCTGCGTCATCGTCGACGAGATCCACGCCCTGCACGCCTCCAAGCGGGGAGACCTCCTGGCCCTGGGCCTGGCCCGGCTGTCGGCCCTGGCGCCCCGGGCGCGGCGGGTGGGCCTGTCGGCCACGGTGGACGACCCGGACGTCATCCGGCGCTGGCTGGGGCACGGCGACCGCCCCGTGGACCTGGTGCGCGGGCCAGCGGGCGCGGCCCCGCAGGTGGATCTGCTCCTGTCCGGGGGCCGGACGCCCTGGGCGGGCCACACCGCCCAGCACGCGATGGCCGAGGTCTACCAGGCTATCCGCGAGGCCCGGACGGCCCTGGTCTTCGTCAACACCCGTTTCCAGGCCGAATTCGCCTTCCAGGAGCTCTGGAAGCTGAACGAGGACAACCTGCCCATCGCCCTGCACCACGGCAGCCTGGCCGCCGAGCAGAGGCGCAAGGTCGAGGCCGCCATGGCCCGGGGCGAGCTGAAGGCGGTGGTCTGCACCTCGACCCTGGACCTTGGCATAGACTGGGGCGACGTGGACCTGGTGATCCAGCTGGCCTCGCCCAAGGGCGCCAGCCGGATGGTGCAGAGGATCGGCCGGGCCAACCACCGCCTGGATGAGCCCAGCCGCGCCCTCTTCGTGCCCGCCAACCGGTTCGAGACCCTGGAGTGCCAGGCCGCCCGGGAGGCCATCGCCGAGAACCGGCTGGACGGCGATCCGGCCCGCACCGGCGCCCTCGACGTCCTGGCCCAGCACCTGTTGGGTTGCGCCTGCGCCGAGCCGGTCCCGGAGGCGGACCTGTTCGACGAGGTCCGGCGGGCCGGCCCCTACCGCGACCTGTCGCCGGAGGACTTCGCGCGCACCCTCGACCTGACTGCGACCGGCGGCTACGCCCTGTCGTCCTACGACCGGTTCCGTCGGATGGTGCAGGGACCCGACGGCCTCTGGCGGGTGCGCAACGCCGAGACCGCCCGGCGGCACCGGCTGAACCTGGGGGCCATCCTGTCGCCGGACGTCCTTTCGGTGCGTGTGGTCCAGGGCGCCCGGCTGGTGGGCGGGCGCAAGATCGGGGAGATCGAGGAAGGCTATTTCGAGATGCTCGACCCGGGCGACACCTTCGTCTTCGCCGGGCAGGTATGGAGCCTGGCGGCCATCACCGGCATGGACGTCCTGGTCCGGCCGGCGCGGTCGGAGGATCCGAACATGCCCTCATGGGGCGGCTCGAAGTTCGCCCTGTCCAGCTACCTCGCCGCCCGGGTCCGCCGGATGATGTCCGACGAGACGGCCTGGGCCCGGCTGCCGCCGGACGTGCGCGAATGGCTCGACCTCCAGCGCCGCCGCTCGCGGATCGTCGCCGAGGACGAGATGCTGGTGGAGACCTTTCCCCGGGGCCGCCGGCACTTCCTGGTGGCCTATCCCTTCGAGGGGCGACTGGCCCACACCACCCTGGCCATGCTGCTGACCCGTCGCCTGGAGCGGGCGGGGGCACAGCCCCTGGGCTTTGTCTGCAATGACTACGCCCTTGCCGTCTGGTCGCTGAAGCCCCTGGACGGCCTCGACATGGACAACCTGTTCGCCCAGGACATGCTGGGCGACGACCTTGAGGACTGGCTGGCCGAGAGCTTCATGATGAAGCGGGCCTTCAAGGGCTGCGCCATCATCGCCGGCCTGATCGAGCGGCGGTTCCCGGGCGAGCCCCGGAAGACCGGACGGCAGGTCACCTTCTCCACCGACCTGATCTACGACGTCCTGCGACGCCACCAGCCGGACCACCTGCTCCTGCGCTGCGCCCGGGAGGAAGCCGCCGCCGGCATGATCGACGCCGCCCGGCTGGGGGACCTCCTGGCGCGGGTGGCCGGACGGATTCGCCATGTGGCCCTGGACCGCCTGTCGCCCTTCGCCGTGCCCATGCTGATGGAGATCGGCAAGGAGCGCTCGCCGGGCCAGGCGGGCGACGCCATCCTGGCCGAGGCCGAAAGCGAGCTCATCGCCGAGGCCCTGCCATGAGCCCGGCACAGATCCTGGGCCTGCGGGCGGCCGAAGGCGGGGCCATGGACCTGACCCTGGCGGGCGAGGCGACGCGCCTCCTGCCCTCCGGCGCCCTGTTGCTGACTGCGCGCGCCGTCCTGGTCGTCGCCGACCTGCACCTGGAGAAGGGCTCGGCCTTCGCCCGTCGGGGCCAGCTCCTGCCGCCCCTCGACACCCGCGAGACCCTGCGCCGCCTGGCCCTCGACGTGCTGGCGGAGTCGCCGCGCCAGATCCTGTTCCTGGGCGACGCCTTCCACGACCGGGAGGCGTCGCGGCGGATGTCCGACCCCGACCGCGATGCGCTTGAGGCCCTGGCGCAGTCCGCCAGCCTGGTCTGGATCACGGGCAATCACGATCCGGAGCCCGACGCAGACCTTCCCGGCGAGGCGGCGGACGAGGTCCGCCTTGGCGACCTGGTCCTGCGTCATGAGCCGCACCCGGGAACGGCGCCCGGCGAGATTGCGGGGCACCTGCACCCCTGCGCCCGCATCGCCACGCTCAGGGGCGCGGTCCGGCGCCGTTGCTTGGTGACGGATGGCGAGCGGGCCGTCCTGCCCGCCTACGGGGCCTTCACCGGAGGCCTGAACGTCCTGGACCCCGCCTTTGCGGGCCTGTTTGCTCGGCCGCCCATCGTGGCGGCCCTGGGGGATAGCCGGGTCCACGCGGCCGGCGCCCGGTCGCTGCGGCCGGACCGGAGCTAGATGCGCAGGGCCTTCTCGAGGGCCAGGGCCAGGGAGACGCAGGCGGAGAAGGTCAGGAGGGTCATCAGGGCGGGATAGCGCGACAGGGTCTCCGGCGCCCGGTCGAACAGCCAGGCGGCGAGGTAGGCGGCGATGAAGCCGCCGATGATCCAGTCGGCGGCCAGGTAGTCCCGCGCCAGCAGCAGCCCGCCGCCCGCCAGGGGCGGCAGCATGGCGCCGGCGAGCCTGAGGAAGCGTGGCGGATCCCGCGTGGACTCCTGGCTCCAGCGGATGCCCCCCAGGAACCCCAGGACCACGGCGGACCAGGTCAGGAGAATGTGGATGGCCATGAATCGCAGGTCAGCCGGCCCGAAGGCGTAGGTACCCGCCGCCAGCGGAAAGCCAGCCAGGCCGAAGAGGGCCAGGATCAAGACCGGTGCAGGGGCCACGGGCATCACACCCTCCTGAAGGCCGCGGAGGCCGCCCAGCCGGCGGCGAGCGCAATCAGTACGCAGACCATACCATAAGCCCAGGGACGCTGGTGGGCAAAACCGGAGATGAGCCGCTCGATACCAACCTTCTCGATGGTCAGCTCCCGGCTGCGGCGGGTCACGGCCTGGCCGCCCTGGAACAGGATGACGTCGACCCGGTAGCGTCCGACCGGCGCCGAGACGGGGAGTTCGATGCGGGCGCGGAAGAGGCCCCGGTCGACGAAGTCGACCCCGGCAGGGTCCTCGGCATAGAGGCCTTCTCCCTGCTTCAGGCGGACGACGGCGCGGGTGAAATCCCCACCGCCCGGCGTGGAGACCGGCAGGCTGCCGAGGCCGGCGCCCGCCGCCCGCAGGACGCCGGGGCCTGCGATGCGCTCCAGGTCCCGGTTTGAGGCGGTGAGATGGAAGCCCGGCGCGCCCTCGACCTTCTGGGGGCCGCCATTGAGCCAGAGACCGGCGCGCCGTTCCCGCCGGGCGATGGACAGGGGTTGATCGGGCCCGCGGACCACGACCACGACGTCGGAAGGCGTACCTGAGGCCCCGAAGACCGCGCCGAAGACCGAGATGCTGGCGCCGGAATAGCCGGCGTTGACCTCGATGTTCGCGTTGGTCAGGTCGGCGGCGAGCTGGACGGGCGGCAGGTCGGCCATGGTCAGCCCTCCGCCGAAAGGAGGACAAAGGGATCGGCCGGGGTCAGCACCAGGCGCAGGCCCATGGAGAGGCCTATGGCCAGGATGATCAGGGCCAGCAGGACCCGGAGGGCCTCAGGCCGGAAGCGCGCCGAGGCCCGGGCGCCCAGCTGGGCGCCGATGACGCCGCCGAGGACGAGGAGGCAGGTCAGCACGATGTCCACGGTCTGGTTGCGCCCCGCCTGGAGCAGGGTGGTCAGGGAGGTGGTCAGGATGATCTGGAACAGGCTGGTCCCCACCACCACGCCTGCAGGCATGCGCAGCAGGTAGATCATGGCCGGGACGAGGATGAAGCCGCCGCCGACGCCCATCACAGCCGACAGCAGGCCCACGAAGGCGCCAAGGGCGAGGGGCGGCAGCACGCTGATGTAGAGGCGCGAGCGCGGGAACCGCATCTTCAGGGGCAGTCCGTAGAGCAGGGCCGGACGCTTCTGGGCCGGCGCAGGGTCGGCATCGCCCCGTCGCCGGCGGGCCAGGGCGCCCACGGACTCCCACAGCATCAGGGTCCCGATCACGCCCAGGAAAACGAGATAGGCCAGGGCGACGGCGAGGTCGGCCTGTCCGGCCAGGCGGAGCCAGCGGAAGACCTCGACCCCGGCCAGGGACCCGACCGCCCCGCCGGCGGCCAGGACGGCGCCCATCCGGAAGTCGACTCCCCGGCTGGCGGAATAGGCCAGGACGCTGGAGGTCGAGGAAGCCGCCACATGTCCCGCCATGCTGGCGACCGCGACAGGGGCGGGCACGCCGAGGAAGACCAGAAGGGGGGTCATCAGGAAGCCGCCCCCGATGCCGAACATGCCCGAGATGAAACCCACGAGGGCGCCCGCGGCGACCAGGAGGGGAGCGTTGACTGAGACTTCGGCGATGGGGAGATAGACGTCCAGCGTCCCCGTCCTCCGCGGTGGCCCTAGCGGCCGAGCATGGCCAGGCGCTTGAGCGTGGCGTCGTCAAGGAAACCGGTGGCGGGCGCCTTCTGGTCCTTCTGGTAGGCCTCGATGGCGGACCGGAGTTGGGGGGTCAGGTCCCCGTCGACCGGTCCCGACCAGTATCCCAGCCGGCCCAGGGCTTTCTGGGCCATCCGCACGTCATCCACCGAGCGCGACGCCGAGGCCGTGAGGACGGGGCGCAGCCGCTCGACCTGGCGAAGGGCCTCGCCATCCCCGCCATCCGCGGCGCGCGAGTACCAGATGAAGGCCTGGCGCAGGTCCTGGGGCACGCCCATGCCGCGCTCGTAGACGGCGCCGAGATTGAACTGGCTGTCCACCAAGCCGGCCTCGGCCGCGCGGCGGAGCCAGCCCACGGCGGCCGAAGGATCACGGGGGCCGTTGGTTCCGTTCATGAGGTCGTAGCTATAGGCGTGCATGGACACCCGGTCGCCGGACTCGGCGGCGCGGCGAAGCCAGGATCGCGCAAGGCCAGGGTCGCGGGCCTGGCCGGCCTCGCCCCGCTCGACCAGGCCGGCAAGAACCCGCATGGCCGGGGCGTATCCTCCCTCGGCCAGGGCGCGGATTTCGGCGGCGGCGCCGGGCCGGCCAGCCTTGAGGTCGTCGCTTGCCCGGCGGAACCGGGACTCGAGCCCCGCCGGCGCAGCCCGCGACGCCGCCGTCGACGCGGCTGGCGTTCCCGGGGGCGGAGCCGCCGAGGCGGGCGCCGGCGCAAGGACCACCGCGGCGCGTACGGCTGGGGCCGGCGTCGCCGCCAGGACGCCCGGCTGGGTGCGGGCGGATGCTGCTGGGGAGGTCCCCGCGGGAGGGGCCTCGCCCGGCGTTCCCTCGAAGAGACTCAGGACGCCGTAGCCCACCAGAGAGACGGAAATGCAGAGAACGGCCAGGGAGGTGAGGCCGTCCCGGCCGGCGAAGCGACGGGGTCGCAGGGCGGGTCGCGGCGCAGGTCGGGACGAGGACAGGTCAAACCCCGGAAGGGAAGGCGCCTCAGGCTCATCCGTCGCCTCGTCGGCACGATCCTGCCCACTAGCGGCGCTGCGGGCGTTGGCCGCCCGGGCTTCGGCCAGGAGATCCAGGGGCCAGTCCTCGCCGCGGCCATCCAGGTCAGAACGCCTGGGCTCAGGGTCGCGGGCCCCTTCCGCAGGACCGGCTGTCGAGGCCGGTTCATCCTCGTCGTCAAACAGGGACAGGAGACGCGCGTCCGCCGTCGCCCGATCCCCATCCGCCGGGGCCACGGACGCGGTGAGCGGAGGGAAATGGGCGTCGAGCCTCTGGCGGGCCTCTTCGAGGAGGCGGGCCGTCCGGTCTTCGCTCTGGCGGATCCGAAGGGCGATCCCCTCGGCGCCCGAAAGGCCCGGTTCCCCCGTTTCCGGCGAGGCGGCCACGGGTTCAGGGCGGACACCCAGCCGGTCGCCGATCCGTGTGATCTCGTCCCCGAGCCGGGCGATCGAGGCCGCCTGGTCCGGATCGGCCCGGGAGAGCCGGCTGCGAAGGATCTCGCTGATGCGTTCCGCCTCTTCGGCGGGGCGACGGTCGGCGTCCTGCGCCGGGGCCTGCGCCAAGGAGGGCGCGCGGCCCGACGCCTCTCTCTCCAGCCTCGCCACCTTGCCCGAAAGGTCAGAGAGCGCCCGTTCCAGTTCGGACATCCGCCGGCCCGAGGTCTCGGACAGCTCGCGGGACATTTCCTCGCGGGCGGCGTCGAGGCGCTCGCCCAGGCGGAAGGACATCTCGCGCAGCCGACCCTCGATCCCCTCGCCCGCCGACGCCTCAAGATGGGCCAGCCGCTGGTCGAGGCCGTCAAAGGCCTCGCGAAGGGTGTTCATGGCCGCCGCGGTGCGATCCTGGATCTCGCCCACCCGGAAGGCGATCTGGTCGACGCCGGAGGGCGGGGGCGCCGGGCGGGATTCCGCGCGCTCGAGGCGGAGACGGAAATCCTGGAGGGTGTCGCGTGTGCGCGCCTCTCCCTCCTGCATCTGCGAGGCCAGGCGCCCGAGGGCTCCCTCCAGCGCCCGAAGCACGCCTTCGTACCGGTCAGTCCTGGATTCCTGGCGGGGCTCGGGACGAGACTCGGGGCGAGGCTCGGGGCGCGGGGGCGCGGCGACGGCCTGCTCGAGGCGGCCCAGGGTGGCGCGGACGGTGGATTCCAGGCTGGAGATCGCTGCGCCCGTGCGGGCCTCTGAGCCGTCAAGGCGGTCGGCCAGTCGGTCAAGCACCATGGCCAGACGGCGCAGTTCGTCCTCGGGCCGGTCAAACGGGTCGCGGGGGTCGGGCACGGCCGGGCGGCGCGGCGCGGGACCCGCGGCCGGCGGCGGCGCCTCGCCCTCAAGGATCGACCGGTTGAGCCACTCGCCGAGGGTCATGCCCGCCCTGGCGGCAAGCTCCTTGGCGACTTCGCGGGCCCTGGGGTCGATACCCTTGACGCTCCATGGCGCCCCTGCCGTCATGCGAATCGCTCTCCCAATCGCCACGGTCTGGTCTACCGAGCCGGCTTTCGGGTGTAAACGCGGGGTTAACGCGTTGGGCGCCCCGTCGCTCGACACCTTGTGGATAGTTGTCGCGGCGCCTGCCGCGGCCTGGAGATTCGGCAAATGGACCTACCGACCACCCTGGCGGCCCTGGCGGCGAGTCTCGGCCTCACGGTGTTTGCAGGCTGGCGCGGCGCCCGCCCTCCGGACTTCCTGAAGGGACCGCGGATGATCCCCTGGCGGCCGCTCATGGCCGCTGCGGCGACGGCGTCACTGATCCTTCTGGTCCACCTGGTGAATCTTTTCGGCGTCACCACCGGACCGCCGGGGCGCTGATCAGGCGGTGCGAGGGGCGGGGTCCCTGGCGGCTAGGGCCTCCGCCACAAGGGGCTCGACAGGGGGCTCGGCCTTCTTCGGCGCCGGAACCTCGGACTTCTTCGGGCGGCGCGTGAGCCCGGCGAACCCGCCAGACGACAGGAGACTGACGTCTGCAAGGAGGACGGCGATCGCCCACTTGGCCGGTGCGGCGGCGTAGCGGGGCTCCCAGTTAGGGTGGAACTTGTCCTTGTAGCTCCGCACGCCCTGGAAGTTGTAGACGTCCTCGCCAAGGTCGAACATGAGGCGGCCGACGCGGGTCATGACCGGCGCAAGCGGCCGGTCCTCCAGCCCCGCCAGGGGGGCGTTGCCGAAGTCGAGATAGGCGTAGCCCTGCTCCCGGCCCCAGCCGATCAGCTCGACAAAGAGGAAGTCCATGATGCGCTTGGGCGCCGCCCAGTTGTAGCGCATCAGGTCAATGGAGAAGGCGTCGCGACTGGCGGTGGGCCAGAGGTTGGCGAAGGCGACGATGCGGCCTTCCCAACGGGCGACCGCCACCGGGAACTCCCTCAGGTAACTTGGATTGAAGCCGCCCAGGGCGAAGGACTTGTCGCCGCCGGACTGGCGGGCCAGCCACTCCTCGGAGATGGCGGCGAGTTCCGGCAGGATAGCGTCTATGCCGCCCGGGGGGATGACCTCGAACTCGGCGCCGCCATCGCGCACCTGGCGCCAGGCCCGGCGGATCTTGGCCCGGGTCTGTCCCTCGAAGGCGAAGTCCTGGATCGGCAGGCGAGCACATTCGCCGATCTTCTGGATGGAGAAGCCCAGCTCCACGACGTCTTGCAGGTCGTCCGGCCCGATCCCATACAGGCCCGGCCGGGCGGCGTGGGCGTCGGCCATCTCCCGGAAGCGCCAGAGGAGTTCCAGGCGCTCGTCGCGCTGGCCGACGGGGCCGCCCAGGGCGATCCAGGATCGGCCCCGGACGCCGAACATCATGAAGCTGCGCCCGGACTCCGAGAACAGGAACCGCTTGTCCCCGAACAGGGCCAGGTTGGACAGGGGTTCAGCCGATTCGGAGGCCGCCAGGATGGCGCGCACGCGCTCGAAGTCGGGGTCGTCCTCGCCGATCACCCTCGGGGTCGCCGCGGTGGCGACAAGCCGCCAGACGCCGAATCCGAGGAAGGCCAGGGCCGCACCGGCCCAGGCCCGGATGGACCGGGCGACGTCGCCGTCGACCATGGTGCTCCAGAAGGGCTGGTCCTCGTAGCTGACATGCCGGAAGAACCAGAGGCCCAGCAGGCCCGCCCCCGCCACGGCGGCGCCCGCCGACAGGAGCCAGCCGGGCGAGACCTCCATCTGCGACAGGGCCGCCTTGCGGGGGAAGGCGGCGCGGAGGGGCGCCAGGAAGGTCCCGATCGCCGCAAGGATCAGCCCCTCCTCCCAGATCAGGCCCTTGGAGAGGGACAGGATCGCCGTGAGGAAGAGGACGGCGATGCTGGCCGCCCAGGCGGCGTCCAGGCGCGCCCTGAGACCGAAGGCAAGCATGACCAGGACAAGGCCGAGGACGCTCGAAGCAAAGTGGCTGATCTCGATCACCGGCGAAGGAAGCGCCAGGGACAGGCGCATGAAGCGTTCCGGAGACGACGGCGTGGCGCCGGAGGCGATGAGCATGGCCCCCGCCGCCATGACCAGCAGGGCGCCCGCCAGGGGGGCGGCCGCAAGGAGGGCGGGCTTGAACTCGCGTCTCAACGCCATCTCGAACCTGTGAAGCATGGAACAGGACCCGTGATTTAGTCTGCCAAGGTTAAGAGATGGGTTCCAACCTCCGACGTATCAAACCCAGCCCGCGAATGTCTTGCTCCCGGCGGGCCGACCGCTAATGTGTCGCGCGCCCGGTGCGGGCTTCGGTTGAGAGCGGAGGATTTCCCATGGCGGATTTCGGCGGCGAGACCCTTGAGGCCTTCCGGACAGAGGTCCGCGACTGGCTGGAGGCCAACTATCCCGCCGAACTGCGGAAAGCCGACGCCCGGACCGACCCCGAAGCCATCTGGGGCGGTCGCGCCTTCCTGGGCTCTGAGGACCCCCAGATCGTCTGGATGCGGCGGGTCGCCGAGAGGGGCTGGACCGCACCGACCTGGCCGGCGGCCTACGGTGGCGGCGGCCTTTCCCCCGAGGAGGCCCGGGTCGTCGAGCAGGAACTGGCCCGCGGCCGCTATCGCACCCCCCTTTCCTCCTTTGGCCTGTGGATGCTGGGGCCGGTCCTCCTGGAATACGCCAACGAGGCCCAGAAGCTGGAGCACCTGCCGCGGATTATCCGTGGCGAGGCCCGCTGGTGCCAGGGCTATTCCGAGCCCGGCGCGGGTTCGGACCTGGCCTCCCTCCAGACCCGCTGCGAGGACAAGGGCGACCACTGGCTGATCAACGGCCAGAAGATCTGGACCAGCTACGCCAACAAGGCCGACTGGTGCTTCTGCCTGGTGCGCACCGACACCTCCAGGAAGCATGAGGGCATCTCCTTCGTGCTCATCGACATGAAGTCGCCGGGGGTCGAGACCCGGCCCATCCAGCTGATCTCTGGCGAAAGCCCCTTCTGCGAGACCTTCTTCACCGACGTGAAGATCCCCAAGGAAAACCTGGTGGGCCAGGTCAACGGCGGCTGGCAGATCGCCAAGCGCCTCCTGCAGTACGAGCGCCAGAACATCTCGGGCGGCTTTGGCCCGGGCGAAAGCGCGGGCGGGACCGCCAGCGACCTCGGCGTCATGGCGCGCAACTATGTCGGGACCGACGAGACCGGGGCCCTCTCCGATCCGGACCTGCGCACCCGGATCACCCGGAACAAGATGGACTTCGACTGCTTCTACAAGACGATCCGGCGCATCGAGGCGGAGGCTAAGGCCTCCAACGGCCCCTCGGCGGCGACCTCGATCATCAAGTATGCAGTGGCCAGCTTCGCCCAGGAGCGCTCGGAACTGGTGGTCGAGATGATGGGCAGCCAGGGCCTGGGCTGGACCGGCGAAGACTATGCGCCCCAGGAAATCGGTGCGGTGCGCGGCTGGCTGCGAGCCAAGGCGAACTCGATCGAGGGCGGCAGCTCCGAGGTCAACCTCAACGTGATCTCCAAGCGGGTGCTCGGGCTTCCCGACCCCGCCTAGGGGTCGGCGGACGCGCGGTTTTTCAGGAAAGGCGGGACAGATGGCGGATTTCGGCGGCGAAGACCTCGAGGGCTTCCGGACGGAGGCGAAGGCCTGGCTGGACGAGAACTTTCCCAAGGCCCTTGCGGCGGACCCTGCGGCCCAGATGGCGGCCATGGGCGGCGGCAAGGAGAGCGATGACGCCCGGCTCTGGCGCGAACGCATCGGCGCCAAGGGGTGGGGCGTGTCCACCTGGCCGGCGGCTTATGGCGGCGGCGGCCTGTCCCGCGCCAAGGCTCGGGTCCTGGCCGAGGAGATGGCGCGGATCGGGGCCCGCAACCCCATCGGCGGCATGGGCGTGATGATGTTCGGGCCCACCCTCCTGGAGTACGGGACCGAGACCCTGAAGCGCCAGCACATGCCGGGAATCGTCACCGGATCCGTACGCTGGTGCCAGGGCTATTCAGAGCCGGGTTCGGGCTCGGACCTCGCCTCCCTTCAGACCCGCTGCGAGGACAAGGGCGACCACTGGCTGGTGAACGGCCAGAAGATCTGGACCTCGGGCGCCAACATCGCCGACTGGTGCTTCTGCCTGGTGCGCACCGACACCTCCAAGAAGCACGAGGGCATCTCCTTCGTCCTGATCGACATGCGCACCCCCGGGGTGGAGGTCCGCCCGATCAAGCTGATCAATGGCACCTCGCCCTTCTGCGAGACCTTCTTCACCGACGTGAAGGTCCCCAAGGACCAGCTGTTCGGCCCCCTCAACGGCGGCTGGACGGTGGCCAAGCGCCTGCTCCAGTTCGAGCGCGACAACATCTCCGCGGGCCTGGGCGGCGGCTCCATCGGCGCACCGGTCTCGGCCCTGACCGTCCGCGAGGCGGCCCTGGACTATGTCGGCCTCGATGAGGACGGCCGCCTGGCCGATCCCGACCTGCGCCGGCGGATCATCGACCACCTGATGGAGACCCAGGCCTTCCAGCAGACCGTCCGCCGGGCGGCCGATGAGTCCAAGTCCAACCAGGGCCCGTCGGCGGTCACCTCGATCATGAAGTACGCCGGGGCCAAGATCGCCCAGGAGCGGAACGAGCTGATCGTCGAGTCTCTCGGGACGGCCGGCCTCGGATGGGAAGGCGAGGGCTACTCCGCCCCCGAGCTGGCCGCCGTCCGCACCTGGCTGCGGGCCAAGGCGAACTCGATCGAGGGCGGGACATCGGAAATCAACCTCAACGTGGTCTCCAAGCGGGTCCTGGGCCTGCCCGATCCGAAATAATCGACTCGCGAAACCGCGCCTGCATGGTATGATTGGGGATAAGATATTGAATTTTAGGGAGTATTTCTGATGGCCGATTTTGGCGACAGTGGACTCGACGCCTTCCGGGCCGAGGCCCGCGACTGGCTTGAGGCGAATTTCCCCGCCTCCCTCCGCAAAGATCTCGCCGCGCTCGAGGCGATGGTCATGTCCCCCGAGCCGCCGAAGGGCGATTTCGCCCTCTGGAAGGAGCGCATGGGCGCCAAGGGTTGGGGCGTCCCGACCTGGCCGGCCCAGTACGGCGGCGGCGGGCTTTCCCGCGAACAGGCCCGGGTGCTGCAGCAGGAGATGGCGGCCATCGGCGCCGTGAACCCCATCGTCGGCATGGGCGTCAGCATGTTTGGCCCGACCCTGCTGGAGTACGGCACCGAGGCCCAGAAGCAGAAGTACATCCCCGACATCGTCCACGGCCGTATTCGCTGGTGCCAGGGCTTCTCCGAGCCCGGCGCGGGATCGGACCTGGCCTCGCTCCAGACCCGGGCCGAGGACAAGGGCGACCACTTCCTGGTCAACGGCCAGAAGATCTGGACGTCAGGCGCCCAGTGGGCCGACATGATCTTCTGCCTGGTGCGCACCGACACCACCAAGAAGCATGAAGGCATCTCCTTCGTGGTCTTCTCCATGCGCCAGCCCGGCGTCGAGGCCCGCCCGATCCGCCTGATCGCCGGCAACTCGCCCTTCTGCGAAACCTTCATCACCGACGTGAAGGTGCCCAAGGACGACCTGATCGGCCCGCTCAACGGCGGCTGGTCGGTGGCCAAGCGCCTGCTCCAGCATGAGCGCAGCGGCATGGACGGCGCCCGCCGCGGTCCCGCCCAGAAGGTCATCCTGGGCCAGGTCGCCAAGAGGTATGTGGGCGAGGACGACCAGGGCCGCCTGGCCGACCCGGACCTGCGCACCCGCATTGTCATGAACGAGATGGACCAGGCCGCCTTGCAGGCCACGGTCCGCCGCGCGGCGCAGGAGGCCAAGGGCAACTCCGGCCCCAGCGCCACGACCTCGATCATGAAGAACGCCAACATGAAGATCGCCCAGGACCGGGCCGAGCTGACCCTGGAATTCATGGGTCACCAGGGCCTCGGCTGGGAGGGCCAGGACTTCGCGGCGGCCGAGCTCTCGGCGGTCCGCGGCTGGCTTTCCGGCAAGGCCGGCTCGATCTACGGCGGCTCCAACGAGGTCCAGAACAACATCATTTCCAAGCGCATCCTCGGCCTGCCCGACCTGACCCAGTCGCGCTGAGCCCGATTTCTGAAGGAGACTTTTCATGGCTGATTTTGGAGGCGGCGATCCCGAGGCCTTCCGCAAGGAAGTTCGCGAGTGGGTCGAGGCCAATTTCCCCGCCGAGCTGAAGGGCCGGCCCAACCCGATGATGCGCGAGGAGCGCTCCAAGCCGACCGAGGCCCAGGAAGCCTGGCGCAAGGCGGTCGGGTCCAAGGGCTGGGGCACCCCCACCTGGCCGGCCCAATACGGCGGCGGCGGACTCTCGGCCGCTGAGGCCCGGGTGATCCAGCAGGAGTTCGGCCGCGCCGGGGCCTACAACCCGATCGGCGGCATGGGCGTGATGATGTTCGGCCCGACCCTGCTCGAGTACGGCACCGAGGACCAGAAGCTGGAGCACATCCCGCTGATCTGCCGCGGCGACGTCCAGTGGTGCCAGGGCTTCTCCGAGCCGGGCGCCGGTTCGGACCTCGCGGCCCTGCAGACCCGGGCCGAGGACAAGGGCGACCACTTCCTGATCAACGGCCAGAAGATCTGGACGTCAGGCGCCCAGTACGCCGACTGGTGCTTCTGCCTGGTGCGCACCGACACCACCAAGAAGCATGAAGGCATCTCCTTCGTCCTCTTCAGCATGCACCAGCCGGGCGTCGAAGTGCGTCCGATCAAGCTGATCGCCGGCAACTCGCCCTTCTGCGAGACCTTCTTCACCGACGCCCGCGCCGAGAAGAAGAACCTGGTCGGGCCGCTGAACGGCGGCTGGACCATCGCCAAGCGCCTTCTCCAGCACGAGCGCGGCGGCCTGTCCGGCGCCGGCGGCGGCGGCGGCATGGGCGGACGGTCCCTGGTGGACCTGGCCCGCGAGTATGTCGGCGTGGACGAGCAGGGCCGGATCTCCGACCCCGACCTTCGCACCCGCGTCGTCCAGCACGAGATCGAGGGCCGTTCCTTCCAGCAGACCGCCGTGCGCGCCATGCTGGAGAGCAAGGGCAATTCCGGCCCCAGCGCGGCGACTTCGATCATGAAGAACGCCGGCACGAGCTGGATGCAGATGCGCCACGAGCTCACGCTCGAGATCATGGGCCACCAGGGCCTCGGCTGGGAAGGCGACGCCTTCAAGGCCGAGGAGCTCGGCGCCGTCCGCGGCTGGCTGGGCGGCAAGGCCTTCACGATCTACGGCGGCAGCCAGGAGGTGCAGAGCAACATCATCTCCAAGCGCATCCTCGGCCTGCCCGACCTTACCCAGCACAACTGACATCCACCGACACGACGAGATTAAGGATTATCTGAAATGGCCGTTCTGAACGAAGAACAGAGCATGCTCCGCGACGCCGCGAAGAGCTGGACCCAGGAAAAGAGCCCGGTCACCGCCTTCCGCAAGATGCGCGATTCCGGCGTCGAGATCGGATACGACGCAAACGCCTGGAACGAGATGGCCGAGATGGGCTGGGCCGGGGTCATCATCCCGGAAGAGTACGGCGGCTCGGCCTTCGGCTACCTGTCCATGGGCCTCATCCTCGAGGAACTGGGCCGGACCCTGACCGCCTCTCCGCTCATCGCCTCTGGCGTGGGCGCCGCCTCGGCCCTGGTCCTCGGCGGCTCTGACGCCCAGAAGTCCGAGTGGCTGCCGAAGATCGCCGAAGGCACGGTCGTCGGCGCCCTGGCGGTGGACGAAGGCCCCCACCACGCCCCGGAAAAGGTCGCCCTGGCCGCGACCAAGTCCGGCGCCGGCTACAGCCTGAGCGGGACCAAGACCTTCGTGATCGAAGGCCTGGCCGCTAGCCTGCTGGTGGTCTCCGCCCGCACCTCCGGCAAGCCGGGCGACAAGGACGGGATCACCCTGTTCCTGGTCCCCGCCGACGCCAAGGGCGTGAGCCGCAAGCGCCTGGCCCTCGCTGACAACCGCGGCGCGGCCAACATCACCTTCGACAAGGTCGAAGTGGGCGCCGACGCCGTCCTCGGCGCCGCCGACAAGGGCTGGGACGTCCTGGAAAAGACCCTGGACCGCGTGCGCGCGGCCCTGGCCGCCGAGATGCTCGGCTCGGCCAACCAGGCCTTCGAGACCACCCTCGACTACCTCAAGGTCCGTGTGCAGTTCGGCCAGGTGATCGGCTCCTTCCAGGCCCTGCAGCACCGCGCCGCCAAGATGTTCACCGATCTCGAGCTGGCCCGCAGCGCCGTCGAGGCGGCCCTCCAGGCCATCGACGCCGACAGCCCGGACGTCGCCGAGCTGGTGTCCCTGTCCAAGGCCAAGATGGGCGACGTCTTCCACCTGGTGTCCAACGAGATGGTCCAGATGCATGGCGGCATCGGCATGACCGATGCCCATGACTCGGGCTTCTACCTGAAGCGCGCCCGCGCGGCCGAGGCGGCCTTCGGCAGCCAGAGCTACCACCGCGACCGCTACGCCCGGATCAACGGCTACTGATCCCGGACCTCAGGTCCGACTTCCAGGGCCCCTCCGGCGACCTCGCCGGGGGGCCTTTTTCTTTGGCGCCGGGCGAATTGCCGCAGGGCGGGGGACATGGTCTCTTGGAGCGTCAATCCCGGAGACCCCCATGCGCGCCGTTCGCCCTGTCCTCGCCGCCCTCGCCCTAAGCCTGGCCGCGACCGCAGCCTGGGCCGAGAGCATCCTCTTCGTCGGCAACAGCTTCACCTTCGGGGCGACCTCCCCGGTGCTCCGCTACCGTCCCGAACAGGTGACCGACCTGAACCGGGAAGGCATCGGCGGCGTTCCGGCCATCTTCAAGGTGCTCACCACCCAGGCCCGGCTGGACTACAAGGTCAGCCTCGAGACCTCGCCCGGCAAGAACTTCGACTGGCACCTCGCCAACCGCATGCCCCTGATCGACCGGCCCTGGGACGTGGTCATCCTCCAGGGCCAGTCCACCCTGGACCTTGAACGCCCGGGGGACCCGACCCGGCTGATCGAGTCCGGACGCCAGCTCTCGGACATCCTGGCCCAGAAGAATCCCTCCGCGAGGATCTATTACCAGGCCACCTGGTCCCGGGCGGACCTTACCTACCTCAAGCCCAGCCCCTGGAAGGGCAAGCCCATCGCCGCCATGGCCCGGGACGTCCGGGCGGGCTACGACCGGGCCCGGGCGGCCTCGAAGTCTGTCCGCGGGGTGCTTCCCGTGGGCGAGGCCTGGAACCGGGCCATGGAGACGGGCGTCGCCGACCCCAACCCCTACGATGGGGTCGCCTTCGGCAAGGTCGACCTGTGGGGATGGGACCAGTACCACGCCAGCGCGGCCGGCTATTACCTCAGCGCCCTCGTGATCTTCGGCGCCGTCACGGGCATGGACCCCAGGACCTTTGGCGAACGGGAGGTCGCGGCCTACGAACTGGGGCTCTCCCCCACCCAGGCCAGGGGCCTGCAGAAGGCCGCCTACGATCAGCTGAAGTCCGAGGGCCTGATGCCCGAAGCGCCGACGCCCTGAGACCGGAGGCGACTATTCGACGTCGGCGGATGGGTAGTTGCGCCCCATGGGGCGGTGCGGGCCATTGTAGTCGCCGACCCTGACAAACTGCCGGTCCGGAGACAGGGCCCGGGTGATCCGCTCGGCCAGGGCCCGGCCGGTGATGGGCTTGGCCAGGAACTGGTCCACGCCGGCCGCGATGCAGGCCTTGACGTGTTTTTCTTCGGTATGGCCCGTCGCGACGATGATCGGGACCTCGCTGAAGGGATTGGACTCGTCGGCGCGTAGGTTGCGGACAAAGGTCACGCCGTCGAGGATCGGCATCTTCAGGTCGGTGATGATCAGGTCCGGCTTGACGTGGGGAATGATCTTCTGGGCCTCGATCGCGTCGTCGGCCAGCCGGATTTCCGAAAAGCCCAGGGCGCGGAGCACAGCCGTCATGATGCTGCGCATGCCGACATTGTCGTCGATGACCAGAACAACAAGTTCGCGGCTGAGAGGAACCATTCGCGGCCCGGATTTCGCTTCGTGCCTTCCTGCCTAGCGTCCCCAGGTTGCGAGAAGGTTACGCCGCAGGGCCTCCCCCTCGACGGCCCGCCCCGCGTCCTGCATTAAGTCGGCCTGACGCATGATCCGGAGGGAAACGCCATGCCCGAAGCCCCGCCCCTACAGGACCTCCAGAAGACGCTCGGACAGCAGCGGCTGGTCACCTTCGAGCCCGGCCGGGCGGCGATCGAGTACCTGGCCGGCGTCCACATGTGCCATTCGGGCGGCGTCGTGCAGGGCGGCTTCATCTGCGGCTGGATCGACGCGGCCATGGCCCACGCCGCCATGGCGGGCGGCGGCGACATGACCCCCATGTCCCTGGAGCTCAAGGTCAGCTTCTTTGCACCCGCCCGGCCGGGCCTCGTCCTGGCCGAGGCCTGGATCGAGCGCGCCGGCAAGTCGACCTGCTTCGCCGAGGGCCGCCTCCTGAACGCCGCCGGCGAGGTCCTGGCCAAGGCCACCTCCACCATCCGCCTGATCCCGCGCGCCAAGGTGGAGGCAGGGTCGAAGGCGGCGATGGGGTAGGCGGATTCGCCGCAAGACCCGCTGTAGTCAAACCGTCAAGGATCTGTCGCGCAGGCGTCAAGAAGCTTGGGCATCCGGGGGACGAATGGCGCCGTAGAGCGCCCCCCACCCGACAGGATGCTTGCGATGACCTTCATCTCCCGCCCGGCGGCGCTTCGTCTTGCGCTGGTCTGCACCACCGCCCTTCTCTCTCCCCTCGCCGCCCGGGCCCAGGACGCCGGCGCCGTCAGCGAGGTCATCGTCACCGCCTCCCGGCCGATCGCGGAATCCGAAGCTGCGGCCCTGCGCACCCAGAAGGCCTCGGACTCCCTGGTGGCGGTCGCCGCCTCGGACAGCGTCGGTCGCCTGCCGGACCAGAACATCGCCCAGGCCGCCAGCCGCCTGCCCGGCGTGGCGGTGGAGCGCGACCAGGGCCAGGCCCGCTATGTCAGCCTCCGCGGCGCGCCCAACTACTGGACGACCCTGAGCTTCGACGGGATCAACGTCGTCAGTCCCGAAGGCCGCGACGCCCGGTTCGACGCCGTGCCGTCGGCCATCGCCTCCCAGATCATCGTGTCCAAGGCCGTGACGCCGGACATGCCGGGCGAGACCGTGTCGGGCAATGTCAACATCATCACCCGCTCGCCCTTCGACTATCCCGGCCTGAAGCTCGGGGCCAAGGCGGGGTATGGGATCGCCGAACTGGGGGACAAGCCCCAGTACGAAGCCTACGGCGTCGCCTCCAACCGCTATGACCTCGGCGACGGCGAGGTCGGCTTTGTCGTCTCCGCCTCATACTTCCAGCGGGACATGGTGACCGACAACTTCGAGACCGACTACGAGCGGGTCTCCCAGGACCAGCGGCCCGGCAACCTGACCCGCTTCTGGGCGCATGAAGCCGAGAACAAGCTCTACCGCCTGACCCGCAAGAACTGGTCGGTCTCCGGCCGCGGGGACTGGCGCCAGGGCGACCACCACATCTCCCTGAGGTCCATTTACACGACCTTCACCGACGACGAGATGCGGGACAACTACCGCTTTGACCTCGACGACCGTCAGTCGGACCTGCAGCCCCTGACCGATGCCTGCGCCACCGCCCCCAACCCGACCCCGACCAATACGGGCTATGCCGACATCTGCATCGGGAACACCCCGATGAAGGGGACCGTCTACGGCATCGACATTCGCCAGCGCTCGACCCTGCGGGCCTTCGAGCAGTCGATCTTCACCAACACCCTGGAAGGGGATCACGGCTTCGGAGACGGCTGGTCGCTGAACTGGCTGGCCAACTACACCGAGTCCAAGGACGACCGCTCGGTGGTCGGCGAGACGACCTGGGACAGCCCCAGCACCCGCACCCTGCGCCCGACCGTGGCCTACGACTTCTCTGACCCCGACCGGTCGCGCCTGCTGCTGTCGACGACCCTGCAGCTGTCCAGCCCCACGCGGTACCAGGCGGGAACGCCGGTGACGAACATCGACACCTTCACCAAGCCCCTCACCTCGCTGACCCTCCTGGACGCCGTCGACACCACCACCGCCTACACGGGCCGGATCTCGGTGGCCAAGGAGGCCGAGTTCCTCGGTGGCGAGGCCACCTTCCGGGTTGGCTTCCAGTTTGACCAGCGCACCAAGGTCGTCGACGAGAAGAACCTGGTCCTGAACCAGGCCGCCCAGTTCACCGCCATCGGCATTCCCACCGACTACAACGCCTTTTCCCTGGACCAGGCCTTCCTCGGCAAGATCCCGATGGACTACACCTTCCGCTACTTCGACGCTGACAAGATGCGCACGGCGGCGGGCGCAGCGCGCAAGGCCTACACCTTCAACCCGGTGACCGGGAACATCTACGACGTGCGCGAGCAGGTCTACGCCGGCTACGCCATGGGTACGGTGAAGTGGGACTGGGGCTCGGCCATCGGCGGCGTTCGGGTCGAGAACCTGAAAAATCGGGGGACCGCCGTCGCGACCGTGGCCGGTGTGACCGGCCCGATCACGGCCGAATCCGACCGCACCCTGGTCTTCCCCAGCCTCCACGTGAATGTGAACCTGGACGAGACCAAGAAGCTGCGCCTGTCCTACAACAGCGGCGCGGCCCGGGCCGACTACGACCAGCTGCGTCCCAACGTGACGGTGAACGACGCCAACCAGAGCATCTCGGGCGGCAACCCGGCGGTCCGGCCCGAGCTGGCCCACGGCTTCGACGCCTACCTCGAGTGGTATGTCGAGCCGCAGGGCTACCTGATGGCCGGCGTCTTCTTCAAGCGCGTGGAGGACGTGCTCTACCGCCAGACCCGCACCTTCGGCTCCGACGCCCTGAACAGCAATGGGATCGATCGCTCTGGCTATCTCTACTCGGGCATCACCAACGGCGGCGACGGTAGCCTGGCGGGCCTGGAACTGGCCGCCCAGTTCCAGCTGGACCCCTGGGTGGACGGCCTTGGCGTTCCGGAATGGATGGGAGGCTTCGGCTTCAGCGCCAACGCCACCTTCAACAACAGCAAGGTGCTCAAGCCCGCCATCGGCGCCATCCCGGCCCGCAAGCTGCGCCTGCCGGGGACCTCTGACCAAGTCTACAACGTCAGCGGCTACTACGAGAAGTATGGGGTATCCCTGCGCCTCAGCTACCAGAAGCGCTCCGAATGGCTGGACGGCTACGCCGATGACCTGGCGGACGCCGGCGACACCTACTGGGCCGAGGATGACGAGCTGGACTTCTCCGCCCGGTACGAGGTGAACAAGAACGTCGAGCTCTACTTCGACGCCACCAACCTCCTGAACAACCCCGGCCGGCGCTTCGCCGAGCCCGGCAACCTCCTGACGGCGACCGGCATCCCAACGGGCTTCACCGACAGCTACACCATCGAGTGGGAGCGGTTTGGGCGGCGCTATGCCGGCGGCGTTCGGGTCTCGTTCTGATGATGACGGCGCGGCTGAAGGGGCTGGTTCTGGGCGTTCTGGCGACGGGTCTCGTCGCCGGGGGCGTACAGGCCCAGACGGCCAGCGTCCCGGCCCGGGGCCAGACCGTACCGGTCGGCACCGTGGCAGACGACGCCGCCGACGATCCCGCTATCTGGCGGGATCCCAGGAACCCGGAGAAGAGCCTGGTCGTCGGAACCGACAAGAAGGCGGGCCTGCACGTCTATCGCCTGTCGGGGGAAAGCGTTCACTTCAACCCGGCCGGCCGCGTGAACAATGTCGACCTTGTCGACCTGGGCGCACGGGGCGTGGTGGTCGTGGCTTCCGACCGCAATGATCCGGCCCGGGCCCTCCTGAAGGTCTACCGGCTGGACACCCGCACCGGCGCCCTCCTGCCCCTGGGACAGGCCGAGGGCGGTGCGGGTGAGGCCTATGGCGTCTGCCTTGCCGTGATCGACCGACAGGTGCACGCATTCTCGGTGCTCAAGGACGGGCAGGTCGTCCAGGTCCGCCTGGACCTGGGACGCGACAAGGTATCCGGCACAGTCGTCCGGAAGCTGGGGGTTCCGTCCCAGGCCGAGGGCTGCGTGGTCGATAACCGCACCCGCACCCTATACGTCGGCGAGGAGAGGGCCGGGGTCTGGGTGTTCGACGCCCGGCCCGGCGCCCCAGCGGAGGGTCGCCTGGCGATCCGCGCCGACGGGGTCCAGCTGGTCCCGGATGTCGAGGGCCTGGCCCTGGCGGCCGAAGGCCGCACGGGGGGCTGGCTGGTGGTCTCCAGCCAGGGCGACAACGCCTACGCCCTATATCGCCTGCCCGAGCTCACGCCCGCAGGACGTTTCCGGATTTCCGGCGGCGAGCTGGGCTCCACCGAGGAGACCGACGGCATAGCCCTGGCCCTGGGCCGCTTCAGCCGCGCCTATCCAGACGGCCTCTTCATCGCCCAGGACGGCGATAACGCCCCCAACGCCCAGAACTTCAAGCTGGCCTCCTGGGCGGAGATCCTCAGGGCCGTTCGGACGCCCACTCCCTGATCCGGCAGGTCGGGTTAGCCCGCCTTACGGGTCAGAAAGAGCAGCCAGATATTCCAGATCACCGGGGCAAGGCCTGCCGCGGCCAAGCCCCACTGGGCGGGAGGACCGAAGAGGTGGAAGCCGACCAGGGAGAGCGCTCCGTGGGTCAGGGCGAAGAGGGCGATGAACAGCGCCGGTGGAAGCCGCTGGTAGACCCAGAGGACGGCGGGGTTCGATTCCTCGACCCGCCCTCCCTTGAGCCCGAAATGGGTGATGGCCGCATCCAGGAAGGCGAGGAAGGTGGATACGCCGGCGAGGGGCAGTTCGATCGGCATGCCGACCTTGGCTCCGAACGGTGGGGAGGACTGGAGCGGGCGGGGGGAATCGAACCCCCGACATCAAGCTTGGGAAGCTTGCGTTCTACCTCTGAACTACGCCCGCGCGCCTCGTCTCCTTACAGCCGGCGGCGGCCGGGCTCAAGGCCGCGGCTTTCCCCCGGGCGCGGGGGCCTGTAGGTAACAGGGGACTTCATACGGCGGGTCCCATGCGCATCCTGGTCATCCTGGCTCACTACTTCGCCGCCGAGGCCAAGCCCCGGCACGCCTCCACCGATGGCAGCCGCGAGGCGGACCGCAAGGCGGCGGTCGAGGCGGCGATCCGCAGCTGGCGGGCGCACTTCGGCCCCAGCGCCATGCTGGACGTGGGCTCGCGGTCCTTCCACATGGGCCCACGGTCCGAGGACACCGTGGATATCGTCGTGACCACGGCGAACGAAAAACACCTGATGACGCCGGAGTTCTGCACGGCCATGGGGGTGCGGGTGGCCAAGCACACCCTCGACCAGCCGCGCATGCTGGGCTTCACCGCCCAGGGCCTCTTCGCGGCCTGGCGCAACCTCTACGACCTGTTCGTCTTCAGCGAGGACGACCTGAAGATCAACGACCCGGCCTTTGTCGACAAGATCGTCTGGTTCAACCGCACCTTCGGCCCCCGTCGCGTGCTCATGCCCAACCGGGTCGAGCTGAACCCCGCGGGCCACGCCCCGAAGACCTACATCGACGGCGACCTGGCGCCGGCCCTGGCCGCCGACATGAAGCGCCACGTGACGGATGAGGAGACCCTGTACGGCTCGCCCTTCGGCCGGGAGGGCGTTTTCCAGCGGGCGCGCAACCCGCACTCGGGCTTCTACGCCCTCACCCGCGACCAGCTGTCCTACTGGATGAGCCAGCCCCACTGGCTGGACCGCGACTGCAGCTTCGTCTCGCCCCTGGAGAGCGCCGCCACCCTGGGGATCGCCAAGACCTTCTCGATCTACAAGCCCTTTGGCGCCTCTTCGGGCTTCCTCGAGATCGAGCACCTGGACGACCGGTTCTCGACCATGAAGCTGCCGGTGCGGGACCGGCTCTGAGACGCCCGGGGGGCTAGCTCCAGGGCCGGAAGTGCTTGGAGAGCTTGAGACCCTGCCTCTGGTAGTGGCTTCCGCCCTCGCCATACAGGCGCGAGGGCCTCTCGGTCAGGGGCTCGAAGACCAGGCGCGCCACGGTCTGGCCGTGCTCCAGCAGGAAGGGCGTCTCGTGGCTGCGCACCTCCAGCACGCCCCGGGAGCCCGTCGCCCCGGCCTCGGCGGCGCCGAAGCCCGGATCGAAGAAGCCGGCGTAGTGCACCCGGAACTCGCCCACCGAAGGGTCGATGGGGGTCATTTCCGCCGCCTGCAGGACGGGAATCTCCACCGCCTCGCGGGACGCCAGGATGTAGAACTCGCCGGGATCGAGCAGCAGTTCGCCGCGGCGGGGCGTCAGGGGCTCCCAGAAGTCCCGGGGGTCATGGCCGCCGACCCGGTCCATGTCGACCACGCCGGCGTGGCGGCGGGCGCGGAAACCGGCGACGGCCTCGCTCTCCAAGTCGACGCCCACGCTGAGGGTGGCCAGGCGCGGCGGGTCCCCCCGCTTCAGGCGCAGCTGGTTGAGGCGGGTTCCGGCGCGGACAAGGACCGGGAAGGTCTGGGGGGCGATCTCGACGAAGGCCGGGCCCCGGTAGCCGTCGGCCACGTCGTCAAAGGCCGGCTGGTGATCGGTGAGCAGGCGCACGAAGACGTCGACCCGTCCGGTGGAGCTCTTCGGGTTGGCGCGGGCGGAGACCCCCTTGGGCAGGGCCAGGCGCTCCTGCAGCTCGGCGATGTAGACGCAGCCCCGCTCCAGCACGGCGCCGGCCGACAGGTCGATCTCGTGCATCATCACGTCCGCCAGCCGGTCGGCCACGGTGCGGCCGGGACGCGGCAGGAAGGAGGCGCGCACCCGCCAGGCCCGGACGCCCAGGCGCAGGTCCAGGCTGGCCGGCTGGACCTGGTCAGGATCGAAGGGCCGGTCGGCGGCGATGGCCTCGCTGGCGATCAGGGCTTCAAGGGACTGGCAGGGCAGAATCCCCGCGCCGGACGTCTCGGACATGGGGGGACACTCGCCGCACGGCCGGGGAATGGCAAGGCCAACCGGCGCGCCGCTTGACCTGCGGCGCCCGTCGCGGTTGAAGCGGGCTCCTGACACGGAGACCGCCCATGACCCAAGACCCCAAGGACTGGCGCCCCCAGACCCGGATGGTGCGCGGCGGTATGGCGCGCTCGCCCTATGGCGAGATCTCCGAGGCCCTCTACCTGACCCAGAGCTTCGCCTACGACAGCGCCGCGGCGGCGGACCGGCGCTTCTCCGGCGAGGACCCCGGCTTCATCTACCAGCGCTTCGGAAACCCCACGACGCAGATGTTCGAGGACCGCCTCGCCCTGCTGGAGGGGGCGGAGATGTGCCGGGCGACGGCCTCGGGCATGTCGGCCGTACACGTGGCCCTGCAGGGGCTCGTCCGGGCCGGGGACCACGTGGTTGCAGGCCGCGCCCTGTTCGGCTCCTGCCGGTGGATCCTCTCCCAGTGGATGCCGCGTTTCGGGGTCGACGTGACCTTCGTCGACGCCACGGACCCCGCCGCCTGGGCCGACGCCATCCGGCCCAACACCCGCGCCTTCCTGGTGGAGAGCCCGGCCAATCCCCTGCTGGAGGTGACGCCCATCGCCGAGGTGGCCGCCCTTGCCCGGCAGGCCGGCGCCCGGCTGGTGGTGGACAACGTCTTCGCCACCCCGGTCTTCCAGAAGCCCCTGGAGCTGGGGGCGGACATCGTCGTCTACTCGGCCACAAAGCACATTGACGGTCAGGGCCGGGTGCTGGGCGGCGCCATCCTCGGCGGGGCGGAGCTGATGGGCGAGGCCTACCGCGACATCCTGCGGCACACGGGCCCGGCCCTGTCGCCCTTCAATTCCTGGGTGCTGCTGAAGGGGCTGGAGACCCTCGACCTGCGTGTCCGCCGGCAGGCGGACAACGCCGTGAGGGTGACCGAAGCGTTATGCAGTCACACTGCCGTTCGCAGGACGGTCTTCCCGGGGCGGCCGGACCATCCCCAGGCCAACCTCATCGCCCGCCAGATGACGGGTCCCGGCAACGTCGTGGCCTTCGACCTCGGGACCCGCGAGCGCGCCTGGGCCTTCCTCGACGCCCTGGGCATCGTCGACATCTCGAACAACCTGGGCGACGCCAAGTCGATGGCCACCCATCCCAGCACCACGACCCACCGTTCCATGTCGGAGTCAGAGCGGCTGGAGATCGGCCTCACCGAGGGCTGGGTGCGGATGAGCGTCGGCCTGGAAGACGCCGAGGACCTGGCGGAGGACGTCCTCCAGGCCCTCGACAAGGTCTGACGGGCGCCGGGTCAGAAGATCCCGTAGCCGCCGTCGATCAGGAAGCTGTCGCCGGTGTGGAAGGCCGAGGCGTCCGAGGACAGGTAGACGGCGATGCCGCCGAAGTCGGCGGGCTGGCCCCAGCGGCGCGCAGGCACGCGGCGGATCACCGCGTCGTTGAACTTGTCGTTGCCCTGGGCCCCGGCGGTCATGTCGGTGGCGATCCAGCCCGGCAGGACGGCGTTGGCGCGGACGCCGTAGCGGGCGTGCTCCACGGCGATGGCGCGGATCATGGAGATCACCGCTCCCTTGGTGGCGGCGTAGGCCTCGTTGCGCGGGGCGCCGTCGTAGGCCGAGAGGGACGAGATCACCACCAGGGACCCGCCCGCCTTGTCGCCGCCGTCGGCCCGCTCGACCATGTGCTTGCAGGCCTCGCGGAAGGTGAAGAAGACGCCGTCCAGGTTGACCGCCAGCACGCGCCGGTAGGTCTCGGTGGGGAAATCGGCGAAGGAGGAGGCGCCGCCGCCGATGCCGGCGTTGGCCACTACGGTGTCGATCCGGCCCATCTGGCGCACCGCCTCGGCCATGCCCTCGCGTACGGCGTTCTCGTCGGCCACGTCCACCACCTGGGTCAGCACCCGCACGCCTACGTCCTTCAGCGCCTCGGCGGCGGCGGCGTTCTTCTTGCCGTTGGAGCCCCAGATGACCACGTCCGCCCCGGCCTGGGCCAGGGCCTCCACCATGCCGAAGCCGATGCCGCCGTTGCCGCCGGTGACCAGGGCCACCTTTCCCGTCAGATCAAAAGGCCGATAGGCCATGGGTCATCCTCCCTTGTGTTGTGTCGGGAATGAAGGACCGCAAGGCGGCGTCGGGCGTCAAGCCGGATCAGCAGTACAGCGCGGGAAATTCGAGCTGGATGAGGTCACCGCCGGGGGCTCGCAGCCAGTCCGGGGTCGGTGGGGCGCGAAGGTGTCGGGAGGGCCGCACGGGATCTGGCGACCAGAGGGGCGGAAGGGTTGATGCAGATCCCCCTTCCACCCCAAGGATCGTCTCGTCCGCTAGCCGGGCAGACCCGGCTGGCTGACCCGACCGGCGCCAGAGATATTCTGCTCCAGCTGGGCGGGCCGGCGGGTGAGCTCGACCTCGCCGATGCCGGACACGTCGATCTTCGCGGACTGCTTCGGGCCCAGGGTGGCCTTGCCCGCGCCGGAGAGGTCGACCTCGGCCTCGTCCATCTCCAGGGCGGCGAGGTTGGCCGCGCCGGTCCCGGAGATCGCCAGGCTCGCCTTGCGGGTCTTGCCGGTGGCCGTGACACGACCGGCGCCGCTGAGATTGACCTCGAGCGTATCCTGGTCGTAGCCGGTGATCTTCAGGTCCTGGACGCCGCCCATGTCGAAATGGCTGACCCCAGGCGCCTCGATCACCACCTTCAGGGCGCCGCCCTTCCAGCGACCGCCTTCAAAGTCGATCCTGCCGTCCTTGATCGTGATCTTGTCGAGGAGGGCGGCGGGACCTTCCAGGCTGACGGTCCGGGCCGGGCCCTGGACATAGGTGACGTCGGCGAAGGCGTCGATCTCCAGGGTGTCGGTCCCGTCCCAGGCCAGCTTGCGGGTGACGCTGGGCCCCTCGGCGACGCCGAGGATGATCTCGTCGCCCGCCTCGGTCTCGATCTGGATATCCATTTCCTTGGCGAACTGGGTGATCTTGTCGTGCAGGCCCTTGGAGCCGCCGGCGAGGCCGACAGCGGCCGAGAGGGCCCCGAGGCAGAGGACGAACCCGGCGGCGGCGATGATGGCGAGGGTGCGGATCACGTGCGGGCCTCCCCAGCTTCGAGGGCCGGCTTCAGGAGCTTCAGGTGCAGGCGGCCATACCAGACCAGGGCGTTGACCAGGCCCACGGTGACCAGGGCCGTTAGGGCGCCGAGCGAGACGGCTCCGGCCATGACCCCGAGACCCGCGAACATGACAGCAGCGATCTCACGGACGGCGTCGAAGAAGGCCCCGCTGACGAAGACGAAGGCTCCGGCCCCGAAGCCCACCACCGAGGTGATGGCGAAGCCAAGCAGGACGCCGAGGATCGGCAGGAGAATGGGCAGGAGGATCAGGACGTCGATCGCCCCCAGGCCCAGGAGGCCGAAGATCGCGGTCGCGGCGGCGGAGGGGTTCCGCTCCGCCTCCCAGCGCTTCAGGCCGACCTCGGCCTTCAGCTCCCGCGCCAGGCGGGCGGGGTCGCCGAGGCCGGCTGCGACGTTCGCCTCGCTGCGACCGGCGGCGACGCCCTCGTCGAAGTGGGCGGCGTAGTCGGCCACATAGTCCTCGATGGTTTCCGGCGGCAGGCCGGCGAGTCCGGTCCTCAACCGGCCCAGGAAGAGCTCACGGCTCATTTTTCGTCTCCAAGGATTTCGCCGACGGAGGCGGAGAAGGACAGCCACTCGGCCTTTTGGGCGGCGAGGCTGGTCCGACCCGCGGGGGTCAGCCGGTAGTATTTGCGGGGGGGCCGGAGGGGCTTTCGACCAGGTAGGTGTCGACCAGTCCTTCGGACTGCATCCGGCGCATAAGGGGGTAGATCGTGCCTTCGCCCATGTCGATCGCGACCGCGAGGCGGGCGGCGATATCATAGGCGTAGGCGTCGGCGCGGGAGAGAAGGGCCAGGACGCAAAGCTCCAGGACCCCCCTCTTCAGCTGAACCTGTACGGCTTCGGGCAAGACAGATGCCTCCTTCTGATGAAGAGGTGTCTATCGCAAGGTATCTGTCGTGACAAGGTACCTTTTTTAAAAAGATACCTTGCGTCGTCAGGTTGCGGTCCAGCCTCCATCCACCGACAGGGCCGCGCCCGTCGCGGAGGCGCCGACGTCGGAGGCGAGATAGAGCAGCATGCCGGCCAGGTGCTCGTACTCGACGAACTTCTTGGTGGGCTGGGCGGCCAGGATGACGTCTTCCATCACCCGGTCCTCGGGAATGCCGCGCGTCTTGGCCTGGTCGACGATCTGGGCCTCGATCAGGGGGGTCTTCACATAGCCCGGGCAGATGGCGTTGGCGGTGATTCCGGTCCGGGCCAGTTCCACGGCCAGGCCCTTGGTGAAGCCCACCACCCCGAACTTGGCCGCCACGTAGGGCGCCTTGAAGGGCGAGGCCACGAGGCCATGGGCCGAGGCGATGTTGATGATCCGCCCCCGGCCCTGGGCCTTCATGATGGGAATGGCCGCCCGGCTGGCGTGGAAGGTGGAGGTCAGGATCACCGCGATCAGGGCGTCCCACTTTTCCTCGGGAAACTCGTCCACCGCCGCCACGTGCTGGATGCCGGCGTTGTTGACCAGGATGTCCAGCCGCCCGAACTCGCGCACGGCGTAGGCGATCAGGTCCTTGATCTCCTCCGGGCGGGTCATGTCGGCGGGGTGGTAGCGGACGGCGGCGTTGGTGCGGGCCTGGAGGGCCTGCCGATCCGCCTCGATCTTTGCCGGGTCGCCGAGGCCATTGAGGACCACATTGACCCCCTGCTCGGCCAGGGCCGAGGCGAGGGCCTGGCCGATGCCGCTAGTGGAGCCGGTGATGACCGCCACGTGGCCTTCCAGCTTGTAGTCGACGGCCATGGGCCTACTCCTTGTCGGCGCCGACTGGCGCGGGTTGGGGCCGGGAAAAGACCCAGAGATCGGCCGAGGAGTCCCCGGCCTGGAAACGGTAGCCGTCGCGGTCGAAGGCCCTCAGGTCGTCGGCGCGCTCGATGCGGTTGTCGATCGCGAAGCGGGCCAGGGCGCCCCGGGCGCGCTTGGCGAAGAAGCTGATGATCTTCGCGCGGCCGTCCTTCTCCTCGAGGAAGCGGACCTCCACCACCCGGGCCCGGAGGGCCTTGCGGTCGACGGCCGAGGCGTATTCCTGCGAGGCGGCGTTGACGACGACGGGGTCGGCGCGCCCTTCCAGTTCCGCCGCCAGGGCCCGGCCAAGCCGGTCGCCCCAAAAGGCGTAGAGGGACTTGCCGCGGCGGGTCTGCAGGGGCGAACCCATCTCCAGCCGGTAGGGCTGGATGCCGTCGAGGGGCTTCAGCACGCCATAGAGGCCCGAGAGGATGCGGACATGGTCCTGGGCCCAGGCCAGGGCCTCCGGCTCCAGCTCGCGGGCCTTCAGGCCGGCATAGACGTCGCCGTTGAAGGCGAACGCCGCCTGCAGGGCGCCCTCGGCGTGGGGATCGAAGGCCTGGAAGCGCTCGCGGTTCAGCACGGCCAGCTTTTCGGACAGGTCCATCAGGGCCCGGAGCTGGGCCACGGAGAGACGGCGCGTGGATTCCGCCAGCCGGGCGGTCTCGGCCTCCAGGACCGGGCGGGTCATGGGCGCCGGTACGGGGGGCGGCGTGAAGTCCATCGCCTTGGCGGGGGAAAGCAGGATCAGCATGGTGCGACTCTCAGAATAGCACGCGCGGGTTGAGGATGCGGCCCGGATCCAGGGCGACCCGGATGGCGGACAACAGGGCGATCTCGGCGGGGTCCTTCTGGCGACGGGCCTCGTCCGCCTTCATGACGCCCAGGCCGTGCTCGGCCGAGACCGAACCGCCCAGGGCGATGGCGATATCGTGGACGCGGGCCTGTCCTTCGGCGCGTCGGACCCGGTGGGGCGCATCGTCACCCCCCTCGGGGCGCAGGACGTCGAAGTGGATGTTGCCGTCGCCCACGTGGCCGAAGGCGCTGATCCGGCAGCCCGGCGCGAAGGCGGCCATGGCCTCGGAGGCCTCGTGGATGAAGCGCGGGACCTGGCTGACCGGCACCGAGATGTCGTGCTTCCAGGTCGCCCCCTCGGGCTTCTGGGCGGCGGACTGGTTCTCGCGCAGGGACCAGAAGTCCGCCGCCTGGGCCTCGCTGGCGGCGATCACCGCCTCGCCGGCGACGCCGTGTTCGCAGGCCTCGGCCAGCAGGGACTCCATCCGCCGTCCAGCCTCTTCGGGATCGGGAGAGGCGATTTCCAGCAGGACCCGCCAGGGCGGGTCTGTCGTCAGGGGGTCCCTCTGGCCCGGGATGTTCCTGAGGGCGAAGACGACGCCCTGGCGCGCCATGAGCTCGAAGGCCTCCAGGCCCGCGTCGACAGCCCGGCGGGCGCGGGTGAGCAGGTCCAGGGCCGCCTGGGGGCTGTCGAGGCCGACCATGGCCACGGCCCGGCCGGCGGGTTGGGGGAAGAGCTTGACGCTGGCCGCCGTGATCACGCCCAGGGTGCCTTCGGCCCCGGATAGCAGACCCTTGAGGTCGTAGCCGGTGTTGTCCTTGCGCAGCCGCCGCAGCCCGCGCCAGATCTCCCCGTTCGGCAGCACGGCTTCCAGGCCAAGCACCAGGTCGCGGGCGGTCCCGAAGCGGAGCACGGCGACGCCGCCGGCATTGGTGGAGATCACGCCGCCCAGGGTCGCAGTCCCCTCGGAGGCCAGGCTCAGGGGGAACCGCCGCCCCGCCGCGGCGGCGGCGGCCTGCACCTCGGCCAGGGTCACGCCCGCCTCGGCCACAAGGACGTCGTCCACCGGGTCCACGTCGCGGATGGCGCGCAGCCGCCGAGTGGACAGCAGGATCTCGCCCTGCGGGATCTGGCCGCCCACCAGGCCCGTATTGCCGCCCTGGAGGGTCAGGGGCGCGCCCTCGGCGGCGCAGAGGCTGACAATGGCGGCGGTCTCTTCCGGGGTGGCCGGGGACAGCATCAGGGGCGTGCGCCCGCTCCATCGGTCGCGCCACTCCACCAGGCGGGGCGCCAGGATGTCCGGGTCATCCGTCCAGCCGTCGGGCCCGACAAGGGCCTTGAGCCGGCTCAGCAGGGCGTCGGAAGGGTTGGTGGTCATGCCCGGCAAGGTAGGCGCTCGGCGCCGCCGAGGCCAGAGCGACACGCTCAGCCGATGGCGCCCGCCGCGCGGCGGAGACGGTCATTGATGGCCTCGCCCAGGCCGGCCTCGGGGATGGGCGCGACGGCGATGCCCGAAGGGCCGCGCCGGTCGGCCTCCCGCAGGAAGCTGAAGAGGTTGGCCGCCGCTTCCACGAGGTCGCCCGTCGGGCTGAGATTCAGCACCTCGCCGCCAGCCGGGGCCGGCCCAAAGGCCAGGAAGGCCTCGCCGGGCCGAGGCCCGTCAGCTTCCAGCCGGACAGGGGCTTCCGGCGCGTAATGGCGGGTCAGCCGGCCCGGCGAGCGGCGCGCATCGGCCTCGGCCTCGGCCAGGGGCCCGACGAGGGTCTCGATCTCGCCCCGCGTCACCCGGCCGGGTCGCAGAAGGCGGGGCTGGTCCAGCAGGGACACGACCGTGGACTCCAGCCCGACCTCGCAGGGACCGCCATCCAGGGCGATGGCCGCCTCATCCCCCGTCTCGGCCATCGCCGCGGCGAGGGTGGTGGGGCTGGGCCGGCCTGACCGGTTGGCCGAGGGCGCCGCCACCGGTCCGCCGAAGGCTTCGAGAACGGCCCGCGCGAGCGGGTGGGCGGGAACCCGCACGGCGACCGTGTCGAGCCCTGCCCGCGCCAGGTCGCAGACACGCCCGCCCGGCTGGACCGGCAGGACCAGGGTCAGGGGACCCGGCCAGAAGGCGGCGGCCAGGATCTCCGCGTCGGGGCTGAGGACCGCGATCTCCCGTGCGGCCTCCACGCTGGCGACATGGGCGATCAGCGGGTTGAAGGCCGGGCGGCCCTTGGCCGCGTAGACGGCCGCCACGGCGCGCGGGTTCCCGGCATCCGCCGCCAGGCCATAGACGGTCTCGGTCGGAAGAATGACCAGCCGTCCCTCCCGCAGGGCCGCAGCCGCCGCGGCCGGCGATCCCGCCGGCGACACCCTAGAACTTCTGGCCGAAGCTCAGGCCGATCGTCCTGGGACGGATCGGGACGGAGTAGGTCCGTCCGCCACAGACCGTGGGGGTGCACTGGGCGTAGCGGTACTTGTCGCCGACCTCATCGAAGAGGTTGCTGATGATCAGTTCAGCCCGCCAGTTGCCCCGGGCGAGGCCCGCCGCGACATCCACCGACCCGAAGGCGTCCTGCTGGCCCAGGATCCCGCGCTCCTCGAGCCGCAGGTCCGGCCAAGCCTCGCTCTGGTAGAGGCCGACCGCCTGCACGTGGGCCTCGAAGCCCGACAGGTCGAACTCGTACCGCACCCGGGCGTTGGCCTTGAGCTTGGGCGTCACCGGCAAGGCGGTTCCCGAAGGCGCCTGGGGATCGGCGCAGGTCTTGATCGGCTTGCCCTGGGCGTCCGTCGTGCCGCAGTAGGCCTCGGTCAGGTAGGCGTCCGTGTAGGAGGCGCCTCCGGTGACCGTGAGGCCCTGGACGGGCGCCGCCCAGCTGACCTCGGTCTCCGCGCCCTTGATCTCGGCCTGGCCAGCGTTGAGGATCTGGGTGAAGGAGTTGGCGCCCAGGTAGGAGAACTGGAAGTCCTTCCAGGTCTCGAAGAAGACTGCGCCGTTCCAGCGGATGGAATTGTCCGCCCACTCCGTCTTCCAGCCCAGCTCGTAGTTGTAGAGATAGTCGGCCTCGTAGGGCGCAAGCGTCGCGCGCCGGTTGATGCCGCCCGGCCGGAAGCCCTGGGAGTAGGTGGCGTAGACCAGCTTGTCGTCGCTCAACTTGTAGTTGAGGTTGATCTTGTAGATCTGGCCGGTCTCCTTGACCCGCTTGTCCAGGTTGGTGCACGGCGCACGGCCGACCTTGCCAGGGGCGAAGCAGGCGGCTTCGCCGGTGCGGGACGAGTAGCCATCACTGAAGCCGAAGAAGCCTTCGAGGGAGTTGTCGGTCTTGAACGCCCGCATCCCCAGGGTCAGGGTCAGCTTCTCGGTCAGGTCGACGTAGGCCTCGCCGAATGCGGCGTAGTCGCGGTCGATCCGCTGCTGCTCGGTGAGCCACAGGGTGTCGGGCCAGCCGGTGACCGTGATGTCCGGGCCGATGCCGGTGATCTGGTAGTTCTGCTCGATGAAGTGGGTCTGGCGCTGCTGGAAGGCGCCCACCACGAAGCGGACCCTCTGGTCCTGCGGCGAAGACAGCCGGATCTCGTTGGAGACCCGGGTGAAGTGGTCCCGGCCGGTGATCCGCTGGGTCGGATCGATCACCCTGCCCGTCGCGTCCGTGATGTAGGCGCCCGAGCCGAAGAGGGTGTCGTAGAAGAACGAGTAGTCGGTGTAGTCCGACTGGGAGTCGATCCGGCGATCCATGTAGGCCGAGGAGACGACAAGGTCGAAGTCGGCGATCCGCCCCTCGACCGCCAGGGCCGCCTGGTGCCAGCGGTCGTGGCCGGACTCCGGCAGGTAGTGGGTCACCTTCATCGGCCCCTGGGTCCGGTCGTAGGCGAAGATGCCGTCGGAGCGGGTGTCCTGGCTCATGAAGGTGGGCCGGATCGTCCAGTTCTCGTTCAGGTCCACCAGGCCGGCGATGCGCACCCCCCAGGTGTCGACCTCGTTGTAGTCGTCCCTGGCGCGGGCGTTGTTGTTGATCGTGACGCCGGACGTCGGATAGGTCCGGGTCCCCTTCACATTGTCGATATAGCCGCCGTCATGGGTGTTCCAGGCGACGAGGCGGACGGCCATGCGGTCGTTGAGGGGAATGTTGACCATGCCCTCCAGGGAATAGCCGGGCCCGCCATCGCTGACCGTATTGGCCCCGACGTCGTAGGCGGCGGCGAAGCCCGTGGGATCGGCGGCGTTGGTGACGATCTTGATGGTGCCGGCCTGGGAGCTGGCGCCGTAGAGGGTTCCCTGAGGGCCGGCCAGGGCCTCGACCCGGGCCACGTCGTAGACGTGCAGGTCCAGGGCTCCGCCGATGGAGGTGATGGGCTGCTCGTCGAGGTAGGTTCCGACGCTGGGCATGGAGCCGGAGTGGTTGCCATCGCCACCCGAGGCCACGCCGCGCATGTAGACGGTCGAGAAGCCCGGGGCCGAGCTTTGGTAGGCGACGCTGGGCAGGAACTTCACGTAGTCGTCGAAGCTCTCGACGTGGAGCTCCTGGAGCTTGCGGGTGGACAGGGCCGTCACCGCCACCGGGACGTCCTGGATGTTCTCGGCCCGCTTCTGGGCGGTGACGACGAGCTCCTCGACGGAGGCGGCCTCGTCCTCCGCCGCGAAGGCCGAGGGCGCGCCCGCCAGCATGGTTGAGGCCAGGAGGAGGGCCGTCAGGCGGGCGGGAGGCGTCGCACGGGTCATGGAAGTACGGATCCTGTTGTCAGACAGTCACGAATCGTCACCCGCACTAACCGTCCGCAGGCCCCGGGCTGTCAATCTCCCGAATGATCGTAGGGTCTTTCCTGTGGCGCAGGCGCCTCAGGATAGGCGTTCAGGACGGACCCGAGTGCAGACTTCAGCGGCCCGAGCCAGGGCTCGAAGCGCCGCCACTGGTCGAGGCCCTCGGTAAAGATGGGCCGGCGGACCTGTTCGGAGCTGGCGGTGCGAACGGCGCGGTCATTCTCGTAGAACCTCAGGCAGGCCGGGTCGAATTCCAGGCCGCAAGAGTCCAGCAGGGCCCGCACCTCAGCTTCGGGCTCGGCCACCATGCGCTCGTAGATCACCCGGTGGACGGCGCCGGGCAGGACCTGGTCGAAATGGGCCATCAGGTCGACATAGTCGGCGTAGTAGCGGCCCAGGTCCGTCAGGTCATAGGTAAAGGCCTGCCCCCGGGCGAAGTGCTGCTTGAACCCCGAGAAGCAGCAGCCCAGCGGATGGCGCCGGGCGTCGATGATCTTCGCGTTCGGCAGGATCAGCCGGATCAGCCCCACATGGGCGAAGTTGTTGGGCATCTTGTCGATGAAGAAGGGCCGGCCGGTCTTTCTCTGGGGGGCGGTGCGGGCCAGGTATTCCTCGCCCAGGGTGCGGCAGGCGTCCGCATCGAGGTCGGCAAGGGCGTCGGGATAGGCGGAGTCCTGGTCGCGGCGGGTGCGCCCGCCCAGCCGCTTGGCGAGGGCCGGCATGTCGGGCAGTTCCATGGTGCCCTCCACCTCCGGATGGCTGGCCAGGATCTGCTCCACCAGGGTTGAGCCGGCGCGGGGCAGGCCGAGTATGAAGACCGGGTCCGGCGAAGGGCAGCCCCACCCTTGCCTTGCGGCCCAGAATTCCGGCGTGAACAGGGCCCGGGAGCGCAGGACGTGCCGGTGCGTCTCGTCGGCGTCGTAGTCAAGGCTGGCCCGGCGCAGGGCGTTGCCTCGGCTGTAGGCCGAGAAGGATTCCTCGTCATGGCCCGCGTCCTCCAGGGCCTTGCCGAGGGCGAAGTCCAGGTGGAACCGGTCCTCGTCCGAGAGGTCCCCGCCGGCGAGGGCCTGGCGCATGGCGTCCAGGTCCTGCGGCGCAAACCGGAAGGTCTTGAGGTTGGCCAGGCTCCACCAAGCCTCGCCCAGGCCGGGCGACAGGGCGAGAGCCCGGCGGTAGGCGGCGACCGCGGCGTCCTGCCGGCCCACCGTCTTGAGGGCGTGGCCATAGCTCATCCAGCCCTTGGGCTGGACCGGGTAGTCGGCGAGCAGGTTTTCGAAGACGGCGATGGCCCTGTCGTACTCGCCCAGCTGGCCCAGGGCGGCGGCCTGCAGGTTGCGATAGCCGGGGTGGCGCGGATCCGCCTCCAGCAGGACCTCAGTCTCGGCCAGGGCCTCGGCCGCCCGGGTCTGGCGGTAGAGGGCCACCGCCAGGTTGTGGCGGGCCGGAATGAACCCCGGCGTCAGTTCGAGGCAACGGCGGAGCAGGGCCTCTGCGTCCTCGTAACGCCCCAGGCGCGTGGCGGTCTCGGCCAGCATGCGCAGGGCGGGCGGATCGTCCGGGCGGGCCCGGAGGCGATCGCGCAAAAGATGCTCAGCCACCGCCAGCTTGCCCTCGTTGAGGGCCGCCCCGGCCTCAAGCAGGACCGGGTCCCGGGTCGCCGCGCTGAGGGCCCGGGCCTCGGCGCGACCTGCGGCCTGGGCATGACCCAGCAGGCGATGCTGGACCGCCAGGGCCGTCCAGCCCTCGACCAGAGCCGGGTCCAGGGCGACCGCGCGGGAAAGGGCTTCCACGGCGCCCTTCGAATCCCCCGTCTCGCCGCGGGCGAGGCCGAGCTCGAGGTGGGCCGGGGGCCAGGTCGCCTGGGCGGCGGCCAGGGGCTCCAGGTCCGCCAGGGCCTCGGCGGCCCGACCCAGCCGACGGCGCGCCGAGGCGCGGATCAACAGGCCTGCGGGGTGCCCGGGGATGGCCGCCAGGATCTCATTGGCCTGGGCCTCGGCGAGGTCTGGCCGGGCGGCCAGAAGGGCCATGCCCTGCCGGATGGCGGTCTCGAGGGGGGCCTCGCTCACCGCCCCTCCCCCGCCGTGAGGGCCAGGAGGGCGAAGCTGGCCAGCCAGTGCTCGCCCATGTAGTCGCCAGCCACGTGCGGCAGGCTGGCGTCGAGGTGCCGCTCAGCGGCGCCGAGGGCCGCCGGGGCGGCGGGATCCGCCGGATCGAGGGCGCCCGCGAGGCTGAGCCAGCACCAGGCCCGACTGAGGTTGAGGCCATCGAGGTGGGCGATCTTGCCGTCGCTGCGGTCACTGACGCTGGCGGGAGTGAAGAGGCTGGCGGGTTCCCCTGCGGCGGCCCGGGGCAGGAAGCCGGCGAACCAGGCGCGGAAGTCCTCGGCCGGCAGCACCCGGCGCAGGCATTCGGCCTCCATCAGGGCGGGCGAAAGGAAGTCCTCGCCCGAGGGCTCCCAGGCCTGGCAGTCCCGGTCCTGGCCGTACCAGGACAGGGCCTTGGACTTCAGGAGGGCCTCCAGGTCCCGGTCCCCGGCGACGCGGGCGTAGTCGAGGGCCAGGGCGACGGCGAAGGCGGTGGAGGAGTGCACACCCGTCCGGACGGGATAGGTCGCCAGGGGCAGGTGGGCGCGGAAGCGGTCTGCGAAGTCAGCCGCCAGGGGGGCCAGCCGGCCGGCCCAGGGGCCGGGTGCGCCCGTCAGCTCCGCCTGCAGCTTCAGGAGCCAGGCCCAGCCATAGGGCCGCTCGAAGCCCCGTGACATGGGCCGCCGCAGGAAGGCCCGCTCGCCTTCCACGTTCGGCTCCGTGAAGGCCTCTGCAAAGCGTGCGTCGATCTCGGCGGCGACCGGATGGTCCGGGAAGCGGCGACGGACGGCGGCCAGCAGCCAGTAGCCGTGCACGCAGGAGTGCCAGTCGAAGCTGCCGAAGAAGATGGGATGGAGGCGGCGGGGTTCCGCCAGGTCCGCCTCGGAGCTCAGGACCTGGTCCAGCTTGTAGGGCCAGGGCCGGGTGACATGGCCCAGGGCGATCCGGGCGAAGCCGGCGGCGATCTCAGGGGTGAGCCGGGAAGGCGAGGACATGCATAAGGACCGTGTTGACGGCGAGGAGGACAAGCGCCGTGGGCGCCTGGGCCCGGATGACGGCGAAACGGTCGTCCAGGTCAAGGAGGGCGGCGGGGGCGAGGTTGAAGTTGGCGGCCAGCGGCGTCAGCAGGGTCCCGCAGAAACCCGACAGCATGCCGATGGCGCAGATGGCCGCCGGGTCGCCCCCGTAGACCTTGACCAGGACCGGCAGGGCCACGCCCGCAGTCATCACAGGGAAGGCGGCGAAGGCGTTGCCCATCAGGACGGTGAAGCCGGCCATGCCCAGGCAGTACACCGCGACGGCGGCCAGGCGGGTGTCCATGGAGAAGACCCGGGTGACGGTCTCGCCCACCACGGCGCCAACGCCGGCCAGGGCGAAGACGGCGCCCAGGGCCGCCAGCATCTGGGGCAGGAGGGCCATCCAGCCCACTGTGTCGGCCAGGCGCAGACCTTCGGTAAGGGGCGACAGGACCGGCTGGCGGAACAGGCGGACCGACAGGGCCGCAACGACCACCGCCGCGAAACTGAGCGAGACGAGGGTCGCCTGCTTCGGGTCCACCAGGGCGGCCAGGGCCGGCCCGCCATGGCGCACGCCGAGGCTTCCCGCGAGGACCAGGACCGGGATCAGCAGGGCCGGCCAGAAGAGCCTCAGGCCATGGGTCCGGGCCGAGGCCGCCCGGGCTTCGGTATCCGCCGCCCCGGACCCGCTGCGCCCGAGGCCCAGGGCGGCGGTCAGGGCCATGACCAGCACGAGGACGCCGTTGCCCAGGTCGCCCAGGCGGTCTCCCGCTAGGAAGGAGAGGGCGAAGAGGCCCCAGAACAGGGCGTTGCGAAGCCGCCGAGGATTGGCCGCATCCCTCAGGCTGAGGACGGCGAAGCCGGCGAAGACGAGGCCCGCGAGGGCGTAGACCTGGGTCAGACCGATCATGACCGCGGCGTCCTTCGGCCGAACACGAGGATTCGGGCGCCGTGCACGAGGAAGGCGGCGATGGCGGTGGGAATGGCCCAGACCGAGAGGTGCAGGGGCTCCACCGTGATCCCGTTCTGCTCGAGGAAGCCGACCATCAGCAGGATGGAGCCAATGGCCAGGAAGATGTCCTCGCCGAAGAAGAGGCCGATGTTGTCCGTGCCGGCCGCGAAGGCCCGGACCCTCTGGGTCTCGGCCGGGGACAGGGCCTCGACCCCCGTCTCGGTCGCCCGCGCCGCCTCGGCCATGGGGGCGATGATGGGGCGGATGGTCTGGGTCTGGCCGGCGATGGAGACCAGGCCCAGGGCCGCCGTCCCCTGGCGAAAGAGCAGGTAGGCCAGCATGAGACGGGCGAAGGTGACGGTCTTCAGCCGCCCGATCAGGCCCCGCGCCGCCTCCTGCAGGCCAGACCGCTCCAGCACGCCGATCACCGGCAGGATCAGCCAGGCGGCGCTGACATAGCGGTTTTCGTTGAAGGCCTTGCCGAAGGCGGCCAGCACCTCGAGGGGCGACAGACCTGCCGCAAGCCCCGTGGCCAGGGCCGAGGCCAGGACGACCAGCAGGGGGTTCAGGCCAACGGCGAAGCCCGCCACCACCAGAAGCACGCCCAGAAGCACCAGCATGGGTCCCATCCCCTTCCCTCGCCGGGCCAGTCTAGACCCGAGTCGCGGTCGAGGTCGCGGTGGGTGCGCGGCCGGAGGGCGACTTGCGCCGGCCCCCCGCGGGTCTATTGATGGTCCCCGACACCACGGGAGGCGGGCGTGACCACGGCGATTCTGCAGGCGCGGATGAGTTCCAGCCGGTTGCCTGGCAAGGTCCTGAAGCCCCTGCTGGGCCAGCCCATGATCCTGCGCCAGATCGAACGCCTGCGCCGTTGCCGGGAACTCGACCGGATCGTCGTGGCGACCAGCGAGGATCCGTCGGACGACGTGCTGGCGGAAACCCTGGCCGGGGCGGGGGTGGAGGTCGTCCGCGGCCCGCTGGACGACGTCCTGGGCCGTTTCCTGAAGGCGGTGGAGGTCCTCGGCCTTGAGGGCGACCTGGTGCGCCTGACCGCCGACTGTCCCCTGGCGGACCCCACGGTCATCGACGCCTGCGTCGCCCTGCGGCGTGAGCGGGGCCTGGACTATGCCTCCAACGGCCAGGTCCGGACCTTCCCCCGCGGGCTGGACGTCGAGGTCTTCACGGTGGAGGCCCTGCGTCGGGCGGCGGCGGAGGCGGCCTCGGCCTACGACCGCGAGCACGTGACGCCCTGGCTCTACCGGCCTGAAGCGCCTTTCCGGCGGGGAGACCTCGTTCAGGCCCCGGACCGCAGCGCGTTCCGGTGGACGGTGGACCTGCCGGGGGACTTCGCCTTCGTGGAGCGGGTCTACGCCGCCCTCTATCCCGGGAACCCGGCCTTCACCTCGGCGGACATCCTGGCCCTGCCCTTCGCGCGGCGGGAAGCCGACGCCTGAACCGCCTCAGCCGGCCTCGCCGCCTTCGACCATCGACCAGTCGAGGGGCTCGCCGAAGGGAATGTCGCGGGTCGCCCGGCGGCCGAGGACGGCGTCGTAATGCCGGGGCGCGAGGCCATGGCCCGGCCGGACCGACCGGATGTTGGCGGCGGTGAGGACCTCGCCCTTGCGGACGGACGCGCTCACATAGAGCGAGCGCCGCATGCCGGCGTTTCCCGCCTCGGCCTCGCCGGGACCATAGGCCACCCCGCCCAGGGCCTCCCAGGCGCCCCGGCAGCTGGAGACCAGTTCGGCGAGCTCGGCCGGCTCGAGGGAGAAGGCGGAGTCCACGCCCCCGTCAGCCCGGCTGAGGGTGAAGTGCTTTTCGATGAAACAGGCCCCGAGCGCCACCGCGGCCACGGACGCGGCCGTGCCCAGGGTGTGGTCGGACAGGCCGGCCAGGACCCCGAACCGCGCGGCCATGTCCGGCAGGGTGGCGAGGTTCATGGAGGACATGGGGGCGGGATAGGCGCTGGTGCAGTGCAGGACGATCAGGTCCTTCGCCCCGGCCCCGCGCGCCGCCTCCACCGCCTCTGCGATCTCCGCCGGCGAGGCCATGCCCGTGGACATGACCAGGGGCCGTCCCGTCGCCGCGCAGCGCCGGATCAGGGGCAGGTCCACAAGCTCGAAGGAGGCGATCTTGTAGGCGGGGGCGCCCAGGCTCTCCAGCAGGTCCACGGCGGTGAAGTCGAAGGGCGAGGAGAAGAGCGTCACCCCGGCCTTCCGGGCGTGCTCGAACATCGGCGCGTGCCAGTCCCAGGGGGTGTGCGCCTCGGCATACAGCTCGTGCAGGCGACGGCCGTCCCAGAGGCCGCCCTCGATCCGGAAGCCCGGGCCATCGTGGTCGAGGGTGATGGTGTCGGCGGTGTAGGTCTGGATCTTGACCGCGTCCGCCCCGGCGTCCGCCGCCGCCGAGATCAGGTCGAGGGCGCGGCCGAGCTCACCATTGTGATTGCCGGACATCTCGGCCACCACGTAAGGCGGTTGGCCGGGCCCGATGGGCCTGCCGTCAATGTGGGCCAGGGCCTGGCTCATGGAAGGCCTCCCGCGTCCTGCGCGCGATTCGCCCCGCGAATATGGGACCACCCGCGCCTGGGGGCCAGACGCTCAGGCCTCCGGCGAAGCGGAGGGCGCCCCGTCAAAGCGATAGGCGTCCCCGTCCCGGCGCACATGCCCCGCAGTGGGGGCGGCGAAGTGGGTGCCAATGACCAGGATGGGCTGGTCGGCGGCGCCCTCGAAGACCTCACGCCGCATCACGGCGGAGGCCGCCGGATCACTGTCGAAGGGCGGCGACCACTCCGGGTGGGCCATCTGGCAGGGATGGTGGACCATGTCGCCGGTGATCAGGCCCACCTCGCCGCCGGACTCGATCCGGACGCTGACATGGCCGGGCGTGTGGCCGGGGGTCGGGACCAGCCGGATCTCCGGGGAGATGACGTGGTCCATCTCCACCAGGTCGACGAGCCCCGCGTCGAAGACCGGACGGATGGAGTCCGACAGGATCGCCTGCTGCTCGGCGTCGCCCTCGGCGCTCCAGTGGTCGTATTCCCGCCGCCCGATCAGGTATCGGGCCTTCGGGAAGGTCGGGACCCAGCGGTCGCCCTCCTTCATGGTGTTCCAGCCCACATGGTCCACGTGCAGGTGGGTGCAGACGACGGCGTCGACGCTGTCGCGGGTCCAGCCGGTCGCCTCGAAGGACTTCAGGAAGTCCGTGGACAGGGCCTGTCCGCCGACAAGGCTCCGCGGACGGTCGTTGCCGATGCAGGTGTCCACCACCAGCCGCAGGCCGGGCGCCTCGACGAGCAGGGCGTGGATGGACAGGCGCAGGTGTCCCTCAGGCGTCACATAATGCGGAAAGAGCCAGGGGATTTCGCGCAGAGCCTCCGGCGTCGCCTCGGCGAGGAAGGCCCGCAGGGGATTGTGGACGACCGGCATTTCCATCTCGACCACGCGGGTGACCGTCACCTCGCCGATCCGCCAGCTGAGCATGCCTGTCCCTCCCCGTCTGTGGCCAACCCTAGCGCAGGCCGGCGTTGATCCGGTCGAGCGCCGCCTGCCCCGGCACCAGATCGGCGTCGGAGAGGCTGTTCAGCGGACGCTCCGTCGTGCCGAGGGCGCCGTGCAGGTCGCCGGGGTCCGGGTTCAGGTACAGAAGCCCCGTGACGATCTCACCCGCGGCCTGCCGTTCGGCCAGGTAGGCCATGGCGGCGATCCGGTCGGTGGCGTCATAATGGTCGGCCAGCTTGTGCAGGGACAGGACCGAACCGTCGTGCTGGGTCACGGAAATGGTCGTGCCGGGCTCGTAGTCGACCTCGATGGGCTTGCGGTCGGCGATCACGTCGAGGCGGTTCACGGCCTCGTTGTGCTCGCGGACATAGTCGTAGCTCTTGGTGGACCCTGCGTGGTTGTTGAACTGGACGCAGGGGCTCAGCGTGTCGATGAAGGCCGGCCCGGGATGACGGATGGCGGCCTTGATCAGGGGCACCAGCTGGGCCTTGTCGCCGGAGAAGGAGCGGGCGACAAAGGTGGCGCCCAGCTGGAGGGCGAGGCTGACCATGTCGATGGCGGCGTCATGGTTGACCACGCCCTTCTTGGACTTGGAGCCGCGGTCGGAGGTGGCCGAGAACTGGCCCTTGGTGAGACCGTACACACCATTGTTCTCGACGATGTAGGTCATGTTCACCCCGCGCCGGATGGCGTGAGCGAACTGGCCGAGGCCGATGGAGGCGGAGTCGCCGTCGCCGGAGACCCCCAGGTAGATCAGCTCCCGGTTGGCCAGGTTGGCGCCGGTCAGCACCGACGGCATCCGGCCGTGCACGGTGTTGAAGCCGTGTGAATTGCCGAGGAAGTAGTCCGGCGTCTTCGACGAGCAGCCGATCCCCGAGAGCTTCGCCACCCGGTGGGGGGGTAGGTCGAGCTCATAGGCCGCCTGGATGATGGCGGCGGAAATGGAGTCGTGGCCGCACCCGGCGCAGAGGGTCGAGACCGAACCCTCGTAGTCGCGCCGCAGGAAGCCCAGGCCGTTCGGCGTGAGGGCGGGGTGATGCAGTTTGGGCTTGGCGATGTAGGTCATTCGGCGGCCTCCCGGAGCGGGCGCGAGCCCGGCGGCTGGGTTGCGTCCATGAGACTGGAGATGGCGGAGACTATGAAGCGGGCGGTGATGGGCGTGCCGTCGAAGTGCAGGACCGGGATCAGCCGGTCCGGATCGCCGCCATTCTCGGCCATCAGCAGGGTCCGCAGCTGGGCGTCGCGGTTCTGCTCGACCACGAAGATTCGGTCATGCGAGGCGAGGAAGTCGTCCACCTCGGCGTTGAAGGGGAAGCCACGCACGCGCAGGGCGTCCAGCCGGCGGCCCTTGGCCTCGAACAGCCCGAGAGCCTCGTGCATGGCCGGTCCGGTGGAGCCGTAATAGATCACGCCGTCGCGGGTGGGCTGGCTGGCGCGGGTCAGGACCGGCGCAGGGATCAGGGTCTTGGCGGTCTCGAACTTGCGCAGCAGGCGCTGGACGTTGTCGACATAGACCGACCCCTCCTCCGAATATCGGGCGTAGGGGTTCCGCGAGGTGCCGCGGGTGAAGTAACCGCCCCGGTTCGGGTGGACGCCGGGATAGGTGCGGAAGGGGATGCCGTCGCCATCGACGTCAAGGTAGCGGCCGAAGTCGCGGCCAGCTTCCAGCTCCTCGTAGGTCATGACCTTGCCGCGGTCCATGCGGCGGCTCTCGTCCCACTTCAGGGGTTCAACCAGCCACTCGTTCATGCCCATGTCGAGGTCCAGCATGACGAAGACGGTGGTCTGGAGCCGGTCGGCCAGGTCGAAGGCCAGGGCTCCGAAGGTGAAGCACTCGCCCGGGTCCATGGGCAGGAGCATGGGGTGCTTGGTGTCGCCGTGGCTGGCGTAGGCGGCGCCGATCAGGTCCGCCTGCTGGGTGCGGGTCGGCATGCCGGTGGAGGGGCCGCCCCGCTGGACGTCGAAGATCACCGCGGGGATCTCGGCGAAGTAGGACAGGCCGATGAACTCGGTCATCAGGGAGACGCCCGGCCCGGAGGTGGCCGTGAAGGCGCGGGCGCCGTTCCAGCCGGCTCCGATCACCATGCCGATGGAGGCGATCTCGTCCTCGGCCTGGACGATGGCGAAGTTGGCCTGGCCGCTCTGGGGATCGACCCGCAGCTCCTGGCAATAGCTGGTGAAGGCCTCGGCCAGGGAGGTCGAGGGGGTGATGGGATACCAGGCGCACACCGTGGCGCCGCCGTACACCGCGCCCAGGCCGGCGGCCTGGTTGCCCTCGATGAAGATCCGGTCGCCCACGGCGTCGGCCCGACGGACCTGCAGGCCCAGGGGGCCCATGTTGTCGCTCACCCAGTCGCGGCCCATGTGCAGGGCGTCGACATTGGCCTTGATCAGCCGCTCGCGGCCCTCGAACTGCTCGGCCAGCAGGGTCTCGACCACGCCGATCTCGATGCCCAGCAGGGTGGCGAGGGCGCCCACGTAGATGATGTTCTTGAACAGCTGCCGCTCGCGCGCGACCGTGTATGCGGCGTTGCAGATGGCGGTCAGCGGCACGCCGATGACGTTGATGTCCGGCCGGAATTTCGACGGCGGCATGGGCTTGGTCGAGTCGTAGAACAGGTAGCCGCCCGGCTCGATCTCGGCCACGTCCCGGTCCCAGGTCTGGGGATTCATGGCCACCATCATGTCGACGCCGCCGCGGCGGCCGAGATGGCCGGCCTCGGTTATCCGGACCTCGAACCACGTGGGCAGGCCCTGGATGTTTGACGGGAAGATGTTGCGCACGGCGACCGGCACGCCCATCCGCAGGACGGCCTTGGCGAACATGGAGTTGGCGCTGGCCGAGCCGGAGCCGTTGACGTTGGCGAACTTGACGACGAAGTCGTTGACGGCGGCGAGGGGGGCGGTCACGCGGCGCCTCCCATCTGGTCGGCGTGGGTCATCTCAAGCGTGAACCTCTGCATGTCCCAGGCGCCGGTGGGGCAGCGCTCCGCGCAGAGGCCGCAGTGCAGGCAGACGTCCTCGTCCTTGACCATGACCCGTCCGGTGGCCAGGGCCCCGGACACCAGCAGGTCCTGGTCGAGGTTGACGGCCGGCGCCTTCAGGCGGGCCCGCAGGTCCGCCTCCTCGCCGTCCTCGGTGAAGGTGATGCAGTCCACCGGACAGATGTCGACGCAGGCGTCGCACTCGATGCAGAGGTTGTCCGCAAAGACCGTCTGGACGTCGCAGTTCAGGCACCTCTGGGCCTCGGCGAAGCCAAGCCGGGAATCGAAGCCGAGCTCGACCTCGACCCGCACGTTCTTCAGGGCCTCGGCCTTGTCGAGCATGGGCACCCGGTGCCGGAGATCCAGAGAGATGTCGTTGTCGTAGCTCCACTCGTGAATGCCCATCTTCTGGGAGACAAGGGAGAAGCCCGGAGGCGGGCGGTCATGGACGTCCTCGCCCATGCAGTGGCGATGGATCGAGACCGCCGCATCGTGGCCATGCGCCACGGCCCAGATGATGTTCTTCGGCCCGAAGGCGGCGTCGCCGCCGAAGAAGACCCCCTTGCGGGTGGACTCGAAGGTCACCGGATTCACTTCCGGCATGTCCCAGCGGTCAAATTCCAGGCCGATGTCCCGCTCGATCCAGGGGAAGGCGTTTTCCTGTCCGACGGCGACCAGGACATCGTCGCACTCGTGGTGCTCGTCAGGCTCGCCCGAAGGCACGAGGCTGCGGCGACCCTTGTCGTCGAATTCCGCCCGGACGATCTCGAAGGTCACGCCGGTCAGGCGGCCGTTCTCGTGGGTGAAGGCCTTGGGGACGCGGAAGTTGAGGATCGGGATATCCTCGTGGATCGCGTCCTCCTTTTCCCAGGGGCTGGCCTTCATCTCCTCGAAGCCCGAGCGGACGACGACCTTGACCTCCTGGCCGCCGAGGCGGCGCGAGGTGCGGCAGCAGTCCATGGCGGTATTGCCGCCGCCCAGGACGATGACCCGCCGGCCGATCTTCTCGATGTGGCCGAAGGAGACGCTGGAGAGCCAGTCGATGCCGACATGGACGTTAGCGGCGGCTTCCTTGCGGCCCGGGATATCGAGGTCGCGGCCGCGGGGTGCGCCAGACCCGACGAACACCGCGTCGAAGCCCTCGGACAAGAGGCCCTTGAGGCTCTCGATGCGCTGGCCAAGGCGAAGCTCGACACCGCCGAGGCGGGTGACGTAGCCGACCTCCTCGTCGATCACTTCCTCGGGCAGGCGGAAGCGCGGGATCTGGCTGCGGATCATGCCGCCCGAGCGCGGCTCGCCGTCGAACAGGACCAGCTCGTAGCCCAGGGGGGCGAGGTCACGCGCCACTGTGAGAGAGGCGGGGCCGGCGCCGACCAGGGCCACGCGCTTGCCGTTCCGCTTGGCGGCGACCGGCGGCATCAGGGGCCCGACATCGGACTTGTTGTCGGCGGCGACGCGCTTCAGCCGGCAGATGGCCACCGGCTCCTCCTCGACCCGGCCGCGCCGGCAGGCGGGCTCGCAGGGACGGTCGCAGGTACGGCCGAGAACGCCTGGGAAGACGTTCGACTTCCAGTTGATCATGTAGGCGTCGTCGTACCGGCCATCGGCGATCAGGCGGATGTATTCCGGTACAGGCGTGTGGGCCGGGCAGGCCCACTGGCAGTCGACCACCTTGTGATAGTAGTCGGGACCCTCGGTACGCGTTGGCTGCAAGACCCGTTTCCTCCCAGGTCGCCCGGCGTGACGGGGCCGGAGTCTCGCGTGGATCCCGGTCCTTCGCCGCCCCGCATCGGGCGTTCACTCCATTCTTAGGGGCGGATCACGGGCAAGGCCAGCCGTCTTGCCGCTGCACCCTGAAATTCCCGGGAGGGTCGATGGGCGTCCCCGACTTCAAGAGTCCGTGAGAGTCCCCAGCGGCCCCTTGGCGGGAAAAGGTTAACGACCCTTAACTGGGGTCCCGCACCCGGATTGGGAGGTCGTGATGAACTATCGTCCCTGGTTTGCTCCCCTCGAGACCGAGGAAGAGTCCCCCGCCTTCGGCGAGTTTGAACGCGAGTCCGCCATCGATTTCGAGGCGGTGAATCTCAGGCGGGCGGCCGCTGAGAACGCCGAAACCCTGAGGCTGGCGCGGGCGATCTGATCTCCCTTCCGTCCCTGGCCCCTCTGGCGCAGCCCCCGGGCCTGACCTAGGCTTGGCCCTTCGGACGGTCTCGGGAGGACGCCATGCAGCTCAGACGACTTGGAAACAGCGGGCTCAAGGTCAGCCTCATCGGCCTGGGCTGCAACAACTTCGGCATGCGCATCGACCAGGCCCAGACGCGGATGGTCGTGGACGCCGCCCTGGACGCCGGCATCAACTTCTTCGACACCGCCGACATCTACGGCGGCTCCAAGTCCGAGGTCTTCCTCGGAGAGGCGCTGAAGGGCCGTCGTGAGAGGGCGGTCCTGGCCACAAAGTTCGCCAACCCGATGGGCGACGGCGCCTATTTGCGCGGCGGCGCCCGCCGCTACATCGTCAAGGCGGTGGAGGACAGCCTCAAGCGCCTGCACACCGACCACATCGACCTCTACCAGATGCACGTACCCGACCCGGACACCCCCATCGAGGAGACCCTCCGGGCCCTCGATGACCTCGTCCGCGCCGGCAAGGTGCTCTACATCGGCAACTCCAACTTCACGGGCTGGCAGATCGCCGACGCCGACTGGACCTCGCGGACCGGCGGGCTGGAGCGCTTCGTCTCGGCCCAGAACAATTTCAGCCTTCTGGAACGGGGCGTGGAGCGTGAGGTCCTGCCCGCCTGCGAAGGGTTCGGCCTGGGCCTACTGCCCTACTTCCCCCTCGCCAGCGGCTTCCTGACCGGCAAGTACCATCGCGGCGAGCCGCCCCGGCAGGGCACCCGCCTGGCCGCCTGGGGCAAGCGAGGCGAGGCGGCCCTGAACGACCGCAACTTCGACCGGCTCGAGGCCCTTGAGCACTGGGCGGAGCAGCGGGGACGCCGGATCCTTGACCTGGCCTTTGCCTGGCTGCTGGGCCATGGGGCTGTCAGTTCGGTGATCGCCGGGGCGACCAGCCCTGAACAGGTGCAGGCCAACGCCCGCTGCGCGGAATGGATCCTGACCCCCGAGGAGGTCGAGGAAGTCCGGGCCCTGGTCGCGTGAGCGCCATGGCCGGACTCCTCCCGCTTCCCGCCCAGCCGGCGGGGACCCCCTGGCCGACGTCGGACTGGACGTCGGGGGACCTTCCCGGACATGTGGACAGGAGCCGCCTGGAGGCCCACCTGGCGCATGGTCTCAAGGACTTCGACGAGACCCATGCCGTGGTGGTGGTCCAGGGCGGCCGACTGCTTGTCGAGCGGTACGGGCCCGAGCATGGACCCGACGCCACCTGTCTTTCCTGGTCCATGGCCAAGAGCCTCACCCACGCCCTGTTCGGGATCGCCGTGGGCGACGGCCTCCTGGACATCCAGGCGCCGGCCCCGGTTCCGGAATGGCGGACGCCGGGCGATCCCCGGGGCGCCATCAACACCGACCAGCTGCTGCGCATGTCCAGCGGACTGAAGTTCGACGAGGTCTACGAGCCCGGGAAGGCCTCGGACACAATCGAGATGATGTGGGGATCGGGGAAAGCGAACGTGGCCCACTATGCCGCCAGCCAGCCCCTGGCGCATCCCCCGGGGACCTTCTTCAGCTATTCGTCCGGCACGACCAACATCCTCTGCCGGATCCTCTCGGACGCCCTCGGGCGACGGGGGGCCGACTTCGGGGACTTCATGCGGGAGAGGCTGTTCGAGCCCCTGGGCATGAGGACGCCGATCCCCAAGTTCGACCCTGCGGGGACCTTCATCGGCTCGTCCTTCTGCTTCGCAAGCGCGCGGGACTTCGCCCGCTTTGGTCTCCTCTACCTGCGCGACGGGGTCTGGGACGGCCGGCGCCTGCTGCCCGAGGGCTGGGTGGACTATGCCCGGACCCCGACCTTCCAGCAGGCGGGCGTCACCGATGGCCGGTACGGGGCGCACTGGTGGCTGGACCTGGGAGGCCCCGGATCGTTCTCGGCCAACGGGCACGAAGGCCAGTTCACCGTCGTGGCGCCTGATCTCGACCTGGTGGCGGTGCGCCACGGCCGCACGTCGACGGAAAAGAAGGACGCGGTCAAGGCCTGGGTCGGGGACCTGGTCGGCCTGTTCAGGGGCTGATCGGGGGCTGATCGGGCGCTGATAGGGGCCTGACTCCTCTCCGGGGACTGGACAGACGCCCGGCCCGGGCGCAGCCTGCCCTTGGGGAAGGAAACTTCAGGAAAAGGGGCTCTCGCCATGGCGAAGTTCAAGGTCAATGGTCGGCAGGTGGAGGCCTCCGGGCCAGATGACGCGCCCCTTCTTTGGGTGCTTCGCGATGAACTGGGACTGACCGGGACCAAGTTCGGCTGCGGCGTCGGCCAGTGCGGCGCCTGCACCGTCCACGTGGACGGCCAGGCCATCCGCGCCTGCCTTACGCCAGTCAGCGCCGTCGACGGCCTGTCGGTGACGACGATCGAGGGCCTTGGCGCCGGCGGGGTCCACCCTGTGCAGGCGGCCTGGGTCGAGGCCCAGGCGCCCCAGTGCGGCTACTGCCAGTCCGGCCAGATCATGCAGGCGGCGGCCCTCCTGGCGGCCAACCCCAACCCCTCGGACGCCGAGATCGAGACCGCCATGAACGGCAACCTGTGCCGGTGCATGGCCTATGTGCGCATCCGCAAGGCGGTGAAGCTGGCCGCCCGCAAGGGCGCCGGACGCGGTGCGGCCCGCAAGGCGGAGGTGCGCTCATGAACCGCCCCCTGCTCCCGAACCCCGGCCGTCGCCGGTTCCTGATCGCCGCCGGCGCAACCGGTGCGGCCTTCGGCTTCGCTGCGGCGGCCGAGGCCGCCGTCTCCCTGGGCCCGTACTCAGGCGCCCCCGCCTTCGAGCCCAGCCTCTGGTACGCCATCGACGCCCAGGGGATGGTCACAGTGAACGTTGTCCGGGCCGAGATGGGCCAGCACGTCGGCACCGCCCTGGCCCGGATCGTCGCCGACGAGCTCGAGGCCGACTGGGACAAGGTCCGCATCGTCCACGTGGACACTGATCCCAAGTGGGGCCTGATGGTCACCGGCGGGTCCTGGTCGGTCTGGCAGAGCTATCCCATGCTGAGCCAGGCGGGCGCGGCGGGCCGCATCGCCCTGATCGAAGGCGGCGCCCGGATCCTGGGCGTCCCGGCCTCGTCCTGCATCGCCCGCAAGGGCGCGGTCTTCGCTGGCAGGCGTTCGGTCAGCTACGGCGACATCGTGGCGAAGGGAGGACTGCGAGCGGGCTTCACCGACAAGGAGCTGGCCGCCCTGCCCATCAAGCCGACCTCGGAGCGGCGCCTGATCGGCGGCGAGTTCCAGGCGCGGGACATTCCCGCCAAGACCAACGGCTCGGCCGTGTTCGGCCTCGACGCGAAGATCGCCGGCATGGTCTACGCCCGGCCGGTCCTGCCGCCGACGCGAAACGAGTCCAAGGTGACCTCGGTGGACGAGTCGGCCGCAAGGGCGGTTCCCGGCTATCGCGGCCACCTGGTGCTGGACGACCCGTCAGGCACCGTCCCCGGCTGGGTCCTGGCCCTGGGTGACAGCTTCGTCGCCGCCGACCGGGCCGTCCGGGCCCTCAAGGTCGCCTGGGAGAACGGGCCCACGGCCAAGGTCTCCGACGCCGACCTCGAGGCGAGGGGCCGCGCCCTGATCGCCGATGAGTCCGCCGGCTCCCTCGTGGTGGCCGACCCGGGCGTCGACGCGGCCTTCGCCTCGGCCAGGTCGAAGCTCGAGGCGGAGTACACGACCGACGCGGCCCTGCACTTCCAGATGGAGCCGCTGAACGCCCTGGCCTTCGAGCGCAACGGCGTCTTCGAGATCCACACGGGCAACCAGTGGCAGTCCCTGATCCTGCCCACACTGGCCAAGGCCCTGGGCCGGCCCGAGGCCAGCATCGTGCTGAAGACCTACCTGCTCGGGGGCGGTTTCGGCCGACGCCTGAACGGGGACTACGCCGTGCCGGCGGCCCTGGCGGCCAAGGCCCTGGGCAAGCCGGTCAAGCTGGTCTTCACCCGTGAGGACGACACCCTCTTCGACAGCTTCCGCTCGCCCTCGGTGCAAAGGGTGCGAATGGCGTTCGGCGAGGGCGGCCGCGTGACCGCCATGGACCACGCCGCCGCCGCCGGCTGGCCGACCGAAGTGATGGCGCCGTTCTTCATGCCCAAGGGGGCCAACGACCGGCCCTTTGACCCCTTCGCGATCAATGGGGCCAACCACTGGTACAGCGTCGGCGCCCACCGGGTGCGGGCCCTGTCCAACGACCTGGCCAACCGCGCCTTCCGACCGGGCTGGCTGCGCTCGGTGGGCCCGGGCTGGACCAACTGGGCGGTCGAGTGCGCCATGGACGAGGCCGCGCACGCCACCGGCCAGGACCCCCTCGCCTTCCGGCTGAAGATGCTGGACGCCGCAGGGCGCAATGCGGGCTCTGCGCCCAACTCCGTGGGGGGAGCCAAGCGCCAGGCCGCCGTCCTGTCGCGGGTCGCCAAGGCCGCAGGCTGGGGCGGCAAGCTTCCGGCCGGCGTCGGCCTGGGCCTCGCCACCTCCTTTGGCCAGGAGCGGGACATGCCCACCTGGACGGCCTGCGCCGCCCGGGTGCGGGTCGACCGCAAGACGGGTGAGGTCAAGGTCGAGAAACTGCACCTGGCCGTGGACGCCGGCGCCATCATCCACCCGGACGGCGCCCTGGCCCAGATGGAGGGCGCCGCCCTGTGGGGCCTCAGCCTGGCCCTGCACGAGGGTGCGACCTTCAGGGACGGCCGGATCCAGGAGACCAACCTGGGCGCCTACAGCCCCCTGCGGATGAGCGATGTCCCCGATCTCTCGATCGAGTTCGTGGACAGCGACCACGTCCCCGTGGGCCTGGGCGAACCGGCGACCACCGTCGTGGGCCCGGCCATCGGCAACGCCATCTTCAACGCCGTCGGGGCGAGGGTGCGGCGCCTGCCGATCCGTCCGGAGGCGGTCCTGGCGGCGCTGAAGAAGGCCTGATCCCCCGCCTCAGGGCGTCCCATGCGCCCGGACCGCGGCGGCCAGTTCCTCGGCCATCTGGGCGCGAAGGCGCTCCGGGGCGAGGATCCGGACCTTGTCGCCCCAGCTGAAGAGGTGCCAGGCCAGCTCGCGCATGCCCGCCGCGCGGAAGCGGGCGATGACCGAGCCGTCCGCCTGACGCTCGAGGGTCTGGGTGGCGTGGAAGCGCCAGCCCAGGGCCTCCTCCGCCCCGTGCGGCAGGATGTGCAGGACCACGTCCTCGAGGGCGTCCTGGTAGATGCCGAAGCTTCGCGCGGCGTAGGCGGCCAGGGAGAAGTCGGCGGGCCGCCCGCCCGGCAGGGGAACCACCCGGATGTCCCGCACCCGGTCCAGGCGCCAGTTGCGCGGCTCATCCGAGCCCGTCTCGGCGGCGACAAGGTAGTTGGAGCGGCCGAACAGGAGACCGTAGGGGGTCACCTCGCGCTCCCGGCCCGGCGTCGAGCCGCCATCGTAGAGGAACCTCAGCCTCTGCAGGGAGACAATGGCCTCACGCACGGCGCCCAGCACCGCCTCGTCCTCGAAGGGCCGGGGGCCGGGATGCACCGCCATGGTCTCAGCCTCGAGGAGCGCCTCCATGTCCGGCGCCAGCCGCCGGCGCACCCCCGACCGGATGGCCGAGAGCACCTTGGACTCCAGGGCGCCCAGGGCGCCGGCGCGGGCGGTGGCGCCCGACTGGCGGAAGTGATCCGCCGCCGCCCGGAGGGCGGCGAACTCCTCGGCCGTCGGGGCCTGGAAGATGCCGTCGAGCCCGGAGGGAATGCGGAACCGCAGGGTCGGCGGATCGGCGATATCCTCCATCTGTGGAAAGGCCTCGCGGACAGCGTCGCGCATGCGCTCGACCGTCCGGCGCGAGACCTGCATGGCCGCCGCCATCTCGTCGAGGGTCAGGCCCTCGGCGGACGCGGCCAGCCGCCGGGCGAGTTCAAGCAGCCTCGCCGCCTTCTCGTGTCGCATCCTCAGCCCCGAAAATGAGAACAGACCAAAAACCTACGACCGTTTCTGGCGCAGCGCCAGCGCAATCTGACCTCACCGCAAGGCGCGAGCCCCAGGAAAGGTCCTCAAGATGCAGAATGTCCAGTCGATCCGCCCCGCCCGTCCCGACGCCCTCTTCCGTTTCGATGCGCGACGGCCGCTTCACCCCGCCACCCCCGAGATGATCGAGGCGGTGATCCGCCACGCCGACCGGGCCGAGCGCCTCGCCGGAGGCCGCCTGCGGCTCAGGCTGTCGCAAGCCATGGCGCAGGAGCTGGTTCGCCAGGGCCGGCTGGACCCGCCCGACCTCCGGCTCTGCGACCTGACCGTCGTCTGGGACGAGGCCCATGGCGAGATCGTCCTGGTGCGCGACGACGCCCGCCTGCGCGAGGCCTCCGCCCGCTGGGCCGAATGGGACGCCCTGTGGGACGAGGCCAGCTATGCCGACCCCCGCACGTCCATGGCCGCCCTGGCCGCCTGATCCGGCGCCCCGGGGCAGGCCGGGGTCAGGCCCGGGCGCGGGCGTAGCGCGCCGAGAGGCCGTCCATGATGGATTCGAACTCCCCGACCATCTCGGAGATGATCTCGGCGACCGGCTTCACCGAATCGATGCGGCCCGCCACCTGGCCCGAAAGGGCGATGGAGGCCTCCATGTCGCCGCCGAAGTAGAGTTCCTGCGACCGCCGGAACTCGGGCGCGACGCCGTTCTCGCCTGGCTCCTTCTCCAGGAGGGTGGTCTTCTCGGTGCGCAGGGCCCGGCAGGCCGGTCCCGGCCCGAAGCGGTTCAGGAAGACGGTGTCCGTCTCCTTCGCCTCAACGATGGCGGACTTCCAGTTCTGGTGCACGGGGCTCTCGGCGGCCGACACCATGCGGGTTCCCATCTGGACCCCTTCGGCGCCCAGGGCGAAGGCCGCCGCCATCCCGCGACCGTCCGAGATTCCGCCCGCTGCCACGATGGGCACATCCAGCCTGGAGCAGACCAGGGGCAGGAGAACCATGGTCGAGACCTCGCGCGAGCTCTTGAAGCCGCCGCCCTCGCCGCCTTCGACGACCAGGCCGTCCACTCCCGCCTCGATGGCCTTGATCGCCGCCGCCAGGGACGGGACCACGTGGAAGACGGTCAGGCCCGCTTCCTTGAGGGCCGCGCAATAGCGGTTGGGATCCCCGGCCGAGGTGGTCACGAACTTCACACCCTGGTCGACCACGAAGGAGACGATATCCGCGTCGCGCACATAGGCCTGGGCGATATTGACGCCGAAGGGCTTGTCCGTGAGCCCCTTCATCTTCTGGATTTCCTCGCGGACGGCGGGCAGGTCGCCTGACGAGGTCTCGATGATCCCCATGCCGCCGGCGTTGGACACGGCCGAGGCCAGGGCCGAGCGGGCGATCCATCCCATGGGCGCCTGGATGATGGGATACTGGATGCCGAGCATGTCGGTGATGCGGGTCTTGATCATGAGTGTTCCCCCCGGAGGATCCTGGTCCTCCCAAACTGGATTCTGGCCGTCGGTCAGAAAACGACGACGCTGCGGATGCTTTCGCCGGCGTGCATGAGGTCGAAGGCCTCGTTGATGCGCTCGAGCGGCAGGACGTGGGTGATCATGGGGTCGATCTGGATCTTCCCCTCCATGTACCAGTCCACGATCTTCGGCACATCGGTCCGGCCCCGGGCGCCGCCGAAGGCCGTGCCCTTCCAGACCCGCCCGGTGACCAGCTGGAAGGGACGGGTGGCGATCTCCCGGCCCGCCTCGGCGACGCCGATGATGATGCTCTCGCCCCAGCCGCGATGGCAGGCCTCCAGCGCCTGACGCATGACGTCGGTGTTGCCGGTGCAGTCGAAGGTGTAGTCCGCGCCGCCGTCGGTCAGGGCCACCAGGTGCTGGACAAGGTCGCCCTCCACCTCGCGGGGATTGACGAAGTCGGTCATGCCGAAGCGCTGGCCCCAGGCCTCCCGGGCGGGGTTGATGTCGACCCCGATGATCCTTCCGGCCCCCACAAGGCGCGCGCCCTGGATGACGTTGAGGCCGATCCCGCCCAGGCCGAAGACGATGACGTTGGCTCCGGCTTCCACGCCGGCGGTGTTCACCACGGCGCCGACCCCCGTCGTGACGCCGCACCCGATGTAGCAGGCCTTGTCGAAGGGGGCGTCGGGCCGGATCTTCGCGACGGCGATTTCCGGAAGGACCGTGTGATTGGCGAAGGTCGAGCAGCCCATGTAGTGGGCGATGGCCTGGCCCTTGTAGGAAAAGCGGCTGGCGCCGTCGGGCATCACCCCCCTGCCCTGGGTCGCGCGGATGGCCGTGCAGAGGTTGGTCTTGCGCGACAGGCAGCTTTTGCACTGACGGCATTCCGGCGTGTAGAGCGGGATGACATGGTCGCCGGGGCGTACACTGGTGACACCCGGGCCCACCTCCAGCACCACCCCGGCGCCCTCATGGCCCAGGATGGAGGGGAACAGGCCTTCGGAATCCAGCCCGTCCAGGGTGTAGGCGTCGGTGTGGCAGACGCCGGTCGCCCTGATCTCCACCAGGACCTCTCCGGCGCGCGGGCCTTCCAGGTCGACCTCGACGATCTCGAGCGGGCGTTTTGCCTCGAAGGCGACGGCGGCGCGGGTCTTCATCTGTGGCCTCCGGAAGCACCACCCTGATCTTGGCAGGCCGCGTCTGAAGGGTCCACCCGGCGATCAGCCCTTGGCGGCTTTCCGGCTAACCTTCCTGAGGCCCGAGAGAATCATGTCGGTGCCTTCCGGGTCGCGAATGCCTTCGGTTCTCAGGAGGAGCTTGAAGGTCGAAAGGTGGACCTGAACGGACTTGTCGTCCCAGTCGCCGGAGGTCCGATAATAGTCCAGCAGGTCGGCGAGGCTCACCAGCATGGTATCGATGGCCCGGTCTTTTCCGGCGGTCGGCAGGCCGATGGCGCCATTGATCAGGTCATAGAAGGCGTTCACGACCAGGGCGTTAAACTTGCCATCGGCCCTCGCGTTGAGCTCTTCCGCCTTGACCAGGACGCGGTTGAGTTCCGCCATGCTTTCGCCCTGCAGCGAGGCGAGACCCTGCTCGGCATCAGCGATCGCCTGGCCCGCCGTCTTGCCGCCCGGCATTCGGATCAATCGCCCCAGGGGCACGTCCGGAACATGAATCTTGGCGGAGTCACTCATCAATACCAGCCTTCCTGTACGCTCCGGGGCCCACCGAAAAAGATCTCGGACAGAACCCTAGTCTCTTCCCTGGGCGGAATCCTCTCGCCGCCGCCCTGCCCCAACGCCTTTCGGAACCCCGGCGTCCTTGAAGCGCCGGTCTGGTCCCACAAACTTGTCGCTCTCAACGAACCTGCGCCCCGCACGGGCGACCCAGATGATGCGGTCCAGCACGGCCTTGGGCGTGAGCGGCTTGGCCATGACGATATGTGCGCCACAGTCCCGAGCGTTCACGATCGCCGCTGCAGGCGTGTGCGCCGCTGTCAGGAGGACGGGCGCATAGCAGTTCGGCCGGATCCCCGAGCTCCTGAGCCAGTGGACGAAATCATAGCCGCCGCCAGACGCCATGGCGTCAACGATCAGAAGGTCGAGTTCGGTTTCCCGGACGATCTTCTGCGCCTTCTCGACGCTGTCGCAGCGATGAAGCTTGCGGCCGCCGAACCCATTCATGATCTGGACCAGCACCGACATGCCCAGCGGGGTTTCCTCCAGGAGCAGGATGGACACCTGCTCCAGGTTGAAACGCGCGCGCGAGTCCGACGAAAATCCCATGACCGCTCCGAATCCCCCCCTCGGGATCCCCAAGGCCGGTAGGCCCGGCCTTGGGAGCTAGCAAGCCCAGATTAACAAATTCTTCAGGAGTTGGGCGCTCCCGGCGTGAGATAGATCGGATTGCCGATCAGTCGCCTGCGGCCATCTGCGCCCACAAGTTCGAACCGGAACCAGCGGGCCCCGGGCAGGACCTTGATCCTGGGCAGGACAACGGATCCGGCGACAGGCAGGTCGATGGGCGTGACGCCACCCGCCGACCTGAGCCGGCCGCCCGCAGGCGACCCGACAAGGGTCACCTCGACGTCGAGCATGGAATCCTGCGGGGCGGACAGGAGCCCGCCCATGACCGCGCGACCGCCCTCCGCCGTCGTCGCGGCATAGTCCAGACGGACCCCGGAGGCATCGCCTGCAAGATCGATGAAGACCCGACCCGCCCGGATCCCGGCCAGGACGCCAGGCGTCGAGAGTCCATCAGAAAACACCACCGTCGCCGGCCTTCCGATACGCGGAGCCGCCGGATCGGTCCGGAGGGGATCGTGGGTGTCGGAACCGGCGATCCCTGTCACCCGAAGTCCCTGGCTGAGCAGCCGGTCCCAGAGGGCCAGACCCGAGAAGGCTCCGTCCATTCCCAGGGCGGGGGCGCCGCCACTGATGACCTCAAGCGCCGGGATGCGCGACCAGTCGGTCGCGGCGGTCCAGCCGCAGCCCATGCAGATCTCACCCGAGGGCAGGCCGGGATGGTTGGGCGCCACCAGGGCGCCCTCGGCTTCGGCCGCATCCAGCAGAGCCTTCAGGCCTGCGGCGTCGCCCCGTCCGATCCGGAAATCCAGCGGCGCCCAGGTTCCATAGACATTGGCGTGCCCCTCGAAGGTCGTCACCTCGCGGGCGGGGATGACCAGGAGATCATCGAAATAGGCGGACAGTTCCTGGACCACGGCCGCCTGGGAGGTCGTGTTGTGCTCGCTGAGCGCGATGAAATCGAGGCCGGCTTCGCGGGCGGCCTGGAAGGTGAGAAAGGCCGGACAGGGGGCGGGTCGCCCTGTCACCGAGGCGCAGCGGCCGTCTGAATGGGCTGTGTGAAGGTGCAGGTCGCCCCGGTACCAGGCCGCGGCCTCCCGGACGGGCGGGCTGAACACCGGATCCGGTCCCTTCGCAGACCGCCCGAACCAGATCCGGACGGTGTAGAGCGCCGTGGCGTCCGGACGGACATTGGGCGCGCCGAGGAGGATCTTCCACCGACCCGGCGGCAGGGGCCCGGCAAGATAGCCCGGCGTGGCGCCCGACTCGCCGATCTCGAAGCTCGTCCGTGCGCCGCCGCTCCAGCCACGCAGCCGCTCGGGGTCCCGGACACCAAGGTCGAGGACGGTCTTGTTCGTCGCGCCGTCGTGCGAGAGCTCCACGCGCAGACGATCGACCCCCGGTGGAACCCGGAAGGGAATCTCGCGGAAGGTCTGGTGATCCGTCCGGCGAACCGCGCCGTCCAGCACGAGGTCCGGAGGCCGCGATGCGGCCTCCGCCGGAAGTCCGAACGCCAGCAGAAAGAGAACCCCCGCCGCAAGGGCGGCGAGGATCCGCCCGTTCATGCTGCACCCCGGGCCCTGCAGCACAAGATGCAGCATGAGTGCGGTAAGTCCTTTTCCAGGTTCTATTTTTCGTTCGTGAAGACGATCGTCCCCGAGGCGGCGAACATGCCGCCGACCCCATGGGCGATACTGATCTTCGCGTCCTTCACCTGTGCCGCCGCCGTGCCGCGCATCTGCCGCACGCTCTCCTGGAGGGCGTACATGCCGTACATGCCCGAGTGCATGTAGGAGAGCCCGCCGCCATTTGTGTTGAGGGGCAGCTTGCCGCCGATGGCGGTGTTGCGCTCGCGGATGAAGTCCTTGGCCTCGCCAGGCTTGCAGAACCCAAGGTCCTCCAGACCATAGAGCGGCAGGTGGGCGAAGGCGTCGTAGATCATCAGGTGATCGACGTCGGCGTGGGTGATGCCCGCCTCTTCAAAGGCCTTCTTGCCCGAGATCTTGAAGGCCGTGGACGAGGTGAAGTCGTACATCTGCGAGACCAGGGGGGTCTCGACGCTTTCCCCCGTGCCCAGGATGTAGACAGGCTTCTGCGGGAAGTCCTTGGCCCGGTCGGCGCTGGTCAGGATGAGGGCGCCGCCGCCATCGGTGACCAGGCAGCACATCAGCATCCGGAAGGGCCAGGCGATCATCGGCGAGTTCAGGACGTCGTTGACGGTGATCGGGTCCTTGAAGCTGGCCCGGGGATTCAGGGCCGCCCATTCCCTCTGGACCACGGCCACGTTGGCCAGGTCCTCCTCGGTCACGCCGTAGGTCTTCATGTAGCGAAGGACCGGGACGGTGAACATGGTCGGCGGGCTGGTGACGCCATAGGGCATCTCGAACTGGCCCATCAGGCTGGACGGCGCGCGGCCGAAGCCTCCTGCGCCCACCCGGCTGCGGCCGGATTCGCCGTGCGTGATCAGGATGGTCTTGGCCAGACCGGCGTTGATGGCCGCCGCCGCATGCCGGACGTGCAGCATGAAGGAGCATCCGCCCACGCTGGTGCCGTCGGCATAGGTCGGCTTGATGCCCAGGTAGTGGGCCAGTTCAACCGGGGAGATCCCGGCCGTGGCGACGCCATCGATGTCCGAGGGCTTCAGGCCGGCGTCCGCCATGGCGTTCAGGGCGGCGTCCGCGTGGAGGCCGATCACGGACACATCCGGAATCTTGCCCATCTTGGTGGTCTCGGCGGCGCCGACGACCGCAACAGAATTCTGCTTCATGGTCGTGTTCCGCCTCAGGACTTGGCCGGCTCGAAGAGCGGCAGGGAGATGTCATCGGTCTGCTTCTCGAAGCGGACCTTCACGGGCATGTCGAGGACCAGGGCCTCGGGGGTCTGCGGGCAGCCGACGATGTTGGTCATCATCGTCGGGCCTTCCTCAAGCTTCACCACGGCGATGGCGTAGGGCTCTGTCCCCATGTCCTGGCGGGGGCGGTGGTTGATCACGTAGGACCACAGCACGCCGCGGCCGCTGGCGGCGTAGACCTCGACCTGTCGCGAGGCGCAGGAGGGACAGAAGGCCCGCGGCGGGAAATAGGTGTTCTTGCAGTCCGTGCAGCGCTGCAGGCGAAGCTCGCCATCGCGGCACCCCTCCCAGAAATGCCGGGTCTCCGGCGTGGGTTCAGGCAGGATTCGGGCCATCGGAAATTCGTCCCCCTTCGTCTCGGGCCAGTATTGGCGGCCAGTATTGTGATGATGCGCCCACCCAAGGGCGGACCCCCGCGAAATGACGGGGCGCACAGGAAAGCCCAGCCGGGTCGGGATGTCGATAGCGGGCGGGAGGCCTGGCCCTAAGCCAAGGCGCCGGACATCAGGCGGCGCTCGGTGGAACGGCGCAGTTCATCCCAGATCTGCGCCTCGAGAACCCGGGCCTCGGGAGACGAATCGAGCTCCACCGCGGCGTGCAGGTCGACGAGGGCGGCGCGCAGGCGGGCATTCGCGGCCGAGAGGACCGAGATCCTCAGGTCGTCGTCGACGCCACCGGCCAGCCAGGCGTCCCGCCCGGCCAGGTCGCCGGCCGCGGACAACAGGGCGCGCAGGGCGCGGTTCTCCTCGACCAGCCTCTGGGCCGCCCCGTCCCAGGCCTCGGCGGCCATGCCCAGCAGGGCCGCAGAGAGCCCGAGGGCGCCGGCGCGCTCTGCGGGATCGACGTCGGGGACGGCGTTGCGGGCGACAAGGCCGGCGAGTTCGGCGAGGACGGCTGGAACTTCGGGCTTCACAGGCGATCCATGACCTTGAGGATGGCGCGGTCCTGGGCGTTCTGCATGCCCCAGGCGGGCAGCACCATGATCGGCTCGCGGTTGCCGCCGTCGATCCAGGCGCGGGCCGAGGAAATCCAGATCGCCTGGCCCTTCACGCAGTTGAAGAGGGTCCACCAGTGCACGGCGGCGGGGTCGGCCGTAAGGCCGCTGCCGGCCTCCCAGTGGGCGATGGCGACGGCGTCCGGGACCAGCCCTCCCGCCAGGTTCCGCTTGAAGTTCCAGACCGGGTTGAGGCTCCAGCCGAGGTCCTCGAGCGGATCGCCCAGGTGGGCCATCTCCCAGTCGAGGACGCCGTGTATCCCGCCCTGGCGGTCGTAGAGGAAGTTGCCGGTCCGGAAATCGCCATGGACAACGCCGATCTTCTGGGCGGCCGGTGGCGGGTTGGCCCTGAGCCAGCGGATCGCAGCACGGGTGATGGGCAAGGGCTCGGCCTGGTCCTCGTCCAGGACCTTCTCCCACATGTCCAGTTCCCGAAAGGCGCAGGCCGCCGGCTCCGGAGGCGGCATGACCGCGTCGAGGCCGAGGGCGAAGGGGTCCGCCCGGGCGATCTCGCCGAGGATGGTCCACTTGGTGCGGGCCAGCGCCTCGTGCGAGGCGAGGTAGGGTTCCGTCCAGAGCAAGGCGGGGGCCGCCTCGAAGCCGGTGATCTCCTCGGCGACGGAGAAGGGCTGGTCGAGGGCCTCGGTCCCTTCCTCCAGCCAGATCATCTCCGGCACCGGGACCTCGGAGCCGTGGAAGGCGCTGTAGGCGGCGAACTCCACCCGCCGCTCCGTGTCGATCAGGCTGGCCGGCGGGTCCCGGCGCAGGATCAGGCGACGCTCACGGCGCTCGCCCGCTTCCGTCCAGGCGAGCCGGAAGCGGTAGGTCTGGCGGGAGGCGCCGCCGGAGATCCGGGACAGGTCCCGGACCTCCACGCCGGCGGCCCCCGGCATGCGGCTGGCGGCGTAGGCCGCCAGGCGGGGCGCGAGGTCCGCCGAAGTCACCGCCTCAGGCCAGTTCGAAGCGGACGGGCAGGGTCTTGGGGCCGTTGACGAAGACCGCCTGGCTCATGGCCGGGGTCCCGTCGAGCTCCAGGGACTTCAGCCGCGGGATCAGCTCTTCCCAGAGGATCCGCATCTCCATCTTCGCAAGGTGCTGGCCCAGGCACAGGTGGGCGCCATAGCCGAAGGCCAGGTGCTTGTTGGGCGAGCGGTCGACCCGGAACTCGTGGGGATCCGGGAAGACGGACTCGTCCCGGTTTCCGGAGGCGTAGCAGAGCATCAGCCAGTCGCCCTTCGACATGGCGCGGCCACCGATCTCGGTATCGGCGGCGACCGTGCGCATGAAGGTCTTCACCGGCGTGGTCCAGCGGATGGACTCGTCCACCAGGCCGGAGATCAGAGAGGGGTCCGCCTTCAGCTTGGCCAGTTCCCCGGGCCGCTCCGCCAGGGCCCAGAAGGCGCCGGCGGTGGAGGATGAGGTCGTGTCATGGCCGGCCGTGGCGACGATGATGTAATAGCTCATCGCCTCCAGCTCGGAGATCGGCCGCCCGTCGATCTGGGCGTTCGCGATCACGCTGGCCAGGTCCTGCCGGGGCGTGGCCCGGCGGTCGGCGGACAGGGCGTTGAAGTAGTTGAAGAAGTCCGTGATGACGCCGAGGTCCATCCGGCGGCCTTCGGCGCCCGCCGCCGCGGGGATGGACTCGTCCTCGCCGCGGGCGGCGCGGCCAAGCTCCGGGTCGGCGGCGCCGAAGAGCTCCTGCGTCAGGGTGAGCATCCGCGGCTCGTCCGCCTCCGGCACGCCCAGGATCTCCATCACCACGTGCAGGGGATAGTGCAGCGCCACCTCGCGGACGAAGTCGCAGCGCCCACCGGTGGCGGCCATCTTCTCCACCGACGCCCGGGCGATCTCGCGGATCCGCCCCTCAAGGCTCCGCAGGTTCTGCGGCATGAACCAGGCCTGGGTCAGGGCGCGGTACTTGGGATGGTCGGGCGCATCCATGTGGATGAGGGTGCGCAGCAGGTGCGGGCTGCCGCCCATCATCTCGCGGATCCGGGCGTCCGCTTCCTGGCTGACGAGGGTCGGGGACTTGTCGCCATTCAGGAAGAGGTCGTTCTGGCGGCTGATCTCCAGGATGTCCGCATGACGGGTCACCACCCAGAAGGGATCCACGCCGGCCACCTCGGCCCGACCCAGGGGCTGGTTCGCCCGCAGCCAGTCATAGGTCCTGAAGACCCGTCCGTCGGCATAGGCGACAGGGTCTACGAGGGTCTGGGCGTACTCGTCCGGTATCCTCAGGTCTTCATGGGCCATTGCGTCCTCCAAAGGCGCCGGCGGCGGTCCTGCGCCGGGTGTCGCCTTGCTGTGCTTCAACTGATACTGCCTGTCGGAAGGCGCCCGCAAGCGGCGCTTCCGGAGCGAGAGATAGGCGGGCGAGGGCCCGTCAGGGAGGGCCCATGCTGACCAAAGGCGACGATTTTCCAATCCACCAGACCCCAGAGCCCATCGCCTTCTCGGGAACGGACAGGAATTTCTACGACCGGTACTTCTTCAACGGGTACCAGCCGGACGGAACCGAGTTCTTCGCCATCGGCTTCGGGGTCTATCCGCACCTCAACATCGCCGACGCCCACTTCTCGGTGATCCGTGACGGGATCGAGCACTGCCTGCACGCCTCGCGGGTCCTGAACATGGAGCGCATGGACATCTCGGCCGGCCCGATCCGGATCGAGGTGGTCGAACCGCTGAAGGTCCTGCGGGTCGTCGTCGAGGCCAGCCACGGCATCGCCGCCGACCTCACCTTCGAGGGCCGCACCTTCCCCATCGAGGAGCCCCGCTTCGTCTACCGTAACGGCCCCCGGGCCTTCATGGACTACACCCGCCTGACCGTGAACGTCCGGGTGTCCGGCTGGATAGAGGTGGATGGCGTGCGCCGCACCCTTGCGCCAGGCTCGGTGGGCACGCGGGACCGCTCCTGGGGCGTCCGGCCGGTCGGCGCCCCCGACCCCCAGCCCATCGTGCCCAACCGCATCCCGAGCTTCTTCTGGCAGTGGACGCCCCTGAATTTCGAGGACCGAAGCGTCTTCTTCCACGTCAATGCCGACAGCGAGGGCGAGCCCTGGAACACCCGGGCGGTGATCCTGCCGGACGGCGCCGGCCCGAGTGGCGGACGCCACACCTCCGAGGCGGCCATGGAGGACGTGGTGATGATCCCGGGGACCAGGCACATCGCCAGCGCGACCCTTTCCATCCCCCTGGCCCAGGGGTCGGCGAAGGTCAGCTTCCAGCCCTTCCTGACCTTCCTCATGCGTGGGATCGGCTATGGCCACCCGGAATGGCGCCATGGCGGCTACAAGGGCGAGCTGGCGGTGGATCGCGAGGACATTGACCTTTCGAAGGTGAACTTCCTCAGCCCGGAGAACCTGCACATCCAGGCCCTGTCGCACGTGACCCTGACGCTTCCTGGCGAGGCGCCGGTCCGCGGCATGGGCGTATTCGAGCAGCTGATCCTGGGGCCCTACCGGCCTTACGGGCTTGGCTGACCCGCATTCGGCGCTTGCCCCCGCCCCCGCCGCCCGGGCAAGCTGCCGCCATTGTTCTCCGCGCCGGCGGATATTCGCCGTCGAGACTGAAAGTTTGATGCTTTGACTTCTTCCCCGGACGCGGCCTTCGACGCCGCCCAGTCGCCTCACCTCGCCTCTGTCGAGTCCCTGGTCTCCGGCCTGGCCGGGGTCGGCTACATCGCCTCCCGCAGGATCGCCACGGCCCTGTACATGGCCGTCAAGCTGCAGAAGCCCATCCTGGTCGAGGGTACGGCGGGCGTCGGTAAGACCGAGCTGGCCCTGTCCACCGCCGCCCTGCTCGGCCTGCCCCTGATCCGCATGCAGTGCTACGAGGGCCTGGACGAGTCCAAGGCCCTCTACGAGTGGAAGTACGGCAAGCAGCTCCTCTACACCCAGATCCTGAAGGACCGGATGGGCGTGGCCCTGTCCGACGCGCCCGACATGGACGCGGCCATGGACCGGCTGCACGGCATGGGGGACCTCTTCTTCTCCGAGCCCTTCCTGGAGCCGCGGCCTCTGATGAAGGCCCTTCAGGAGCGGGCCGGGTGCGTCCTGCTCATCGACGAGATCGACAAGTCGGATGAGGCCTTCGAGGCCTTCCTGCTGGAGGTCCTGTCGGCCTACCAGGTCTCCATCCCCGAGATCGGGGTGCTGAAGGCCGAGACCCCGCCGATCGTCTTCCTGACGTCCAACAATGTCCGCGACCTGGGCGATGCGCTGAAGCGGCGCTGCCTGCACCTGCACATCCCCCTGCCCGACGCCGCCCTCGAGCAGAGGATCGTGGCCAGCCGGGTGCCGGGGATCGAGGCCCGCCTCAACACTCAGCTGGTCAGCTTCGTGCAGTCCCTTCGAGGCCTGGACCTGCGCAAGTCGCCGTCCATCTCCGAGACGGTGGACTGGGCGCGGGCCCTGATCCTGCTCAACGCCGGCGCCCTCGAGGGCGAGGTGGTCCGCGACACCCTGAACGTGCTCCTGAAGTTCGAGCAGGACATCGCCGCGGTGGAGCCGCAGATCGCCGAGCTCGTCCGCCAGGCGGCGGGCTGAGGCCCCGATGCAGGCGGCGCTCGAGGACTTCTTCCGCGCCCTGCGGGCCGCGGACGTTCGGGTCTCCCCGGCGGAGGCGATCGACGCCCATCGGACGGTGGAGGTCGTGGGTTTCGCCAATCGCGAGCTTTTCCGGGACGCCCTGTGCGCCACCCTGGCCAAGTCCGGCGACGAGGTGACGCGGTTCGAGAGCGTCTTCGACACCTTCTTCGACCGCCGCAGCGACGCGGTCGCCCCCGCCCCGCCCCCCGCCGGCGCCGGGAGTGATCCCCTGGAGGGCCTGCCGCCGGAGGCGCAGGACTCTGACCTCGCCCGGATGCTTCTCGACGGCGACGGCGCGGCCCTGGCCCAGGCCATGGAGGCCGCCGCCGAACGGGCGGAGGTCTCGAAGATCCGCCTGTCGACCCAGAGGGCCCGCCTGACCCGTCGCCTGCTGGAGGAGATGGGCCTGTCCGAGATCGAGCGGATCCTGGCGGCGGCGCGACGCCTCGGCGGCCCGGGCGAAGCCGCGGCCGACCGCCTCGAAGCCGCCCGCAAGGCCCTGGCGGCCCAGGCCGCGGCCTATGTGGAGCGCCAGCACGAACTGTACGCCGCCGGCAGCGGCAAGATGCTCCGCGAGGAAATGCTGGCCCGCAAGGCGCTTAACGCAGAGGGCGGCATCGACCCTGTCGACCTCGCCATGATGCAGGCCCTGGTCAAGCGCATGGCCAAGCGCCTGGCGGACCGCTACTCCCGTCGCCGGAACGTCGCCTGGACCGGCCACCTGGATGTCCGCCGGACGCTTCGCAAGTCCATGGGCTACGGCGGCATGCCCTTCGACATCGTCTTCAAGACCAAGAAGGTCGACAAGCCGTCCATCGTCGCCATCTGCGACGTCTCCAAGTCGGTGGCCGCCGCCGCCCAGTTCCTGCTGACCTTCCTCTACTCCCTCAACGAGGTGGTCGATCGCCTGGACGCCTTCGCCTTCTCGGGGCGGCTGATCAGCGTGAACCAGGTGCTCGACGATCACCCGGTGGAGACCGCCATCTTCGAGGTGCTCAAGCAGATCGGCTTCCAGCAGACCGATTATGGACGCGCCCTGGAGGATTTCGCCGAGAAACACCTGGACCGTATCGACCGGCACACCACGGTGATCATCCTGGGCGACGCGCGGACGAACTACGCCAATCCCCGCCTCGACATCCTGGCGACAATCCAGCAGCGCTCACGCGCCGTGATCTGGCTGAACCCCGAGCCCGACAGCTACTGGAGCCAGGGCGACAGCGTGATGAACCGCTATGAGCGGTTCTGCCACGTGGCCAAGACCTGCAATACGCTCGAGCAGCTCGAACGCATCATCGAGGACGTCCTGCGGACCTACATCCCGCGCTGAGCGGGACGGCAGCCGGGGGGGGATCAGCCGGAGGCGAGCTGGGCCGGATCCACCGGGAGCCGCCGGACGCGCTTGCCCGTCGCTGCAAAGATGGCGTTGCACAGGGCCGGAGGCGCCGGAGGCAGGGCGGGCTCGCCCAGGCCCGTCGGCGGATTGTCGGAGAGCACGAAGTGCACCTCCACCGGCGGAGCCTCGGAGATGCGCATCAGGCGGTAGTCGTCGAAGTTGCCCTGGACCACTGCGCCGCCCTCAAGGGTGATGGCCTGCCCCAGGGCGCCGGAGAGACCGTCGAGCACGGATCCCTGGACCTGGTTGATCGCGCCTGACGGGTTGACGATCTGGCGGCCGACGTCGCCGGCTACCCAGACCTTCTCGACCTTGACCTGGCCGTCCTTGGCCACCCGCACCTGCACCACCTCGGCGAAATAGCCCAGGTGGCTGAAGTGGAAGGCGACGCCTTGGCCCTGACCGGGCGCCATCTTCGTCCGGCCCCAGCCGGAGACCTCGGCCACCTTCTTCAGGACCCCCCGCATGCGCCCGGCGTCATAGCCGTCGCGCCCGGGGGTTCCCACCATGCCGGCGTCGCCAAGGAGCCGGAGCCTGAACTCCAGGGGATCGGCCCCCGCCGCATGCGCCAGCTCGTCGATGAAGCCCTGGACCGCGAAGGAGATGCCGTTGGAGCCGGGCGCCCGCAGGGGGCCCGTCGGCGCGGGACTGGGAAGGATGGACAGGCCGTAACGGAAGTTGGGCACGAACCGGGCCGGGAACTCCGTGGCGGACATGCCGGCGGACCGGGCGACCTGGACGCCCTGGCCCGGGGTCAGGAAGTGGTCGTGCCAAGCGATGACCTTGCCCGACGCGTCAAGCCCGCCCTCGAACATGTGCCAGCCCGCCGGACGATAGAAACCGTGCCGCATGTCGTCTTCGCGCGTCCAGAGCAGCTTGACGGGCGCGCCGGCTTCACGGGCGATCCAGGCGGCCTCGACCATGTAATCGTTCGACAGCCGGCGCCCGAAGCCGCCGCCCGAACGGACGATGTGAACGGTTATGGCCTCGGGCTTCAGGCCCAGGATCTTGGCCACCAGCTGCCGGCCGGACTCCGGATTCTGGGTCGGGGCCCAGATCTCCATCCGGCCATCCTTGAAGTGCGCCGTGCAGTTCTGCGGCTCCAGGGGGGCGTGGGCGATGTAGGGATAGTGATAGGCCGCCTCGATCCGCTTGGCGGCGCCCTTCAGGGCGGCGTCGACATCCCCGTCGTGACGCTCGATCCGGTCGACGCTCCAGCGAGCGGTCCCGGCCATGCGCGACTCAAGGTCCGCGCTCGAAAGGCCCGGCTCGGCAGGCGCCTTCCAGCGGATGTTCAGCTTCTCGCGGCCCTTCCTGGCCCGCCACCAGCTGTCAGCCACGACGGCGACGCCGGGGGACAGGCCCTCCGGCGCACCAGCGCCCTGGACGATGAAGGCCTTGCGCACGCCCTTCACGGCCCGGGCGGCGTCCAGGTCGGCCGACTCCACACCCGCGCCGAAGACCGGGGCCTTCTCGTAGGTGGCGAACAGCATGCCCGGCAGGACCATGTCGATCCCGAACAGGGGCTTGCCCGTGACGATGGAAGGTGTATCGACCTGGGCCATGGGCCGGCCGATGATCCGGAAGTCCTTGGGGTCCTTCAGCTTGAGGGTGCGCGGATCCGGCGTCGGCAGGGCCGCAGCGGCCGTGGCCAGGGACCCATAGTCCGCCGAGCGTCCCGAAGCCTTGTGGACCACGCGCCCGGGCTCGGTGGTGCAGGTCGCGGGCTCCACACCCCAGGCCTTGGCCGCGGCGGCCACCAGAAGGGCGCGGCCGGCCGCTCCGACCCGGCGCAGTTCGTCCCAGTGCAGGGGCGTCGACATAGAGCCGCCGGCGAACTGGCGGCCGTACAGGGCGGGGTCGGAGTCCGCCTGGAGGGTCCGCACCCTTGACCAGTCGGCGTCCAGTTCCTCGGCGATCATCATGGGCATGGAGGTCTTCACCCCCTGCCCGATCTCCGGATTCTTGCTCACCACCTCGACCCAGCCGTCGGGACGGACGGTGACGTAGGTGTTCAGCCGCGAGGGGGCGGAGGCGGCGGCCTCACCCTTCCCGGCCAGGCTGAAGCCCAGGACAAGCCCGCCGCCGCCGGCGGCGGCCAGCTGGATCACATCGCGCCGCGAAGCGCCGGTCTGCGCGCCATCCGCCATGGTCAGGCCTCCTCGGGCTGGCCGGACGCACGGCGCACAGCGGCGCGGATCCGGATGTAGGTGGCGCAGCGGCAGATGTTGCCGTTCATGGCTGCGTCGATCTCTTCGGTGCTGGGCCGGGGATTGGCGGCAAGGAGGGCCGTCGCCGACATGATCTGGCCCGGCTGGCAGTAACCGCACTGGGCGACGTCCAGTTCGGACCAGGCCTTCTGGACCCGGGCCCCGACCTCGCTCTGGCCGATCCCCTCGATGGTGGTGACCTTGCCCTTGCCCACCGCCTCCACGGGCAGGGAGCAGGCGCGGACGGGTGCGCCATCGATGTGGACCGTGCACGCACCGCACTGGCCGACGCCGCAGCCGAACTTGGGGCCAAGGATTCCCAGGGTGTCGCGGAGGACCCAGAGAAGAGGGGTGTCTGGCTCGACGTCGACCCGCCGGCTCCGACCGTTGACGCTCAATGAATAGGCCATGCCCGTCCTCCAGGATCTCCCTTAGGCCGATGTAGGCGGCGCAGGGCCCGGGCGCCAGACCGCGTTCAGCGGATCACGACCACGTGGTCCGGAAGTTCGTTGGGATTGTCGCCTTCCCGGGGCGGGAAATGCTCGGCGAGCACGGCCCCGCAGATCTCCACGGCCGCCTCGAACCCCTCGGCGGCGCGCCCTTCCTTCACGCCCTGGATCAGGCGCGCCATGGCCTGGTCCCAGACCGCCGGGTCCACCTTTGAGGCGACGCCCTCGTCGGCGATGAGCTCGGCCATGTGCTCCCACTCCGAGACGAAGATAAGCACGCCGGTGCGTTCCCGGGTGGCCTGCAGGTTCTTGGAGAGGAACTGCTCGTAGGCCCGCCGGCGCACCCGGTCCCGCTTGAGGCTCGCGGGAGTCAGGAACCTCCGCACCGGCGGAAGCCAGGCGAGCATGAGGACCAGGATGAAGAGGAAGACCTGCAGGAGGATGACGCCGACGACCGCCTCCCGGGCGGCCACCCCGGCGGCGGCGCCCACCGCTGCAGCTGTCCAGCCGCCCTGGATCAGGCCGGGCACGGTGACCTGGATGCCCCCCGCCAGCAGGAGGGCGGGCGCGGCCAGGGCGGCGAAGGCGGCGACCGCCAGCGGCGTCTCACGGTAGTCGCCGCAGTCCGGGGCGATGATGCAGAAGATTTCCCCGCGGGTCTGCGCCTCTGCGCGGGCCACGGCGGCCTCGACGCGCTCCTGCTCGGCTTCCGTCAGCATGTCACCAGCTCCCCGAAGATCCGCCGCCGCCGAAGCCGCCGCCGCCGCCGCCAAATCCTCCGCCGCCGAATCCGCCCCCGCCCCAGTCGCCGCCGCGCCAACCCCCGCCCATGGGCGGAAGGATGACGGGAGCGCCAAGGCCGGATCGCCGGAAGGCCCGGGCGGAACGCCCACCGCCTCGCATGACCGAGGCCAGGACCCAGAAGATCAGAATCAGGACAAGAAGGGTGACGAGGGGCGATCCGCCCCCCTTTTGGGCCGCCTCGCTGGCCTTGCGGACATTGGCCTTCGCCTCGCCTTCCGGCAGGGCGAGTTGGGCCGCCACCGCCTCGGCGCCGGAGACGATTCCCGCCTCCATGTCCCCGCTCCGGAAGGCGGGAAGGACCCGGGTCTGGACGATCACCGAGGTCAGGCTGTCAGTCAGGATGGGCTCGAGACCGTAGCCGACCTCGATCCTTACCTTGCGGTCGTTGGGCGCAACGATCAGCAGGACACCGTCGTCGCGCTCGGCGTCGCCGATCCCCCACGCCCGGCCCAGCTGGTAGCCGTAGTCCTCGATGGGATAGCCCTGGAGGTCCGGAATGGTGGCGACCACCATCTGGCGCCCGGTGGAATCCTCCAGCGCCTTGAGACGGGCGGTCAGCGACCGCTCCACCTCAGGCGACAGGAGGTTGGCCTCATCGACGACCCGTCCCGTCAGGCGCGGGAAGGTCGGGGCCGCCAGGGCGGCCCCGGCGAAGGCGACGAGGGCCAGGACCGCGACGAGGAGCGGTCCTGGGCCCCGGTTCCGGATCATTGGGCCGGCGCAGGCGCGGTCGCAGGCGCCTGCGGCGCGGGTCCGGCCGGGGCGAAGCTCACCGTCGGCGCCGCCTGGGCGGCCTCATTCGCGGCGAACAGCTGCATCGGCTTGGAGTTGCGGTGCACGACCGTCCAGAACCAGTTCGGGAAGGTCTTGAACTCGAGGTTGTAGTTCCGCACGGCCTCGTTGTAGTCGCGGCGCGCGATCGAGATCCGGTTCTCGGTACCCTCAAGCTGGGACTGCAGGGCCAGGAAGTTCTGGTTGGACTTCAGGTCCGGATAGCGCTCCTGGATCATCATGAGGCGGCCGAGCACGCCCGACAGCTTGTCCTGGGCGGCGGAGTATTCCTGGAACTTGGCCGGATCGGTCAGGGTGTCGGCATCCACCTTGACCTGGGTCGCCGAGGCGCGGGCCTGGGTGACTTCGGTCAGGGTGTTCCGCTCCTGGGCGGCGTAGCCCTTCACCGTCTCGACGAGGTTGGGGATCAGGTCGGCGCGGCGCTGGTACTGGTTTTGGACCTCCGCCCACTGGGCCTTGGCCGCCTCTTCCTTGGTCGGGATGGCGTTCACGCCGCAGGCGGCGAGGAAGAGGGGCGCGACTGCGACGAGCAGGGCGCGGGAAAGGGTCTTGCGGGAGAAGTTCACGTCGGAGGCTCCGGTCGTTCGCCGCGGAGTCGCGGCCAGCGCGCAAAGATGGCCCTGATCAGGGGTTTCCGCAACGTCCGACAGCCTCAGCGCTGGCGGGAGGCCGCCGTCTTCGCCCGGATCTCTCGGAATTCCGAGCCTGGACGCCAGTCCGGCCAGGCCCCGGGACGGGTAAGGCGACGGGTCATGTCGACAACGAGGTCGACGTCGGCGGCGGCGCCCCGGAGGTCCCAGTCCGCACTCCAGGCGTCGCAGGCCTTGTGGTAGCAGTCGTCCGTGTAGCGGGTGACCCAGGCGTCGCCGGCGGCCCGGCCGCCCTGGACCAGGTCGGCGCCGCCGCCCAGCCCCATCAGCAGGAGGGCCGGAACCCCCCGGCGGGCGAGGCTGAAGTGATCGGCCCGGAAGAACAGGGCCCGCTCGGGCCGGGCGTCGGGCGTGACCGTCCGCTTCTGGCGTCGCGCAGCCTCTGCCAGGAGGTCGTCCAGTTCCGACTGCCCCGCGCCGACCAGGACGACGTCCCGGGCCGGTCCCGCCGTCTGGAGGACGTCGAGGGTCAGGTTGGCGGCCATCTTGTCCAGGGACGCCGTGGGGTGGGACCCGAAGTACTCCGATCCCAGGAGGCCGCGCTCTTCCGCCGTCCAGAGGGCGAACAGGACCGATCGCTCAGGCCGGCCCCCTGCGGAGAGCAGGCGCGCCGCCTCCAGCACCCCGGCCACGCCCAGGGCGTCGTCCACCGCGCCGGGGCGGATACGCCTCCCGCGCGCATCTGGAGGCCCCTCGCCATAGGCGTCCCAGTGGGCGGCGATCATGACGCTCTCGGCCGGCCGGCTGCGCCCCGGCAGGCGGGCAATGACATTGCGGCTCTCGAAGCGGCTGAAGGTCACCCCGACCGAAGCCGAGAAGGACAGGCCCTTCATCGCCACGGGCTGGAAGCCTGAGGTGCGGGCCTGGCGGCGCAGCGCCTCCAGGTCGAGTCCGGCGGCGGCGAAGAGCCGCATCGAGGCCTCGGCCGAGAGCCACCCCTGCAGGGGCAGGCGATCGGCGGAGGGGTCCCGCCGCGCGACATCGTAGCCCTCGCCGCCGGACGCCAGAACCGTCGACCAGCCGTAGCCCGCGCCTTCGGTCTGATGGACGATCAGCGCCGCCACGGCGCCCCGCCGGACCGCCTCCTCGAACTTGTAGGTCCAGCGGGCGTAATAGGTCGCCGCCCGGCCGCCGAAGCGGCCGGCGACGGGATCGGAGGCGGCGGCCTCGAAATCCGGGTCATTGATCAGGAAGACGGCGACCTTGCCCTTCAGGTCGACGCCCTTGAAGTCATCCCAGCCCCGTTCCGGGGCCGTGACCCCGTAGCCGACGAAGACCATCGGGGCCTTATCGATCGTCACGCGGTCAACGGGCAGGAGTGAGATCACAGAGATGTCGCGCCCGGGGGCCAGCACGACCTCGCCCTTGGGCGCCGCGACCGCGTAGCGACCATCGGCCGCCAGCTGGGTGCGGATCATGGGCACGGCCTGGGTATAGCCGCCGCCCTCGCCCCCGGGTTCCAGGCCAAGGTCCCGGAAGGCCCGCTCCAGGTAGGCGACGGTGAGGCCCTCGCCGGGCGACCCGGGCGCCCGTCCGCCGTAGGCGTCCGAGGCCAGTTCCCGGGTGATGGCCGACAGGCGCGCAGGATCGGTGCGGTCGGCGGCGATGGCGGGCGATCCCGACAGGAGGACGGCCAGCAGCGAAAGGACGAGGCGGGGACGGATCAGCATGGCGACAAGTCTCGGGCCTCGGCCCGGGCCTGGCAAGCCGCCGTCAGGCCGGCGCCCTGAGGAGCTCTTCCTCCACCTGGCCCAGCCTCTCCTTGCCGAAGAACATCTCGTCGCCGACGAAGTAGGTTGGCACCCCGAAGACCCCGCGGGCCACCGCCGCCTCGGTGTTCGCGACCAGTTCGGCCTTGACCTCCGGGTCCTGGGTCGCCTCCAGCAGGGCCCGGGCGTCCAGGCCCGCCCCCGCCAGCACCCCGGCGACAATCTCGGGGTCGTCCATCTTCAGGCCCTGCTCCCACATGGCTGACAGCACGGCCTCGCGGTAGGCGTCCTCCACACCGGCGCGGCGCGCCGCCACCAGGCCGCGCATGATCAGCAGGGTGTTGACCGGGAAGTGCGGGTTGAAGCGGTAGGCCGTCAGGCCGTGCCGGGCCACGAACCTCTGGGTCTCCAGGTTTTCGTACGCCAGCTTGCCCCGGATGCTCCCGAAGGCCTGGGCGGGGGACTGGTTGCCGGTGGCCTTGAAGATCCCGCCCAGCAGGCACGGGATCAGGTTGAGCTTGGCCCCTGTCCGGGCGGCGATCCCGGGCAGCACCTTCCAGGACAGGTAGCCGTTGGGGCTTCCGAAATCGAAGATGAAGTCGACGGTGCGGGTCATGGGCGGTTTCCTCTCCGGCCTACCAGGTTTCCGACCAGGGCCGGAGGTCCATCTCGTGTGTCCAGGCCGAGCGCGGCTGGCGGTGCAACTGGAGGTAGGCGGCCGCGATGTCGGCGGGCTTCAGGATGCTGTCGCGGGCGAGGAGGTCGTCGACCTCCCCGCGGATGGACCGGATGAAGGTTCCGTCCACGGCGCCATCGATCACCACGTGGGCCACATGCACGCCCTGCGGGCCCAGCTCCCGGGCCAGGCTCTGGGCCAGGGCGCGCAGGCCGGCCTTGGCGGCGGCGAAGGCGGCGAAGCCCTCGCGCCCCCGGATGGACGCCGTCGCGCCCGTGAAGATCAGTGTCCCGCGCCCGCGCGGCGCCATCACCCGCGCCGCCTCGCGCCCCGCCAGGAAGCCGCCGAAGCAGGCCATTTCCCAGACCTTGGTGAAGACCCGGGCGGTGGTCTCGACGATGGGGAAGCGGACATTGGCGCCGATGTTGAAGACGACGACCTCGAGCGGGCCGATCTCGGCCTCGATCCGGTCGAAAAGGGCGACCACCTCGGCTTCCTCCCGGGCGTCGCAACCGAAGGCATGGGCCTCCCCGCCGGCGGCGCGGATCTCGTCAGCCAGGGCCTCCAGCCGGTCGAGGTTGCGCGCGCGGCGGGTGATGCAGATCGTCAGTCCCTCGGCCGCAAAGGCCCGCGCGACCGCGGATCCCAGTCCGTCACCGGCGCCGACCACAAGGCAGACGCCCTTTCGCGAAGCCATGCCCGTCCTCCCTCTCGCTTCTCCCTGCAAAGCACGGGGAGGCGCCGGTGGAAAGGGGTGTCAGGCCGCGTCGCGGCGCCGGCTACGCCGGAACACCCGCCAGAGGTAGGCGGCGAGGAGCAGCCCCAGCAGGATCTCCGTGACGGGATCGAGCCAGGCCGCCACCTGGTCGTGGCGGGAGGCGAGGGCGGCGCCGGCCAGGGTCAGGGCGAGGGTCCAGAGAAAGGTCCCGGCGGTAGTCCAGGCCAGGAAGCGCCCCCAAGGCATGCGCAGGATCCCTGCAGGCAGGGAGATCAGGGTCCGGATCCCCGGCGCCAGCCTGCCCAGGAAGACGGCCAGGCCGCCCCAGCGCTGGAAAAAGGCCTTCGCCCTGTCCAGGTCGCGGACCTCCAGGGCCAGCCAGCGTCCATGCCGGTCGACCCAGGACCGCAGTCCGGCCTCGGGAATCCGGCGGCCGGCGGCCTTCCAGACCGAGGCCCCGGCGACGGCGCCGAGGGTGGCGGCGAGGATCACCCCGGCCAGGGGCAGATCTCCCCGGGCCGCGGCGTATCCGGCCAAGGGCAGGATGACCTCCGAGGGAATGGGCGGGAACAGGTTCTCCGCAAACATGAGGGCGGCCACGCCCGCGAGGCCGCCGGCGGCGATGACCGCGAGAACCCAATCGACCACCTTCGCCTCCACGCCCCTCGGAACCCGCGTAGAGGTGGGGTGGATCAGCCCGGGTTCAATGCGGGGATGGCCGGGACCTTCACGCCCGGACCCAGGTCACGCCTCCTGGACCGCCGCCGGGGCGAGGGTGACCGGGGTCGCAGGCGGCGGCGGACGCTGGCGGATGGGCTCTCCCTTCAGCCACATCCAGAGCGCCTCCCAGTGTATGGCGGCCAGGACGCCGAGGCTGGTCATCGGATTCCGCAGCCAGGCGGACAGCAGGTTGGCGTCGGTCATCTCACGCCGCTCACCCGAAAAGGCGGCGGCCAGCACGGGGCCCTCGCCGTCGGAGACATTGATCGAGACCGCCACCTTCTCGCCCGGCGGGCGGATCCGGAAAGCGTAGGTGAGGTCCATGTCCATGAAGGGCGAGACGTAGAAGCCCTTGTCGATGGACTGGGACAGGACCTCGGCGTCTCCCGGGGCGGCGGGGATCAGGTAGCTGTGGCTCTCACCGAAGGTGTTCCGGACCTCGTACAGCACCGCCGACAGGGCGCCGTCCCGGCGGTGGAGGAACCAGACCGTCAGGGGGTTGAAGACCCCGCCCAGTATCCTCGGCATGGCCAGCAGCCGGACAGGGCCGCCCCCCTCCAGCCCGGCGTCCGCCAGGATGGCCTCCACCTGGCCGCGCAGGTCCCGGCCAGTGTGGTCCAGGTGGTCCCTGGGCGTGAATCCCGTCAGGGCGAACCGCCCCACGGCGAAGCGCCTCAGGCGGGCGTCCAGGCCCTGCAGCTCGTCCAGGTCGAGCAAAAGCATGAAGATGCGATAGCGCAGCCGGTGAGGGCGCGGCCGCAGGCGGGCGTGGGTGACGACCCCGGCGTAGATGCCCGAGGCAGTCATGGAGGTCAGGTCCCCGCCTGCGGGGCGGGCAGGTGGATTCGCCCGGATTCGTTCGGCACGCTCCAGGGCCGGCGCGGGGCGCCCAGCCCCTCGGCGACGGCGAGCCCGGACTGCAGGGCGTCCTCGTGGAAGCCGTGCCCGAAATAGGACCCGCAGAACCAGGTGCGCCTCACCCCCTGCAGGGACCAGAGCCTCGCCTGGGCCTGGATGGCGGCGCCGTCATAGAGCGGATGCTGGTAGGGGATATCGGCCACCAGGCCCTGGGGCTGGAAGCCCTCGGGCGGGTTGAGGGTGACGAACAGGTCGCCCGCACCCTTCAGGCTCTGGAGGTAGGTCATCCAGTAGGTTACCGGGCCTTCGCCCGGCCGGTCGCTGTAGCCGATGTGGTTCCAGGCCGTCCAGGCGGCGCGGCGGCGTGGCATCAGGGCCGGGTCGCGATGCAGCATCACCCGGTTGGCAGCATACCGGAAGGCGCCCAGAAGGGCGGTCTCCTCCGGGCTGGGATCGTCCAGGAGGGACAGGGCGGTGTCGCCATGCACCGCCAGGACCGCCTCGTCGAAGTCGAGGGTCCCGCCGTCGGCCAGCCGGACGCGGACGCCTTCGGCCGAGCGGGACAGGCCGGCGACCCTTGCCCCGGTGCGGAACTCGGCCCGCGTGGCGGCGACCAGCGGGCGGACATAGGACCGGCTGCCGCCCGTCACGGTCCGCCAGAGCCCGCGGCCGGTCACGGTCATCATCCCGTGGTTCAGGAAGAAGCGGATGAGGGAGGCGGCCGGGTAGTCGCCGATCCGTTCCAGCGGGGTCGACCAGATGGCCGCGGCCATGGGCAGGAGGTGGTCATCCCGGAAGGCCGGGCCGAACCCACCGCCCTGGAGATAGTCGTCCAGCGAGGTTCCCGTCCCCTCCAGGCGTTTCAGGTCGTCGGGCGCCCGCCGGTAGAAGCGCAGGATATCGGCGACCATCCGCCAGAACCGGGGGCGAAGCAGGTTCCGCTTCTGCGCCAGGAGGGCGTTGGACGAGTACTCAAGGCCGCCGTCGTCGAGGGATACCGACAGGCCCATGTCCGCCAGCTGGCTGGCGACGCCCAGGTGCGCCAGTAGGGCGGTGAAGTTGGGGTAGTTGTCCTCGTTGTAGACAATGAAGCCCGTATCCACAGGCGTCTCGCCGCGCGGGCCCGGCGCATTGACGGTGTTGGCGTGGCCGCCCAGCCGGTCGTCGGCCTCCAGCACGGTCACCTGCGCGACCTCCCCGAGCCGCCAGGCGGCGGAGAGTCCGGCGACTCCGCCGCCAATCACGACGATGCGGCGGGCGGGCGGGGCGTCGGGGGCGACGTCGGGCAAGGGGAGGCTCCTGGAGACCTGGCCGGGCGCTCCGGCGGCCCCATTGACCCCAGAGACCTGAGGTATGCAAGGGCCCGGCGCAAGAGAGGACTCGCCGCCGGGGCCGGTCTGGTGCAGCCTGCGCCCCTGATCTTCCGGAGGGTTCGACATGCGATGGGTTCTGACCTGGCTGGGCGTCGGCGCAGCCTTCGGCGTTCTGGACGCCCTCTGGCTGACCCAGATGTTCGAGCGGCTCTACAAGCCCGCCCTTGGCGCCCTGCTCGCGCCGGGCCTGAGGCTCGACGCCGCCGGGGCCTTCTACCTGATGTACGTGACCGGGCTGGTCCTGCTGGCCGTACGGCCGGCCGTCCTGGCCGGGGGCGGGCCGAGGGCCGCCGCCCTGCGGGGCGCCGCCCTGGGCGCCTTCGCCTACGCAACCTACGACCTGACCAACCAGGCCACCCTGGCGGTCTGGCCGGTCCACGTCAGCCTCATCGACATCGCCTGGGGAACCTTCGCCTCGGCCACGGCCTCCGCGGCCGGAGCCCTGGCCTGGCGCCGGGCGGCGCCCCGGGGCGCCTGACATCTTCCGAAGGGGCCGCGACCTGTTGTCGGCGGCGCCGCCCGCTGTCTATTGTGGCCCCTGAAGGTCGGGAGTTTTCCCGGGCGGGGTCTATTGCGGCTCCGGTCGCCCCAACAGCGCCTCGACGATTGTGATTTGGGTTTGGAGGCGCACGCCAAAGAATGCGGCGCTCCAGGGAGGAATTTGAATGAACGATTTGCTGAACCCTGAGTTCATGGCGCGCCTGGAAGCCGCCGGCCAGGTCGGAATGACCACCGCCTGCTGGGCCGCCCGCACCCCCGGAAAGATCGCCGTCTACGACCCGGATGGCACGCCCCACACCTTCGCCAAGGTCAACGCCAACGCCAACAAGCTGGCGCGCCTGCTGCGCGCCCGGGGCCTTAAGGCCGGCGACTCCCTGGCCCTGGTCTGCTCGAACCGGGTGGAGTTCGTCGAGGTCCTTGCCGCCACCCTGCGATCGGGGATCCGCATCACCCCGGTCAACTGGCACCTGACCGCCGAGGAGATCGCCTACATCATCCGCGACTGCGAGGCGAAGGCCCTGGTGGGCGACGCCCGCGTGGCCGCCGTCGGCCCCGCCGCCGCCGAATGCCCGGACCTCCTGGTCAGGCTGGCGGTCGACGGCGCGATCGACGGTTTCGAGGCCTACCAGGCCGCCCTCGACGCCTTCGACGGAAGCGACATCGACGACCCGGTCCTCGGCAACGCCATGATGTACACCTCGGGCACCACCGGGCGACCCAAGGGCGTGCACCGGCCCAACGCCATCGCGACCCCGCCAGCCATGTACCTGATGCGCGGTTACGACAGCGAGACCTCGGTCCAGCTCTGCGCCGGCCCCGCCTATCACGCAGCACCCCTGGCCTTCGACGTCCGCGCCGCCATGGGCGCCGGCGCGCCCCTGGTCTTTATCGACAAGTGGGACTCCGAGCAGGTCCTGAAGGCGATCCACGAGCGCAGGGTGACGCACCTGCACCTGGTGCCCATCATGTTCCAGCGGCTTCTGGCCCTGCCCGCCGAGGTCAAGGCGCGCTACCCGGTCGACCACGTGAAGTACATCGTCCACGGCGCCGCGCCCTGCCCGCCCGAGGTCAAGCACGCGATGATCGAGTGGTTCGGCCCCATCCTGTCCGAGTACTACGCCGGCTCCGAAGGCGGCGCGGGCTTCGCGATCGATTCCCACGAATGGCTGAAGAAGCCGGGCAGCGTCGGCAAGCGCCCGGCCCTCCTGCAGGTCCGGATCCTGGACGAGAACGGCAAGGACCTGCCTAACGGCCAGGCTGGCGGCATCTACCACCAGCTGCCCCCGGGCGGCGGCTTCTCGTATTACAAGGACGAAGCCAAGACCAACGCCAGCCGGGTGGACGGCTTCTTCACCATGGGCGACGTCGGCTATTTCGACGAGGACGACTACCTCTTCCTCACGGGCCGCAGCGCCGAGACCATCATCTCCGGCGGGGTCAACATCTACCCGCAGGAAGTCGACAACGAGCTGATCAAGCACGACGCCGTGGCCGACTCCGCCACAGTGGGGGTGCCCCACGACGAGTGGGGCGAGCAGGTGAAGGCGGTCATCCTCCTGAAGCCAGGCTACGCGCCCTCGGAGGAACTCGCCCGCGAGATCCTGGATTTCGGCCGCCGCACCCTGCCCTCGTTCAAGGTCCCGCGCAGCCTCGACTTCGTCACCGACCTGCCCCGGTCGGCGGCGGGCAAGATCCAGCGCAACAAGGTCCGCGCGCCCTACTGGGAAGGCCGCGCCAAGCAGATTTGAGGCGACCCCCCCGGGCGCCGAAACGATGCGAAAACAAGCGTGTCTGGCGGATGCGGGCGGGCGCCCTTAAGAAGCGCCCGCCTGTTTCCGGTTTGGGGTGCGTCATGCCGATTCCCTTCATCGACCTCCAGGCCCAGCGCCAGCGCCTGGGCCAGCCCCTCGAGGACGCCATCCTCAAGGTCGTCCGCTCGGGCGCCTGGATCATGGGTCCCGAGATCGCCGAGCTGGAAAAGGCCCTAGGCGAGTTTGGCGAGGCGCCCTTTGTCCTGTCCTGCGGGTCGGGGACCGAGGCCCTGCAGCTGCCCCTGATGGCCTGGGGAATCGGGCCGGGCGACGCCGTCTTCTGCCCCTCCTTCACCTTCGCCGCGACGGCCGAGGTCATGCCCCTGGTCGGCGCCTCGCCGGTCTTCGTGGACGTCCGCCCGGATACCTTCACCCTGGACCCGGAGCGGCTCGAGGCCGCGATCGTCGCGGTGAAGGCCGAGGGCGTTCTGACACCCCGGGCCATCATGGCCGTCTGCCTGTTCGGCCAGCCGGCGGACTATCCGGCCCTGGCGGACATCGCCCGCCGGCATGGCCTGAAGCTGATCGCCGACTCCGCACAGGGATTCGGCTGCACTCTCGACGGCCATCACCCCATCCACTGGGCGGACGTCGCCACCACTTCCTTCTTCCCGGCCAAGCCCTTGGGCGCCTATGGCGACGGCGGCGCGGTCCTGACCAAGGACGCCCGGCTGCACGACCTGCTGGTCAGCCTGCGGGTGCACGGCCAGGCGGTGAAGTCCGATGTGGAGGGCCGGACTTTCGACCATGACCCGAAGTACCTGAACATGCGGATCGGCATGAACGCCCGCATGGACACCCTGCAGGCGGCGATCCTGCTCCAGAAGCTGGCCATCTTCCCCGACGAGATCGAGGCCCGGAACCGGGTGGCCGACCGCTACGCCGCGGGCCTGGAAGGTGCGGTTGAGACCCCCGTGGTCATCCCCGGCGGCCGCAGCACCTGGGCCCAGTACACGGTGAAGTGCGCCGATCGCGATGGACTCGCCGCCCACCTGAGGGCCGCCGAGATCCCGACCGCCGTCTACTATCCCCTGCCCCTGCATCGCCAGGGCCCCTACGCCGGCTATCCCGCACCCGGCGGCCTGCCCGTCACCGAGGCCCTCTGCGACCAGGTGCTCAGTCTGCCCATGCACCCCTACCTGGAGCCCGACGTGCAGGACCAGGTCATCGCCGCGGTGTGCGCCTTCGCGGGCTAGGTGATTCCGCTGAGCGGCCGTTGACCCCCTCACCCGGCTTCGCCGGGAGCTCCCCCTTGGGGGAGCAATTACGTCTTCATTCCTCCCCCAAGGGGGAGGTGGACCGCGAATGCGGGCCGGAGGGGGTCTGCTGAAGGGCCGTCGTCTGCGCGCCTATCCGGCCTCCAGCGTCCCCACGATGGAAGCGCGCTGGGACAGTTCGATCCAGTTGCCGTCGGGGTCGCGGACCATGGAGATCCGGGCCGTCGTCCCCAGGGTGGTCGGGGGCATGGCCTCGCGGCCGCCGGCGGCGAGGACGCGGGCGTGGTCAGCGTCGACGCGGAAGACCTGGAAGGTGATGTAGCGCCAGCCCGTCCCCGGCATGGTCGCGTCCGACGGAGCGTCAGCGGCTTCCTCCAGGATGAGCAGGGTCTCGCCCGCCCGGAAGGCCGCGCCGCCTTCCCAGGCTTCCTCTGCCAGGCCCAGGGCGCCGGCGTAGAAGGCCCGATGGGCGGCGAGGCTGCGCACCGCCAGGCGGATCCCGGCCTGGGTGATCCCGCGCCAGCCGGGGGGGACCAGGGTCACGCGGTTGCCGTCCGGATCGGCGAGGGGACGGGGCTGGGCGAGGCCCTCCCGCGCCAGGAAGAGCTCGCGGTAGCCGGTGGGCTCCCCGGCCGGGACCGGTTCGGCATAGGCGTTGATCTTGAGCACCGAGCCGTTGGCGTCGTGGCGGTGCTGGTTCTGGCCCCGCCGGATGGGCAGGAGGTGATCGAAGGGGACCCCTGCCTCGCCCTGCCAGAAGGCCAGCACGGCGTCGAGGTTGTTGGTGGACATGCCGATGTCCACGCGCGGCTTGGCCAGGTCCATGGGCGCCTCCCTCTCCTGTCCCCACCCCTGCGGGCTTGCCCGCGATCCCGGCCCGTGACAAGTCGGAAGGACAGGGAGACAACAACCAGGAGCCAGGCCCATGAAGGCGGCGGTCTATTACGAGAACGGCGGACCCGAGGTCCTGCGCTACGAGGACGTCCCCGATCCGGCCTGCCATCCCAAGGGCGTCATCATCCGCGTCGAGGCCATCGCCATCGAGGGCGGCGACACCCTGAACCGCTTCGGCGGACCCCTGGTCACAAAACCCCACATCGTCGGCTACCAGGCCGCCGGAGAGATCATCGAGGTCGGCGCCGAGGTCACCCACCTGAAGGTCGGCCAGAAGGTCGCCACCGTGAACAATTTCGGCAGCCACGCCGCCCTGCGCAGCGTGCCGGCCCGCAACTGCTGGCCCGTTCCCGAGGGCTACGACATCGCCAAGGCCTCGGCCATCCCCGTAACCTTTGGCACCGCCCACGACTGTCTGTTCGAGTACGGGCGGATGAAGGCGGGCGAGATCGTCCTGGTCCAGGCGGGCGCCTCGGGCGTCGGCGTCGCCGCCATCCAGCTGGCCCGCCGGGCGGGGGCGAAGATGATCCTGGCCACCGCCAGCTCGGACGAGCGCCTTGAGCGCCTCAAGCCGTTGGGGATGACGGCCGGGATCAACTACCGGGTGAACGAAGTGCCTCGCGAGGTCCGTCGCCTGACCGACAACCACGGCGCCGACGTGGTGGTGGACTCCGTGGGCGGCTCCACCCTGCAGGGCTCGATCAACAGCCTCGCCTATCGTGGCCGGGTGTCCATGGTGGGCGCCGCAGGGCGCGAGCCCATGGTGGTGGACGTCGGCTCCATGATGGGCGGCAACCGCGGACTGTCCGGGGTCTTCCTCGGAGCCGAGATCATGACCGACCGGGTCCATGACATGATCCAGGGCCTGATCGACGACGCCGCCCGGGGCGAGCTGGAGGTGGTGATCGACCGGACCTTCCCCCTGTCGGAGGCCGCCGCCGCCCACGCCTACATCGAGAGCCGCGCCGCCGTCGGCCGGGTCGTCCTGGTTCCCTGAGGCGAGGCCGCCGATGCCCTTTGCGAAGAACGGCGAGGTGCGGATCTGCTGGGAGAGCTTCGGCGATCCCGGCGCCCCGGCCATCCTGCTGGTCAACGGCCTGGGCTCGCAGATGACCCGCTGGCCGGAGGCCTTCTGCGCCCTCCTGGTCGACGCCGGCTACCGGGCCCTGCGCTTCGACAACCGGGACACCGGACTGTCCGCCTGGTTCGGGGAAGGCGACGCCTACACCCTGGAGGACATGGCCGCCGACGCCATGGCGGTGCTGGACGCCGCCGGGGTCACCGCCGCCCATGTGGCGGGGGTCTCCATGGGCGGCATGATCAGCCAGGTCATCGCCGCCGACCATGCCGGGCGCACCCTGTCCGTGACCTCCATCATGTCCACCTCCTCGGCGCCCGGCCTGCCGCAGGCGACCCCACGGGCCATGGCGGTCCTGACCCAGCCGACGCCGGACTTCCGCACCGACCCCGAGGCCCACGTCGCCGCGGCGGTGGAGAACGCCCTGGTGATCGGCAGCCCCGCCTATCCCTGGCCCGAAGGCGCCCTGGCGGAGCGGGCCCGGGCCGAGGCTGAGCGCGCCTGGAACCCGACCGGGTCAAGCCGCCAGATGCGGGCGGTCGGCGCCACGGGCGACCGCTCTGCGCGCCTGGCGCGGATCACCGCCCCCGCCGTCGTCCTGCACGGGGCGGATGATCCCCTCCTGCCGGCCGAAGGCGGGCGGGACACCGCCGCCAAGATCCCCGGGGCGGAGCTCCGGATCATCGAGGGCATGGGCCACGACCTGCCCCCCGCCCTCTTCGGCCTTGTCGCCGACGCCATCCTCGCCGCCGCCGCCCGCGCCGGCTGACCCCTTCAAGGAGCCTGACCATGGGACGTCTTTCCGGAAAATCCGTCATCATCACCGGCGCCGGCTCGGGAATCGGCCGCGCCGCCTCACTGCTGTTCGCCGCCGAGGGCGCGAAGCTGGTCATCGCCGACAAGTTCGACACCGCCGAGGAGACCGCCCGGCAGGTGAGAGAGGCCGGCGGGACCGTGGTCGCCCTGGTCGGCGACGCCGGCGAGGAGGCCTTCGTGGCCGGGCTGGTGGACCGGGCCGTCGCCGAGCATGGCGTCCTCGACGCCATCTGGGCCAACGCCGGCATCTCGGGCGGCGCGGTCCCCCGCGAGGACCAGGACGCCGCCCACTGGGCCGAGGTCCTGCGGGTCAACCTGATCGGCCCCTTCCTGGCGGTGAAGCACGCCAGCCGGGTGATGGTCCCGCGGGGCCAGGGCTCCATTGTCATGACGGCCTCGGTGGCCGGCATCCGCTCGGGCGCCGGCGGCCTGCCCTATTCAGCCTCCAAGGCCGGGGTGATCAACCTGGCCCAGACGGCGGCCAACGACCTCTACGGGACGGGCGTGCGCGTGAACGCCATCTGTCCCGGCCTGATCGAGACCGGCATGACCAAGCCCATCTTCGACGGCGCCCGCGCCCGCGGCAATGAGGCCAAGATCGGCCAGCTCAACCCCCTGACGCGCTACGGCGTGCCCTCGGAGATCGCCCACGCCGGCCTCTTCCTGGCCTCCGACGACGCCTCCTACGTGAACGGCCAGGCCATTGCGGTGGACGGCGGCCTGTCCTCCTCCCATCCGGTGGTCCGGCGGCGGTAGGGGTCGGCTCAGCGGACCCCCTCACCCGGCTTCGCCGGGAGCTCCCCCTCGGGGGAGCAATTGGCGCTCTTATTCCTCCCCCAAGGGGGAGGTGGACCGCGAATGCGGGCCGGAGGGGGTCAGCGGCGGCCCAGCTGACGCCCGACGCCCCGCACCCGGACTGGTCAGGCGGAGTGCGGGCGGCTAGAAACCGCCTCGCATCGCCTTCTGCCCGCAGGGACCCATGGCCGGACATTCCAAGTTCAAGAACATCATGCACCGCAAGGGCCGCGCCGACGCCCAGCGGTCGAAGCTGTTCTCCAAGCTGTCGCGCGAGATCACCGTCGCCGCCAAGACCGGCATGCCCGACCCGGCCATGAACCCGCGCCTGCGCCTGGCGGTGGCGAACGCCCGGGCCGAGTCCATGCCCAAGGACAACATTGAGCGGGCGATCAAGAAGGCCTCGGGCGCCGACGCCGCCTCCTACGAGGAGATCCGCTACGAGGGCTTCGGCCCGGGCGGCGTGGGCGTCATCGTCGAGGTGCTGACCGACAACCGCAACCGGGCGGCGGCCAATGTCCGCTCGCTCTTCTCCAAGCACGGCGGCAACCTGGGCGAGACCGGATCGGTCTCCTTCATGTTCGACCGGGTGGGCCGCATCGTCTATCCGGCCTCGGCCGGCGGCGAGGACGCCATGATGGAGGCGGCCATCGAGGCCGGCGCCGACGACGTGGAGTCCGACGAGGAGGAACACGTGGTCTTCGCCGCCTTCGAGGCGCTGAACGAGGTGGCGGCGGCCCTGGAGGCCGCGCTGGGCGCCGCCAAGTCCACCGGCCTGGCCTGGCGGCCCAAGAGCCTGACCCCCGTGGAGGGCGACGCCGTCGGGACCCTGCTCAAGCTCATCGACGGCCTGGAGGACGATGACGACGTCCAGACCGTCTGGGGGAACTACGACATCTCCGACGCCGACCTCGAAGCCTTCGGGGCCTGACGGAGCTCCGGCATGGCCCGCGCCGCCGCCAAATCCGGCAACCCCGCCGTCCTGATCCTCCTCGGGTGCCTCGTCACGGCCCTGCTGATGACGGCGCAGGACTGGCCGCCGCTGACCTTCATCTTCGTCATGCTGGGATGGGTCCTGGCGGTGGCCGTCCACGAGTTCGGCCACGCCTGGATCGCCTGGCTTGGCGGCGACCACACGGTCGAGGACAAGGGCTATCTGAGCTTCGATCCCCGCAAGTACGCCGACCTGCACACCACCTTGATCTGGCCGCTCATCGCCCTGGCCCTGGGCGGGATCGGCTTCCCGGGCGGGGCGGTCTGGCTGCGGGAGGACCTGATGCGCGGGCCCCTCTGGCGATCAGCGGCCTCCCTGGCGGGGCCCGCCGGCTCCTTCCTGGTGCTGGTCGCCCTGTCCCTGCCCCTCGCCTTCTGGCCGGCCGGGGAGGCGTACCAGACCCTGGCCGCGGCCATCGCCTTCCTCGCCTTCCTGCAGGCGACCGCCGTTGTGCTGAACCTCCTGCCCGTGCCCGGATTTGACGGCTTCGGCGTGCTGAGGCCCTTCCTGCCTGTCCGGGTGCGGGTCGCGGCGTCCCGGATCGAACCCGTCGCGCCCCTGATCGTCCTGGCCGTCCTCCTGCTGCTGCCGGGGGCCTCCACCGTCCTGTTCGGCCTGGCGGTCAGCCTTGCGAGGGCGGTGGGCCTGCCGACCGATCTCGTCTTCCAGGGCCTCTCGGACTTCCGCTTCTGGACCCGGCTGGGGGCATGACGCCCGATCCGGGGATTGACGACCTCGCCGCCCGGCTCGAAGCCGCGAGGGCCGCGGGCAGGACCCTCGTGACCGGCCTGACCGGCGCCGTGTCGGCCGGCAAGAGCACCCTCGCCACCCGGCTGGCCGGGCGCCTGTCCGAACGCGGACTCTCCGTGGAGGTCATTTCCACCGACGGCTTCCTCAAGCCCAATGCGGTCCTTCAGGCCGAAGGCGCCCTCGACCTCAAGGGCTGGCCGCACACCTTCGACACCCCCGGCATGCTGGCCGCCCTGGCGGCCATCCCCTCCGGGCCCATCGAGATTCCGGTCCACAGCCATGTCACCTACGACATCGACCCGGCCCTCGCGCGCCGCATCGACCGGCCGGACATCCTGATCGCCGAGGGGCTGAACCTGCATCTCCGCGCCGAGGCGCCGGCCCCGGAAGACCCTCTGGATCTCCTGCTCTATCTCGATGCCGAAGAGGCCGACCTGGAGGCCTGGTACGTGGCCCGGTTCCTGGGGTTCTGGGAGGCGGCCGAGCACGACCCGGCCTCCTTCTACGCCCGCTTCAGGACCATGGACCGCGACGCCGTCGCCGACCTGGCGCGCCGGGTCTGGGAAGGGGTCAACCTGCCCAACCTGCGCCAGCACATCGTGCGTGCACGGCCGGTGGCGGACCTTGTCGTGCGGAAGGGGCCGGACCACCAGATCGCGGGGATCGGGCGGCCCTAGGCTCGTATCCCGGGCAAAGAAAAAGGGCGGCGAACCGAAGTCCGCCGCCCCGAAAGTCCCGAAGTGGCCGGGGATCAGACCCCGGCCGTCATCACCACTTGTAGCCGGCGCGCAGGAACACGCTGCGGCCCACCATGTCGTAGCCGTTGAGCGCGGCGGTGCCGATCCGGAACTGGCCGGCCGAGCCCGCGGGCGGACGCTCGTCGAACAGGTTCTGCACACCGCCCTGCAGGGTCCACTTGTCCATCCGCTTCCGGACGGTCAGGTCGTGGGTCATGTAGAACTCGGTGTACTGCTTGTAGAGGATCGGGGTCCCGATCACCGTCAGGCCGCCCGCCGTCGCCGCAGAAGCCAGCAGGGTGGTGCAGGGCGCCACGGCGCCAGCCGAATTGCGGCAGGTCGTCGAGTAACGGGTGCTCAGGAACTCGTCCCGGCCGAGGTAGCCGGTATCCGACCCCTTGCCGATGATGTTCATGCCCCAGAAGACAGTCCAGTCGTTCTTGCTGAACCGGGCGTTGACGTTACCGGTGAAGTCCGGACCGTCATAGCCGTAGGTCGTGCCGTTGAAGTCCTCGACCGTGGAGGAACCGAGCAGCTGGGTCTTGTCTTCCAGCTGCCAGGTGAACTCGCCCTCGATCTGGAGGCGACCGAAGTCAAACTCGTTCACGTAGCGGATGTTCAGGTCGATGCCGCGGTTCTTCTGGCTGGCGACGTTCACATAGCTGTTGTTGATCGTCGTGATCTGCGGCGTGGCTCCGGTGGCCCGGGTGATCAGGCCGCAGTACGGGTTGTTCGGGAAGTCCTGGCGGGAATAGCACTGGAAGGTGATGTTGGAGGCGCCGAACTGGCGGACCTCGTCGTTCACCTCGATCTCGAAGTAGTCCACCGCCACCGACAGGTCGAACTGCTTGGGCGTGAAGACGATGCCGAAGGTGCGGGCCTTGGAGGTTTCGGCCTCCAGGACGCCGGCGCCGCCACCGGTGACAATGGTGGCGCTGGAGGTGCCGGCCGCCGTGTAGCCCTGGGGAACGCCGGCCGCCGCGCAGTTGGTGCGGATGAACTCGTTGGAGCTCTCCTCGTAGCGGATGCAGGGATCGACCGAGGTCTGGCCCAGGAAGCTGGTCTGGTTGGCCAGGTACAGTTCGTAGAGCGCCGGCGCCCGGAAGGAGGTGCCGTCGGAAGCCCGGATCTTGAGCCAGGGGGCGATCGCCCAGTTCAGGCCGACCTTGTAGGTCTCGTTGGAGCCGTAGCTCTCGTAGTCGGTGTAACGGCCCGAAAGGGTCAGATCGAGGGCTTCCACGAAACGGACGCCGCTCAGCACCGGCACGTTGAACTCGGCGAAGACCTCCTTCACCGTGTCGCCGCCGCGGGTACGGCCGGCGGAGCTGGAGCCCCAGAAGTTGCCCGAGCGCTCATTGATGCCGGGCTGGTCGTCGATCCGGTCCTTGCGGTAGCTGACGCCGATGGCGGTGCCCACGCCGCCCGCGGGCAGCTGGAACAGGTCGCCGGTCATCGAGGCTTCAAACTGGGTCTGCTCGTAGACCGTGTTGCCGATCTCATAGCCGAAGAGGAAAGCGCTTTCCGCGGCGTTGAAGTTACCGGCGAGGACACGCTGCGAGGTCAGCGGAATGCCCGTCGGGATAGACGAGCACTGCCCGCCCGAGATGGTGATCCGCGTCTGATCGCAGGCCAGGGCGCCGGTGGTCACGGCCAGGACGCGGTCGTTGTAGATCACGTCCACACCGTAGTCGGCGTCGGAACGCGAATGCTGGACGAAGGCGTCCCACGACCAGCCATCCAGGAACCCAAGGCCCGAGATGTCACCCTTCATGCCGAAAAGGACCCGGGCGTAGTCGACGGTCTGGGCCCGGTCGGACTTCATCGGGATGATCGGCAGCTGGCTGCCGAGGCTTGCGCCATAGGGGTTGTTCGGGTTGCCGAGGATCCAGGCGGTGGCCAGGGACGGGAAGAACTGGCGCACGCCGTACTGGGCCGACTCGCGCCGGTTCAGCAGGACTTCGGTATAGCCCTCGATGTTCGGGGTCAGGTCGATCCCGGCGGTGGCGTAGATCGTGTAGCGCTTGACCGGGCTGAGGATCGAGGCGCGTCCAAAGAGCGGGTCTTCCTGCTCGGCGTAGGGATAGGTCAGCGGGAAGCCGGCGCGGGCGCTCCGGGCAAAGCCGGCGGGCACCGCGATGGTGGCGTTCGAACCCGCGTTACCCTGGGCGGCGGTCGGGTAGGTGATGCCCGGAAGGGTGTAGACGAGGTCGCCGAAGGATCCGGTCCGCAGGGTGTTGGCGAACAGGTTGTAGCACTTGGTGCCGCCCTCGGTGTTCTTGTAGTCGACGCGCTGGCCGGTGGCCGGGTCGACGAGGTAGTCGGCGGCGCAGGCCGTGTCGTCACGATCTTCGCGACGCAGGACCTTCTGCTCGTAATAGTCACCCGAGATGTTCAGGTAGCCCCGGTCGAAGGTCTTGCCCCAGGTGCCGTTGATGCGGAAGGTTTCCCCGCCGCGCTGCTCGCCCATGTTGCCGTAGATCTGGACTTCACCACCGTCGATCCGATCGTTGGTGATGATGTTGGTGACGCCGGCGATGGCGTCGGAGCCGTAGATCGACGAGGCGCCGTCCTTCAGGATCTCGATACGGTTCACAACCGACTGCGGGATGACGTTCAGGTCGACGGGGCCGACCGTGCCGCGGGTGCCGGCGGGGCCGACGCGGCGCCCGTTCAGCAGGACCAGGTTCCGGTTGGAGCCGAGGCCGCGGAGGTTGATGGTGTTCACGCCGGGACCGCCGGTGGTGACGAAACCGGTCAGCTGGTTGTTCACCTGGAACGAACCGGAGGCGAGCGACGAACGCTGCAGGACCTCGGCGGTATCGACCAGGCCCTGGAGGGTCTGGGTCTCGCCCGTGATCACCTGGATCGGCGAGGCCGAGGTGTAGGCGCTGGACTTGATGCGCGAGCCGGTGACGACCAGTTCGTCCACGTCAGTCGCTTCCTGTGCGAGCGCCGACGGCGCAAACGCCAGGGCGGCGAGACCGGAGATGACGGTCGTCCTCAAAAGTGCGTGCCTGAAAGCCATGTCCCGAAAGACTCCATGAAAGGATTGCACACAGGCGCGCGCAATAGCGCGCCCGGTCCGTAGTTTGACTTAACAAACTCCTGCGGGCGCTCCTTAGAGAAGCTGCGCGCTGTCGTCTAGTTTTGTTGCATGTGTCACATTTCCGCCGCGGTTCGAACGCGATTCCGCCCAGGAAACAGGCAGACGGCGCTGGAGATGCGGATTGCAGCGCCCCCTTCCCTCCGCTCGCGAACCCGCCTAGGAACACATCACGAACAACCGCCGGGAAGGCCGCATGAGTCCCGCTCCCCTCCGAATCCTCGGCCTGGACCCCGGCCTCCGGAAAACGGGCTGGGGCGTGATCCGGGTCGAGGGCAACCGGCTCTCGCACCTCGGGCACGGGGTGATCGCCCCGGACGAGAAGGCCCCCTTCTCCGAGCGCCTCCTGGCCCTGTTCGAGGGAATCAGCGCCGTGGTCGCCGACTGGTCACCCGACGAGGCGGCCATCGAGGAGACCTTCATGAACAACAACGCCGCCTCGGCCCTGAAGCTGGGCCACGCCCGGGCGGCGGCCCTGCTGGCGCCGGCGAAGGCGGGCCTGCCGGTGGCCGAGTATGCCGCGCGGCTGGTCAAGAAGTCGGTGGTCGGAACGGGGGCGGCCGACAAGGACCAGGTCGCCTTCATGATCTCCCGCATCCTGCCCGGGTCCGCCGGGGCCACGGCGGACGCCGCAGACGCCCTGGCCGTGGCCGTGGCCCACGCCCATGCCCGCACCCGGGGAAGGCTTGCCGCATGATCGGGCGGCTGGCGGGCAGGGTCCTGGAGACCACCGAGGAAGAGGCCCTGATCGATGTGGGCGGGGTCGGCTGGGTCGTGCGCTGCGGCGCCCGGACCCTGTCGCGCCTGCCCGCCGCCGGGGAGGCCGTCGCCCTGAGGGTCGAGACCCAGTGGTCGGAAAGCGCCGGCCCCCGCCTCTACGGCTTCCTCGACGCCGACGAGCGGGCCACCTTCGTCCTCCTGCAATCCGTCCAGGGGGTCGGGCCCAAGGCGGCCCTGGCCGTGCTGGACGTCCTGCCCCCCGCCGCCCTCGCCGAGGCCGTGGCCCGGGAGGACAAGGCCCAGGTGGGCCGCGCCAGCGGCGTCGGTCCCAAGCTGGCCCAGCGAATCCTGGTGGAACTGAAGGGCAAGCCCATCGGCTCGGCAAGCTTCAGCGCCGCCGGCGTCGCCGCCGCGCCGGCGCCCGGTCCCGCCCCCGTCTCCGCGGCGGGCGAGGCCGTGGCCGCCCTCATGGGCCTGGGCGTGGCCGAGATGCAGGCCCGCCGGCTGGTCGACCAGGCCGCTGCGGCCCTAGGCCCTGACGCCGCCGTCTCCGACCTCGTCCGGGCGGGCCTGAAGGAGATGGGCCGGTGACCCGCCTGGTCTCCGGGGAACCCGGGCCGCCCGAGCCCGGCGACCGCGCCCTGCGGCCCCAGACCCTGTCGGAATTCGTCGGCCAGGCGGCCGCCAAGTCGAACCTCTCCATCTTCATCGACGCCGCACGCGGCCGGGGCGAGGCCATGGACCACGTCCTGCTTTTCGGCCCGCCGGGCCTGGGCAAGACCACCCTGGCCCAGATCATCGCCCGGGAGCTGGGGGTGAACTTCCGCGCCACCTCAGGGCCGGTCCTGGCCAAGGCCGGCGACCTGGCGGCCATACTGACCAACCTCGAGCCGCGCGACGTCCTGTTCATCGACGAGATTCACCGCCTGGCGGCGCCGGTGGAGGAAATCCTCTATCCCGCCATGGAAGACCATGTCCTCGACCTGATGATCGGCGAGGGGCCGGCGGCCCGGTCGATCCGCATCGACCTTTCCCCCTTTACACTCGTGGCGGCGACCACCCGGGCCGGGATGCTGGCCACCCCCCTGCGGGACCGGTTCGGCATCCCGATCCGGCTGGAGTTCTACTCCGCCGACGAGTTGAGGAAGGTTCTGGCCCATGCGGCGGGGCGGCTGGGGCTCAACCTGACCGAAGACGGCGCCGGCGAGATCGCCGCCCGGGCCCGGGGCACGCCGCGGGTGGCCGGGCGTCTGCTGAGGCGGGTGCGAGACTTCGCCGAGGCCGAGGGCGCCGCCGCCATCGACAAGGCCGCCGCCGCCCGGGCCCTGGCCCGGCTGGAGGTGGACCCCGCCGGCCTGGACAGCCTGGACCGCCGCTATCTCAAGGCCCTGATCGAGAACTATGCCGGCGGCCCGGCCGGGCTGGAAACCCTGGCCTACGCCATCGCCGAGGCCCGGGACGCGGTCGAGGACGTCATCGAGCCCTACCTGCTCCAGCAGGGCTTCATCCAGCGCACGCCCCGGGGGCGGGTCGCCTGCGCCCGGGCCTACGAGCACCTCGGCCTGACCCCGCCGCCCTCGCCGCCTCCAGCCGGACAGGCCGGGCTCTTCGAAGGAGACGGCGATGCCGACTGACGACCGCGACGTCCCGACCAGCGGGCGGTACGAGGGGCGCGAGCATATCCTGCCGTTCCGCATCTACTACGAGGACACCGACTTCACCGGCGTCGTCTACCACGCCAATTACCTGCGCTATTTCGAGCGGGGCCGCAGCGACGCCCTGCGGGCGGCGGGGGTGTCTCACACCGACCTCCTCGACGGCGACCGCCCGACGGCCTTCACGGTCGTACGGATGGAGATCGACTTCCGTCGGCCGGCGCGGATCGACGACGCGCTGGAAGTCCGCACCCTCTATGAACGGATACGCGGCCCGCGGCTGTTCTTCCGCCAGCACATCCGGCGGGGCGAGGAGCGGCTCTGCGAGGCCGTCGTGGAGGCCGCCTGCATCGACCTTTCCGGTCGTCCGGCCCGGCCCTCGAAGCTAATGTTAACCAAACTGGCGCCCCTCTTCGGTTAGGTGCGGCCCAATCTTCGCCATGCTCCTGCGCGAGCAGGTGTCGAAGACATACGATTTGGGCCTGACACGACACAACCGGGAGCAATCATGGAGCCCGCCGCCATCACGCCGGAGACCTTCTCCTTCGTCGCCCTGTTCGCCCGGGCGGACTGGGTGGTGAAGTCGGTGATGATCTTCCTGGGCCTCGCCTCGCTGGCGTCCTGGGCGGTGATCCTCGACAAGGCGGTGCGCCTGCGCGGCCTGAACCGGGCGGCGGACGCCTTCGAGGCGGAGGCCGCCTCGGGTCGCAGCCTCGAGGACATCGCCCTGGAGGCCGGCGACAACCCGCCGCACGCCCTGCACCGGATGCTCCAGGCGGCGCTTTTCGAGTGGCGCGAGGTCCGCGCCAAGGGGCCCGTGTCCGAAGGCCAGGCGGCCTTCCTCGTGCAGCGGATCGACCGGGTCCTCGACGCCGCCATCGCCCGTGAGGCCCTCAGGGTGGAGACGGGCCTGTCGGCCCTGGCCATCGTGGCCACCGCCTCTCCCTTCGTCGGCCTGTTCGGGACGGTGTGGGGCATCATGCACAGCTTCCAGGCCATCGCCGTCCAGAAGAACACCAACCTCGCCGTCGTGGCCCCCAGCATCGCCGAGGCGCTCTTCGCCACCGCCCTGGGCCTTATCGCCGCCATTCCGGCCTATATCGCCTTCAACCACTTCTCCACGGCGGTCAGCCGCTACGCCGCCCGGCTGGAGGGGTTCGCCGACGACCTTTCCACCGCCGTCCAGCGGCGCCTGGCCTCGAAGGTCTGAGCCATGGCCCTTTCCGCCCATGACGCCTTTTCCGGGGCCGGCGGCGGCGGCCGTCGGCGGCGCTACGGCCGGAGCCGGCGCTCGGCCCTGTCCGAGATCAACGTCACGCCCCTGGTGGACGTCATGCTGGTCCTGCTGATCGTCTTCATGATCTCGGCGCCCCTGCTGACCGCAGGCGTGCCCCTGGAACTTCCCCGCACCGAGGCCGGGGCGATCCGCGAGACCGAGGCTCCCCTGGCGGTCTCCATCCGGGCGGATGGGTCCGTCTTTGTCCAGGACCGGCAGGTCGCCTTCGAGGCCCTTGGCCCGGCCCTGGGCGACGCCGCCGTCGGGAATGCCGAACGCCAGGTCTTCGTCCGGGCCGACGGCCGGGCGGCCTATGCCGACGTGGCGCGGGTGATGGCGGCCCTCTCGGTGCGCGGCTTCAAGAGCGTCAGCCTGATCACCGACACCGGCGGCCCGCCCGCCGGTCCGGTCCCGGCGGAGACGCCGCCGCCGTGAACACCTCCGTGCGCCCCAGTCCGGCTGTCCTGGCCTCGGGGCTCCTGCACCTGGGCGTGCTGGCGGCCGTGATCCTCCTCCGTCCCCCTGCCGGCGATCCGGCGGGCGAGGGGCCGCCCGTCACCGTGCGACTCGCGACCTCCGGGGACCTGGCCGCCGCCCAGGCGGCTGCGGCGGGGCCTCCCGCAGCGCCGGCGCCCCCCGAACCGGCGACAGCGGAGGCGGTCCCGGCTGAACCCGTCTCGCCGCCGCCCGTTCCCACCCCGACGCCGGCGCCCAGCCCGGCGCGCCGGGTTGCAGAACCGCCGGCGCCCGTCCCCAGAACGACGACCGCCGCACGGCCTCAGCCCCTCCAGAAGACACCAGCCGCACCCTCGGCCGCCTCCCGCCCGGCGACGACCGCCCCCGCCGCCGCGACGCCGCGCCGGCCGGCCGGAGGCCTGGACCTCGACGCCCTCGCCGGCCAGGTCTCGCGACTGACCGGAAACCGCCCCGGCCCCGCGGCGCCCTCGGGCGGGGCCAGGTCGGGACCCAGCGCCGCCGCCCTGGCGGGCCTCCAGGACCAACTCCAGAAACTCTGGAACCCCAACTGCGGGGTCGAGGGCGGCCGGGACGTCCGGGTCCGGGTCAGCTTCGGCCTGTCGCCCGCCGGCGACCTGTCCGGCCCGGTGGAGGCCGGCGGCCTGGAACGGTCGGACAATGCCGTGGCCCGCGCGGCGGCCGAGCGCGCCATCCGCGCAGTCCACCAGGCCGCCCCCTTCCCCGACCTCGCCAGCCCCGCCGGCCAGAGGATCGCCGTCAACTTCAACGCCCGGGAGGCCTGTTCATGAGAAAGACCGCCCTCGCCCTGCTCGTCGCCGGCCTCGCCCTGGGCGGTTTCGCCGCAGCCCCGGCGCCCGCTCGCGCCGAGATCGAGGTGGACGTCAACCGCGGCGACATCCGTCCCCTGCCCCTGTCCGTCCCTGCTTTTGGCGGCGACAGGGGCGCCGACATCGCCCGGGTGATCAGCGAGAACCTGGCCCGCTCGGGCCTCTTCGCCCCCATCGACCCGGCGGGACGGCAGACCGAAGCCGCTACGGAGCCGGATTTCGGAGCCTGGAAGACCCTGGGCGCCCAGGCCCTGGTCAACGGGCAGGCAAGCCTGGTGGACGGACGGCTGCAGGTGGACTTCCGCCTCTGGGACATCCCGGCCGGCCAGCAGCTCCTGGGCCTCCAGTTCACCTCCACGCCCGAGAATTGGCGCCGGGTGGCGCACAAGATCTCGGACGCCGTCTACGAGCGACTGACAGGCGAAAATGGCTATTTCGACACCCGGGTGGTCTTTGTCTCGGAGACCGGCGGGCGCCTCGACCGCAAGCTTAGGCTGGCGGTGATGGACCAGGACGGCGCCAATCCCAGCTATCTCACCGACGGATCCGAGATTGTCCTGTCGCCCCGCTTCTCGGCGTCCAGCCAGGAGATCACCTACATGGCCCTGCGGCCGGAGGGCTCATCGGTCTACCTGCTCAACCTCGAGACCGGCCGGCGGGAGAGCCTGGGCCAGTTCCAGGGCATGGTCTTTGCGCCGCGCTTTTCGCCCGACGGGTCCCAGGTGGCCTTCGCCGTGGAGCGGAACGGCAATTCCGACATCTGGGTGATGAACCTGGTGAACCGGCAGAGCCGCCGCCTGACCTCGGACCCGGCCATCGACACCTCGCCGGCCTTCTCGCCGGACGGCCGGCGGATCGTCTTCAACTCCGACCGCGGGGGCTCGCCCCAGTTGTACGTGATGGACGCTGACGGCGGCGGGGCCCGGCGGATCTCCTTCGGCGAAGGGCGCTACACCTCGCCGGTCTGGAGCCCCAAGGGCGACCTGGTCGCCTTCACCCGGCAGGGCGGCGGCCAGTTCCACATCGGCGTCATGCGCCCCGACGGGTCGGATGAGCGAACCCTGACCTCCAGCTACATGGACGAAGGACCGACCTGGGCGCCGAACGGGCGCGTCATCCTGTTCAGCCGGCAGGCTGCCGGAGGCGAACCCCGCCTCTGGACCGTGGACGTCACCGGCCGCATCCTGAACCCGGCTCCCTATTCCGGCGGGGCCTCGGACCCGGCCTGGTCGCCCCTCATCAACTGACCCCTCCCAACTGCCTCGAGAGGATACCCGAATGAACCGCAACGCCGTCCTGCGCTGGACCCCCCTGCTGGCCGCCGCCGCGATCCTTGCGGGCTGCCAGTCCACCCCGAAGGCCGGGCCCGAGACCAAGGCGACGCCCGAGGCCGCTGCGGGCCCCGACGCCAATGCCGCCGCCGGGTCCGGGACGATCCAGCCGGTGGCGCCGGCGACGGCCGTTACGGGCCGGGCCCTGCCGGGTTCAGTCCAGGACTTCGTGATCAATGTCACCGACCGGATCTTCTTCGAGGTGGACCAGTACGAGGTGCGCGACGAGGCGGCGGCCATCCTGGAGCGCCAGGCCGCCTGGCTGAACCGCTATCCGGCCGTCCAGGTCCGCATCGAGGGCAATGCCGACGAGCGTGGGACCCGGGAGTACAACCTGGCCCTGGGCTCGCGCCGGGCCACGGCGGTCCGCGATTACCTTGTCGGCCTCGGGGTTTCGCCCTCGCGGATCTCGACGGTCTCCTTCGGCAAGGAGCGGCCCGTCGACCCGGGTGCGGATGACGAGGCCTTCCGCCGCAACCGCAATGCGCGCACCGCCATCGTCGCAGGGGCGCGCTAGTCCCATGCGCGCGCCGTGGCTTTCAGCGCCGGTGATGCTCGCCCTGGCCCTCGCCCTGGCGGAGCCGTCCCAGCTTCGCGCGGCGCCTGTCGCCGAAGATCCGCGGGACGTCCGCCTTAAGGAGCTTTCCGAGCGCGTCGCGGACCTTGAAAAAGCCCTCCAGGGCGTCAACGCCCAGCTTGAGGCGGCGACCCGCGCCGCCGACCTGGCCCGCGGCGACCTCAAGGGCCTGCAGGACCGGGTGACCGGCCTGGAAGCGGGACGGGGTCCGACGCCGGCCGCCGCCGGCCCTCAGCCTGCAGCGAGCCCTGCGCCCGTCCGGGCGACCCCCGCGACTCCCTCGACCCCCGCAGAGGATGGCCTGACCCGCGGGCGCAAGCAGCTCCAGTCGGGAGATGCGCAGGGGGCGGAGGCCACGCTCACGGCCTGGCTTGCGGCCTCTCCCCAGGACCCGAAGGCTGGGGAAGGCGCCTATCTTCGCGGCCGGGCCCGGGGACAGCAGGCCGCCTGGGCCGACGCCGCTGCAGACTACATCACCGCCCTGAAGGGATGGCCCTCCACCTGGTGGGCGCCAGATGCGGTGGTGGAGCTCGCCAGGGCCCTTGGGCGGATCGGGAAGACCTCGGAATCCTGCCAGGCCCTCGGCGAGCTTGCGGCCCGGTATCCGACCGCGCCGGAAGGCACGCGCAAGCGGGCGGCGGCGGTCGCCGCCCAGTCCCAGTGCGGGACCTGACCCCCGGTCTCGACGAAAGGGTCGAGGGGCGGCTGGACGCCCGGCTCGACGTCGGTCCGGGCGCGCCCCTGGCCGTCGCCCTGTCCGGCGGCGGGGACTCCCTGGCCCTGACGCGGATCGCCGCCGGCTGGGCCCGGCGGCATGGCCGGCCCCTCCTGGTCCTGACCGTCGACCACGGGCTCCAGCCCGGATCCGCCGAATGGACCACCGCCTGCGCCGCTGCCGCCGACCGGCTGGGCGCCGGCTTCCGGGCGCTCGCCTGGCGGGGTCCCTATCCGGCGTCAGGGCTTCCCGCCGCCGCGCGCAGGGCGCGGCACGCCCTGCTGGCCGACGCCGCCCGCGCGGCGGGCGCCCGGGTCCTCCTGATGGGCCATACCGCCGATGACCTTGCCGAGGCGGCCCTGATGCGGGCGGAAGGGGGAACCACTCCGTCGCCCCGGGAATGGGGCCCTTCGCCCGCCTGGCCCGAGGGTCGGGGCGTCTTCCTGCTCCGACCGATGCTCGCCGTCGGGCGGGCGGAGATCCGCGAGTGGCTGGCCGAAGCCGGCGAGACCTGGATCGAGGACCCGGCCAATGAAGACCCCCGCTTCGCCCGCAGCCGGGCCCGTCACGCCCGCCTCCAGGGGGCGGTGACGGATGCCTGCGTCGCCCATGATGCCTCCGGGGCCGCCGCCCTGACGTCCGAGGTCCGCGCAACACCCTTCGGCCTCGCCCTTGACCGACAGGCCTTCCGGCAGGCGGGCCCCGATGCCGCCCGCCGAGTGCTGGGCGCGGCCTGCCTGGCGGCCGGCGGCGGGGTTCGCCCCGCCCGTACTGCAGCCCTGGAGGCCCTTCGCCTGCGGCTGGTCGACGCCGGGGAGGTCCAGGCCAGCCTGGCCGGGGCCCAGGTCCAGGCCGACGCCCGTGACATCCTGTGGGGAAGGACGGCGGGGGAGATGGCGCGGGCAGGCGTTCCTGACCTGGCGCTGGGCGCCGGCGAGGTCGGCGTCCTGGACGGCCGGTTCGAGGTCGAGGCGGTCCGGCCGGTGACAGTGACGCGCCTCGCCGGCCGGATGTCGAGCCTGCCACCGAGGACCCGGGCGACGCTGGCGGAGGTTCCCCCCACCTTCCGCGGCGGCCTTCCGGCCGTGGTGTCCGAGGCAGGAACCCGGCTGGCCTCCGGGGAAGATTCAGGCGTTCGCCTACGCGGCCTGGCCCGGGCGCGCCTGGCGGCGGCCTGCGGTGAAATCGCTTCGGAGTCCGGCGTCAGGGACTAGGCCAGGACGTGCTGGACGCCCCGGACAACCCGCTCCGCATAGCGGGGTCCGAGAAGGTTGGCGTGTCCGGCGCCTTCCACCCGGTCCAGGTATCCCGAACGGGAGGCCTCGGCCGGGGCGTTCTGGATGCGCTGGAGTTCCGGCGGCAGGAGCACGGCCCCGGCCGTCACAACGGCGACGGGGAGGTTAGGGTCGAAGGGCCCTTCGCTCCGCCCCTGTTCCGCAGTCTGAAGCCATTGCTGCACCTCACGCGCCGACGCCCGGGCGTGGGAGGCTGAAGCGTAGATCCGGCGTTTCTCGAGCGAGACCGCTGGCGGCAGGCCGATCCGGTCGCCGGCAACCATCGCCCAGGGCTGCATGACGCCCAGGCCCGCGACCCGGTCCAGCAGGAACATGGCGCTGCGGAAGCCGCCGATCATCCGGGCGGCGGCCGGATGATCGACCGCCTCCGGCGTCACGGCGTCCACAAGCACCAGTCCATCCAGCCGATCGTTCAGGCGGGGCGCGAGGACCCTCAGGAAGAGGCCGGCCATGGAATGCCCGACAAGGACCAGGCGCGAGGGATCGCCGAGTTGGCTGAGCAGCGCCTCGAGATCGTCAGCGATCGCCCGCCCATGCCGGGGGTCGGGGCCCGGGTCCGACAGGCCGAGGCCCGCCCGGTCGTAGGCCAGGCTGCGCACGCCGAGGTCAGACAGTTTCATCTGGACCAGGTGCCAGTCCGGGGCGCAGCCAAAGGCCCCGCACTCCATCACCACCAGGCGGCCAGGCCCGGAGTCGCCTTCCCAGGGCCCCTCCCGGACGATGCGCAGCCGCCGGTCGCGGATGCGGACCCATTCCCCCCGCGACGGAGGGGCGTCACCGGTGGCGGTCACCACGATCCCTCCGGGTTCATGGCGAGGGCGACTTCCAGGCGTAGAGGCCAGGTGCATCGGCCGGTCCGAAGGCGATTTCCACCGAGGTGACGGCCTTTGCGCCAGGTGGCGGCTTGAAGACCGCCCGTGTCGCCTCGGGTCGCACGGCGACCGGCGGTCCGCCGTCGAAGGCGACCTTCACTTCGCGGACGGCCTCCTCGGGCGACTTGAGCAGCTTGGGCCGCGCAGCCTCGCCGGGCGTCTCCCCGCTGAACTGGAAGTAGCGCTTGGTCTGGCTCATGCCGGAGAACCAGACGATCTTGAAGCCGTCGGAGGCCACCCACCAGCTGGGGGTCATGGCGACGTCCGCGGAATAGGCCTGGGGGCCCTTGCCCAGGGTGATCCGTGCGGACCGGGATTCCAGCACCCCGTTGGTGTTGGGATTGAGGGGGATGGTGAAGGCGGCGGGCGCCGCCGGAGTCTCCGGAGCCTTGGGCCCGGAACAAGCTGAAACCAGAACAACCGATGCGAGCAAAAGCCCGCTTACAAAACTGCGCATGGCCTGCCTCCCTGTTGATGGGAGGCAGCATGGACCTGCTGGGCCAAGGCGGCAAGACAGAGACCTGCGCGCCGGCTCAGAGGGACTTGAGGATGCCCTCGACCATCTTCTTGGCGTCGCCGAACAGCATCATGGTGTTGTCGCGGAAGAAGAGCTCGTTCTCCACGCCGGCGTAGCCGGAGCTCATGCCGCGCTTCACGAACAGCACCGTCCGGGCCTTTTCGACGTCCAGGATGGGCATGCCGTAGATGGCGCTGGTGGGGTCGGTCTTGGCCGCGGGGTTGGTGACGTCGTTGGCGCCGATGACGAAGGCCACGTCCGCGGTCGGGAACTCGGCGTTGATATCCTCGAGCTCGAAGACCTCGTCGTAGGGTACATTGGCCTCGGCCAGCAGGACGTTCATGTGCCCGGGCATGCGGCCAGCGACGGGGTGGATGGCGTACTTCACATCGACGCCCTCCTCCTTCAGCTTGTCGGCCATTTCGCGCAGGGCGTGCTGGGCCTGGCTGACGGCCATGCCGTAACCCGGGACGATGATCACCTTGGAGGCGTTCTTCATGATGAAGGCCGCGTCTTCCGCCGAGCCCTGCTTGACCGGGCGCGTCTCCACCCGGCCGCCGGCCGCCGCCGCACTGTCGTCAGCGCCGAAGCCGCCCAGGATGACCGAGACGAAGCTGCGGTTCATCGCCTTGCACATGATGTAGGACAGGATCGCCCCTGAAGAGCCCACGAGGGCGCCGGTGATGATCAGGGTGACGTTCTCGAGGGTGAAGCCCAGGGCCGCCGCCGCCCAGCCCGAATAGCTGTTCAGCATGGACACCACGACGGGCATGTCCGCGCCGCCGATCGGAATGATCAGGGTGATCCCGAGGATCAGGGCCAGGGCGAAAATGGCCCAGAAGGCCCAGAGGGCCGAGCCGCCGCTGACCACCAGCACGCCGATCAGGGCGACGAGGGCGAGACCGATCAGGATGTTCAGGACGTGGCGGGCGGGCAGCAGAATCGGCGCGCCCGACATGTTGCCGTTCAGCTTGGCGAAGGCGATGACCGAACCGGTGAAGGTCACCGCACCGATGGCCAGGCCCAGGGACAGCTCCACCAGGGATACGCCGTGGATGGCGCCGGGGGCGCCGATGCCGTAGGCGCCCGGGGTGTAGATGGCGGCCACCGCGACCAGGCAGGCGGCGAGGCCGACCAGGCTGTGGAAGGCTGCGACCAGCTGCGGCATGGAGGTCATGGCCACCCGGCGCGCGATCACCGCGCCGATGACGCCGCCGACCCCGACCCCGGCCAGGATCAGGCCCACGGTCAGTCCGTCGAGCTTGCCCTGGCTGAACAGGGTGACGAGGGTCACGCCCACCGCCAGCGCCATGCCGATCATGCCGTTGCGGTTGCCCGCCTGGCTGGTCACCGGGCTGGAGAGCCCGCGCAGGGCGAGGATGAAGAGGACGCCCGAGGCGAGGTAGAGGATGGCGGCGAGGTTGGCGCTCACTTGGCGGCGTCCTTCTTCACCGGATCCTTCTTCTTGTACATGGCCAGCATCCGCTGGGTGACCAGGAAGCCCCCGAAGATGTTGACCGCGGCGAGGGCCGCCGCCAGGGCGCCCGCCCCCTTGGAGATCATGACGGCGCCGGCGCCCGCGCCGGGTGCGGCCTGGGCCGCCGCCGCCAGCAGGGCGCCGACAATGATCACAGAGGACACCGCGTTGGTCACCGCCATCAGGGGCGTGTGGAGGGCCGGCGTGACGCTCCAGACCACGTAGTAGCCGACGAAGATGGCCAGGACGAAGATGGCCAGCCGGAAGACTGTGGGATCGACGTCCATGGGCGCCTCCGTCAGGACCCGGCGAGGGCCGGGTGCACGATCTTTCCGCCGCTGACGACCAGGGCGGCCTTGAGAATTTCGTCTTCGAGGTCCGGGGCCAGGGCCCCGTCCTTGTCGAGCAGCAGGCCCGAGAAGGCCAGGAGGTTCCGGGCGAAGAGGGCCGAGGCGTCAGCCGCGACCCTTCCCGGGAGGTTGGGAATACCCAGGATCTTCGCGCCGTTGGCGGTCTCGACCGTCTCGCCGGCCCGGGCGCCCTCGACATTGCCGCCCTGCTCGACGGCGAGGTCGACCAGGACCGAGCCCGGCTTCATGGCGGCGACCTGGGCCGCCGTGACGAGGCGCGGCGCCGGCCGGCCCGGGATCAGGGCCGTTGTGATGACGATGTCCTGCTTGCCAATGTGCCCCGTGACGAGTTCGGCCTGCTTGGCCTGGTACTCGGCGCTCATTTCCTTGGCGTAGCCGCCGGCGGTCTGGGCGTTGCGGAATTCGTCGTCCTCGACGGCGATGAACTTGGCGCCGAGGGACTCCACCTGTTCCTTGGTGGCGGGACGGACGTCGGTGGCGGTGACGACGGCGCCGAGGCGGCGGGCCGTGGCGATGGCCTGAAGGCCGGCGACGCCGACCCCCATCACGAAGACCTTGGCGGCGGCGATGGTGCCGGCGGCGGTCATCATCATCGGCAGGGCGCGGCCATAGGCGGTGCTGGCCTCGATCACGGCGCGATAACCCGCAAGGTTGGCCTGCGAGGACAGGACGTCCATCACCTGGGCCCGGGTGATGCGGGGAATGAACTCCAGGGCGTAGGCGTCCACCCCCCGGGCGGCCAGGGCCTCGAGGCCTGCGCGATCCTGATGGGGGTTCAGCGAGGCTGCGACGATGGCGCCCTTCTTCAGGGCCGACAGGGCCTCGGCGGAGGGTGTCCGGATCCCAAAGAGGATGTCCGCGCCCTTGACGGCGTCGGCTGCGGATCCGGCAAGCCGTGCGCCAGCGGCGGCGTAGTCAGCGTCGGGACAGGAGGCCGAAAGACCGGCGCCCGACTGGACAGCGACCTCGAAGCCCGCAGCGATCAGCTTGCGGACGGTTTCCGGCGTGGCTGCAACACGGGTCTCCCCGGGGTGGGTCTCGCGGATGACGGCGATGACGGCCATGGCTTGGACCGGCCCTCCCATTGCGCGCCCGTCTGACGGACCGCGGTTAGCCCCGGCCTAGTGACCCGCGCCGGGCTTGTCGCGGAGGGCGATGATGCCGATCACCGTCAGGACCAGGGCCGAGATGAAGCCGGGAATGAAGCCGGCCGGGGTGCAGAACCACACCGTGAAGAGGACCAGGAGGGCGGCGATGGCCAGGGACCCCCACTTGGTGAGGAACATGAAGACGCCGTAGGTGGCGACCTGCTCGCTGATGTCCATTTCGCCGCGGTGATATTCGGAAGCCATTGGGGACTCTCTCGTTCGGACCCAGGGTCAGGCAGGGGTTACACGCTCACGCCGCGCCGCTCAAGCCCGGCGCGCGCGTCAGCCGGCCGCAGCGGGCCCGGGCCACACAGATAACAGACCCCTCAGGGCGGAGATCAGGGCCAGCGGCTGGTCGATCATGATGTGGTGGGCGGAGTCGGGGATGGCGATCTCAAGGGTGTGCGGGGGAAGGGGCGAGGCTCCCCCCTCCTTCCGCCGGCTGATGATGGCCGACCGATCGCCGTAGATGTGGACCAGGGGGAGATCCACCTTGGGCGGCCCACCGTCCATCAGGCCGCTCATGACGCTGCGGTCGAGCTTGGCCCACATGTTGGGATCGAAACGCCAGCTCCAGCCCTCATGGCCGTCTGGGCCGGTGACCGGCTTGAGCGAGCGACGGGCGATGAAGTCTGCGATGAAGAGGTTGCCGGCCGCCTGGGGCGGCATCAGGCGGAAGCGCGAGAGCGCCTCCTCAAGGGTCGGATAGACGCGCTGGGCGCGATCGCCGGTGGGAATGTTGCGGGCCTGTTCGGCCATGCGCTCGGCCATCCGCTTGCCTTCGGCGGAGTCCGGCGGCGGGCCGCCAAAGCCGGTGTCCACCAGGATGGCGGCGCGCATGCGCTCGGGATGGCTGGCGGCCGCGAAGAACACCTGGGAGCCGCCGAAGGAGTGACCGATGTAGATCGGCTTGCCGGCGTCGTAGAGCCCCGCGGCCCGGGCGACGGCCTCGGCGTCGGCGGCGAAGTCCTGGAAGGCGTAGGTCTCGCGCCAGTCGGAGTCCCCCATGCCGGCCAGGGACATGGAGGCGACCCGGAAGTCCTGGGCGAGGTAGGGAGCGATGAAGCTCCACCAGTCGGCATGGGCGGAGTTGCCGTGCACCAGCAGGAGGCCGGGCTTGCCGCGCTGGCCCCAGACCAGCATCTCGATCCGGGCGCCAAGGGAGTCCACGTGGCTGCGCTCGGGGGCCTGGGCCAGGGCGTTGCGGAACCAGTCCGGCGAGTCCGGCTCGCGGCCCCGGAACGGCGCCAGGGGCGCCTGGACCTCGGGGGGCAGGGCCCCGGGCTCCGTATGGATCGGACGGTCGTCGTAATAGCCGACGGGCGCGCCTTCCTTGATCGCCGGATCGATGGCCATGTCCTACTCCTGCGCCTCCCGGTAGCCCGCCTTGCGGCGGATCGACCGGATTCCCTTGTAAACCCCAGTGCCAGTCATCAGCATCCGGTCCCCCGACCAGATCCGGCCTGCGACGGTGAAGATGTCGCCATCCTCGGCGATGATCTCGCTGGTCCCCTCGACCCAGTCCCCCATCAGCGCCGGCGAAATGAAGTCGGTCACCAGCCGGACGGTGACCCAGCCCACCTCGCGCTGGTTGGAGATGACCCGGCCCCAGGCCATGTCGGCGAAACTCATCAGCATGCCGCCGTGGCAGTTGTTCATGCCGTTGGCGTGATGCTCCTCGACCCGGAAGGCCATGACCTCGATGTTGGTCGAGGTGTCCCGGGACGAATAGAACGGCCCCACCGTGCGGCCAAAGCCGCGCTGCCAGAGGTTGATCACGAAGCCGTCGGGCACGACGGCCGTCTGGCCTTCTGTCAGGTCATCGGACATAGCGACCGGGTGACTAAAGGACCCCCGGAAAATGGCAAGCGCCTTCCGGCTTGGCGCGGGGCGCCGCCCGTGATTGATAGGCGGCCTTGAAGTTCGCCCGGGGGTGAGGGTCATGTTGAAATCCGGAGTGTTTGCGGCCAGCCTGGCCGCCCTGGCCCTATCGGCCTGCGCCTCGACGCCTGGCGCCGGGGCTGCGGAGAAGGGGGCCTCGAAGCCCCAACCCGCCCGCGCCCTGCCCGCCGGGCTGGATCCGGGAGCCCGGGCCGACGCCTTCCCCTCGACCTACCGCCCCCTGCCCTCGACGGACTTCGCGATCGTCGGCGCCCGGGCCTACACCGGGACGGGCAAGGCCCTGGAGAACGCCACGGTCATCGTCCGGGCCGGCAAGATCGCCTCCGTCGGCGAAGGCCTCGAGGCGCCGCAGGGCCTGCAGGTCGTGGACGCCCGCGGCAAGTGGGTCACACCCGGCCTGATCGACACCCATTCCCACCTGGGCGTCTATGCTTCGCCCTCCGTGGCCGCACACTCAGACGGCAATGAACTGACCAATCCGACCACGCCACAGGTCTGGGCCGAACACTCGGTCTGGCCCCAGGACCCCGGATTCAATACCGCGCGCATTGGCGGCGTCACCACGGTCCAGGTCCTGCCCGGGTCCGGCAACCTGATCGGTGGTCGCGGGGTGACCCTGCGCAACGTGCCGTCCCGTACCGTCCAGGGCATGAAGTTCCCGGGCGCGCCCTACACCCTCAAGATGGCCTGCGGCGAGAACCCCAAGCGCGTCTACGGCTCCCGCGGGCGGGCGCCCTCCACCCGGATGGGCAATGTCGCCGGCTATCGCGCCGCCTGGATCGAGGCCGCCGAGTACACACGCAAGTGGGACGACTATCGCGCCAAGATCGGGCGCGGCGAAAAGGCCGAACCGCCCCGGCGCGACCTCGGCATGGACACCCTCTCGGCTGTCCTCAAGGGCGAGATCCTGGTGCAGAACCACTGCTACCGGGCCGATGAGATGGCGATCATGATCGATATCGCCAAGGAGTTCGGCTACCGCATCACCAGCTTCCACCACGCGGTGGAGTCCTACAAGATCGCCGACATCCTGGCCGCCAATGGCATCTGCACGGCCACCTGGGCCGGCTGGTGGGGCGCCAAGCTGGAAATGTACGACTCCGTGGAGGCGAACGTCCCCCTCCTGCAGGCCGCCGGCGCCTGCGCGATCATCAAGTCCGACGATCCCGACCTGATCCAGCGGCTGAACCAGGAGGCGGCGGTCGCCCTGGCCGCCGGCCGCGCCGCCGGGCTGCAGATCACCGAGGCCGAAGCCATGGTCTGGATCACCGCCAACCCCGCCAAGGCCCTGGGCATCCTCGACCAGACCGGCACCCTGGAGGCCGGCAAGCGGGCGGACATCGTCCTTTGGGACAGGAACCCCTTCTCGGTCTACGCCCGGACCGAGAAAGTCTTCATCGACGGCGCCCTCGCCTGGGACCGCCGGGACCCGAGATACCAGCCAAGATCGGACTTCGACCTTGGCCAACCTGGCGAGGGAGTCCGCTGATGCGCCGTCTTGCCCCCATCGCCGCCCTCCTGGCCTTCGCCGCCGCCCTGCCGGCTGCGGCGGAGACCCTCGCCATCACCGGCGCCCGGATCCTCACCGCCGGCCCAGCCGGGACCCTGGAGCAGGGCGTGGTCGTCATCCGGGACGGCAAGATCGTCTCGGTCGGTCGCGGCGCGCCGCCCGCAGGCGCCCGGGTGATCGACGCCTCCGGCGCCGTGGTGACTCCCGGCCTCTTTGCGACGGGCAGCCTGCTGGGCGCCGTCGAGATCAGCGCCCTCGGCGATGACCTTTCGGTCGACAATCCCCAGATCGGCGCAGCCTTTGATATCCGCGAGGGACTGGATCCCGCCTCGACCCTGATCCCCGTGGCGCGGACCGGCGGCCTCACCAGCGCCGTGGTCCTGCCCCAGCCCGCAGGAGCCGGCTGGGATTATCACGAGGACGACGGAGACGTGGAAGATGACCGCCTGACCTCCGGCGGAAGCGGCGGGCCGCGGCCCAACACCCTGTTCGCCGGGCAGGGCGCCGTCATCCGCCTGAATGGTGGCGAGGACATGGTCGTGCGCGGCGGCGTCGGTGTGGTCGTAGCCTTCGGCAAGGCCGGGGCGCGGTCGGCGGGCGGGGCGCGGGGCGCCCAGGTCGCCGCCCTCAAGGCGGTCCTGGCCGACGTCCGCGCCTACGCCGCGAACCGGGGCGCCTGGGAAAAGGGAAGCTACCGAGAGCTTGGCCTGTCCAAGGCCGATCTCGAGGCCCTGGTCCCGCTGGCCCAGGGACGCACCCCGCTCATCGCCCGGGTCCACCGGGCGGCCGACATCCGCGCCGTCCTGAAACTGGCCCGGGAAGAGAAGCTGAAGCTCATCCTCGAAGGCGCGGAAGAAGGCTGGATGGCGGCGGCGGAAATCGCCCGGGCGGGCGCGCCCGTCCTCATCAATCCGATCACCGACCGGCCGGAGAGCTTCGAGATCCTGGGCGCCACCCTGGAGAACGCCGCCCGGCTGCACGCCGCCGGCGTGACCCTGGCCTTCACCGGCCCGGAAGGCGCCGCGCACCGGGCCCGCGAGACCCGCTACGGCGCCGGGACCGCTGTGGCCTGGGGCCTGCCCTGGGACGCGGCCCTGGCGGCGGTGACGATCAACCCGGCGAGGATGTTCGGGGTGGGCGACCGTACGGGAAGCCTGGAGCCGGGCAAGGACGCCGACCTGGTGATCTGGTCGGGCGACCCCTTCGAGCCCCTCTCGACGCCCAGGGCGGTCTACATCCGCGGCCAGGCCCAGGACCTGACAACCCGCCAGACCGAGCTGCGGGATCGCTACAAGGACCTCGGCGGTCCCCTGCCCCCGGCCTATCGCCACCGGTAGGCGGGTCAGCGGCGGGCGTCTTCTGGGAGGCCATTGACCCCCTCACCCGGCTTCGCCGGGAGCTCCCCCTTTGGGGAGCAATTGGCGCTCTAATTCCTCCCCCAAGGGGGAGGTGGACCGCGCAGCGGGCCGGAGGGGGTCTGCTGAGATGGGGATTGCCTGCCTTGGGAACGTGATTGGCGCTGTGATTCCTCCTCCAGAGGGGAACGCGGCGCGTCAGCCCACCAGGGCCTCGAAGGCGTCGACCCGGCGCTCGAGCTGGCGCACGCCCGCCGCCCAGAACTCCGTCTCGCGGGGGTCCAGGCCGAACCGGGCCAGCGCCTCCACGCAGGTGCGCACCCCGCCGGAGGCGAGCAGGTCCTCGTAGAGCGGGACAAAGCCCTGCGGGTCCTCGCGCCGCTTCTCCATCAGGGCCCGGACCAGAAGGTCGCCGAAGGCGTAGGCGTAGACATAGAAGGGCGAGTGCACGAAGTGGCTGATGTAGCCCCAGTAGTGCTCATAGCCCGGGTTCAGCCGGATGGCGGGGCCCAGGCTATCGCCCATAACCTCCAGCCAGAGCCCGCCGATGGCCTCGGCGGACAGCTCGCCGTCGCGGCGGGCGGCGTGGAAACGGGTCTCGAACCGGTGGAAGGCCATCTGCCGGACCACGGTGTTCAGGCCGTCCTCGATCTGTCCCGCCAGGAGGCCCAGCTGCTCCCTTGGCCCGGCCTCGGCCAGCAGGCGCTCGAAGACCAGGCCCTCTCCGAAGATCGAGGCGGTCTCCGCCAGGGTCAGGGGAGTGTCGGCCAGCAGGGTCCCCAGGGGCGAGCACAGCCTCTGGTGGACGGCGTGGCCCAGCTCGTGCGCCAGGGTCAGGACGTCCCGGCGCTCACCCATGTAGTTCATGAAGACATAGGGATGGTGCGGGGCGATGACCGGGTGCGAGTAGGCCCCTGACTGCTTGCCGGCCCGGGGCCGGGCGTCGATCCAGGGCTGCTCGAAGAGGTCCCGGGCGCTGTCGGCGAATTTCGGGGCCAGGTCGCGGAAGCTGGTCTCGACCACCTCGCGGGCCTCGGCCCAGGACCAGAGACGGGGCGCGCCGGTGTCCAGGGGCGCGTTCCTGTCCCAGTGGTCCAGGGCGGCGCGGCCCATCAGCTTCGCCTTCAGCCGGTAGTACCTGTGGCTGACCCGCTCGTAGCCCGCAGACACCGCCGTCTCGAGGGCCTGGACGGCCTCGGGGTCCACCTCGTTGGCCAGGTGCCGGGGGGCGGCGGGGTCGGGATAGCGCCGCCAGCGGTCCTCCACCTGCTTCTCGAAGGCCAGGGTGTTGAGCACCAGGCCCAGGGTCGGCGCCGCCTCGCCCAGTGCGGTGGACAGGCCCGCGGCCACCCGCCGCCGCCGGGCCGGATCGGCGTCGGACAGGGCGTTGAGGGCCTCAGGCAGGGTCATGCGGCTACGGCCGGCGCGCACCTGCATCCGCGCCAGGGTCTCGTCGTGCAGCCGGGTCCAGTTGGCCACCGCCGGGCCCCGGTCGACCAGCATGCGCTCAAGGTCCGGCGACAGCTCGTGCGGGCGGAAGGCGCGGACCCGGCGAAGCCAGGGGCGCCAGCGCGCGGCGGCGGGAACGGCGGCGAGGGCGGCCTGAACCTCGGCGTCCTCCAGTTCGTTGATCTCCAGGGTGAAGAACAGGCTATCGGCGCCGATGGCGGCCGAGCGCGCCCGGATGTCGGCCTCGAACCGGGCCCAGTCCGGATCGCTTCGGGCGGTGGAGGCCGCAAGCCCGGCATAAGCCCCCACCCGCCAGAGGGCGTTGGTGGCCGCCTCGTAGTGCGTGACGCCCCGGTCCAGCAGGTCGCCGAGGACACCGGCGTCCGCCCGGGCCGCGATCAGGCGGCCCTTCAGCTCCAGGAGATCGGTGTTGGCGGCGGCGGCGGCGGCGAGGTCGGCCTCCAGCCGGGGATCCTCGCGGCCGGCATAGAGGTCGTCGAGGCGCCAGACGGGCAGGCTTTCAGGGGAGACATGGGCGGTCATGCCCTCCTCCTAACCCGGCGGATCGGCGGGCCGCCAGCCCCTGCGGACACGGGCCGCGACAACACCTTCTCTTGACGAGATAAGGCCCCGCAGGCGATTTGACTGCGGCTGGGGATGGCCGACGACCCTAGGGGAGTGTGACCTGAGATGATTTTCCGAGCCGTCGCCGTTTCCGCGGCCCTGGTGACCGCCGCCCTTACGCCCGCCTTCGCGGCTTCCGCCCCGAAGTCTGACGCTCCCCGCACACCCAGTTCGCCGTGTTTCCGGCTGACCGACCTGGGTGGGCACAGGATCGCCGCCCCCGACACCCTCTACTACTCGGTGCGGCGCAAGGAGGTGTACAAGTTCACCTTCAGCGGCTCCTGCTTCGCAGGGGTGACCAATTCCGACCCGCTGATCCTTGAGCCGCTCGGCGCCTCCAGCCAGATCTGCAAGCCGATGGACCTGAACATCGGGGTCGGCGGGCCGATCCCGCGCCGCTGCATCCTCAAGTCGATCGAGCGGCTGACCCCCGAACAGGCCGAGGCCCTGCCGAAGAAGCTGAAGCCCTGACGCGGGGTCTCAGCGACCCTGGGGCAGGGGCTCCAGTCCCAGGCAGACCGAGACGCAGCGCCGGGCCAGCTCTTCGCCGGCGTCGATGAACGGAACATCGGCGTCGGCCGGGCCCATCACCAGCGGAACCTCCGTGCAGCCGGCGATCACCGCCTCGGCGCCTTCCCGCACGAGCGCCCGTGCGAGGTCCGCCATGCCTTCACGGACCGCCGGCCCGACATCCCCCGCCTTGATCTTGCCAAGCAGGTCCATGAACCGCGCCTGGTCGTCCCGCGACAGGGTCACCAGGCCCATGCCCTGGGCGGCGATGTACTCGTGGTAAAGGCGCACGGCGTCCTTCGTGCCCAGCACCCCCGCCCTCCGGGCGCCGGAGTCCCGGGCCGCCCGGGAGGCGGTCTCGATCATGTCCACCAGGGGCAGTCCCGAAGCCCGGCTGATCAGGTCGGCATGGGCGTGCGCCGTGTTGCAGGCGATGGCCAGGACCTGGGCGCCAGCCCCCTGCAAACCCCCCGCCATCTCGGCCAGGACCGGCCCTGGCCGGGCGAAGGGATCGTTGCGGTCCGGCACCTGCGGGTTGATGTCGACGATGACCCGGATGTGATCCTGGTCCTTCTGGGCCGGGGTCAGGGCCAAGAGCTTGCCCAGGAAGTCGAGGGTGGCGGCGGGGCCCATGCCCCCCAGGACGCCGAGAACGCGGCTCATTCGAGATGCCCCTCCAGGACGGACGTGTAGCCGGCCAGGCCCTGGGCCCCGCCGGTGTGAAGGAAGACCACCGTCTCGCCGGCCCACCGGCCGCGACGCGCGTAATCGACCAGGCCTTTCATGGCCTTGCCCGTATAGACCGGATCCAGCAGCAGGCCCTCGGTGCGGGCCGCCAGGCGCAGGGCCTCGAAGACGCCCTCGTCGGCGATCCCGTACCCCTCGCCCACATAGTCGCAGTCGGCGACGGTCATGTCCCGCCTCACGCGGTCTCCACAGCCCAGCAGGTCGGCGGTCGCCTCCGCCAGGGCGTGGACATTGGCCTCCTGCCGGTCCTTCGGCGCCCGCACCCCGAACCCGTGGACAGGGATGTCCGCGCCGATGACCGCCAGGCCGGCGACCAGGCCGGCGTGGGTGCCGGCGCTGCCGGTGGCGGTGACGATCCGGTCGATCTTCAGGTCCTGGGCGTCAGCCTGCGCCACAAGCTCGCGGGCGCATTCGGCATAGCCAAGGGCCCCGACCGCATTGGATCCACCGCCGGGGATGACATAGGGCCGCCCACCTCGGGCGCGGACCTCGTCGGCGACCTCGGCCAGGGCGGCGTTCATGTCGCTGCCCGCCGGGACCCGCCTCAGGCCGCCGCCCAGCAGCCGGTCCAGCAGAACATTGCCCGACAGGTTGTAGTCTTCGGCCTGGGTGGCGACGCGGGTCTCCAGGATGATCTCGCAGGCCAGCCCGAAACGGGCCGCCGCCGCCGCAGTCTGGCGGACATGGTTGGACTGGACCGCCCCCTGGGTGACCAGGGTGTCGGCGCCGGCGTCCAGGGCCTCGCCCACCAGGAACTCCAGCTTTCGCGTCTTGTTGCCACCGCCGGCCAGGCCGGTGCAGTCGTCGCGCTTGACCCAGAGGGTCGGCCCGCCGAGGGCCTGGCTGAGGCGCAGCAGGGGCTCCAGCGGGGTCGGAAGGTGGGCGAAGCGGGCGCGGGGGAAGCGGGCCAGGTGCATGGACGATCTCCTCAGACCGCCCCTTACACCGGCCGGGCGGGTCGCGCACCCCGGCGGCGGGATATTCCCCCCGGGCGGCGCCGGGCCTAGATAGGGTCATGACCACCTCCCCGCCCCTCCGGATTCGAGGCCTCGCCAAGTCCGTTCCCGGAGGCCGGGTCCTCTTCGAAGGCCTGGACCTCGACCTCGCCGCCGGTGAGGTCGCTGCGGTGATGGGCGAATCCGGCGCCGGCAAGTCGACCCTGCTCAACCTGATCGCCGGCCTGGACTCGGCGGACGCCGGCGAGATCGAGATCGCCGGACGCGCGCTCTCGGGCCTGGACGAGACCGGGCGCACCCGGCTTCGGCGCGAGAACCTGGGCTTTGTCTTCCAGGCCTTCCACATCCTCCCGCACCTGACCCTGGCCCAGAACACCGCCCTGCCCCTTGTGTTGGCTGGGACCCCTTCCGGCGAAGCCCTGTCCCGGGCGGCGGAGATTCTGGCGGCGGTCGGCCTGGGCGGGCGCGAGTCGGACCTGCCCTCGCGGCTGTCCGGCGGCGAGCTCCAGCGCACCGCCATCGCCCGCGCCCTGGTCCACAGGCCCGGACTGATCCTGGCGGACGAACCCACCGGCAACCTCGATCCGGAGACGGCGGAGCGGAGCCTCGGGCTCCTCCTCCAGGCCGCCCGGACCCGCGGGGCGGCGGTGCTCCTGGTCACCCACTCGGCCCGTGCGGCGGAGGCGGCGGACCGCACCCTCTTCCTCGGGCGGCAGGGCCTGGAGGCGCGCCGTGCCGCCTGACGCGGCGCTTCCGCGGACCCTTCTGTCCTGGATGGTCCGCGGCGAATGGCGGGCCCACCCGGTGCGGACCCTGGTCGCGGTCCTGGCCATCGCGGTCGGGGTCGCCCTCGGATTCGCCGTCCACCTCGTCAACCGCTCTGCCCTGGCGGAGTTCGACACCGCCGTCCGCAGCGTCAGCGGCGGGGCGGACCTTCGCGTCGAGGCGGTTTCGGCCCGGGGCTTCGACGAGGCCCTCTACCCCCGGATCGCCCGGCTTCCCGCGCTTTCCGCCGCGAGCCCTGTCGTGGAGATCGCTGCGCGAACGTCGGACGGGCGCAGCCTCACCGTCCTTGGCCTCGACCCCCTCCGGGCGGCCCGGGTCACACCGGCCCTGGCCGCAGGCGCCGGCGCAGGATTCGGCGCTGCGGCGGGTCCCGGGCGCGAGGATGCGGTCTGGCTGTCGCCGGCCCTGATCGGCGGCGTCGGCAAGGTCCTCGAGGTGCGCGAGGGCGGGCGGCGTATCGACCTGCCCGTCGCCGGCGGGCTGCCATCCGTTGAGGCCGGACGCCGGCTCGCTGTGGGCGACATCGCCGCCGTCCAGCAGGCCTTCGACCGAATCGGGCGGCTGAACCGCCTGGACCTCCGCATCGCCCCCGGGGTGAGCCGGGGTGAGGCCGAGCGCGCCGTCGCCGCCCTCCTGCCCGCCGACGCCCGGCTCTCCACCCCCGAGGCCGAGAGCCGGAGGAGCGGCGATCTCTCCCGGGCCTACCGGGTCAATCTCGGCATGTTGGCCATGGTCGCCCTGCTGACGGGCGGCTTCCTGGTCTTCTCGGCCCAGTCCCTGTCCATCGCACGCCGGCGACCGGCCTTCGCCCTGCTGCAGGTGCTGGGCCTGCCCCGGCGCGGCCTCTTCCTCCAGGTCCTGGCCGAGGGTGCGGTCCTGGGCGTCCTCGGGGCGGGCCTCGGGCTGGCGGCGGGGGCGGGCCTGGCGGGCGCGGTCCTCAGCCTCCTGGGGGGGACCTCGGCGGCGGCTTCTTCAGCGAAAGCCGGCCCGCCCTCGACATCTCGCCGGGATGGGCCTTCCTGCACGGAGCTCTGGGCCTGGCCGTCGCCCTGGCGGGCAGCCTGCTGCCCGCCCTCGACGCCGCCCGGATCCCGCCGGCCCAGGCGCTGAAATCCGCCGGGGAATCCGGCGATCCGGGCCGCAGTCCGCCCCTCGTCCCGGCCATCGCCCTCGGCGCCGCCGGCCTGGCGGCGGCCTTCGCACCGCCCATCGCCGGCCTGCCCCTGCTGGGCTACGCCTCCATCGCCCTGATCCTCGCGGCGGGGGTCGCCGCCATGCCCTGGCTGGCCCGGCGGATGATCTCGCCCCTGACCCGGATCGCGGCGCCGGTTCCCGTCCGTCTGGCCGCCGCAAGGCTGGCCGGCGCCCCCGACCAGGCCGCGGTCGCCCTCTGCGGACTGGTGGCCAGCGCCAGCCTGATGGCCGCCATGGGCATGATGGTCGCCAGCTTCCGGGGCTCGGTGGATGACTGGCTGGGGGCCATCCTGCCCGCCGACGTCTACCTGCGGGTGGCGGATGCCGAGACGGCGGGCCTCGATCCCGCGCTCCAGTCCGCCCTGGCCGCCCTGCCCGGTGTGAAGTCGATGGAGGCGCGGCGATCCGTGACCCTGCGCCTCGCCGCCGACCGCCCCCCCGTCATCTTGCTGGCGGTCCCCGCCCCGGCGGAGGGGACGCCGGACCTGCCCTGGCGCGGCGCTCCCCGCAGGGCGGCGGAAGGTGCAACTCCGGCCTGGATTTCCGAGCCCCTGTCCCGCCTCTACCGGCTGTCGCCCGGCGACACCCTCGACCTGCCCCTGGCGGGGCGCACGGTGAAGGTTCAGGTCGCCGGGGTCTGGCGCGACTATGGCCGCCAGTTCGGGGCCGTCGCCCTGCGGCGGTCCGACTACCTGAGGATCACCGGCGACGCCGGGGCCAACGAGGCGGGCCTGTTCCTGCAGCCCGGCGCCGACCAGGGGGAGGTCCTCGGCCGGATTCGCAAGGCCCTGCCGCCGGACCTCGCCGCCCAGACCGAGGTCGCGCCGTCGGCGGAGATCCGCCGCGCCGCCCTTCGCATCTTCGATCGCAGCTTTGCGGTGACCTACGCCCTGGAGGCCGTCGCCGTCCTCGTGGGGGTGGCGGGCGTGGCCGCCACGGTCTCGGCCCAGACCCTCGCCCGGCGACGGGAGTTCGGCATGTTGCGCCACGTCGGCGCCGGGCGGGGCCAGATCCTGGCCATGCTGGCCCTGGAGGGCGCCTTCCTGGGCGCCGTGGGGGCGGTGGCCGGCCTTGCCCTCGGCGCAGCCATGGGGCAGGTGCTGATCCAGGTGGTGAACCCCCAGTCCTTCAACTGGACCATGGAGACCCGTTGGCCCTGGGGCCTCCTGGGCGGCCTCGCCCTGGCCCTGGCCCTGACCCTGGCCTCGTCCCTCACCGCCCTGCTGGCCGGGCGCAGCGCCCTGTCCGCCGACGCAGTCCGAGCCGTCCGGGAGGACTGGTGACATGGAGCAGATGACCCGAAGGCTCCTGCTCGGCGCCGGCGCCGCAGCGGCCCTGCCCGCCTCCGGGGCGGCGGCCGCGCCAGCCTTCAGCCCGGTCGTCCCCGGTCGGCCGCTGGTCTTCCCTCGCGACCACGGGGCCCATCCCGGCTTCCGGACGGAGTGGTGGTACATCACGGGCTGGCTGGAGGGGTCGGAGGGTCCGCTGGGCTTCCAGATCACCTTCTTCCGCACCCGGACCGGCCTGGGCGAGGACAATCCAAGCCGCTTCGCGCCCCGGCAGGTCCTGTTCGCCCACGCCGCCCTGTCGGACCCCAAGGTGGGCCGCCTCCTGCACGGACAGAGGATCGCCCGGCAGGGCTTCGGCCTGGCCGAGGCGTCCGAGCGCGACATGGACATCGTCCTCGACGGCTGGCGCCTGCGCCGCGAACCCTCGGGCCGCATGCAGGCCCTGGCCGGTGGGGAAGGGTTCACCCTGGACCTCGCCCTGACCCCCACCCAGCCGGTCCTGCTGCAAGGGCAGGCGGGCTACAGCCGGAAGGGCCCCCAGCCCGGCCAGGCCAGCTGGTACTACACCCTGCCCCACCTGGAGGTCGGAGGGGTGCTCGAGCGCGACGGGCGCCGGCGACCGGTCCGGGGTCGGGCCTGGCTGGACCGGGAATGGTCCTCTACCCTCCTCGATCCCGCGGCCGTGGGCTGGGACTGGGCCGGCATCAACCTCGATGACGGCGGGGCGCTGACCGCCTTCCGTGTACGCGACGCCCGGGGACGGGCCCTTTGGACCGGGGGCTCGCTGAGGTCCGCCGATGGCCGGCTCTGGACCGCGCCCAACGGCGCCGTCGCCTTCGAGGGCGGCCGCACCTGGCGCTCGCCGCGGACCGGGGCGGTCTACCCCGTGGCGCCCACCGTTCGCCTCATGACCCCGGCGGGCGAGCGGCGGTGGGCCCTCACCCCCCTGTTCGACGACCAGGAACTGGACAGCCGCCCCTCCGGGGGTCCGGTCTACTGGGAAGGCGCCGTACGCATCCCGGGCGGCAGGGGCTACCTGGAGCTGACCGGCTACGCCGCCCCGCTGAGGCTCTAGGCGCGGGGCGTCGAACGACTCCCTCATTCCTCCCCCCAGGGGGAGGTGGACCGCGCAGCGGGCCGGAGGGGGTCTGCGGCGAGGGGGTTTGACCCCCTCACCGACCTTCGGTCGGAGCTCCCCCTTGGGGGAGCAATTAGCGCTTTCATTCCTCCCCATCAGGGGGAGGTGGACCGCGCAGCGGGCCGGAGGGGTCTGCGGCGAGGGGGTTTGACCCCCTCACCGACCTTCGGTCGGAGTTCCCCCTTGGGGGAGCAATTAGCGCTCTCATTCCTCCCCATCAGGGGGAGGTGGACCGCGCAGCGGGACGGAGGGGGTCAACGGCGGCTCTGCAGACCCCCTCAGCCCGCCAGGGCCGCGGCGTCCAGGGCGGCGAGGTCGGCGCCGCCGGCCATGACGCCTTCGGCGACGCCGGGCGCCTGGGCCAGGACCTGGTCGGCGAAGAGGCGGGCGAGGGCGGCGCGGGAGTCCGCCAGCGCCGGGGCGCGGGTGCGGGCCAGGACGGCCTGGCGCGCCAGCATCCAGCCGCCGATTACATCCCCGGACAGGCGCAGGAAGGCGGTGGCGCCGGCCAGGGCGTCCGCACCCCGGTTCTGCTGCATCCAGGTCGTGGCGGCGGAGAGAGCCGCGACCCCTGCGGCCAGCCGGCGGCCCACCCCTTCCAGCCCCGGCTCGCCGGCGAGGGCGGCGGCGTCAGCGGCCATCTCGGCGCAGAGGTCGGGCATCAGGGCGCCGCCCATCATGGACAGCTTGCGACCCGCCAGGTCGACGGCCTGGACGCCGTTGGTGCCCTCGTAGATCGGGGCGATGCGGGCGTCGCGGTAATGCTGGGCCGCGCCGGTCTCCTCGATGAAGCCCATGCCGCCGTGCACCTGCACCCCCATGGAGGCGACCTCGACGCCGATGTCCGTGGACCAGGCCTTGGCGATGGGGGTCAGGAGCTCCTGCCGGCCGCGGGCGAGCTCCCGGGCGGCGTCGTCAGGGGCGAAGCGCGCCTGGTCGGCCAGCACGCCGGTCAGGAGGCATATGGCCCGGGCGGCCTCCACCTTGGCGCGCATCAGGCCCAGGCTCCGGCGAACGTCGGGATGGCCGAAGATGGCCTCGCCGCCCAGGGCTGGACGCCCCTGCACCCGGTCCTGGGCGTAGGCCAGGGCCTGCTGGAGGGCGCGCTCGGCGATGGCGACGCCCTGCACGCCTACCTGCAGGCGGGCGGCGTTCATCATGACGAACATGTGGGCGAGGCCGTTGTTCGCCTCGCCGACCAGTTCGGCCCGGGCGCCCTCGAACAGCATGACGCAGGTGGGCGAGCCGTGGATGCCCAGCTTGTGCTCGATGGAGGCCGGTCGGAGGGCGTTGGCGGCGCCAAGGCGGCCCTCGTCGTCGATCAGGCGCTTGGGGGCGAGGAAGAGGCTGATGCCCTTCACCCCGGGCGGGGCGTCCGGCAGACGGGCGAGGACGAGGTGGCAGATGTTCTCGGCGGCGTCATGGTCGCCCCAGGTGATGTAGATCTTCTGGCCCGTGATCCGGTAGCCGCCCTCGCCGTCGGGCTCGGCCCGGGCGGTGACCGCGGCCAGGTCCGTGCCGGCCTGGGGCTCGGTGAGGTTCATGGTGCCCGTCCATTCCCCCGAGACGAGGCGCGGCAGGACGATCCGCTTCTGGCGCTCGGTCCCGTGCAGGGTCAGGGCCTCGATGGCCCCCTGGGTCAGCATGGGGCAGAGGCCGAAGGCCATGTTGGCGGCGTGGACCATCTCGAAGACCGCCAGTTCAAGCACCTTGGGCAGGCCCTGGCCGCCGAACTCCGGGTCCGCCGCCAGGGAATTCCAGCCCTGGGCTGCAAACGCCTTGTAGGCCTGGGCGAAGCCCGGTGCGCCCGTGACCACGCCGTTCTCGAACCGGGCGCCGATCCGGTCGCCGTCACGGTTGAGGGGGGCGAGCTCGGCCTCGGCGAAGGCGGCGGCGGAGTCGAGGACGGCAGATACCGTCTCGGGGTCCAGGTCCGGGTAGCCGGCGGCGATCAGGTCCGGAAGCCCGGCGGCGGCGAGGGCCAGGTCGAGGCTCTGCAGGGGCGCGCGGAAGGTCATGCTGGGGCTCCGGAAGGACTGTCTGCAGGGTGATGGCGCACGGCGGGCGCACCGCGCAACCCCTTTCGGACGCCGGGCGTTGACCCGCGCGGGGGCACGGACTACCCCTCGCCCTGCGTCAGGTTCTCCCGAGAGGGAGATGAAAAGGGAACTCGGGTGCAAGGCCCGGGCTGCCCCCGCAACTGTAAGCGGCGAGTCCGCGCGTCACGAGGCCACTGGCCGGGAACCTTCGGGAACCGGGCCGGGAAGGCGACGCGCAAGGGACAGTGACCCGCGAGCCAGGAGACCTGCCTGACGCCGTCGTCATCCGACGGGCCGGGGTGCGCCTGGAGGACGGGGTCTCTCCCGACCGGCGACAGTCATGACCGGTCCGCATTCTCGGACCGGGAACGCCTGTTGCGGCCGCGCACGCGGTCGCCTGTCGCTCGAAGGAGGGCGCGATGAGTCTTGCAAGCCTGGCCGGGGCGGCTGTCCTGGCCGCCGCGGTGGACACGCCGGTGGAGCCGGTGGTGGTGGTCGCCAACCGCGTGCCCGTCGCCGCCTCCGAGAGCGGTCGCAGCGTCACGGTGATCCCCGAAGGGACGATCCGGGACCGACAAGCCCTGGTGGTCTCCGATCTCCTCGCCACCACCCCCGGGGTCGGGGTGACTCGCAATGGCGGCCCCGGCGGCGTGACGGCGGTGCGGATCCGGGGCGCCGAGGCCGAGCAGACCCTGTTCGTCATCGACGGCGTGCGGCTGAACGATCCTTCGGTCATCGGCGGCGCCTACGATGCGGCCAACCTGCTGGTGGGCGACATCCGGCGGATCGAGGTCCTGCGGGGCGTCCAGTCGGCCCTCTGGGGCGGCCAGGCCATGGGGGGCGTGGTCAGCCTGGAAACCGGCCTGCCGGCGCCGGGGACGTTCTCCGGCGAGGCCGCCGCCGAGGCTGGAGGGCTGGGGACCGCCTACCTGCGGGCCGGGGTCGGCGGCGGGTCCGGCGCCCTGGCCTGGCGGCTGGCGGCGGACTCCTATTCCACCGACGGCGTCTCGGCGGCCCGGAGCGGGACCGAGCGCGACGGATATCGCCGCACCGGCGCCTCGGGCCGGATCACGGCGGACCTCTCGGAGGCGGTGCAACTGGACCTCCGCGCCATTTGGTCCGACGCCCGCAACACCTTCGACGGCTATCCCGCCCCGGCCTACGTCTTTGCCGACACCCGTGAGCGGGGTCGGACCCGGGAGGCCCTGGGCTATGCGGGCCTGACCTTCCCTCTGGCCGGGGGCCGGATGAAGAACCGGCTGGGCCTGGCCGTCACCGACACCCGGCGGCGCACCTACGATCCCGACCAGGCGGTGACCGACCTGACCTTCCGCGCCGAGGGCCGGGTGGAGCGCTGGGAGTACCAGGGCGAGGCGACCTTAAGCCCGGCCTGGCGACTGACCGTCGGGGCCGAGAGCGAGCGCAGCCGGATGCGTATCGCCTCCCCCTCGCCCTGGAACCCGGAACCTGAGCCCCTGAGCCGCTCCACCGGGGTCGACTCCGCCTACGTCCAGGCCCTGGGAACTCCGATGGCGGACGTGACCCTGACCCTGGCGGGGCGCCTCGAACAGCATGAGTCCTTCGGGCGCCATGGGTCCGGACAGGCGGCCCTGGCCTGGCGTCCGGGCGGCGGGGCGACCGTCGTGCGCGCCAGCCTGGGACAGGGCTTCCGGGCGCCCAGCCTCTACCAGCTCTACAGCGAGTACGGGAACGCAGGCCTGCAGCCTGAGACCGCCGTCGGCTGGGACCTGGGCCTCGAACACAGGACCGGGGGCCTCCTGGTGTCCCTCACCCTGTTCGGGCGGCGTACGGAGGACCAGATCAACTTCGCAACCTGCTCGGGCGGCGGGGACCCGAACTGCGCCGGGGGCCGATACGGCTACTACGCCAACCTGGACCGGACCCAGGCCGTCGGCCTGGAGGCGGCGGCCTCAGGCAAGCTCGGGGGGTTCGACCTCGACGCCAGTTACACCCGCACCCGGGCGCGCCTGGAGGGCCAGGACGGCGCCCCCGACAAGGACCTGGCGCGGCGCCCGAAGGACATGGCTTCCCTGGACGTCAGCCGCACCCTTGCCGGCGACCTTCGGCTGGGCCTGTCCCTGAACTATGCCGGGGAAAGTCTCAGCGACCTGTGGGGCGGCCCGCCCCTGAAGTCCCGCCTGACCGTCGGCCTGCGCGCCGAGCTCCCGCTGGGAACCGTATTTTCTGTATACGGACGGATCGAAGACGTCACCGATGAATCGCCCGAGACGGTCCGGGGCTACGGCGCCCCGGGGCGGGTCGCGACCCTGGGCCTGAGGGCGCGGTTCTGATCATGGGCAACCGGGATGCAATGGGGGTGAGCCGGCGTCAGGCCGCAGCGGGGCTGGCGGCGGCGGCCGGCCTGGGGGCCTCGCCCGCCGCGCCCCGGCGGATCGTCTCCCTCAATCCCTGCCTCGACGCCCTGCTGGTTCACCTGGCGGACCGCCGCCAGATCGCCGGGATCAGCCGCCTGTCCCGGAACCCGGAGGCCTCGACCATCGCACTGGTCGCCGCGAACCTGCCGGTGACCAGCGAGACCGCCGAGGAGGTCCTCCTCCTGCGCCCGGACCTCGTGCTCGCCAGCACCCACACCGCCCTCGCCACCCGGCGCGCCCTGCAGAGAATGGGTGTCGAGGTCGCCGCCTTCGGGGCTCCGGCCACGGTGGCGGAAAGTCTTTCGCAGGTTCGCCAGGTCGCCCTCCGGGTCGGACGCCCCGCGCGGGGCGAGGCCCTGGCCGGCCGGATCGAGGCGGGCCTCGCGGCGGCGACCGCGCCCGGACGGCGGCGACGGGAGATGCTGGTCCTGCTCTCCGGAGGACTTGCAGCGGGCCCGGGCTCCCTGCCGGACGACCTCCTGCGGCGCCTGGGCGTCGTCAACGCCGCCGCCCGGCTGGGACTGACCGGCTGGACCCCGGCGCCCGTCGAGGCCCTGCTGACCGCCCCGCCCGAGATCCTCGTCCGCGCCGGGGGCGGCGGGCCGGCCGGACGCCCGGACCGCATCACCCGCCACCCGGCCCTCGACCGGCTCGGCGAGCGGGTCCTGACCGCCGAGATCCCGGAGCGCCTGCTGTTCTGCGGCGGCCCCTCCCTGATCGAGGCGGCGGGCCGGCTGGCCGCCATCCGCGACCGGGCCCTGGAGCGGCGCGCATGAGCCGGCGGGGCATGGTCATCATCGGCCTCATCGCCCTGGTTGCGGCCCTGTCGGTCGCAAGCCTCATCGTGGGTCGCACACCCCTCCCCCTGGGGGACATGCTGGCGCACCCCCAGGACCCCCTCTGGGCGATCCTTCTCCAGCTGCGCCTGCCGCGCACCGTCCTGGCCGTGCTGATCGGGGCGGGCCTGGGCCTGTCCGGCGCGGCCCTGCAAGGCTTCACCCGCAACCCCCTCGCCGATCCGGGGGTGCTAGGGGTCTCCGCCAGCGCGGCCCTGGGGGCCGTCCTGACCCTCTGGCTGCCCCTGGCCATTCCCCTGCTCCAGCCCCTGGCCGCCATGGTCGGGGCCCTGGCGGGAGTGGGGCTCCTCCTGGCCCTCTCCGGGGGGGCGAGCTCCATGACCGTCTTCCTGCTGGCGGGCGTGGTGCTGAACACCATCGCCGGCGCCGGCGTCGCCCTGGCCCTGTCGCTCGCTCCCACCCCCTGGGCGGTGAACGGGATCATCGACTGGCTGATGGGCTCCCTGGCCGACCGCAGCCCCCAGGACCTTCTCTTCGCCGGGCCCTTCATCCTCGCCGGGCTCGTCCTCCTGGCCCTGACCGGAAGGGCCCTGGACGCCCTGACCCTGGGCGAGGCGGGCGCCGCCAGCCTGGGGATCGACCTGTCGCGCACCCGCGTCCTGCTGGCCGCCGGGACGGCCCTGGCGGTCGGCGCCGGGGTGGCGGTGGCCGGGGTGATCGGGTTTGCGGGCCTCGTCACCCCCCACCTGCTCCGCCACCTGGTGGGCGCCCGCCCCTCAGGCCTGCTCTGGCCCTCGGCCCTCGGCGGGGCGGCTGTGGTGCTGGCGGGGGACCTGGCGGTCCGGATCATCCCCTCCACCGCAGAGGTCCGGCTGGGCGTGGCCATGGCCTGCCTGGGAGGCCCGTTCTTCCTCTTCCTCCTCCTGTCCCTGCGGCGGAGGCTGGGATGAGCGGTGTTCTGGAAGCCCAGGGACTGACCCTCGAGCGCGGCCGGCGGGAGATCCTGGCCGGGCTGGACCTGTCCCTGAACCGGGGAGAGGTCACTGTCCTCCTCGGCCCAAACGGCGCGGGCAAGTCCACCCTCCTGGCCGGCCTCTGCGGCCTGCTCAGGCCCGCTTCCGGCAGGGTCCTCCTGGACGGCGCGGACCTGGCCGCCCTCGCCCCCGCCGCCCGGGCCCGGCGGATCGGCTTCCTGCCCCAGACGCCCGAGATCGCCTGGCCCCTGGAGGTGCGGATCCTGGTCGGCCTGGGCCGCGTACCGCACATCGGCGCCCGGGGGCTGTCGGCTGAGGACGCCCGGATCATCGAGGCGGCCCTCGCCGACGCCGGCGCCGCCGACCTCGCGGACCGGGACGCCTCCACCCTGTCCGGCGGCGAGCGCGCCCGGGTGATGATCGCCCGGGTGCTGGCGGGAGAGCCCGACTGGCTGCTGGCCGACGAGCCCCTGGCGGGCCTCGACCCCGGCTGCCAGATCGACGCGGCCGCGACCCTGGTGCGGCGGGCGAGGGCAGGCTGCGGCGTCGTCCTGACCCTGCACGACCTGACCCTGGCGGCCCGGATCGCCGACCGGATCCTGGTGCTGGGGGGAGCCAAGCTCCTCGCAGACGGACCGCCGGAAGTCGCCCTGGTCCCCGACGTGCTGGCCCGCGCCTTCGGGGTCCGCACAGCCCTGCGGCGGGGACCGGAGGGCGTGACCGTCGACATCCTCGGCCGGGCCTAGCCCCCCGCCGCCAGCAGGTCCGCCAGGGTCCGGTCTCCGTCCCAGTGCAGGCCGCCCCACCCGGCCTGGCGCGCGGCGGCGACATTGTCCGGCCGGTCATCCACCAGGGTCAGGTCTGCGGGCGCATGGGCCGTCCGGGCGGCGACCGTGGTGAAGAAGCCCGGATCGGGCTTGGCCCAGCCGACATCCGCCGAATAGTGCATGGCGGTGAAATGGTCCTGCAGGCCGAGGGTCTTCCAGAGGAAGGCGGCGCGCTCGTGCTCCTGGTTGGTGGCGAGGTGGAGGTCGACCCCCGTATTCCGGAGCGGCTCGAGCTGGGCGAGGAAGGCCGCGTCCAGGTCCGCATCGTGCTGGAACCAGTAGTCCATCAATTCGCGGGCGGTCAGATGGGGCGCGCACCGTTCGAGAACCGGGCCGAGGCGGGCGGGCAGGCTCGCCCTGCCGACCGCGATCTCCGCCCAGTGAACCTCGAAGAACTCGGCGTGGAGGACGGCAGGCGAAAGGCCCAGGTCCGCCTCAAGGTCCCTGGCCCAGCCCACGGGATGCGAGCGCACCAGGACCCCGTCGACATCGACCATCAGGATCTTCATCACGACCTGACCCTGGCTGGCCGGATCGCCGACCCTGTCCTGGTGTTGGGCGAAGACGCCCTCATCGCCGGCCCGCTTCGTCAATCGCCGCCAGGATCCCTTCCATGTCGGCGTTGGGGTTGGCGGCAACGCATCTCAGCCAGGCCTCGCCGTTGAGGTTCGCCGGGGATGCAAGGCCTTGGGGAAGCGCGGCGGAGAAGGCCTCGACTTTCCGGGACGCGGGCCGGAAGACGATCACGCCCGTTCCACCATCCGGAAAGCCTTCAAGGCCTGGGTGGGCGCTGATGAAGGCCTGCAGCCGACTGGCGTTGTCCATGCAGTGTTCGATCCGCGCGGCCATGCCCTCGCGTCCCCACGCCAGAAGAGTCGCCAGCAGCAAGGTTCCCGCCGCGCCGTGCGACCCCTGGACGCCAATATTCGGCGCCGCAAGGTAGGCGCCACCGAAGCCCAGGGTGTGGTGGGCCGCTTCCGTGTCCCGGAACAGGACGAGCGCGGACTCCTTCGGCTGAAACAGCCACTTGTGCGCCGACACGGCGACAGAGTCGGCCTGGTCGACGCCGGAAAGACGATTCCGGTATCGACCGGACAGGGCCAGCGGGCCCGCCCAAGCCGCATCAACATGCGTCCAGCCGGCCCGGTCGATACCGGCCAGGGGATCCACGGCCCCAACGCTTGTGGTCCCGGCGGTAAGGACAAGGCAGGCGTCGGAGAGGTCACCTGGCAGGGTGGCCGGATCCAGTCGGTGGCGCGGATCAACAGCCGCTTCTACGTATTCGAGACCCAGGATCCGGGCAGCCTTGCGGACGCTGAGGTGGGAAGCCGACGAGGCGACCACCTTCCTGACGCCCCGCAGGTCCCGCGCCGCCCACAAGGCCGTCAGATTGGCGAGGCTCGATCCGGCGGTCATGTGGCCGCCGTTCATTCCGAAGAATGGCGCCAACCATTCGACGACGCACGCTTCGGCTTCCCTGGCAAACGGGGCGGTCGCAGGATGCAGCAGGTTCTGATTGAGACGGGCGCTCCAGAGCGCCACGGCCCAGGTGATCCATGGCGTCGGCGGATCCATGTGCGCCATCGCATGGCCTGCATCGAGATAGGTCGCACGGCCGAGAACCCCTGGGGCAAGCCGCTCCAGGGCTTCCCTCTCGCCGATTCCCACATGGGGTAATGACTTCGGCAAGCTGGTGGAGGCGCCCCGTGAAGCGCCCCGCCCTTCAAGCAACTCCAGGGCCCGAAACAGCCCTTCGGAGTTCAATTCGAAACTCGGGTCCGACGACATCCGGGTCCTGCTCCTGCGGCAACGCCCTTGTTCGGCGGCCCTAGTTTCCCGCCAGCACGCTGTGCCGGCGGCTCCAGGCCAGGTAGACGGCCAGGCCCACCAGGTTCCAGCCCAGGAAGAGCCAGCGGGTCAGGGCGGGCAGGCTCCAGAAGAGGTAGAGGCAGCCCGCGGCGGCCAGGGGCCCGACGATCCACCAGAGCGGCGTGCGGAAGGGCCGGGGCAGGTCGGGGCGCTGCATCCGCAGGATCATCATGGACAGGGCGGTGGCGACGAAGGCGGCCAGTGTGCCGGCGTTGGCGAGCTCGGCGATCAGCTTGAGGGGCGCGGCGCCGGCGATGACCGAGGCGAGGATTGCGGTGAACAGGGTCACCCGCACTGGCGCGCCGCGGGGGCTGACCCGGGCGAGGCCGCGGGGCAGGAGGCCGTCCCGGGCCATGGCGAAGAAGACCCGGCTCTGGCCGAACATGAAGGCCATGATGACGGTGGGCAGGGCGATGACGGCGGCGGCGGCGATCAGGACGGCGGCCAGCTCATGCCCGCCCGACCGAAGGATGAAGGCCAAGGGCTCGTCGCTCTTCGAGAAGGCCTGCCAGGGCGAGGCGCCGAGGGCCGCAGCGGCCACGGCCATGTAGATCACCGCGCAGGCGACCATGGAGCCGATGATGCCCAGGGTCAGGTCCCGGCCAGGGTTCTTGGCCTCCTCGGCGGCGGTCGAGATGGCGTCGAAGCCATAGAAGGCGAAGAAGATCAGGGCGGCGGCGGCCATGACGCCCTGGGGCGCGCCATCGGGTCCGGTATGGGCGGCGAAGCCGAAGGGCAGGAAGGGGCTGAACCGGGCCGGATCGAAGGCCGGCAGGGTGAGGACGACAAAGGCGGCGAGGGCCGCCAGCTTCAGGACCACCAGGGCGATGTTGGCGTTGGCGCTCTCGCGCACGCCGATGAGGAGGACCCCGGCGACGGCCAGGGTGATCAGCACGGCGGGCAGGTTGATGAAGCCGCCCGCCTCGCCGGTCAGGAGGCCGCTGGCCAGGCCGGGCGGCAGGACAAGGCCGCGGGCCTCCAGAAAGCCCTGGGCGTAGCCGGACCAGCCCACGGCCACGGCGGAACAGACCACGGTGTATTCGAGGATGAGGCTCCAGCCGATCACCCAGGCGACCAACTCGCCCATGCCCGCGTAGGAGTAGGAATAGGCGCTGCCCGCATGGGGCATGAGGGAGGCCATCTCGGCATAACAGAGGGCGGCCAGCATGCAGACGACGCCGGCGATGGCGAAGGACAGGATGACCCCCGGGCCCGCAAGGCCCGCGCCCACGCCGGTCAGGGTGTAGATGCCGGTGCCGACGATGGCGCCGACCCCCAGTGCGACCAGGTGCGGCCAGCGCAGGGTCGGCGCAAGCTCGTGGTCGCCCTGGGCCGCCGGGCGCTGGTCGACGGCCCTGCGGCGCGTGATGAAGCTCATGGAAAACCCTCCCCCTCGGCCGAACCATGGCCCGCATTGGCGCGCCCGGGCAAGGGGCGTAGGAAGGACGCCGGGACAATGCCGGCGGAGGGCTTGCAGGATGAGGACGCTTTGGGGACTGACCTGCGCCTGGCTGCTCCTCCTGGCCCCCATGGCGGGTCCGGCCAGGGCGGCTTCGCCCGCCCTGGACGCCCTGATCGCCGACTATGAGGCCTGGTCCCTGGGTGATGATCCCTTCGAGGCCGGTCGCCGGGGCGACCGGGAGGCCCTGGCCCGCCTGCCCGACCCGAGCCCTGCGGCCGACGCCCGGCGCAAGGCGGCCCTGTCTGCGTTCCGGGACCGGCTGGCGCGCCTGCCGGCGGCGGGCCTGGCGGTCGAGGACGCCCTCAACCGCGACTTCCTCGACTGGACCCTCTCCCGCCGGCTGGACAGCCTGGGCTTCGACGAGGCGCGCATGCCCTTCAGCTCGGACGGGGGCTTCGACCAGACCCTCGGCTATGTGGCCGGCGGCCTGCCCATACGCTCGGAGGCCGACGCACGGGCGTGGATCGCCCGCCTGAAGGCTGCGCCTACCTGGTACGACGCCCACATCGCCAATGCGCGGCGGGGGGTGAAGGCGGGATTCACCCAGCCCCGGTCCACGGTCCTCCAGGTCCTGGAGCGGGCGCGCCGGATGGCGAACCTGCCGCTGGAAGGCGATCCTCTCCTTACGCCCCTGTCACGGCTGCCCACCACGATGCCGGAGCCCGTGCGGACCTCCCTCCTCAAGGAAGCCCAGGTCGCCGTGCGCGAGGGCGTCCAGCCCGCCCGCCGCCGGTACGTCGACTTCCTCGAGTCCGAGTACCTGCCCGCCGCCCGCAAGAGCCTGGCCGCCCGGAGCCTTCCGGGGGGCGAGGCCTACTACCGCTGGCTGGTCGCCGACCACACCACCACAAGCCTGACGCCGGACCAGATCCACCAGATCGGCCTGGACGAGGTGGCCCGGATCCGCCGCGAGATGGAAGGGGTGATGGCCGAGACCGGCTTCAAGGGCGACTTCCCGGCCTTCCTCGCCATGCTGCGCACCGACGCGCGCTTCTACGCCCAAAGCCGGGAGGAATTGCTGGAGAAGGCCTCGCGGATCGCCAAGCGGATCGACAATGAACTGCCGGCCTGGTTCGCCACCCTGCCGAGGCTGACCTACGGCGTCCGCCCGGTGCCGGCGGACATCGAGGCGACCTACACCACCGGGCGCTACTTCGGCGGCTCGGCCGCCCGGGGGGTGTCCGGCGGCTACATGGTCAACACCTCGCACCTTGACCAGCGCCCCCTCTACGAACTGCCCGCCCTGACCCTTCATGAGGCGGTCCCGGGCCATCACCTGCAGATCGCCCTGGCCGAGGAGGCGCCCGGCGTCCCGGAGTTCCGGCGCAACGCCGACGTCACCGCCTTTACTGAAGGCTGGGGCCTCTATGCCGAAAAGCTGGGCGGGGAGATGGGGATCTACCGTGACCCCTGGGAGCGGTTCGGCCGCCTGTCCTACGAAATGTGGCGCGCCTGCAGGCTCGTGGCCGACACGGGAATCCACTGGAAAGGATGGAGCCTGGATAAGGCCCGCGCCTGCTTCACCCAGAACAGCGCGCTTTCGCCCCTCAACATCGACGTGGAGCTGGCGCGATACGTGTCCTGGCCCGGCCAGGCCCTGGCCTACAAGATCGGGGAGATGCGGATCGTCGCCCTGCGCGAGGGAGCCCGGCGTGACCTCGGCGACCGCTTCGACATCCGACGGTTCCACGACGCCGTCCTGCTGGCGGGACCCCTGCCGCTGGACAGGCTGGAGACGCGGATCCGGGCATGGACCGAGGCGGAGCGCCGCCGGAACTAACCCGGCCAGAGGTCGTGGACCCCGCCCTTCCGGTTCAGGCTGTGGACCGCGCGCTTGACCACGGCGATGAGCCGGCGGCGGCGCTTGTCGGCGTCGTAGGACAGGCCGCCCCGGGCGAGCCCTTCCAGCAGGAAACGGCCCAGGTCCCGGCTGGTCTGGAACCGGGGGTCCTCTCCGGCCTGGGCGACGGCGCCGAAGCGTCCGCCCAGGCGGCCGGCGTCAAAGTCCGCCAGGAGACCCTCGATGGCGGTGGCGACTTCACCGTCGGCGCGGGCCGCTGACCTCAACTCGGCGAAGGCCAGGAAAGGCGGCTCGAACAGCAGGGCCCAGTAGGTGTCGATGGCGTGGTCGGAGGCGTCCACGCCGGGCGGCGGGCGGCCGGCGGCGTCGAACAGGCGCGACATGCCTTCCTGGAGATGCGGGACCAGGGCCGCGAGCAGGGCGGACCGGTCCGGGAAATGGTAGAGGTAGGCGGTGCGGGCGACCCCGGCCCGGGCGGCGATGGCCGCAGGCGTCGCTGAGGCCAGGCCGGTCTCCGACAGGAGTTCGACCACGCGTTCCAGGATCCTCTGTCGGGTCCGCTGGGATCGCAGGGTGAGGGCGGCGGACTCGGGCGGCTTCATGCCTTTGCTTCTGTCGCCCGCAGGCCCAGATGGCAACGGTCTTCGCAGACGTCATCCGACTGACATGCAATCAGCCTAGCGAGCGGTCACACACGGCTACCCGGGGGGCGCAAGATGATGCCGCACGGCGAACACAGGTACCGGACAGTCTTCATTTCCGACGTACACCTGGGCACCAAGGGGTGCCAGGCGGAACTCCTGCTCGACTTCATCAAGACGGCGGAGTTCGACACCCTCTACCTGGTCGGCGACATCATCGACGGCTGGAAGCTGCGCAATGGCTGGTACTGGCCCCAGGCGCACAACGACGTGGTCCAGAAGATCCTGAGGCTGGCCCGCAAGGGCGTGAAGGTCATCTACGTCCCCGGCAATCACGACGAGGCGGCGCGGGACTTCATCGGTCACCGGTTCGGCGACGTCCTGGTCATGCGGGACGCCATCCACGAGACCGCCGACGGGCGGCGGTTCCTGGTGACCCATGGCGACGAGTTCGACGGGGTGCTGCGCCACGCCCGCTGGCTGGCCTTTGTCGGCGACTGGTCCTACCGGACGCTCCTGACGGTGAACACGGTCTTCAACCGCTGGCGGCGGCGCTTTGGATTTGGCTACTGGTCCCTCTCGGCCTACCTGAAGCTGAAGGTGAAAAACGCCGTCCAGTTCATCGAGAACTACGAGGAGGCGGTCGCCGAGGAGGCCCGCCGGAGGGGTGTGGACGGCGTGATCTGCGGTCACATCCACAAGGCCGAGATCCGGCGGTTCGACGACATCCTCTACGTGAACGACGGCGACTGGGTGGAGAGCTGCACCGCCGTGGCCGAGCGTGAGGATGGGGAGTTGGTCCTCCTGGACTGGAGCCGAGTGCGCCTTCAGCCCAGCCGCCAGCTGGCGCCCCGGCTGGTCGAGCCTGCATCAGGCCTCGCCGCCTGAGTCCAAACCATTGACCTTTCGTCAGATTTGGTGACAATGGCTCTGCCATGTCGACGCTCAGGAACCTGCCGGAAAGTCTCTCCAGGGGCCAGCAGAAGGCCCAGACAGAGACACGCATCCTCGACGCCGCCGGGCGTCTGCTAGAGGAGGGCCGTCTCGACGAGGCCAACTTCGCCGAGATCGCCCGGATGGCCGGCGTCGGGGAGCGGACGGTCTATCGCCACTTCCCGACGCGTGACGCCCTCATGGGCGCCTTCTGGACCCGCCTCCAGACCGAGGGCCTGCCGCCGCGCAAGCCGTCCATGCGCCGGGTGCGCGAGAGCGTGCGGACCGAGATCGACGGCCGCAGGCCGATGCGGATCCTCATCGCCACCGACGCCTGGGAGCCCCAGGTCAACGGCGTGGTGCGCACACTGACCCGGGTGATCGCCGAGATGCGCGCCATGGGCCATACGGTCGATGTGATCTCGCCGGACCAGTTCCGCAGCTTCCCCCTGCCCACCTATCCCGAGATCAAGGTCGCCGTGGGGGCCTACGAACCGGTCCGCGAGCGGTTCAAGGCCTTCGAGCCCGAGGCCATCCATATCGCCACCGAGGGGCCCATCGGCCTGGCCGCCCGGCGGATCTGCGTGGAGTGGAAGCTGCCCTTCACCACCAGCTACCACACGCGATTCCCGGAGTATGTCTCAGCGCGCCTGCCCCTGCCCCTGTCGGCCGGCTACGCCTACATGCGCTGGTTCCACAAGCCCTCCGGACGCCTGATGGTGGCCACTCCCACCATGCGCGACGAGCTGGAGCAGCATGGGTTCCGGAACATCACCGCCTGGTCCCGGGGGGTCGATACGGAGCAGTTCCGCCCGCGCCGGTCCGGAGATCCCGACGTCTACGAGGGCCTGCCGCGCCCGATCTTCCTTTCCGTCGGCCGGGTGGCCGTGGAGAAGAACATCGAGGCCTTCCTGGCCCTCGACCTGCCGGGGTCCAAGGTGGTGGTCGGGGACGGACCCCAGCGCGAGGAGCTCGAGGCCCGGTATCCCGGGGCGATCTTCCGCGGGGCGCGGTTCGGGGAGGACCTGGCCGCCCACTTCGCCGGCGCCGATGTCTTCGTCTTTCCGTCGCTGACCGACACCTTCGGCCTGGTCATCCTGGAGGCCATGGCCACGGGGACCCCCGTCGCCGCCTATCCCGCGCCCGGTCCCATCGACATCCTCCCGGGCTCCGGCGCCGGGGTCCTGGCCCTGACCGCCACCGAGGGGCTGAGGGAGGCCTGCCTGGAGGCGCTGAAGCTGGATCGGGGCGCGGTGCGCCGCTTCGCCGAGGGCTTTTCCTGGCGCGCCTGCGCCGAGGACTTCGTACGCAACCTCCAGCCCTGGCCCGAGCCGGAGAAGACCCGCTTCTGGCGCCGGCTTCGTCGCCTGACCCGGCTTCGCCGCCAGCGCGAAGAGACCTGACCGGAGCCGTCTCCGAAAAAGAAGAGCGCCGCAGACCCGGAAGTCTGCGGCGCAGGCGCCAATGGCGGACGGCGGCGGGTCAGGCTGCGGGTCGGGCCATGGGGGTCAGGGTGCGCACGGCGGCCTTGTTGGCCTCGTGCTGGGCGGCGGGAAGCGGGATCAGGCCGCGATCCTTCAGGTAGCCGCCCTTGCCGGTGGCGGCGTCGGAGACGAACTCGGACATGTATTCGCGCAGCCCCTTGGTGACGCCAAGGTTCGACTTCTTCACGTAGACGAAGAGTGACCGCGCCAGGGGGTAGGTGCCGTCCGAGATGGAGGCCAGCGAGGGCTTCACGCCGTTCACAGAGGCGCCCTTCACCTTGTCCATGTTCTCCTCGAGGAAGGACCAGCCGAAGACGCCCAGGGCGCCGGGGGTCTTGGTGAGGGTCTGGACGATGGCGTTGTCATTCTCGCCGGAGTCGATCCAGCCGTCCTTGCGGAGGGGATCGACCATTTCCTTGAAGCGCTTCTCGTCCTTGTCCCTCAGGGCCTTGTTCACCGGATACTTCAGGGCGCCGGCCTCGATGGCCAGCTCGACGAAGGCGTCGCGGGTGCCAGACGACGGCGGCGGGCCGTAGACCTGGATCCGCCCCTTGGGCAGACCGGCGCCGACCTCGGGCCAGGTCTTGTAGGGATTCGCCTGGTACTGGCCGTAACGCAGCACCTTGGCGGCGAGGCCGAGATAGAGGGCGGAGGTCGTGAAGGCGTAGTCGGGCGCCCGCTTGTCCACGGCGACGACGATGCCGTCGAAGCCGATCTTCAACTCGATGATGTCCTTCACGCCCTTGGCGGCGCAGGCGTCGAACTCGGAGCGCTTCATCCGGCGGGAGGCCGTGGCGATGTCGGGAAAGCCGTCGCCCACGCCGGAGCAGAAGAGCTTGATGCCGCCGCCAGTGCCGAGGCTCTCGACCTTGGGCGCCTTCATCCCGGTCTTGCGGGCGAACTGTTCGGACACCCGGGTGGCGAAGGGGAAAACCGTGGAGGAGCCGGCGGCCCAGACATAGTCGCGGGCCGCGTGGGCGGGGGCGGCGCCGAGGCCGGCGGCCAGCCCGACGCCTGCGGCGACGGCGGCGAGGGTCCTGATCGGAAGAGGCGTCTTCACTCAAAATCTCCTGTTTCGGCTCACCTCGGATCCAGACGTCCCCGAGGGGTTTGGACCGGATCCGAAGCTGAGGGCATGGCCCGACGGGTCGCGAGCCTGGGCTCAGACTCCCTTTAGCCGGTCGCGAGGGGCTTCACCACGCTTCCGTCGCCGGACACGCCACACCAGAACACCGATCCCTGCAGAATCGGCGGCGTCCAATGGACGCCGCCGGTCTTCCGAAAGACTCAGCGCCCGGTTTGGGCTCTTGAGCGTGCGCTGAACCTTCGCTCGCACCCGTCGCCTGCGCCAATGACAACCTTGCCTCGCCGACATGACAGTTTGCTGAAACCCGCCTTCAGAAATCGTACTGGGCGCGAATCTGGAGGAGGCGGAGGGTGATGTCAGCTTGGCGGGGCGCATTCACCACCCTCGCCTGTGAAAGGTTCAGGAGGAGCCGATAGCCGGGCTCCGGACGCCAGACCGCGCCGAGCGTGAGCCCCTGGTATACCCCAGCCTTTCCAGCAGCCCCGAGCGCCTCTGCGCCTGTCGCTGATCGACCCACCTCCGTCAGGTCAGCGAAGTCGTAGCGCACAAGGAGGTCGACGGCGCCCGCGCCGCCCCTGGAAAGGGGGTTGCTGATCCTCGGAGCGGTGACGAGGGCGCGAGCAGAATCGTAGCCGCGCGGCTCGCCGGATACGCTCCATCCCGCATAGACATAGCCCGCAAGGATCCAGGGATCTGCTCCGGAAGGCGCGGAGCCTCCCCGGCCGGCCTTAAGGTACCCGGCTTCGCCCTGGACCCAGAACCTGTCCGCCAGATAGGCCCCTTCGATCCCGACGGTGAAATCGCGGTCCGCCAGGGGACCCGTTCCCAACCAATCTCCTGCCCTTCCCGCAGAGGTCCCCGGGCGGGCGGCGTAGGCGCGGGCGGCGCCGCCTCCAAAGTCCCGCACACGCGCCCAGGCCCCGACATGAAGGCGTCGCGTGTCCCCAGTGGGCGTCGCGCCGGCCAGCCGGAGTGTGGCCCCAAGCCTGTCAGTCGCTCCTGGCGAAGGACCACCGCCAAAGTCCAGGCCGAGGTTGTTGAAGCTCTCACCCTGGATCGCGAAGGTCGCCGCCAGCGGACCCCGGTTCGCCCGCACCTGGACAGACGCGAGGAAGGGGTCGGTGATGAGATCGCCGAAGGGACCACGCTCCAGAAAGGCGATCGACCGGGTCGATGTGAGGTTCTCGAGTGCGGCGGCCTTGAGATTGCCCACCGTGACCAGGACCCCGGGAGAGTGGCGGTACTCGAGCGCCGCCTCATCCCAGACGAAGGCGTCATTGTTGGCGGCGCCGCCCTCGAACCTCAGGGACAGGCGATCATTGAACTTTGCATCCAGCCCCAGGAAGGCCTGCCGTACACGGATGAGGCCGAGGTGATCGTCGTCCTCCGGCCCAGCCGATGAGGCCGTCTGCCAGACGCCATCCACGAGCAGTCGGCCCTTGAGCCGCACTTCGGGGGCGCCAGGGGCGACATTCGAGGCCATCCCGGTGGACGGACCCAGGAGGATGACGCCGGCGACTGCAAGGCCGAGAACCCGGGAGATTGTCAGCTTCAACTCCCGGCCTTCTCCAGTTTCAAGGTCCGATGACCTGGACTGCGCGCCAAGGGGCCCCCTTCAGAGGAGGCGCGCCCGGATGGTCTGGCTGAGCAGGTCGATCAGGGTGACGGCTGCAACGATGACGATCGATATGGCGGCCGTCAGCGAGTAGTTGAAGCTGTTCATGCTGTCGAAAAGGATCTGGCCGATGCCGCCCGCGCCGATCAGGCCCAGCACGGTGGCGCTGCGGCTGTTCGATTCGAACCGGTAGAGGGCGTAGGAGGTCCACAGGGGCGCCACCTGGGGAATGACGCCCCAGACGATTTCCTGAAGCCGGGCGGCGCCCGTCGCCCGCACGCCCTCGACAGGACCGCGGTCGATGGCTTCGACGGCCTCGGCGAAGAGCTTGGCCAGGACGCCGCCAGTGTTGAGGGCCAGGGCCATGACCCCGGCGAAGGGACCCAGGCCCACCGCCACGAGGAAGGCGGTGCCGATGACGAGGTCCGGCACCGAGCGGATCAGGTCCATCATCCGGCGGACAGGCAACTGGATGAAGGCCGGCGTGACGTTCCGGGCGCCCAGCAGGCCCAGGGGCACCGCGAACAGGATGGCCAGGCAGGTCCCCCAGATGGCCATCTGGACGGTCAGCCACATCTTCTCGACCAGGTCGCGCCAGTTGGAGAAGTCGGGGTTCAGGAAGCCGGAGGCGAACTGGCGCATGTTCTCGGAGTTCGAGAACAGGAGCGGGAACTTGGAAATCTCCGCCGGTCCGAAGGAGGCGATCAGGAGGACGATGATCCCGCCCCAGAGGACGATGTCGAACACCCTCTGTCCAAAGGGCTTGGAAGGCGGGGCGAGGACGGCCTGCGCGGTCTGGGTCATGGATCAGGTCGCGTCTGCAGGCAGGCCGGTGCGGGCCTGGAGGGCGGCCTCCTCGGCCTTGACGGCGTCCAGGGCCTTGCGGGCGTCGGCGATCCGGCGGGGGTCGCCCCCGCGCTCGGCCTGGAGGACGTTCTCGGTGGCCTCCATCTCGCGGACCCGGAGGAGATGGTTGTCGTCGGCCGGCTTGAAGCCGCCGATGGAGATCTTGGCCAGCAGGCCCCTCTGGCGCTCGGCCTCAGGGCCCTCGCCCTGGGCGTAGGTGAGGAAGAACTGGCGCAGCTTTTCCTTGATCGCCGGATCGAGGTCCTTGCGCCAGACAATGGGGTCCTCGGGCAGGCGCGGGGAGGTCCAGACCACGCGAACCTTGTCGCCGAGGGTCGGCTCGCCCTTGGCCTTGCGCTCGATGTCGCGCTCGCGCTGGAGGCGCAGGCTGGTGGTGTTGCCCGTGGCCGCGTCCAGCACGCCGTTGGCGACGCCGACCAGGTTGGTGTTGTGATTGGCCGACTTCAGGGTCTTGAAGCAGGTCTGGATATCGATGCCCTTGGGCGAGAAGAGGTAGGTCTTGGGCGCCAGGGTGCCCGACGTGGACTTGGCGTCGCCGATCCCGAAGTTCAGCGTCTTGTCGCAGCGCAGGATGTCCTCAAGCGTCGTCTTGCTGGAGGCCGGGACCAGGATCACCGAGTTGTAGCCGTCGTCACCGCCGGGATCGAAGGTACGGGCGAAGACCTCGCCATTGGCCCGGCGTATCGCCTCAAGGCCCGACAGGTTGGTGAACCAGCCGAAGTGGGTCTGCTTGAAGCGCATGGCCTCGACCAGGGCGGTGTAGTTGGCCCCGATGTAGGGTTCGATCTTCAGCCCGGTGGCCTTCTCCATGTCGGCGATGATCGGACGCCAGAAGGATTCCAGGCTCGATGCGCTCTCGGGCGCGACGATGGAGAACTTCAGCACGCCGTCGGCGCCGTCGGTGGAGGGCGACTTGGCGGGGGTGCAGCCGGCCAGTACTGCGGCCCCGGCGAAGGTGAGCAGGCCCCGGCGGTTCAGGGCGCCGTCCCGGAGGGTGCGGTTCATTTCGGGGCTCCTTCCCAGAAGACGTCCTCGAATTCCGGCCCGTAGATGTCGATGAGCCGGTCCTTGTCCAGCCCTTCGGCGGGACCGTCGTAAACGATGCGCCCGGCCTTGAGCGCGACCACACGGTCACAGTACCGCATGGCGTAGTCGACCTGGTGCAGGGTGACCACCAGGGTCAGGCCGTCCGTGCGGTTCAGGTCGCGCAGGATCTCCATGACCTTGCGGGCGGAAACGGGGTCAAGGGAGGCCACGGGCTCGTCGGCCAGGATGATCTTGGCCTTCTGGACCAGGGCGCGGGCGATGGCCCCGCGCTGCTGCTGGCCGCCGGACAGGGTGTTGGCCCTCTGGGCCGCATACTCGGCGACACCGACCCGGGCGAGGGCGGCCATGACGGCGGTGGAGGTCTCGGCCGGCCAGGCGCCGACCATTCCCCGGACGAAGGGGATTCGCCCCAGCGAGCCAAGAGCGACATTGGTGAAGAGGGACAGCCGTCCGACGAGGTTGAACTGCTGGAAGATGAAGCCGATCCGGATCCGCGCCTCACGGACGCGGGAAGAGACGCGGCCCGCCGACTGGACAGGCGCTCCGAAGGCCTCGATGACGCCCGCGCCGGGATCGATCACCTGGAGCCCCGAGATCGACCGCAGGAGGGTCGACTTCCCGGACCCTGACGGCCCGATCAGGGCGATCATCTCGCCCCGGCGGACGTCGAGTGAAACGTCGTCCAGGGCGCGGCGGGTCCCGAAGGTCCGCGACACGTTCCGGATCGACAGAACCGCTTGGTCGGCCATGCGTGGCTTTGTCCTCGTGTCCGCAAGGCGGGCCGCCCCGCGGCCCCTGCGGCCGCTTCTTCGCACGCCACGGCGGCGCCGGTCCAGCCTGCAGCGCCAAGCAAGCAAATCAGGGGGAAATTGTCACTTTACATGGGGGGCGTCAGGCCCTAATGCACCGCGCTCCGGCGGACCCGATGTCCTCAAAAGCGCTGCTAACGCCGGATTGGGTTCAACAATCCGTTGGGGGTTGCGTGAGGTGCAGACGTACCATACGCCCCTGGACCTGGTCCGTGAGCGGTCGCCTGAGCATCCCGTCGCAATTGCGCGACCGGCTGCGGCGGCCCTAGCGGCGCGCTGGTTCCAGGACAATTTCAAGGGCGACGTCTTCTATGCGGTGAAGGCGAATCCGTCTCCGTGGGTCATCCAGGCCCTGGCGGCGAACGGCGTCTCCGCATTCGACGTGGCTTCGGTTCCCGAGATCGAGCTCGTGCGGGCGCATGCGCCTGATGCGCGGCTGGCCTTCATGCATCCGGTCAAGAGCCGGGCGGCGATCCGCGCCGCCTACTTCGACCATGGCGTGCGGACCTTCGCCCTCGACTCCCAGGAAGAGCTCGAGAAGATCCTCGCCGTCACCGAAGGCGCCAAGGACCTGAACCTGATCGTCCGCCTGGCGGTCCAGGCCGAGGGCGCGGCCTATTCCTTGGCCGGAAAGTTCGGCGTCGACCAGCACCAGGCGCCCTCGCTCCTGCTCGCCGCCCGCCGGGCGACCCAGGACCTGATGGGCGTGTCCTTCCACGTCGGAAGCCAGTGCATGCGGCCTACCGCCTACAACGCGGCCATGGCCCAGGCCTCGCGCGCCCTGGTGCGCGCCGGCGTCCTGGCGGATGTGGTCGATGTCGGCGGCGGCTTCCCGTCCATCTATCCCGGCATGACCCCGCCGGCCCTGGAGGACTATTTCGACGCCATCCAGCGCGGCTTTGCCGAGATGATGGTGCACGAGACCACCGAGCTGTGGTGCGAGCCGGGGCGGGCCCTCGTGGCCGAGGCCTCCTCCATCCTCACCTGCGTGGAGCTGCGCAAGGGCGACGCCCTTTACCTCAACGACGGCGCTTACGGCGGCCTGTTCGACGCCGCGCACGCCCGCTGGCCCTTCCCGGTCAAGGCGATCCGGTCGGCCGGCGGCGAGGTCCGGGAAATGGAGGGCGCCCTGCGGCCCTTCCGCTTCTACGGCCCGACCTGCGACGCCATCGATCACATGCCCGGCCCCTTCTGGCTGCCCGAGGATGTCAATGAAGGCGACTTCATCGAGATCGGCATGCTGGGCGCCTACGGCGTGACCATGGCCACCCGGTTCAACGGCTTCGGCGCCATTGAGACGGTGGCCTGTGACGACGCTCCGGCGGCCTCCATGTTCGGCCTGGCCCGGCGCTCGATCCCGTCGCCGCGCTCAGAGGTCCAGAACGTGGTCCGCCTGTCCAAGGCCCGAGGCCGCAAGCGGCGCAAGAAGTAGCCGCAAGGCGCCGCCCTTTCCTGGCGCGGTCGGTCGCTCCGTCCCGACCGCGCCCTTCCCTTTGCGACGGGCGCTCACCTCTCCGGAGACCTGAAGAGAATGAACGCTGAAACCCCGAACACGAACCGCAAGGAAGAGCTCCTCTCGTCCAAGGTCGAGCATGTGGCCATCGACCAGTACGACGCCCGGCCGGTGATCGACGCCATGCGGGCCATGAGCTTCACCAGCCGCGACACCGCCCGCGCCGCGGATATCTGGTCCATGTCCCTTGAGGATGCGGACTGCTCGACCTGGCTGACCCTGGCGGGCTCGACCAGCGCCGGCGGCTGCATGCACATCTACCGGGACATGGTGAAGTACGGGATGATCGACGCCATCGTCTCGACGGGCGCCTCCATCATCGACATGGACTTCTTCGAGGCCCTGGGCTTCCGGCACTATCAGGCCCAGTCGAACGTGGACGACCGCGACCTGCGCGAGCTCTACATCGACCGCATCTACGACACCTACATCGACGAGGAAGAGCTCCAGAAGTGCGACGAGGCGATCTACGAGATCGCCAACCTGCTGGAGCCGCGGCCCTATTCCAGCCGTGAGTTCATCCACGAGATGGGCCGCTGGCTGGCCGCCGGCAACGCCCGCAAGCCCGCCTCCCTGATCGAGACCGCCTTCCACGAGGGCGTCCCGATCTTCTGCCCGGCCTTCACCGACTCCTCGGCCGGCTTCGGCCTGGTCAAGCACCAGGTCGAGCGCATGAAGGCGGGCAAGCCCTACCTGACCATCGACGCCATCGCCGACTTCCGCGAACTGACCGACATCAAGCTGGCGGCGGGGACGACGGGCCTGTTCATGGTCGGCGGCGGAGTGCCCAAGAACTTCGCCCAGGACACGGTGGTCTGCGCGGAGATCCTTGGGCACGAGGCCGAGATGCACAAGTACGCGGTCCAGATCACCGTGGCCGATGTGCGCGATGGCGCCTGCTCGTCCTCGACCCTCAAGGAGGCCTGCTCCTGGGGCAAGGTCGACGTGACCTGGGAGCAGATGGTGTTCGCCGAGGCCACCACGGTGGTCCCGCTCATCGCCTCGGACGCCTGGCACCGGGGCTCCTGGAAGACGCGCCGCAAGCGCCGCTGGGCGGACCTGTTCGCCAAGGCCGGCTGAGATCACGGGCGCGGGGGTCGATCAGATCCCCGCGTACCACTCATAGCCGCGGTCCTCCCAGAAGCCGCCCCTGCCGCCCGAGATGTGGCTGAAGTCGGCGACGGCCTCGATCCGCGAGACATACTTGGCGTGCTTGTAGCCCAGCTGGCGCTCCACCCGGAGCCGGACCGGCGCGCCATGGGCGATGCTGAGGGGCGAGCCGTTCATCTCGTAGGCGAGCAGAGTCTGGGGATGCAGGGCGTCCACCAGGTCGATGCTCTCGTAATAGCGGCCATCCGCGCCGGCCTCGGGGTCCAGGGTGTCAAAACAGTGGAAGACCAGGAAGCGAGCCTCCGGCTTCAGCCCCGCCTGCTCCAGGACCGGGGCGAGCCGGGCCCCTGTCCAGCGCGCGATGGCGGACCAGCCCTCGACACAGTCATGCCGGGTGACCTGGCTTCGGGACGGCAGGGCCCGGAGGGAGGCGATATCCAGGGACAGGGGCCGCTCGACCAGGCCGTCCACCACCAGGCGGTAGTCCGCAAACCCGCCAGCGGCCAGTCGCCGGTAGAGCGGATCGCCCGGGTCAATGGAACCGTTGGCGCGGAAGACGGCCGAGATCGCGCTGTCCGGATACTCGCGCGCCAGGGTTCGACGGTCGAAGAGCACCCGGTGAAGACCGTGGTTGAGGCGCTCGGCGCCCCTTAGGCCCGCGCGCACCGCGGGGTCTCCGGCGATCCGGTCGCAGGCCGAGGCAAGGGCGGCGGCCCCGGTGGCGGCGAGCCCCTTCAGCCAGGTGCGGCGCGAGCTGCTCATGACGGGTCCCCCCGGCGGCCGAGGGTCATCGTGCGCAGGCGCTGGAGGGGCTGGCTCAGGAGGAGCATGACCATGTGCGCGGTGAAGAACAGGACCAGGATGAGCGTTCCAAGGAAATGGGCCGAGCGGGCGGACTGGCGACCGCCAAAGATGTCGCCCGTCCAGGGCGCGGCGGCGTGGACGGCGGGGGACATGGCGAGACCCGAGAGGATCATCGCCGGCAGGACGAAGGCGACCACAATGAGGTAGGCCAGCCTCTGCAGGAGGTTGTAACCCCCCTCCGGCGCCGGGGGCCGAAGCTTCAGGTGGGCGACGAGGTCGGCCAGGATGGCCCTGGGCGCAAGCATGCCTGGCGTCGGCAGGAGCGTGCGCCAGAGCCTTCCGCCCGCAAGGCCCACGGCCAGATACCCGGCGAGGGCCAGGCCCAGGACCCAGGCGGCCGCCAGGTGCCAGTTCCGCCCGGTCGCCAGGGACTGGTAGCCCGGCAGGGTCGTCCAGGCGGGAAAGGCCCGCTTTTCCCGCTCACCCGGGGCGCCGGACCATCCCAGGACGCCGGTGGTCGTGAACTCGCGTCCGCCGAGCCGCAGGTAGCCCTCGATATCCTCGCCCCGTTCCCGCGAGCCGATCTCCATCCAGGCTGAGCCGAAGCGCGAGGTCTCGCCCGTGTAGAGGGCCGGATGGGCGTTGAAGATCTGCAGGCCGCTGGGCAGAAGCACCAGGACGGCCGCAGCGATCAGGGCGTGGGCCAGGCGCGTAAAGCCGCCCGGCGCGGGCGGCTTGCGGGTCTGGGAACTGGCCGCCTCGGGCTTCAGGGCCTAACCTCCGGGGAATCGGGCGATCGCGGCGAAGGGGAGCCGGTCTTGGAAGAAACGGTGGAGGTGTGGAGCGGCGGCGTCAACACCTGGGAATGCGACGAGATGGGTCACCTGAACGTCCGCTTCTGGGTGACCAAGGCGATGGAGGCCCTGGCTGGCCTATCGCGGAGGATGGGCATGCCCGACGCCTTCGCCCGTAGCGGCGGGGCCACCCTGCTCATCCGGGACCTGCACATGCGTTTCCTGCGCGAGGCGACGGCGGGCGCCTGCCTGTGGGCCTCAGGCGGCGTGGTCGCCCTGGGCGAGGCCGACGCCGATCTCCTGGTGATCCTGCGCCATGCCGACGGAACGCCGGCGGCCACCTTCCGCATCCGGGTCGAGCACGCCACCGCCTCGGACCTGCGGCCCTTTCCCTGGCCAGGGCGGATCCGCGCCGCCTGCGCCCCGCTGGCCGTCGAGGTCCCGGACTTCGCCGCCCCCCGCAGCATCGACCTGTCGCCCCTGCAGGAGACCCGGGCCAGCCTCGCCTTCGCCGAGGCGAACGGCATGACCCGGATCGGCCTCGGGACCGTCCGCGCCGATGAGCTGGACGTCTTCGGCCGGATGCGGCCGGAGATGTTCATCGGCAGGGTTTCCGACGGCGTGGCCCGGCTGTTCGGCCCGACCCGGCCCGGGCCGGAGGCTGCGCCCGGCGAGCCGCCCCGGCGGATCGGCGGCGCCGTCCTGGAGTACCGGGTCGCCCACCACGGCTGGCCGGTCGCCGGCGACCATTTGGAGGTCCGCTCAGGTTTTGCAGACTGCAACGCCCGGACCCGGCGGGTCTTCCACTGGATGCTGGATCCCGTGACCGGCCTGCCCTGGGCCAGCGCCGAGGCGGTGGTGATCAGCTTCGACCTCGACGCCCGAAAGGTGGTGAACATCACCGAAGCCGCCCAGGAGGAGTTCCGAAGCCGGGCGATCGCCGGGATCGGTCTCTAGCAATCACGGCCCCTCACCGGCCTCCGGTCGGAGCTCGCCTTTGGGGGAGGTGACGCGCGCCGCGCGGCGGAAAGGGTGAATGACCTCTCCGCTGTCCCCGAACCTTGCGCCTAGAGCAGGTCGGCCAGGGTCTGACGGACAAGATCCGGCCGCTCCATGGGCAGGAAGTGGGTCGTGCCCGGAATGACCTCCAGGCGGATCCGCCCGTCGGCGGTCAGGGCCGCCTCGTGGCCGTCGGAGCGGCAGGTCGACCCCGTCTCCGCCTTGAGGATCCGGATCGGGACCGCCGCCGCCTGGAAGGAGGGCCAGGGGTCATGGCCATGGCTGGCGAAGTTCGAGGCCTCCCACGCCGGCTGGCAGTTCAGCTCGACCTCGCCCGTGGGCGTGTCGTGGAAACCGTCCTCGACGTAGTCCGCCAGCATGTCGGGGGTCCAGGCGCGGAAGGCGCCCTTGCCGCTGTAGGAGGCGAGGACGGCCTCCCGGCTGGGAAACACAGGCCGTCGGCGCAGGGCGCCCTGCAGGAGGGGATTGTCACCGGTCAGGGGACGGTTCTGGTTCTCGGCGGCGAAGCCGGGCGGCATGATGACCGGGTCGAACAGGGCGATCCCGCGCACCCGCCCGGGGCTCTCGGCCGCCGCCATCAGGCTGATCGTGCCGCCCATGGAATGACCGCCCAGGACGGCGTCGCGGATGTCGAGGACCTCCAGGACGGCCTTCAGGTCCGGGACCAGGTCGTACCAGTTGCGGGCCGGGTCCTCGAGACGGGGCGGCAGGCCGGACAGGCCGTGCCCGCGCTGGTCGACGGCGACGATCCTCAGCCGGTCGGTCAGGGGGCCCAGGATAGAGCGGTAGGTCAGGGCGTTGAAGCCATTGGCGTGGGAGAAGACGATGTCCACCGGCCGGTCCGGGGGGCCCATCTCGATGGCCGTCCCGTATCCACCGACCGAGGGAAGGTCGAAGCGCAGGCGGCGGAAATCGAAAGCCGGAACGGTGCTGGACATGGACGGCGGTCTCCCCTGCCGGCCCTTGTAAACCCTCGGCGCGGGACGCGCACCCTCAAGGATGCCCTTGCAGGGGGAGCCGCGCCGGGACTAGGTCGCCACCCATGACCGCGACCCCTTCGCCGATCGCCTGGACCGAGGACGGACGCCCGCGCTCCGTGCTTTACGGCGATGCCTATTTCGGCGCCGACGACGGCCTGTCGGAGGCCCGGACGGTGTTTCTCGAGGGCTGCGGACTGCCGGACGCCTGGGCGGGGCGGCGACAGTTCACGGTCGGGGAACTGGGCTTCGGGACCGGGCTCAACATCCTGGCCCTGCTGGACCTCTGGCGGCGCGAGGGGCCGCCGGGGGGAAGGCTGCACGTCTTCAGCGTCGAGGCCCACCTCATGCCGAAGGCGGACGCCGCCCGGGCGCTGGCCGCCTGGCCTGCGCTCGCCCCCCTCGCGAATCTTCTCCTCGACCGGTGGCCGGAGGCGCGGCGGGGCTTTCACCGGATCGAGCTGCCCGAAGTCCACGCAGTCCTGGACCTCGCCCTCATGGAGGCCGGCGAGGCCCTGGCCGCCTGGGAGGGTCGCGCAGACGCCTGGTTCCTCGACGGCTTCGCCCCGGCCCTCAATCCCGCCATGTGGCGCGAGGAAGTCCTGCAGGCGGTCGCCGCACGGTCGGCGCCGGGCGCGCAGGCAGGGACCTTCACCGTGGCGGGCGCCGTGCGGCGCGGGCTGGAGGCCGCCGGGTTCGAGGTTCGCCGGGCGCCAGGCCATGGCCGCAAGCGCGAGCGGCTTGAGGCCCGCCGGCCCGGGACGGGCGGCGATCCGCCCCCCGCCGGCCCCGTGGCGGTGATCGGCGCGGGGATCGCCGGCGCCTCGGTCAGGCGCGCCCTGGAGGCACTGGGCGTGGAGACGGTCCAGTTCGAGGCCGGGGCGCCCGGCGCCGGCGCATCCGGAAATCCGGCGGGGCTTGTCACCCCGCGCCTCGATGCCGGCCTGGGCCCTGTCGCGCGGCTGGCCGCCCAGGCCTTCCTGCGGGCGCTGGACGTCTATTCCGGCCTGCCGGATGCAATCCTTGCCCGTGGGGTGCTGCAGCTGGCGGCCAATGCGCGGGATCCGGCGCGCTTCGCCCGGATCGCCGGCTCAGACCTGTTTCCCGAGGGCGTACTGGAGGTCCTGGACCCCGCCGGAGCCTCCGCCCGTCTGGGCGAGGCCACCGACCGGACCGGCCTCGACCAGCCCGGCGCCCTGAGCCTGGACCCGCGCAAGGTCCTGGTCGCCTGGTGCGCCGACCCCCTTGCCGGACGGGTCGAGAGCCTGGCGCCGATCCCGGATGGCTGGCGCCTGACGATGGCGGGCGGCGAGACCCGGGTCTTCGGGCGGGTCGTGCTGGCCACCGGCGCCGACCTTTCCGGGCTCTGGACCGAGGCGCCGGTCCTGCCGGTGCGAGGACAGGCGAGCTGGGTCGAGGGCGGGGGCGCAGCGCTCCTGCGCGGCGCGGGTTGGGGAGGCTACCTTGCCCCGACCGCGCAGGGTTTCCTCTTCGGCGCCACCTTCCGGCGCGGCGAGACCGGGACCGAAGTCACCGAGGCGGACCATCAGGCCAACCTGCAGACCTTGGCCCAGGCGCGGCCGGCCCTCGCCGCCGCGCTGGAGGCCCGCCCTCTCGGCGGTCGCGCCCGGGTCCGGGCGACCACCCGGGATCACCTGCCCCTGGCGGGCGGGATCCCCGGCGCCCTCGGCCTCTTCGTCCTGGGCGGATTGGGATCGCGGGGACTGACCTGGAGCCCCCTCCTCGGCGAGCATGTCGCTGCAAGGGTCCTGGGCGCGCCCTCCCCCCTGCCCGCAGACCTGGCGGCGCTCCTGGATCCGGGGCGCGAGAACCTGCGGTAACCGGGGAGTTCCGAAGGGCGCCATTATCCCGCCCAAGAGAGAATGGTAAGGAAACGACGAAAATCGAAGGAGCCCCTGCATGAACCCCAAGCTCATCCTGGCCGCAGCCCTTACCCTCGGAGTGGCAGGCGCCGCCTTCGCCCAGGGCCAGTCCGCCTCGCCCGCCTCAAGCCCGCCCGCCTCCAGCCCGCCCGAGGCCGCCAAGGCCGAAGCCGCAAAGCCTGAGCGCGCCTGCTTCTTCAACCGGGACATCCGGGGTTTCGCTGCACCGGACGACAAGACCCTTTACCTGAGGGTCCGCAGCAAGGAGGTCTTCCGGCTCGAAATGATGGGCCGCTGCCCCGACCTCGACTGGGAGAGCCGCATCGCCATCGACAGCCGCGGCTCTTCCTCCATCTGCGATCCGGTGGACGCCACCGTACTCGTTCGGGGCCCGGTCGGTATCGACCGATGCCCGGTTCGCGCCATCACACGGCTGACCCCCGAGGAGGCCGCCGCCCTCCCCCGGAAGGCGAGGCCCTGACGCTTCACCCGGGAGGGGATCTCGGACCAAAAAAGGGCGCTCCCGCGGGAGCGCCCTTTCCTGTTTCCGGAGGAAGGCGGCGGATCAGAACCGCTTCTTCACGCCCAGGGAAATGACCCGGCCCAGGGGGTTTCCGCTGCCCGGATCGTAGTTGTACTGGGTGCCGATGGCGAAGGACGGATCGGCGTCGAAGACGTTCATCACCGAGAGGGTCGCCGTGGTCTCCCAGGGCAGCTCGACCTTGTAGGTGATGTCGCTCTGCCAGTACTCGTCGATCTTGACCGGGCCCTTGACGTTGTTGGCGATGGCGATCGGCGTGGCCTCAATCTGGACAGTCGAGGAAACGTAACGGGTCTGCCAGCGCAGGTTGTGGTTGCCAGAGGACCAGTTGATGAAGCCGTTGCCACGGATCCGGTTGTAGCCCGTGAAGATCGAGGCCCGGTAGGTGCCCGCGCGCTTGATCACACCTTGGGCGACCGGCAGTCCCTCGACCGAATAGGGCGTCTCGTCGAAGTCCATCAGGTAGGTGCCGTCGACCCCGGCGGAGAGATCTCCGCCGAGCACCTCGCCTACGGTGAGGTTGGCCTGGAAGTCGATCCCCTTGGTCTTCACCGGGCCGCCGTTGATGTACTGGGTCCGGTACGAAAGGATGTTGCTGCGGCCGCAGACGCCCTGGTCGAAGGTGAACCGGGCCTGAAGCCCGGCATAGGCTGCGTTGCCGCAGTTGCCGGTCTGGGAGTTGGCCGGGAACATCAGGGTGATCAGGTCGGCCGTAGCCTCCGAAGTGAGGCCATCCTTGAAGTCGAACTGCCAGTAATCGAGCGTGGCGCTGAAGTTCGCGAACTTGAACAGCAGGCCGAAGTCGTAGGTGGTCGCTGTCTCCGGGTCGAGGTCCGGGTTCCCGTAGAGGTCGTTGGCCCTGTAGGTCCCGTTGGCGTTGGTCAGGCCGCGGGTGAAGTTGGACGTGGTGATGGTGGGCGGAGGCGCCCGGTAGGTGCCGGACAGGGAGGCCCGGAAGGCCAGCCAGTCCAGGGCCTGCCAGCGAACGGCCAGCTTGGGGTTGGTGGTGGAGCCCAGGCCCTCATAGTTCTCGTACCGCGCCGCCAGGGTGGCCTCGATGTCGTCGGTCACCGGGATCCGGGTCTCGACGAAGACCGAGCTGATCTTCCGCTCGACGTCGTAGGGCCGCAGGTTGGCGTTGAACAGGAAGGGCCCGTTCGACGTGGTCGGGCAGGCCGGCATGGAGTCGCCGAAGGGCGCGCTGTCGACACAGGGTGTCGCCAGGGCGCTGTAGAGGGCGTCGGGGTTCTGCTGCACCCGGTCATAACGCCACTGTGCGCCGGCGGCCCAGGCGATGGCGTCCTCTCCCCAGAGCTTGAGTCCGGTATCGCCCGTCATGACGAAGTCGACGGCGAACAGTCGGGACTGGATCTCATTGAACTGCTTCTCGATCATCCAGCCAACGACGGAGGACCGGTTGGCCGCCGCCTCGTTGAAGCCCGGGACCGTCGAGTTCGCCACGTAGAAGGGGTTGGCCGCAACGTTCGACGTACTCTGCTGGAAGGCGTTGGCGAAGGGATTGAAATAGAAGCATCCCAGGGCGGCGTTGCCCGCGTTGGTGGTGAAGTTCGCCGTCTCGGCCGCGGTGCACTGGTCGGCATTGCCCTCGCGCGAGCCGTAGCCCCGCAGGCCGAGCTGGAGCCGGTTCACCGAAGTGTCTTCCAGGTTGTAGTTGTAATCCTGCTCCTGGTAGGTGGCCGAAGCCTCCCACTTCACCCCGCCGAGAACGGGCACGCCCTCGCCGAACTCGCCCTTCAGTCCCCCGGCGATGCGCCAGGTCTCGATCCGGTAGCTGTAGTGGCTGCGGTTGTCAGGCTCGGAGGCGTTGCCCCCGAAGCCGATCGGCCGCCAGGCGGTGTTGGAGGTGGCCACGCCGTAAAGGCCGGCGTTGGTCGCGCCCGCCCTGGCCGCGGTCAGGCCGGTCGCACAGGACGCCGCGTCGATCCCGTAGGGGAAGACCGGGCCATTGCAGTTGGCGCCGTTGATCTGGCTCAGCAGGGTGACGAGACCGGGGTTGGTCGAGGGAATGTAGAAACGCGACTGCTCGCCCGTACCCGAGGCCGGGATCGGCGAAACGCCGCCCCCCGGCGAGGCGCCCGAGGCCAGGATCGGCGCCGGGAACTGGTTGGGGCCTGTCACCGCCCAGCCCTGCTGAGGGGTATCGTGACCGGCGTAGAGCACCTCGACATGGGCCGAGAGGGTGTCGGTCAGGTCGGCGTTCAGCTGGCCGAAGATCTGCCAGTGGTCCTCGTCTTCCACCAGACGGTCGAAGGTCGAGTACTGGAAGTTACAGGAGGTGGGGGAAACCACCGCCGAACCCAGGATGTAGGGAGCCCCGCCATTGGCCGCGCAGCCGATGTCCGGCAGGGCGCCTGCAAAGGCGGCGGCGGTGAAGCCCGTGTTGGCCGACCCGACCGGTGCGGCGGCGGCGAACTGGTACTGGCCAGGGTTGCCGGTGCCGGCCCATCCGCCCAGCGGGTTGACCAGGTAGCCCTCCGGACCGGTGAGCAGGGCCCAGTCGCGCTCCTGGATCGGCAGCTGCGAGCGGTGGCGATAGCCCGCCGCAATCAGGATGTCATAGGAATCCGCCTTGCGCCCCCAGGCGAGGCTGACGTCGTAGTCACCGTCAGAGCCATCGATGAGCTGGTAGTTCCCGCCAATCTCAAATCCGTCGAGATCGGTCCGGGTAATGAAGTTGACCACGCCGGCGATGGCGTCGGAGCCGTAGGTGGCGGCCGCACCGTCCTTCAGCACCTCGACCCGGCCGATGGCGGCGATGGGCAGGAGGTTGACGTCGACACTGTTGATGATCTGGGGCGAGACCGGGACCCGGCGGCCGTTGAGCAGGACCAGTGTCCGCCCGCCGGTGGAGGCGGAGTTCAGGTTGCGCAGGTTGATGGTGGCGCCGCCACTGCCGGAGCCATAGCGGTTGTTCTCGCCGATCACCGCGCCTGAAGAGGGAATGGTCTTGATGAACTGGACCATGCTGGGCGAGCCGCGCTGGGCCAGTTCAGCGGCGCCGACCACGTCCACCGGCAAGGCGCCGGTCTCGGGCGTGCCGGCGATGAAGGAGCCGGTGACGACCACCTCCTCGACCGTGTTTGGGGGGGTATCGGCGTCCGCGGCGAAGGCTGCGGGGGCCAGGGCCAGGCTGGCGGCGAGCAGGGAAACGCCTGCAAGATATCTGGACTTCATCTGTTTCGCTCCCGATCAGGCGGTCAGGGAGAATTCAGTGCACTCCCCGTACCGGAAATGCCTCGACTATGTGACGTAGGGTCGCGTTGGGCTAGTCGTATATTTCACGCCCGCGGGCGCCCCTTTTCGGGGATGCTTTCGCCGGACCCGGAAGCCGAATAGCCTTGGCCCTCGTCTTCCACCCGCGCCCCGGAGTTCCTGCGTGTCCCTCACCCGGCGGTCCCTGGCCGGCCTCCTTGCCCTGGCGCCGTCCAGCGCCTGGGCCTCAGGGGGGCCCCTCATCGCTGCGGCCTCGGACCTCACCGGCGCCCTGCCCCTGATCGCCAGCCGGTTCCGCCGCGCCGGGGGCGGCCCCGTGCGCCTGACCTTCGGCTCCTCGGGAGCCCTGACCCGCCAGATCGAGGCCGGCGCCCCCTTCGAGGTCTTCCTCAGCGCTGATGCCAGCCTCGTCCAGCGGCTGGTCCGCTCGGGCCGCGCGGAAGGTCCTGGAATGGACTATGGCCGCGGCCGCCTGGTGCTCTATGCCCGCAAGGGGTCTCCGGTCCGGGCGACGGGCGCCGGCGCCGAGCTGGTCCGGGCCCTCAGGGACGGACGCCTGCGCAAGCTCGCCATCGCCAACCCCGACCACGCCCCCTACGGCCGGGCGGCGCGAGAGGCGCTCAGGGCGCTGGGCGTCTGGGGCCTGGCCGAGCCCCGGCTGGTGCTGGGGGACTCCGCAGCCCAGGCGGCGCGGTTCGCCCTGACCGGCGGGGCGGAAGCGGGCCTGGTCCCCCTGTCCCTGGCCCTGACCCCAGAGCTGGCCGGAGCGGGCGCCCACGGCCGCCTCGATCCCGCCCTCTACGCGCCCCTCGCGCAGACCGCGGCGGTGTTGCGCGGGGCCGGGCGGGAGGCGCGCGCCTTCTTCGCCTTCCTGCGCTCAGGGGAGGCCCGGGCCGTCCTGCGCGACTTTGGCCTCGCCCCCGAGGGAGCCGGCTGACCATGGACGCCGTCGCCTTCGCCCTGTCCTTCAAGCTGAGCCTCTGGACGGCCTGCCTCCTGACGCCCATGGGCGTCCTCATCGCCCGGGCCCTGGCCTTCCAGGTCCGGCGGGGCCGGGCGGTGCTGGAGGGGCTCATCGCCCTGCCCCTGGTCCTGCCCCCCACCGTCCTGGGCTTCTACCTGCTGTCCGCCCTGGGCGAGGCCTCCCCCCTGGGCCGCCTCTGGTCCTCCGTCTTCGGCCAGGGCCTGGTCTTCAGCTTCGAGGGACTGGTGGCCGCCTCCCTGGTCGCCAACCTGCCCTTCGCCGTCCAGCCGGCCCTGCGGGCCTTCGAGGCGATCCGGCCCGAGCTGCGCGAGGCGGCCTGGGTCAGCGGCCTGGGGCCCTGGCGCACCTTCTGGACCGTCGAGGCGCCCCTGGCCTGGCCCGGCGTCCTGACCGGCTTCATACTCACCTTCGCCCACACCATGGGCGAGTTCGGGGTCGTCCTGATGATCGGCGGGTCCATCCCCGGCGAGACCCGCACGGCGGCCCTGGCCATCTACGACAAGGTCCAGGCCTTCGACGATGCGGGCGCAGGCGTCCTGGCCGCGGCCCTCGTCGCCGTTTCCGTGGCGGCGATCATCGCGGTCCAGGCCCTCGGCTCCCGGCTGGCGCGCCATGACCGGTGAAACCGCCCTCAGCCTGTCGATCCGTCGCGGCGGCCCCATCGGGGTGGCGGCGGACCTGGAGCTGGCGCCCGGCGAGGTCCTGGCCCTCACCGGGCCCTCCGGCGCCGGCAAGACCACCCTCCTGCGCATCCTCGCCGGCCTGGTCCGGCCCGCCGAAGGGCGCATCATCTGCGCCGGCGAGACCTGGCTGGACACCGCCGCCGGGATCTTCGTCCCACCGCACAGGCGACGCACGGGCCTGGTCTTCCAGTCCTACGCCCTGCTGCCGCACCTGACCGCCATGGGGAATGTCGAGATGGCCATGGGCGACCTGCCCCGGGACGAAAGGCGCGCAGCGGCCCTGCGCCTGATGACCGCCCTGGACCTCCCCGGGCTCGAGGACCGCAAGCCATCGAACCTCTCGGGCGGGCAACAGCAGAGGGTGGCCCTCGCCCGGGCCCTGGCGCGCCGGCCCTCGCTCCTGCTCCTCGACGAGCCCCTGTCGGCGGTGGACCGCCGCACCCGACGGAAGGTCCGCGACGAGCTGGCCGCCCTGCGCAGCGCAGGGGGGCCGCCCGTCCTGCTGGTCACCCACGACCTGGAAGAGGCGGTCGGTCTCGCGGACCGGCTGGTGGTGATGGAGGCCGGGCGCATCCTGATGTGCGGGGCGCCAGCGGAGGTGCTCGCAGATCCCCGGATCGCCGAGGTCCTCGACCTCGGCTGAGGCCTCAGGCGCCCGGCGCCAGCACGATCCGTCCAGGCCCTTCGGCGAACCTGCCCACCCGCGCGGCTTCGAAACCCGCCGACCGCAGATGCGACAGGACCCCCGCAGCCGCCTCCGGCGCGACGGCGACCAGCAGGCCGCCGCTGGTCTGGGGATCGCTCAGCAGGTCCCGCCGCCAGGGCTCCAGGGCCTCCGCGCCCCCCACGTCCGCGCCGTAGCTGTCCCAGTTCCGCACGCTGGCGCCCGTCCGCACGCCGTCCCGCGCCAGGGCTTCCGCGCCGGGCAGGAGGTGGGGCGCCAGGGGATCGATCCGGAGGGTGAGGCCCGCGCCCCGGGCCATCTCCAGCCCATGCCCGAGCAGGCCGAAGCCGGTGACGTCGGTCATGGCGTGGACCCCGTCCAGGGCCGCCAGGTCCGGCCCCGGGGTGTTGAGCCGGGTGGTCGAGCTCACCAGGGCGGCGTAGCCTTCCGCGTCCAGCCGGCCCTGCTTGAAGGCCGCCGACAGCACGCCCACCCCCAGGGCCTTGCCGAGGATCAGTTCGTCCCCCGCCCGGGCGGCGCGGTTGGTCATGACCCGGTCGGGGTGGACCAGGCCCAGGGCCACCAGGCCATAGATGGGCTCGACGCTGTCGATGGAGTGGCCGCCGGCGATGGGAATCCCCGCCTCGGCGCAGATCTCGGACCCTCCGGCCAGGATCCCGCGGATGGTCTCCACCGGCAGGGCGTTGATGGGCATGCCCACGATCGCCAGGGCCAGGATGGGCCTGCCGCCCATGGCGTAGACGTCGGACAGGGCGTTGGCGGCGGCGATCCGGCCGAAGTCCCGGGGATCATCGACCATGGGCATGAAGAAGTCGGTGGTGGCGATCAGGGCCTGTTCGTCGTTCAGCCGCCAGACCGCCGCGTCGTCCGAGGTCTCGGTCCCCACCATCAGGCTGGCGAAGGGCGCCGAGGCCGGGGCGCCGGCCAGGATCTGCTGCAGGACGCCAGGCGCGATCTTGCACCCGCAGCCGCCGCCATGGGCCAGGCTGGTCAGGCGCACCGGCCCCTGCGCCCCTGTCGCGGATTCCGCCATGCCCCGAGCCTCCTGTTCAGACTGTCCCGGGGCGGGTGTATACCAGCGGCCCATGACCTGCGACCGTCATTTCCCCTCGCGCCGGACGAGGCCCGCCCGATGAGCGGACCCGAGACCGTCGCCTCCGCCGACGCCGCCACACGGGCGAGCTTCGACATGGTGATCGACGTGCGCAGCCCCGGCGAGTTCGCCAAGGACCACGTGCCGGGCGCGGTGAACCTGCCGGTCCTCGACAACGCCGAGCGGGCGGAGGTCGGGACCCTCTATGTCCAGAAGTCGCGCTTCCTGGCGCGCAAGGTCGGCGGCGCCTACGTCGCCCGCAACATCTCCGCCCACCTGCTCGGCGCCCTGGCCGACCAGCCAGGCGGTTTCCGGCCCCTGGTCTACTGCTGGCGGGGCGGCATGCGTTCGGGCGCCATGGCCCACATCCTGTCACAGGTCGGCTGGCGGGTCGGCGTGCTGGCCGGCGGCTACCGCACCTATCGCCGGGAGGTGACGGCCCGGCTCTACGATTCCCCACCCGGCTTCAGCGCCCTGGTGCTCGACGGCCCCACGGGCTCGGGCAAGACCGAGGTGCTGAGGCGCCTGCCGGCCCTGGGCGTCCAGGTGCTGGACCTGGAAGGCCTGGCCGAACACCGGGGCTCCCTGCTGGGCGCCCTGCCGGGCCAGCCCCAGCCCGCCCAGAAGATGTTCGAGAGCCGGCTCCTCGGCGTCCTGGAGGCCCTCGACCCGTCCCGGCCCGTGGTGATCGAGGCGGAATCCAGCAAGGTGGGCGAGCGCATGGTGCCCCCGCCGTCTGGACCGCCATGACCGGAGCCCCCTCGATCCGGCTGGAGGCCCCGCCCGAGGCCCGCGCCGCCTACCTTGCCGGGGTCTATGCCGAGACCGCCGGGGACGTGGAGGCCCTGATGGCCCTGCTCTCCCGCCTGCCCAGCAAGCCCGGCGCCAGGCGCCTGTCCGAATGGCGCGCCCTGCTCGAGGCCGGCGACCTGGAGCCCGTGGCCCTCGGCCTCGTCGAGACCCACTACGACCCCGCCTACCGGCGGTCCTCGCGCCAGCACCAACGGCCGGAGGCGGGCCGCATCGACCTCGCCGCCGTCACCGGCCCGGAACTCGACCGGGCGGCCGAGGCGGTGGCGGCCCTCGCCCGGAAATCCTGAGCGCCGGCTTTTCAAGCCGCAGGATTTCGGGGAACACTATGGCCGCCCAGGCGCCGTCGAAGGCGACCAGGCTGGAGGAAACCCCATGCCCTACGCCCACAGGCCGCTCATCCTCGACGCCGACACCCACATGATGGAGCACGCGGACTGGCTCCCGGCCTTCGCCGATCCCGACATCCGTCCCCGCCTCGTCCCCTTCGCCGGCAAGGACGCCCGGGTCCGGGCCCTGGCCGCCGATGCGGTCGCCCGCGCCGAGGCGCGCCGAGGCGATGCGACCCTGCGGGCCGAGGCCGAGGCCGAATTCATGTCCATGAAGTTCAAGGGCTGGCATGGCCTGGGCGCCTTTGACGCCGCCGAGCGCCGCCGAGCCAACGACCTGATGGGCTTTGGCGCCTACCTCGTCTTCCCGACAGAGGCCTTCAACCAGGTGATCGCCGCGAGCGATCCCGAGGTCCTGGCCGGCGGAATCCGGGCCCTGAACCGGGGCCTCGCCGACTTCTGCGCGGAAGACCGGCGCATGGGCGGGGTCGGCTATCTCCGCCTGGCCGACGGCCCGGACTCCGCCCTCGCCCAGGTCGAGACCATCGCCGCCCTCGGCCTGCCCGCGGTGCTGGTCGACACCCTGCCGCCCCCGGACGGGATGGGCTTCAGCCATCCGGCCTACGATCCGGTCTGGGCGCGGCTCCAGGACCTGGGCCTGGCCGTCACCCTGCACATCGGGGCCCGCGGCGCGCCCTACGAGCCCGTGCCCAGGGCGGTCTTCAACAATGGCCGCGAGACGCCGGTCCACCGCAATGGCGACGCCCCCGCCGACGCCGTCAGTTACATGGGCATGCCCTTCGAGGCCCAGGTCTTCCTGGCGGCCATGATCTTCGACGGCGTGCTCGAGCGCTTCCCCCGCCTGCGCGTCGCCGTGGTCGAGCTGGGCGCCTCCTGGGTGGTCTCCTTCCTGAAGCACCTGGACCAGTCCTTCCGCGCCTTCCGGCGCCGGCAGGACTTCTCCGCCCTGACCCTCCTGCCGTCCGAGTACATGCAGCGCCAGGTCAAGGTCACGCCCTTCGCCGGCGAGGACATCGGCTGGCTCCTGTCGAGCGGCGCGGCGGACATGCTGATGTTCGCCTCGGACTACCCGCACCACGAGGGCACGGACGATCCCATCGGCCGCTACGAGCGGACCCTGGCGGGGACAGGCGAGCCGCTTCGGGAAAACTTCTACCACCGCAACTTCGAGGCCCTGTTCGCGGACCGGAAGTGGTGGTGAGGGCGCGCGCCCCTAGCGGATGCAATCGGGAAAAATGGTGGACGTGACAGGGATCGAACCTGTGACCCCCTCGATGTCAACGAGGTGCTCTACCGCTGAGCTACACGTCCGGGGTCGGCTTCCCGGTCGGGAAGCGGAGGCGGGGATATACCGGCGGGGCGGGCCCTGCGCAAGCGGCCAAAGACCGCGATCGCCACGGCTCAGGCGGCCAGCATGCGCTCCACCTCCACCACGAGCTCGCGCAGGTGGACCGGCTTGGCCAGCACCCGGGCGCCGGGCGGAGCGGTCTCCTCGGCCTTGAGGGCCACGGCGGCGAAGCCGGTGATGAACATGATGCGCAGGCCCGGATGGCGCTCGGCGGCCAGGCGGGCCAGCTCGATCCCGTCCATGCCCGGCATGACGATGTCGGTGAGCAGGAGGTCCCAGTCCCGGTCGATATGCTCGGCCGCTTCCTCACCGTCGGCGCAGGCCTCGACCTCGTGCCCGGCGCGCTCGAGGGCGCGGGCGAGGAAGCCCCGCAGGGAGTCGTCGTCTTCGGCGAAGAGGATTCGGGGCATGGAGGGTCCTGGGTCAGCCGCCGGGGACACCACCTCAAGCCGGTTTGACCGGCGCAGGCAAGAGGGGCTCATATGCCGCCATGAGCCTGTCCGCCGCGAATCCGCAGATGTCCACAGCCTTCGACATCCGCTGGCCGGACGGGGAGGCGGAACCGCCGGCGACGCCCCTGGTCTTCGCGTCGCCCCATTCGGGCCGACTCTATCCCGACGACATGAACCCGGCCCTCGACCCTCTGTGCATCCGCCGCACCGAGGACGCCCGGGTGGACGACCTGGTGGGCGAGGGGCCGGTCCTCGGGGCGCCGCTGATCCGGGCCCTGACCGCCCGGGCCTACCTGGACGTGAACCGCGATCCGGCCGAACTGGATCCTCGCCTGTTCAGCGAGGCGCTTCCCGCCGACGCCCGCACCCTGTCGCCCCGGGTGGCCGCTGGGCTGGGCGTGGTGGCCCGGGTCGCCTCGGGCGGGGCGGAGATCTACGACCGGCGGCTGAGCCTGGCCGAGGGCCTGGGGCGGATCGCCCGGGTCCACCAGCCCTATCACGACGCCCTGTCCCGCCTGCTGGCGCGCGCCCGGAGGGCCCATGGCTTTGCGGTCCTGATCGACTGGCACTCCATGCCCGCGACAGCCGCGCCGGGGGTGGACTTCGTACTGGGGGATCGGTTCGGCGCCGCCTGCAGCCCGGCCCTGACCGGCGCCGTGGAAAAGATACTGGCCGAGGCGGGTTATCGCACGGCCCGCAATTCCCCCTTCGCCGGCGGCTACACCACCGAGCACTACGGCCGCCCCCACCATCGGACCCACGCCCTTCAGGTGGAGATCAACCGGGGGCTCTACCTGGATGAGGCGCGGCTCGAGACCACGGCGGATTTCGAGCGCCTGCGCGGGGACCTGGGCGGGATCATCGCCCGCCTGGTCGCGGCCGACTGGCGCCGCCTGCTGGCCCACTGAGGACCGGCGTCACCACAACGGCCAAAAAAAAAGCCGCGCCGGTGAGGGCGCGGCAGTTCATTAGGGAGGAAACGCCCAGGAAGGGCAGAAGCGTCAGCGACGCCTCACGAGTGGGAAGTTAGATTGCAGCGCATCAAAGTTCAAGGGCATACGATTGCAAATCCAGGCCCTGGATCATGAAAAAACGGAAATGATCCTCACTTCTGGCGCATACCTGAAACAAATGTGTCGCCACTGTGTGCTGCAATGCACAATTAACGCCTAACCGGGGCGAAACCCACGGGGCGTCTGGCGCTGGGGCGCGGAACCTCCTACAAGCGCGCGCTTCCACAGATAAGAACGTCATGCAGCTTCGCAACATCGCCATCATCGCCCACGTCGACCACGGCAAGACCACCCTGGTCGACCAGCTCCTCGCCCAGTCCGGCGCCTTCCGGGCGAACGAGGCGACCGTCGAACGCGCCATGGACTCCAACGACCAGGAGCGGGAGCGCGGCATCACCATCCTGGCCAAGTGCACCAGCGTGCTCTGGGCGGGAGAGGCGGGCGAGACCCGCGTCAACATCATCGACACCCCCGGCCACGCCGACTTCGGCGGCGAGGTCGAGCGGATCCTCGGCATGGTGGACGGCTGCGTCCTGCTGGTGGACGCCGAGGAAGGTGTCATGCCCCAGACCAAGTTCGTCCTCGGCAAGGCGCTGAAGATGGGACTGCGCCCCATCCTCTGCCTGAACAAGGTGGACCGGCCCCACGCCGACCCCGACCGGGTGCTGAACGACGCCTTTGACCTGTTCGCCGCCATGGGCGCCACGGACGAGCAGCTGGACTTCCCGCACATCTACGCCTCGGGCAAGAACGGCTGGGCCACCCTCGACATGGCCAAGCCCAACGCCGACCTGGCCCCCCTGTTCGACCTGATCGTGCGCCACGTCCCGGCGCCGGCCGCCAGCCAGCGCACCGAGGAACCCTTCCGCATCCTCTCGGTCCTCATCGAGAACGACCCCTTCCTGGGCCGCCTGCTGACCGGGCGGATCGACTCCGGCAAGGCGGTTCCCGGACTGGCCATCAAGGCCCTGTCCCGGGACGGCCAGGAGATCGAGCGGGGCCGCATCACCAAGGTGCTGGCCTTCCGGGGCCTCAAGCGCCAGCCCATCGAGGACGCCGAGGCCGGCGACATCGTCGCCATTGCGGGCCTGTCCAAGGCCACCGTGGCCGACACCCTCTGCGCGTTGGAGGTCACCGAGGCCCTTCCGGCCCAGCCCATCGACCCGCCGACCATCTCCATGACCGTCTCGGTCAATGACAGCCCCCTCGCCGGCCGCGAGGGCGACAAGGTCCAGAGCCGGGTCATCCGCGACCGCCTCCTCAAGGAGGCCCAGTCCAACGTCGCCATCCGGGTGACCGAGTCCGGGGAAAAGGACGCCTTCGAGGTGGCCGGCCGCGGCGAGCTCCAGCTGGGCGTCCTCATCGAGGGCATGCGCCGCGAGGGCTTCGAGCTGTCCATCAGCCGCCCCCGGGTGGTCTTCCAGGCCGACCCCGAGACCGGCGAGCGGCTGGAGCCCATCGAGGAGGTGGTGATCGACGTGGACGACGAGTTCACCGGCATCGTCATCGAGAAGCTGTCGGCCCGGAAGGCCGAGCTCAAGGACATGGGCCCCTCGGGCGCGGGCAAGACCCGCATCACCCTGATGGCCCCCTCGCGCTCCCTGATCGGCTACCAGGGCGAGTTCCTGACCGACACCCGGGGCTCCGGCGTGCTGAACCGGGTCTTCTCGCACTACGACGGCTACAAGGGTCCCATCGACGCCGGCCGCAAGGGCGTGCTGGTCTCCAACTCCGACGGCGAGACGGCGGCCTACGCCCTGTGGAACCTCGAGGATCGGGGCATCATGTTCGTCGGCGGCGGCGAAAAGACCTACCAGGGCATGATCATCGGCGAGAACTCCCGGGCCGACGACCTGGACGTCAACCCGATGAAGGCCAAGCAGCTGACCAACGTCCGCGCCTCCGGCAAGGACGAGGCCGTGCGCCTGACGCCGCCCCGCCGCATGACCCTCGAGCAGGCCATCGCCTACATCGAGGATGACGAACTGGTGGAAGTCACGCCAAAGTCCATCCGCCTGCGCAAGCAGGTGCTCAATCCGAGCTTCCGCAAGAAGCGCGCCCGGGTCGACTGAGACCCCGGCGACCGCCGGGAGGACGTCCATGGTGCACCCGCTCTACGCGGCCATGCCCCCCACCATCTTCGACGAGATGTCGGGGCTGGCGCGCGCCCATGGCGCCCTGAACCTCGGACAGGGCTTTCCGGACGATCCCGGCCCGGAGGCCCTGCGCCGGGCCGCCGCCGAGGCGGTTCTGGACGGCTACAACCAGTATCCGCCGTCGCGCGGCCTGCCGGAGCTGCGACGGGCCGTGGCCGCCCACTATGCCTGGACCCAGGGCCTGTCCTTCGATCCCGATGCGCAGGTCACCATCACCTCGGGGGCCACCGAGGCCCTGGCCGCCGCCATCCTGGCTCTCGTCGAGCCGGGAGACGAGGTCATCCTCTTCCAGCCGGCCTACGACGCCTACGCTCCCCTGGTCCGCCGCGCCGGGGGCGTCCCGCGCTTCGTGACCCTGTCGCCGCCGGACTGGCGCTGGACCGCCGGCCAGCTGGAGGCCGCCTTCACGCCGCGCACCCGGGCGGTGATCCTGAACTCGCCGGTCAACCCCACCGGGGTCGTGGTCCCCCGCCAGGACCTAGAGCTCCTCGCCGCCGCCTGCCGGGCCCGAAGCGTCCCGGTGATCTGCGACGAGGTCTGGGAGCACCTGGTCTTCGACGGCGCCGTCCATGCACCCCTCATCGCCCTGCCCGGCATGGCGGACCTGGCGGTCAAGATCGGCTCGGCGGGCAAGATGTTCGGCCTGACGGGCTGGAAGGTGGGCTTCCTCTGCGCCGGCCCGGTCCTGTCTCCGGCCCTGGCCCGCGCCCACCAGTTCCTGACCTTCACCACGCCGCCCAACCTGCAGGCGGCCGTGGCCTTCGGGCTGGAGACCCCCGGGGACTGGTTCACCGCCATGCCGGCCCGGATGCAGGCCAGCCGCGACCGCCTGGCCGAGGCCCTGCGGCGCGAGGGCTTCGCCGTGGCCCGGTCCCAGGGCACCTATTTCCTCACCGTCGACCTGCCCGACTCCGGCGTGGCCGAGGCTGACAGGGCCTTCGCACTCAGGGCGGTGACGCAGGCCGGCGTCGCCGCCATCCCGGTCTCGGCCTTCTACGAGACCGAGGCCGTCACCCGGGTCCTGCGCCTGTGCTTCGCCAAGGCCGACGACGTGCTGGACGAGGCCGCGACCCGGCTGGCCCGGGCCCGCGACCTCTCCCTCAGCGCGGGGGCCTGAGGCCTCAGCTCGTCGAGCCGCCGTCGACCACCACGGTCTGGCCGGTCATCCAGCCGCCCGCCTTCGAGGCCAGGAACACCGCCGCCCCGGCGATGTCGTCGGGCTCGCCCAGGCGGCGCAGGGGCGTGCCCGCAGACGACCGGACCTCGGCCTCGGGGGTGTCCCACAGGGCGCGGGCGAAGTCGGTCTTCACGAGGCCCGGCGCGATGCAGTTGATGCGGATGTTGTGGGGGCTCAGCTCCTGGGCGAGGTTGCGGGCCATCTGCATGTCCGCCGCCTTGGAGATGGCGTAGGCGCCGATCACCGCCGTGCCGCGGAAGCCGCCGATGGACGAGACGATGATGATCGCCCCGTCCTTGCGCTCGACCATCTCGGGCGAGACCAGGTTCACCAGCCAGTTGTTGGCGATGATGTTGTTCTCGAGGATCTTTCGGAAGGCGTCGTCGCTGATCCCGCTCATCGGCCCGTAATAGGGGTTGGAGGCGGCGTTGCAGACCAGGATGTCCACCTTGCCAAAGGCTTTGCGGGTCTCGTCCACCAGGCGGGCGAGGTCATCCTTGGAAGAGATGTTGGCGGGCACGGCGATGGCCGAGCCGGGCCAGCGGGCGTTGATGGCGGCGGCGACCTCGTCGCAGGGGCCGGCCTTGCGGGACGAGATGACCACCTTGGCGCCGTGTTCGGCCATGCGCTCGGCGATGGCCTTGCCAATGCCGCGCGACGAGCCGGTGATGATCGCCACCTTGCCGGTCAGATCGAAAAGTTCGCCCATGGGTTTCCTCCGCCTTCGGGTCCTGTTTGGGCGGCCATTTGCCGTCCCGTAAGCCGCAGGGTCAAGCCGCCCGGCTTGTCGTCGGGGGCCGGGCGGGCTAGTCGGAGGGCAGCGGCGGTTTTTTCCGGCCGCGGGGCGGACGCCCCCTTGCGCCGGGCGGCGCGGGGGCACAGCTTCCGCCCCTTGACCGATGGAGTGGTTCCCATGCGCGACTGGCGGCTTGATGACGAGGAAGAGGGCGACGCGCCCAAGCCGGATGCGGCCGCGGCGGCCGGCGGGCCGGTGGCCAGCGCCCTGTTCAAGTCGCGCACCGTCCTCGTCTTCGGCGAGGTCAACATGCGCATGGCCGAGCGGGTCACCGCCCAGCTCCTGGCCCTGGCGGCCGAGGGCGACGGCGACATCCGCGTCATCATCAACTCGCCTGGCGGCCACGTCGAAAGCGGCGACACCATCCACGACGTCATGCGGTTCTGCGGCCCGAAGGTGAAGGCCATCGGCACGGGCTGGGTGGCCAGCGCCGGCGTGACCATCTTCCTGGGCGCCGACCGCGAGAACCGGGTCTGCCTGCCCAACACCCGCTTCCTCCTGCACCAGCCGAGCGGCGGCGTGCGCGGCCAGGCCTCGGACATCCAGATCGAGGCCGAGGAAATCGTGAAGATGCGCCAGCGCATGAACCGGCTCATCGCCCGCGAGAGCGGCCAGACCTACGAGAAGATCCTCAAGGACACCCAGCGCAACTTCTGGATGAGCGCCGAGGAAGGCGTGGCCTACGGCCTCGCCTCGCGCATCGTCTCGAGCGCCATCGAGGTCTGAGGCGGACGGCGGGGGGAAGGGACCAGTCCATGGCGACCTTTACCTCCGACGGCCTCGAGATCGCCTTTGACGCCCGCGAGCCCGCGCCCGGCGGATCCTGGCTGATCCTCGTCCACGGCTTCGCCTCCAACCGCCACGAGGGCTGGCGTCGCACCGGCTGGTACGCGGCCCTGGAGCGGCGCGGCATGGGCTTCGCCGCCCTCGACCAGCGCGGCCACGGCGACAGCGCCAAGCCGCATGATCCGGCCCTTTACGGCCGTGCGGCGATGGCCCGGGACGTCCTCGCCCTGATGGACCACCTGGGCGCCGCCCGGGCCGACCTCTTCGGCTACTCCATGGGATCCCGCACGGCGCTGGAAGTCGCCCTGACCGCCCCGGACCGGGTCTCCAACCTGATCCTCGGCGGCGTCGGCGACGCCCTCTTCACCCCGCGCGAGACGGCCTCCACCGGCGCCATGGCCGCGGCCATGCGGGCGGCGGACCCGGAAAGCCTCACCGAGCCCATGCTGCGCAGCTTCCGCCAGTTCGCCGACGAGCAGGGCGAGGACCGCGAGGCCCTGGCCGCCTGCACCGAGGCCACCAATCCGCCCCTCGACCCGGCGGTCCTGGCCACCCTGCCCATGCCTGTCCGCGTCATCGCCGGGATGCAGGACCGCCTGGCCGGCGACCCCGAAGCCCTGGCCGCCCGCTTCGCCTACGGGAAGGGCGTGGTCCTGCCCGGCTGCGACCACTTCTCCGCCATCCCCCACGGCCTGACCAAGGCCGCCGTCTTCGACTTCCTCGACGGGCTGGATGAAGAGGACCCCTGGGGGCGGTGAGGGTGGGCGGGGCGAGATGACCGTGCCAACGGGACTTGACGCTCTTGCCCTTGAAGACCGGCATCGCAGCGCTCTCGAACAGGCCATGGCGTGGCTGCCAGAGGTCGCGCCGCCCATCGGCATCCTGGTGTCTGGTAGCATCGTACGGGGCAATCCGCACCCTGCCAGCGACCTTGATATTGTTGTCCTGCACGACGCGCCCTGGCGGCGCAGGTTTCAGAGATGGTTCAACGGAACGCCGGTCGAGATCTTCTTCAATTCTGAGGCCTGGCTGAGACACAGCCTCTCCAGGGAGATCGCCCAAGGACGCCCGGTCATGGCCCACATGCTCGCCACAGGCGCAACCCTGCTGGACACTGAGGATCGGCTCGCCAAGCTTAGGACGGAAGCCCTGGCCATCCTGGAGAGAGGTCCGGGCCTGTCACCCGACGCCCTGCTCCGAGACCGTTACGCCGCCGCGACCCAGGTCGAAGACGCCCTCGATTTCCGCGACGAAGACACCGCCGACGCCAGACAGGTTCGAGCCCTGGCGGTGGCCGCCCTCGTGCGCCACGCCTTCCTGAAAGGAAACCAGTTCCTCCCCCGTCCAAAGGAGAGGCTGCAGGTTCTGTCGCAGTCACAGCCGGAGCTGGCCAGGCGTCTCTCCGCAGCCCTCCAGCTTCCACATTCGGAAGCCTTGACGGCCCTCAGAGAGGCCTCCGAAAGCCTTATCGGCGGGGCCGGTTTCTTTGAGTGGGACTCCGGACCGGAGACGAACCTTCCGCTCTGAGATTAGCGGGTGAACTCACAGGCGATGCGCCCCACCTCGGTTGGAATAACCGGGTAAGCAGGGAGGCGGTCAAACGGCGCCTCAGGAGACCCCCTCCGGCCCGCTTCGCGGTCCACCTCCCCCTGATGGGGAGGAATTGGAGTGGACGAATTGCTCCCCCAAGGGGGAGCTCCCGGCGAAGCCGGGTGAGGGGGTCAACGGCGCCCGGAACCTAGTCCTTCGGGCCCATGTTGTAGGGCCCGCCCCTTTCCAGGGCGACGCGGTAGGCTGGGCGGTCCTGGCAGCGGCGGACCCAGGCGGCGAAGCGCTCGTGGCCGGCCAGGCGGCCCAGCATGGCGCCGGCCTCGCCCACGAAGCTCATCTGGATGTCGGCCAGGCTGAACTCGCCCAGGAGGTAGTCTCGGCCCGCAAGCGCCCCGTCGACAAAGCCCAGGTGGTTGGCGATCTCGCTCTCGATGCGCGGCTGCAGGGGCCCGCCGGCCTCGCCCAGGCGGCGGACATACATGTCCAGCATCAGGGGCAGCATGGCCGAGCCCTCGGCATAGTGCATCCACTGCTGGTAAACGTCGTACTCCGGCGAGGCAGACGGCGGGGCCAGGCGGCCTCCGGCGCAGCGGCGCGACAGGTAGTCGAGGATGGCGCCCGATTCAAAGACCACCTGGCCCTCGTGCTCGATGACCGGCGACTTGCCCAGGGGGTGGATGGCCTTCAGCTCCGGCGGGGCCAGGCGGGTGGCGGCGTCACGGGCGTGAAAGCGGATCTCGTAGGGCAGGCCCAGCTCCTCCAGGGCCCAAAGCACGCGCTGGGAGCGGGAATCGTTCAGGTGATGGACGGTGATCATGGTCGAAGGTCCCTGGCCGGCGGGGCGGTTCAGCGGGGTGTGTCGCGGGCCGAAAGCTTGGCCTATAAGGCCGGTGATGAGCGAGACCCTGATCCTACCCCGAATTGTCCCCCTCTTGCACCAGTCGGCGCAGGCGGCCGACGCCGTGACCGCCCGGGTGCGCCAGGCCGTCGGAGCCCTCGTTGCGCCCGGCGGACGGGTAGACCGCCATCGGCTGGATGCCGAGCAGCACGCCGCCCATGGCCTCGCCTGGTGCGCCTCCTATGCCGAGACCCTGCGCCAGGTCGCCCTGTGGGCTGAACGGCTTGAAGCCGACGGCGCCCTGGCCGAGGCCGAGGCCCTGCCGGCCCAGCTCCTGGCCTTCGAGTACGTCTCCCAATTGGCCGGCGGCCTGCCCATGAACCAGGGCGAGACCTTCCGCCCCGCCGACCTCGGCGTCTCGACCGACGACCTCTTCCCCCTGCTGTCCGACCTGCGCCCCGGGGCCTCCCAGGCGGTGAAGACCCGCATCGTCGCCCTGCTGGAGGGCGTCTCCGGCCGGCCCTCCCTCGAGGCCTCGGGACTGGACGAGACCCTGGAGGCGATCCGCGACCAGTTCACCGACTTCTCCCGCACCCGCGTGGCGCCCTACGCCCAGGGCTGGCACCTGCGCGACGAGCTCATCCCCCTGTCCCTGCTGGAAGAGCTGGCCAGCCTCGGCGTCTTCGGCCTGACCCTGCCCGAGGCCTGGGGCGGGGCGGGGCTGGGCAAGACGGCCATGTGCGTGGTCTCCGAGGCGCTGTCCCGGGGCTGGATCGCCGCCGGCTCCCTGGGGACCCGCTCGGAGATCGCCGCCGAGCTGATCCTCGCCCATGGCACGGAGGACCAGAAGGCGCGCCTCCTGCCCGGAATCGCCTCGGGCGCGATCATCCCCACCGCGGTCTTCACCGAGCCCGACACGGGGTCGGACCTCGGCGCCCTGCGCACCCGGGCCGAGCGGTCAGGCGGCGCCTGGAAGGTCTTCGGGGCCAAGACCTGGATCACCCATGCGGCCCGGGCCGACCTGATGACCCTCCTCGTCCGCACCGAGCCGGGCACGAAGGACCACCGCGGCCTGTCCATGCTGCTGGCCGAGAAGCCCCGCGGGACGGACGCCGAGCCCTTCCCCGCCCCCGGCATGAGCGGCGGCGAGATCGGCGTCATCGGCTATCGGGGCATGAAGGAATACGACATCGCCTTCGACGGTTTCGAGGTCCCGGAGAGCGCCCTCCTGGGCGGCCAGACCGGCAAGGGCTTCTCCCAGCTCATGGCCACCTTCGAGAGCGCCCGGATCCAGACCGCCGCCCGCGCCGTCGGCGTCGGCCAGGCCGCCCTGGACGAGGCCGTGACCTACGCCTTCCAGCGGCGCCAGTTCGACCGGCCGATTGCGGAGTTCCCGCGGGTCGCCAACAAGCTGGCCATGATGGCCGCCGAGCTGCTGGGCGCCCGCCGCCTCACCTGGTTCGCCGCCGAGGCCAAGGACCAGGGCCGCCGCTGCGACCTTGAGGCCGGCATGGCCAAGCTGACCGCCGCGCGCATCGCCTGGGCCGCCGCCGACAACGCCGTCCAGGTGCACGGCGGCGCCGGCTTCGCCACCGAGCAGGTCGCGAGCCGGCTCCTGGCCGACGCCCGCATCCTGAACATCTTCGAGGGGGCCGGCGAGGTGCAGGCCCAGGTCATCGCCCGCCGGCTGCTCGAGGGCGCCAACTAGTCGTCCGGAAAGGACATCCCATGGACTTGGTCTTCAAGTACCTGATCCCCGTGGCCCTCCTGGTCGTGCTCGTGACCCTCGGATTTGGCCTGTACGCCCTGTTCCGCGGCGGGGACTTCGGCCGCTCCTACTCCAACCGGCTGATGCGCCTTCGGGTCCTGACCCAGGCCATCGCCGTGGCCATACTGGCCGCCGCCCTCTGGTGGCGCCAGCAGGCGGGCTGAGCCGTGGTCCTGATCAACCGCATCTACACCCGGACCGGGGACGCCGGGACCACCCGCCTGGCCTCGGGGGCCGAGGTCTCCAAGGGCGACCTGCGCGTGGCGGCCTACGGCGACGTCGACGAGGCCAACGCCTGCCTGGGACTGGTGCGCCTGCACACCGCCGGGACGCCCCTCGATCCCCTGCTGGCCCGTCTGCAGAACGAGATGTTCGACCTCGGCGCCGACCTCGCCACCCCGCCGGGTCCGGCCGAGGATCGGGCCCTGCGCATCCTGGATTCGCAGGTCGCCCGCCTGGAGCAGGAGATCGACGTCCTGAACGCGGGCCTGGGCGAGCTGACCTCCTTCGTCCTGCCAGGGGGGAGCGCCGCCGCCGCCTTCCTGCACCTGGCCCGCACCGTCGCGCGCCGGGCCGAGCGCAGCGCCGTCGCCCTGGCGGCCGCCGGCGAGCCGGTCAGCGGCCCGGCCCTGCGATATCTCAACCGGCTGTCCGACCTGCTCTTCGTCGCCGCCCGCGTCGCCAACGACCAGGGCCGCGCCGACGTCCTCTGGAAGGCTGGGGCCACGCGGGAGGCCTAGACGGAAGGGTCTGCGGCCCCTCAGTCCGGCTTTGCGGCCTCCGGGGTCCCGGACTCTCGCGTGCGGGCGTCGGCCTTGGCGGCGTCATGGCTCTTGCGGTCGGTGATCGGCCGTCCGGTGATGTCCGAGATCAGGATCGGTTGGGCGCAGGTGCGCTGGCGCCAGTCCCACCACTTGCCGGCCTGCTCGCACTCCCGGCCCGGGTCGATCCAGACCAGCTGGATCACCACCATGACAAGGCTGACGACGACAAAGACGGCGGCGGTGATGCGGAACACCTGGCGGATGAGTTTCGACATCTCTCGACTCCTGAAGGCCCTCTGGCGGCTCCGAACGCGCCCGGAGCTTGCAAACCTCGCCGGATTGGTTATGCCCCACCCGGTTCCATTTGTTGCAATGCAATTTGAGGCGCTAGCGAAGCCATGAAGGTCCTCGTGCCCGTAAAGCGGGTCATCGACTACAACGTCAAGGTTCGGGTCAAGGCCGATCAGACCGGTGTCGACCTGGCCAATGTGAAGATGGCCATGAACCCGTTCTGCGAGATCGCGGTCGAAGAGGCCGTCCGCCAGAAGGAGAAGGGCGCCGCGACCGAGGTCGTCGCCGTCTCCATCGGCCCGGCCCAGGCCCAGGAAACCCTGCGGACGGCCCTGGCCATGGGCGCCGACCGCGCCATCCTGATCCAGACCGACCAGGACCTCGAGCCCCTCGCGGTGGCCAAGGTCCTCGCCGCGGTGATCACCGAGGAAGCCCCCGACGCGGTCATCATGGGCAAGCAGGCCATCGACGGCGACAACAACGCCACCGGCCAGATGCTGTCGGCCCTGCTGGATTGGCCCCAGGCGGTCTTCGCCTCGGAAATCGTCCTGTCGGCCGGCTCGGCCAAGGTGACCCGCGAGATCGACGGCGGCCTGCAGACCGTGGACGTGGCCCTGCCGGCGGTCATCACCGCCGACCTGCGCCTCAACGAGCCGCGCTACGCCTCGCTGCCGAACATCATGAAGGCCAAGAAGAAGCCCCTCGACGTGAAGGAGCTGTCGGCGGTCGGCGTCGACACCGCCCCGCGCCTCAAGGTGGTCAAGGTCGCCGAGCCGCCCAAGCGCAGCGGCGGCGTCAAGGTCGAGAGTGCTGCTGAAATCGTTTCCAACCTCAAGTCCAACGGGGTGATCTGATGGCTGTTCTGGTTTTCGCTGATCACGACAACGCCACGCTCAAGGACGGGACCCACAAGACCGTCACCGCCGCCCTCGCCCTGTCCGGCGACGTCGATGTGCTGGTCGCCGGCAAGGGCGCCGGCGACGTGGCCAAGGCCGCCGCCGGCATCGCCGGGGTCCGCAAGGTCCTGCATGCCGAGAGCGACGCCCTGGGCCAGGGCCTGCCCGAGGCGATCAGCGCCCTGGTCGTCCCGCTGATGGCCGGCTACGACGCCCTGCTGACCCCCGCCACCTCCCTGGGCAAGAGCTTCTCGCCCCGCGTGGCGGCCAAGCTCGACGTCGCCCAGATCACCGAGGTGGTCGAGGTCGTCGATGGCTCCACCTTCGTGCGCCCGATCTACGCCGGCAACGCCCTGGAGACCGTCCAGTCCGCGGACGCCAAGAAGGTGCTGACCGTCCGGGCCACCAACTTCAAGGCCGCGGCCGAAGGCGGGTCCGCCGCGATCGAGACCATCGATGCGGGTCCCGGCGCCGGCAAGACCACCTTTGTCGGCCAGCAGATCGTCAAGTCGGCCCGTCCCGAGCTGACCGCCGCCAAGATCGTCGTCTCCGGCGGCCGGGCCATGGGCTCCGCCGAGGAGTTCCAGCGGGTCATCGAGCCCCTGGCCGACAAGCTGGGCGCGGCCGTCGGCGCCAGCCGGGCCGCCGTGGATGCGGGCTACGCCCCCAACGACTACCAGGTCGGCCAGACCGGCAAGGTCGTGGCCCCCGAGCTCTATGTCGCCATCGGCATCTCGGGCGCCATCCAGCACCTGGCGGGCATGAAGGACTCCAAGGTCATCGTGGCCATCAACAAGGACGGCGACGCCCCCATCTTCCAGGTCGCCGACCTGGGCCTGGTGGCCGACTACAAGGCCGCCGTGCCCGAGCTGATGGACGCCCTGGCCGCCGCCGGCAGGTAAGCCGGCCACGGGTTTCGAACTCCGGAAAGGGGGGTGCGGTCACCGCGCCCCCCTTTTTCATGCCCGGAACCCCGCCGCGCTGCGATGCAGCAAATCGCTTGGCGGCGCCGCAACACGGTTCTAGGGTGCGCCCCCTAAACGCGGCCGGAGAGCCGCCTTCGCGGGGTTACGTTCATGGCGGGTATCAGGACGGTCGGCGTCATCGGCGCGGGTCAGATGGGATCGGGCATCGCCCATGTGGTGGCCCTGGGCGGCTACGAGGTCCTGCTGCACGACGTCAGCCCCGACCGCATCACCGCCAGCCGCGAGCTGATCGGCCGGAACCTGACCCGTCAGGTCTCCCGGGAGATCATCACCCCCCAGGAGATGGAAGCCGCCCAGGCGCGCATCCAAGCCGCGCCCGAGCTCCAGGTCGTCGGCGCCGCCGACCTCGTCATCGAGGCCGCCACCGAGAGCGAGGAGGTCAAGAAGTCGATCTTCCGCGCCCTGTCGCCCCATCTCGGCCCCAACACCCTCCTGGCCTCCAACACCTCCTCCATCTCCATCACCCGGCTGGCGGCGGCCACCGACCGCCCCGAGCGGTTCATCGGCCTGCACTTCATGAACCCCGTGCCGCTCATGAAGCTGGTGGAGATCATCCGGGGCATCGCCACCGACGCGCCGACCTACGAGACCGCCGTCAACTTCGCCCGGTCCCTGGGCAAGACCACCGCCAACGCCGAGGACTTCCCGGCCTTCATCGTCAACCGCGTCCTGGTGCCGATGATCAACGAGGCCATCTACACCCTCTACGAGGGCGTCGGCACGGTGGAGGCCATCGACACGGCCATGAAGCTGGGAGCCAACCATCCCATGGGGCCGCTCGAGCTGGGCGATTTCATCGGCCTGGACACCGTCCTGTCGATCATGAACGTCCTCTATGAGGGCCTGGCCGACTCCAAGTACCGGCCCTGTCCCCTGCTGACCAAGTATGTCGAGGCCGGCTGGCTGGGCCGCAAGGCCGGCAGGGGCTTCTACGACTATCGCGGCGAGACGCCTGTCCCGACCCGCTGAACCTCAGCCCTGGCCCGGCCGGCGCAAGGGGGATTCGCGCGAAGCCCCTGACGGGGCGCGATTTTCCCGTTCGACAAGTCCATCATGGTTAACCGATACTCCGGTGTGATTCGGGGACGGGCGGGACCATGAGACGCCTCATTCTGCCGCTGCTGACCGCAAGCTATTTCAGCCTGTCGCTGATCTTTGCGGTCCTGATCTGGCGCAACGGCGGCGGCTGGGGCGCCGGCGTGGCCGGGCTCGCCGGCGCCCTGGGCCTCTGCTTCACCTTCCACGGCCTCATAACCGGCGTCCTGGGTCAGTCGGCCCTGCGCAAGGAGGTTGAGACCCTGCGCCACGCCCATCGCCTGCTGGTGGGCCAGATCGAGCAGATCGACGCCCGGGTGGGCGAGGTGCTCGAGACCGTCGCCCTCGACGCCCAGCGCCGATCCGAAGAGCTCAGCACCGAGGTGCAGATGCTCGAGGACCTGGTCACCCGCATGAGCGAACGGCTCGACGAGCGGCTGGCCGACGGGGTTGTCGGCGGACCCGCCGACGGCGCCCGGCCCGGTTGGCGCGAGCGCCTGCAGACCGTGCGCGAGGCCCTGGTCAGCGGCCGGGTCGACCTCTACCTCCAGCCGGTGGTCAACCTGCCCCAGCGGCGGACCCTCTTCTACGAAAGCTACACCCGCCTGCGGGACGAGAGCGGCCGCGTACTCATGCCGGCCGAGTTCCTGACCGTCGCCGAGCCCGAGGGCCTCGTGGCGGCGGTGGACAACCTCCTCCTCTTCCGCTGCGTGCAGATCGTCCGGCGGCTGGCCCAGACCGACAAGAAGGTCGGGATCTTCTGCAACATCTCCACCAGCTCCCTGTCCGACGAGGGGTTCTTCCCCCAGTTCCTCGAGCTGATGGCCCAGAACCGAGACCTCGCCGGCTCGGTCATCTTCGAGATCGGCCAGTCGGCCTACGACACCCGCACCTCGACCGCGGCGCGCAACATGGCGCGGCTGGCCGAGCTGGGCTTCCGTTTCAGCCTCGACAAGGTCCGTCGGCTGGACATGGACTTCCAGGAACTGGCCCGCAGCGATGTCCGGTTCCTGAAGATCGGCGCCCAGTCCCTGCAGGACGAGATCGTCGAGAGCGGCGAGGGCCCGGTCTTCCGCGCCCTGCCCGACCTGGCCGCCCAGGACTTCGCCACCTTGGCCCGCCGCTACGGCGTGGACATCATCGCCGAGAAGATCGAGGACGAGCGCCAGACCGTCGAGGTGCTCGAGCTCGACATCGCCTTTGGCCAGGGCCACCTGTTCGGCGAGCCCCGGGCCATCCGCGGCGCCATCCTCGCCGAGACCGATCCGCCCGCAGACTACCTCCAGGCGCCCCTGCGCCGCCGGGCTGGCGAGCGGGCCTGAGAAGGGGGCCTGAGAAGCGGGCCTGAGAAACCGCCTCGCGGCTCCTGACCGGTTGACCGCTGAGGGCGGGGCGGCTACCGCCCCGGGTCATGAGCCTTCCCGAGCCGATCCAGGGCCTGGACGAAATCGCCGACCGCTACGACGTGGTCCTGTCCGACGTCTGGGGCGTCATCCACAATGGCCGCGAGCGCTTCGAGCCCGCCTGCCGGGCCCTGGCCGCATTCGCCGAAAGCCGCGGGCCGGTCATCCTGATCTCCAACGCCCCGCGACCCGCCGCCGACGTGGTTCCACAGCTGGACGCCCTGGGCGTGTCCCGCGCCGCCTGGAGCGCCATGATCACCTCGGGCGACGCCACCCGGACCCTCCTGGCCGAGCGGGCGCCCGGCCCGGTCTGGGCCATCGGGCCGGACCGGGACGCCCCTCTCTACGCCGGCCTCGGCCTTGACCTGTCCGGTCCCGAGGCCGCCGCCTTGATCTGCGTCACCGGCCCCTACGACGACGAGACCGAGACGGCCGAGGACTATCGCGCGCGCTTCGAGGCCATCCTGCCCCGCCGCCTGCCCCTGCTCTGCGCCAACCCCGACCTCGTGGTGCAGAGGGGCGACCGGCTGATCCCCTGCGCCGGCGCCCTGGCCCAGCTCTACGCCGACCTCGGCGGCGAGGTGCGCATGGCCGGCAAGCCCCACGCCCCCATCTACGACCTCTGCATCGCCGAGGCCGAGGCCCGGCTGGGCCGGCCGGTGGACCGCCGCCGTATCCTCTGCATCGGGGACGGCATCCCCACCGACATCCGCGGCGCCAACGCCCAGGACCTCGACGTCCTGTTCGTGGCCGGCGGCATCCACGGCGCCGAGCTCCTGGGTCCGCAGGGCCTGGACATGGACGCCGCCCGCAGTCTCCTGGCCCAGGCCGGGGGGGGCGCGCGCTGGGCCAGCGCCGGCCTGGACTGGACCGGCCCCCTTCGCGCCGGCGGCGGCGCCCGCTAGACTGTCGGAGCCAGGGGAGAGCCGCATGCAGGGACGTTTCTTCGAGGACCTTTCCGTCGGCGACAGCGCCGAGATCACCCGCACGGTCACCCAGGCGGTGATCGAGGCCTTCGCGGCGGTCTCCACGGATGCCAACCCGGTCCACCTGGATGAGGCCTATGCCGAGGGCACGATCTTCAAGGGCCGTATCGCCCACGGCATGCTGTCGGGCGCCTACATCTCGGCGGTGATCGGCATGCAACTGCCCGGGCCGGGAACCATCTACCTGTCCCAGGCCCTGCGCTTCCGCCGCCCGGTCCGTCCGGGCGACGCGGTCACCGCCCGCGTCACCGTCGAGGCCCTCGACCCCAGGCGGGGCGAGGTGACCCTCTCCACCGTCTGCGAGGTGGGCGGCAAGCGCGTGGTCGAGGGCGAGGCCGTGGTCCTGGCCCCCCGGCGCGAGGCCGCAGGCTGACCATGCGCATCATCCGGGGATGGCAGGGACTGTCGCAGGGCGACCGGGGCGCCAGCATCGCCCTGGGCAACTTCGACGGCGTCCATCGGGGGCACCAGGCGGTGATCGGCCTGGCCGCCGCCGCCGCCCGGGACCAGGGCCTTCCCCTCGGCGTGGTCAGCTTTGAGCCTCATCCCCGGCGGATCTTCCAGCCCGACGCCCCGGCCTTCCGGCTGATGAAGCCCGACCAGCTGGCCCGGGCCCTCGACGCCCTGGGCGTGGACCGGCTCTACCTCCTGCCCTTCGACGAGGTCATGCGCGAGCTGTCCGACCAGGCCTTCGCCGAGCAGGTCCTGCACCAGGGCCTGGGTGTCCGCCATGTGGCGGTCGGCTTCGACATCTCCTTCGGCAAGGGCCGCTCGGGCAGTCCGGCGACCATGCAGGCCTATGGCGGCGCCCTGGGCTTCGGGGTCTCGGTGGCCGAGGCGATCGGCGACGGCGAGAGCGAGGGCAAGTTCTCCTCCACCGACGTGCGCAACGCCCTGCGCGAGGGCCGCCCCGAGCTGGCCGCCAGCATCCTCGGCCGGCCCTTCGCCATCGAGGGTGAGGTCCGCCACGGCCGCCAGCTGGGCCGGACCCTCGGCTATCCCACCGCCAACGTCGAGCTGGACGACTATGTGGCCCCCCGCTTCGGCGTCTACGCCACCCGCACCCGCCTGTCCGACGGCCGCACCCTGGCCGGCGTGGCCAATATCGGCGTCAATCCCACCGTCGCCGGCGAGATCGCCCCGCGCCTGGAGGTCTGGCTCTTCGACTTCGACGAGGACCTCTACGGCCAGGTGATCGAGACCGACCTCATCGCCTTCCTCCGCCCCGAGGCCAAGTTCGCCTCCCTCGAGGAAATGACCGCCCAGATCGACGACGACGCCTCCATGGCGCGGATGATCCTGTCGGCGGGGTAGGCGGAGCCAAGTCTCAGACCAGCTGGATTTCCACCCGCTTGCCGCAGGCCTTGGCATAACGCCGGATTGTCTCGAATGTTGGCGAGTGCTTGGGATCGCGCAGCGAGCTCTCCAGGCGCGAAACGGCGCTCTTGGAAGTCCCCATCCGGATCGCAATTTCCTCCTGCGTCAGGCCCGCCTGTTTGCGCGCCTCAAGCAGGGACCGCAGCGCCGCATACTCATCGGCGCCGGCTTCCCAGGCCTCCTTGAACCCGGGCCTTTGCATCGCCCTTTCCAAGGCCGCATTTCCGTCGTGACGGACAGGCTTGAAACCCGGATCGCTCATGACTGCACCTCCTTCAGACGCCTGCGAGCCAGCTTAAGGTCCCTGTCGGGCGTCGCCTGGCTCTTCTTCACGATGCTGTGCAGGATCACCAGCTCGCGACCGACCTGCGTGCAATAGAACGCCCGACCGATCCCTTCAGGCCCCTTGCACCGAAGCTCGAACAATCCCCCGCTCATCGCCCGCGAGTGGGGCATCCGGAGATCGAGGCCCTCCGCCTCCAGCCATTCCACCAGGCGGAGGAAGTCGGCATAGATGCCGACGGGCCATTCCTCGATCTCCCGCCTCACGCGGTCGTTGTAGTAGAGAACCGTCCACACGGCGGAAAGTTATCATTATTGAGAACTTTTGTCGACCAACTTCATCGCCGTCCTACGCCCGGAGACCGCGTTCGCCTCCCTCGTGGAATTGACCTCCCAGATCGACGACGACGCCTCCATGGCGCGGATGATCCTGTCGGCGGGGTGAGGGGGCGCGTCGCCCTCTCATGAGATTGCGACGAGTCCATTGGAGTCAGATGTAGCAGGTAGACAGTGGAGCGCCTGAGGATGCCCTTCAGGACTGGACCAGTGACCCTGGAAGAGTCGTCTTTAGCCTTGGCAGCTAGAGTAACGTGTCGTGGGCGTCTGAAACCCCGAAGGCTCTGCGTAGCCTGTAGGGTACAGCTTCGTTAAGTCGCCAAGTGACCGAGATCGGCTTCTCCCCCTTCCAGGACTCGAAGCCTACCGTCCCACAGTAGGTAAAGGGTGACGCAGTCTTCCCGCGTAACTTTTCCATCCGCACAAAGAGGTGGAGACGATATCCTGGCTCCTCTCCGCTGATGATGCGGCCGTGCTTAGAGGCTTGGGTCGTTCGGTTCTGGCTCTGCCAGTGCATCCTCAATGCATCAATAAAGCGATCCTCATATCGGTGCTCGGCATTGAGATTGGTCTTCTTCAGGGTCACCAGGAGAAAGGCGGTCTTGTCCTTCACGACAAAGCCTTGGTCCCACGAACCGGAATTGTAGGTCAGCCCAAACAGCGGCGGGATCTCCTCCCGCATGTACTCCCGCCAAAGCTCAGGTCCACCGCTCGCGATCAAGGGCGCTCCCTCAAACGGAATGGCGGGTCCGTCAGCAACGCCCTGAAGCGCCTCAGTCCCTCCCTTGTCGAAATAGGCGGCGAGTCGCCAATCGATCAGCTCCTCGACCAGGTCATTCAGGACGGGCACGTGGGCATCAAGCGTCTGGAATGTTGTCCTGAAGCGGCCATCTTCCAGGGCGAAGAAGGGCCGTGTTCCAGCCCCCCGGGCTTCGATCCAGGCGTCGATTGGGTGCTTCAAGAGCAATTTCCGAACCTCCGCCCGATCATTGAGATCAACACTCACATCATGCCGCAGGTTTGGATTTCGCATCGCCAGGTCGGCGAACGCTGTTGTGAGAGAGTCTAGGCCGACCGAGCCTGGGAAGGACTCTGACCGCTGCATCGCCCGGACCAGAAGCATCTTATAGGATCGGGTCATAGCGCCTGCAGCCAGCGAACTGAGGAAGCCATCGTGGCGCGCAACCACTTCTTCCTCGACCGGCGAAAGATCTCCCTGGTCTTGTACGAACTGAAACCATCCACCATGGCCAGTTCGTCTTGGCTCAAATCCAGCGTGGAACATGTCCAGAGCTGTGGGGCGCCTGCCCATTCGTTCCCGAAACTCGAGGTAGTACGCCTCTAGCCCGTCTCCCTGGCTTGGAGGGCGCAAAAGCGCCTTTAGCAGGTCCAGCGCTTCGAGTTCGTAGGTTACCTCGCAGCCCTCGGGCCAATGGACCTCGCCACGACGCAACTCCTCCAACTTCAGGAGCAGCGCGCGATCCCCTACCGAACACTGCAGGAGAGCTCGCGCCTTTGTCAGGAAGACCCGGTGATTACCGATATAGTCGATGACATTCAGACGCTCCTTGCCCTCAGCCCTTCGCAGTCCGCGTCCAAATTGCTGCATCCAGATCACCGTCGACTCGGTGGGCCGCAACATCAGGACGGTATCTATGTTCGGAACGTCGACGCCCTCGTTGAACATGTCGACGGAAAAGATGACGTCGAGGTCGCCGGCCTCCAGATGCTCCAATGAGGATGCACGTGGCGCCGAGTCCTTACCTGCGTGAACGGCGACTGCCCGAAGCCCCTTGCTATTGAAAAAGTCCGCCATGTAATCGGCGTGACGCTGGGAACAGCAGAAGCCGAGCGTCCTGCTGCCACCGTGACGCTGCAACTGCTCTAGGGCGTTCTGCGCTCGGGCTTGGGTCGCCAGGGCCTGGGTGAGAGTGACCTCATCGAAGCCCGAGCCCCTCCATGGGATCTGGGCGTAGTTCACATCGTCAGGGACGCCCAAGTAATGGAATCCCGACAAGAGCTTGTGCTCAATGCCAGCGATAAAGTCGCGCCTGTAGACGAGATTCTCCTGGCACAGCCCCAGGAGATCCCCGCCATCCATACGGTCGGGGGTTGCTGTCAGACCCAAGAGGAACTTCGGCGTGAAGTGCTGGATGAGGCCGCGATAGGTACGTGCCGCAGCATGGTGGAACTCGTCTACGACGATGTAATCGAAGGCGTCTGGAGAGAACTGTCTTAGGTGAGATATGCGCCCTAGGGTCTGGACTGAGGCGAAGAGGACATCGGCGTCGAGGTCCTTCTGCGCGCCAGTGTATCGTCCGAAATGAGCGCCAGGCCGACAGCGACGATAGGTTTCCATCGCCTGCGAGAGGATTTCCTCGCGGTGGGCGACAAAGAGCACGCGTTTGAATTCCGGACGATCCGAGTCAAAGGCGCTGAGCCAGGTCTTTCCTAGGCCTGTCGCAAGAACGACCATCCCCGCTGTGAACCCTTGGGCTCGCGTGTCTTCGAGAGCTTCGAGGGCTTCGCTTTGAATGACATGCGGCATCGGTGGCGGCAGTGGAGGCTCCTCCGCCACATCAATGAGCCTTGGCTTGGGGGCGAGTGTTCGCTCACGGCGCTGCGCGTAGCGGTCAATCCACTGGTGATCGAGGTCGCGAATTTCCGGGCGGATGAGAAGTGCCTCAAAACCTTCCAGGACATCCCTCCAGCCCTGGCCGGACTCAGGCGACACGACCCGAAAATTCCACTCCACTCCTGTCCGCAGAGCGGACTCAGACAGGTTGGAGCTTCCGACGATAGCCACCCCTGACCTGTCTTCCATGTGGAAGACCCAGGACTTGGGGTGAAAGCCGACCTGGTTGGCTTCAAATATCTTTAGGTGGGCGTCGCCCTCCAAATCCATGAGCCGCCTAAGCGCCGCAGGGTCGGTTACGTCCAGATAATCGCTGGTCACAAGCCGAAGCCGGCCCGACCGATTGAGTAGGTCTTGCAGATGCGGCTGGAGCAGTCTCGCACCGCTTTCCATGACAAAGGATACAGCGAGGTCAACGGCGACCGCCTGGTCGATGTGGGGCAGGAGATGGCGAATTAGAGCGTCTTCGCCGCCAGAAATCAGAGCTCGATCGTGGGGAGTGCCCGACATAGGCGCTCGCGGCGCATAGTCCGATCGGGACGGGGACAGGTAGTTGCCCTTGGCCGGAATCACATGGCGAACCCCGCCCCGCGGGTCCTTCATGTCCCCCTGCCTGCGAGGGATCACGTGGATATGGAAATGCGGGAGGGTTTGTCCCGCAGCAGCGCCCTCGTTGAAGCCCACATTGAAGCCGTCAGGCGCAAAGGTCTCGGTAAGAAGCGCCCGCGCCTGATTAAGCCCTTCGATCATTGCGGCTTGCTCGGAGGGGTGCAGTTCCGCCCACGTCGCCACATGGCGGTGCGGGACAACCAGGAGATGACCAGGCGTTACAGGAAAGGCGTCCCAGATCCCCTTTGAAAACGCAGTTGCAAAAGCCACGCGATCAGGCTGTGGCAGGCAGAACGGGCAGGGCTCCATAAGGCTCAACTGCAGGGGTCCATGTTCGAGATGCAGCGCATTGCCGTCATTCATTGCAGGAGAGGTGGATGAAGACCAGGCCGCTCCGCACACGTCTGGATCCCCCCTCCCCTGCTGACAGCCGCCCCGCCGGTCTGCTATAGCCCCGCCCCATGACCCCGGTCCGGACTCCTGCGCGAATTACCCGCCCGGCGTGACGCCGCCGGACGACCTCCAGCGCGCGCCGGGAATTCCTCACCCCCCCTGATCCGGTCCAACCTGGAAGGTCCCATGGCCGACGACGCCGCTCCCGCCTCGCGCGACTACCGCGAAACCGTCTTTCTTCCCGACACCCCCTTTCCCATGCGCGCCGGCCTGCCGGTCAAGGAGCCGGAGATCCTGGCCCGCTGGGAGGACCTGTACGCGCGCCTGAGGGCCGACCGGCAGGGCCGGGGGGCGCCCCTCTTCGTCCTGCACGACGGCCCGCCCTACGCCAACGGCGCCATCCACATCGGCCACGCCCTGCAGAAGACCCTGAAGGACTTCGTGGTCCGCTCGCGCTTCGCCCTGGGCTTTGACGTCGACTACGTCCCCGGGTGGGACTGCCACGGCCTGCCCATCGAATGGAAGATCGAGGAAGAGCTCCGCGGCCAGGGCCGGCGCAAGGAGGACGTCTCCAAGGCCGAGTTCCGCGAACGCTGCCGCGCCTACGCCGCCCAGTGGATCGAGGTCCAGAAGGCCGGCTTCAAGCGCCTGGGGGTGCTGGGCGACTGGGACAACCGCTACGCCACCATGGACTATGGCTCCGAGGCGGCCATCGTCGCCGAGTTCCACAAGTTCGTGGTCTCGGGCCAGCTCTACCGGGGCTCCAAGCCCGTCATGTGGAGCCCGGTGGAGCGCACCGCCCTGGCCGACGCCGAGGTGGAGTACCACGACCATTTCAGCCCCACCGTCTGGGTGAAGTTCCCCGTCGTCGAGGGGCCGACCGCCGCCGACGGCGCCGCGGTGGTCATCTGGACCACCACCCCCTGGACCCTGCCGGCCAACCGGGCCATCGCCTTCTCGCCGGAGATCGCCTACGCGGTCTACGAGGTCGAGGCCATGGAGACGGGGCTGGACTTCGAGCCCTGGGCCAGGGCGGGCGACCGCCTCATCGTCGCCGACGCCCGCGCCGCCGACGTGGCCGCTGCGGCCAAGATCGCCCGTTGGCGGCGTGTCGAGGACGTCGATCCCTCGGGCATGACCTGCCGCCATCCCCTGGCGGCCTTGGACGACCACTACGGCTTCGCCGTGCCGATGCTGTCGGGCGACCACGTCACCGACGACGCCGGCACGGGCTTTGTCCACACGGCCCCCGGGCACGGGGTGGACGACTACCTGGTCTGGCTGGCCCACGGCCATCGGGAGATCCCCGAGACGGTCGACGCCGACGGGGCCTACCAGCCCCACGTGGCCCTCTTCGCCGGCCTCAAGGTGCTGGAGACCGAGGGCAAGAAGGCCGGCAAGTTCGGGCCCGCCAATGGCGCGGTCATGGAAAAGCTGGTCGAGGCCGGCAACCTGCTCGCCCGGGGCCGGCTGGAGCACAGCTATCCCCACTCCTGGCGCTCCAAGGCGCCGGTGATCTTCCGCAACACGCCCCAGTGGTTCATCCGCATGGACGAGGCCGTGGACACGCCGGAGCTGAAGGGCGCCACCCTGCGCGAGACGGCCCTGAAGGCCATCGCCGCCACCGCCTTCTATCCGGAGGCCGGGCGCAACCGCATCCGCTCCATGGTCGAGGGCCGGCCGGACTGGCTGATCAGCCGCCAGCGGGCCTGGGGCGCGCCGCTCGCCATGTTCGTGGACAAGGAGACCCACCAGCCCCTGGTGGACGCCGAGGTCAACCGCCGCATCGTCGAGGCCATCAACGCCCGGGGCGCCGACGCTTGGTTCACCGAGCCGGCGGAGAGCTTCCTCGGCGGCCACGATCCGGACCGCTACGAGAAGGTCGAGGACATCCTCGACGTCTGGTTCGATTCCGGCTCCACCCACGCCTTCACCCTGGAAGGGCGGGAGAACACCCGCTGGCCCGCCGACCTCTACCTCGAGGGCAGCGACCAGCACCGCGGCTGGTTCCAGTCGTCCCTCCTGGAAAGCGCCGGCACCCGGGGCCGGGCGCCCTACGACGCCGTCATGACCCACGGCTTCACCGTCGACGAGAACGGCGAGAAGATGTCGAAGTCCAAGGGCAACACCCTGGAGCCCGACACCGTCATCCGCGAGTCCGGCGCCGAGATCCTCCGCCTCTGGGCGGCCATGGTCGACTACGCCGAGGACCAGAAGATCGGCAAGACCATCCTGGCCACCACCACCGACGCCTACCGCAAGCTGCGCAACACCCTGCGCTACCTGCTGGGCGCCCTGGCGGGCTTTTCCGAGGCTGAGCGGGTCGATCCCGCCGACATGCCGCCCCTGGAGCGCTACATCCTGCACCGGCTCCACGAGCTGGACGGGCAGGTGCGCGAGGCCTACGGCCGCTATTCCTTTCAGGACGTGGCCCGGCCCCTGACCGAGTTCTGCCAGACCGACCTGTCGGCCCTGTTCTTCGACATCCGCCGGGACGCCCTCTACTGCGACCGGCCCGACAGCCTGAAGCGCCGGTCCGCCCGCACGGTGATGGACCTGGTCTTCGAGCGCCTGACGATCTGGCTGGCGCCCCTGATCCCCTTTACCATGGAGGAGGCCTGGACCACCCGCTTCCCCGAGGCCGGGTCCAACTGCCTGCGGATCTTCCCCGAGACCCCGGCCGCCTGGAGCCATCCGGCCGAGGCGGACCGCTGGGCCAAGGTCCAGGCCGTGACCTCCGTGGTCATGGGCGCCCTGGAGGCCGAGCGCCGTGAGAAGCGCCTGGGTGGCCCGCTGGAGGCTGCGCCCGTGGTGCACGTGGACGACGCCGGCCTGCTCGCCGCCTTAGAGGGCCTGGACCCGGCCGAGGTGTTCCGCACCTCCCAGGCGACCCTGGTCGCCGGCGCGGGACCGGAGGGCGCCTTCGCCCTGGTTGAGGTTCCCGGCGTGCGGGTCGAGCCGCGCCGGGCCGAGGGCCGCAAGTGCGCCCGCTCCTGGCGCATCCTGCCCGAGGTGGGCCAGGACCCGCGCTATCCGGACCTGTCCCTGAGGGACGCCGAGGCCGTGGCCGCCTGGGACGCCGCCCGTGTCTGAGGGTGGGGCGAGCGTGACCCCGGCCGGTCGCCTGGCCTTCGGCCTCGCAGCCGCCGTCCTGGCCGCCGACCAGGCGGTGAAGGCCTGGATCCTCTATGGCCTGAACCTTCCCCTGCGCCTGTCGGTGGAGATCCTGGGCCCCCTGCGGCTGACCATGGTGTGGAACGAGGGGGTCAGCTTCGGCTTCCTCCAGGCCCGGCATGACCTGGTCCGCTGGGGGCTGACCGCCTTCGCCCTGCTGGTCGCCCTGGCCCTGGCGGCCTGGGCGCGGAAGGCCGACCGGCGCCTGCTCGGCGTCTCCCTGGGCCTGATCATCGGCGGCGCCGTGGGCAACGCCATCGACCGGGCCCGGTTCGGCGCGGTGGCGGACTTCATCGATGTCAGCGCCCTCGGGTTCTTCCCCTGGGTGTTCAACATCGCCGACAGCGCCATCACCATCGGCGTGATCCTGATGCTCGCGGACTCCTTCCGAAAAGACACCCCCACTCCCCCGTAACTCCTGCCACAAGGGAGAGTTGGACCGCGCAGTGCGCCGGGAGGGGGTCTGCTGAGACGGGGTTTTGCCCCCTCACCCGGCTTCGCCGGGAGCTCCCCCTTGGGGGAGCAATGACTTCTTCATTCCTCCCCCAAGGGGGAGGTGGACCGCGAAGCGGGCCGGAGGGGGTCTGCGACGCCCGGGGATTGGCGATCCAGAGGCGGTTGGCGCTCGGCGGGCTTTGCGCTATCTGGGGGACGTGGCCGGGGGCGGCCCAAGGAGCCGTGTCTTGATGAAGGTCCAACACATCGCGGTCATCGCCGTCCTGGCCGGAGCGACCGGCCTTGCCGGCTGCCAGTCGACCCGCCAGGCCCTGGGCATGACCAAGGTCACCCCCGACGAGTTCCGCGTGGTCTCCAAGGCGCCCCTGGTGGTGCCGCCGGACTTCGCCCTGCGCCCGCCGGCGCCGGGCCAGCCGCGCCCGCAGGAGCTCCAGCCCGAAAGCGCCGCCCGCAACGCCCTGATCGGCCGCTCCCTCTCCGAGACTCGATCCGAGGGCGAGAAGCTGCTGGTGGCCAAGGCCGGCGCCGACAAGGCCGACCCCCTGATCCGCTTCGTGGTCGACGACGAGAATGGCGACATCGCCCACAAGGAAGAGAGCTTCGCCGACAAGGTGATGTTCTGGAAGCCGGGCGAGCCGCGCAGCCCCGCCGCCGTCGCCGCCGAGGCCGACAACGCCCCGGCGCCGATCAACCCGGCCGCCGAGGAGGCCCGGATCAAGTCGCTGATCGGCGACAAGACCGTGGTCATCGCCCGCGAGCGCAGCTCGAAGATCAAGATTCCGGGTCTGTAGCCGCTTCGGCTTCGGCTTCCTCCGCCGCACGGATGTCGGCGGGGGTCTCCACCGTAAATCCCTCCCGGCGCAGCCGGTCCAGGATCCCGCCCTCCGACAGGAGGGGGCGCAGGGGTGCGACCGCGATGGTCACGCCGGGGCGCGAGAGGGCCTGGCCGATATCCCGGACCATGTCGGCCTTGACCCGGGCGTCGAAGGCCTGGGCGCCCGGGGTGGCGGCGATGCAGCGCTCCCAGGTCCGCTCGGCGGCGAGGGCGCCGTCCAGGTCGCCCCGGGCCCAGGCGCGGGACGCCGCCTGGATCGAACCCGGACCCGTCTCCACCTCCTCCAGCACCGCCTCCAGGCAGGCCTCGCCCGCCGTCCGCGGCGTCCGGGCCAGGGCGCCCAGCAGGGGCCCGAGGTCGTAGGTCCTCTGGATCACCGCCTTACCCTCCTGCTTCGCCAGCAGGCGGATCAGCTTGGCCGGGTCGGTGGTGGTGAGGGCGTTGGCCTCCATCCAGTCGTTGTGCAGCATCAGGGCGGCGGCGAGGGGGTGGGAAACGGGATAGCGCCCCGCCGGCTGGCCCAGGCGCTCGCGAGCCGCGGCGAACCGGGCGGCCTCACCCGCCGGCAGGCCCGCCTCGAAGGGCCGCGCTGACCGCAGCCGCAGGTAGCTGACCGCCGCCCCGGGGCTTCCCGCCAGGCGCACCTTCAGCCCGTTGAAGGGCAGGATGACCCGGTCCGAGGCGGCGAGGTAGCGGCTGAACAGCTGGCGGTCCCAGTCCTGGCGCTTCGGAGCGAGGGAGGGGACCCCCAGGACCCAGACCCGGGCCTCGCCCCGACTGACCCGCCAGAAGGCGGGGCCCGGATAGCGGGCCGTGACCACCAGTTCCTCGATCAGTTCCGCGTCGGGGTCCGGCGGCAGTTCCTGGGCCGCCAGGGGGTGTGGGCGCCCTAGCGTCACCCCGACGCCCAGGACGCAGGCCAGGAGGACGCTGAGGACGCCCCTGCGCCCCCCCAAGGGCCACACGGTCCCAAGACTGTCCCGCGACGGCCTGAGGACGGTCGGACGGCGGCTCCGGAATCGCGCTAGCATGGTCTCTTCCGCAGGGCCCCCCATGACCATCAGACGCCTGCCCCCCGAAACGGTCAACCGCATCGCCGCCGGCGAGGTGGTCGAACGCCCGGCCAGCGCCGTGAAGGAGCTGGTGGAGAACGCCCTCGACGCCGGCGCCCGGCGCATCACCGTCCAGGTCGAGGGCGGCGGCCTCTCGCGCATCCTGGTGGAGGACGACGGGGCGGGCCTGACCCCGGACGAGCTCCTGCTGGCCGTGGAGCGCCACGCCACCTCCAAGCTCGCACCGGATGCGGCCGGCGACTACGACCTCCTGGACATCGCCACCCTGGGCTTCCGGGGCGAGGCCCTGCCGTCGATCGGCTCGGTGGCCCGGCTGACCCTGACCTCCCGCGCCCGTGGAGCGGCGGAGGCCTGGAGCCTGACGGTGGAGGGCGGCGCGGTCGGGCGCCCGGCGCCGGCGGCCTTTCCCGGCCCCCACGGCGCCCGGGTCGAGGTGCGGGACCTGTTCTACGCCACGCCGGCCCGGCTGAAGTTCATGAAGTCCGAGCGCGCCGAGAGCCAGGCCATCTCCGAGGAGATGAAGCGCCAGGCCATGGCCCACGAGGCTGTGGCCTTCAGCCTGGAGATCGACGGCCGCGCCATCCTGCGCCTGCCCGCCGAGGCGCCGGGGCCGGAGGGGCGGCTCGCCCGCCTGTCCGCCATCCTGGGTCGCGACTTCGCCGAGAACGCCCTGGCCGTGGACCACGAACGGGAAGGCGTGCGCCTGACGGGCTATGCCGGCCTGCCGACCCTGAACCGGGGGACAGCCTCGCACCAGCACCTGTTCGTCAACGGCCGGCCGGTGCGCGACCGCCTGCTGCAGGGCGCCCTGCGCGGCGCCTATGCCGACTTCCTGGCCCGGGACCGGCACCCGGTGACGGCCCTCTACCTGGAGGTCGATTCCCACGCGGTGGACGTCAACGTCCACCCGGCCAAGGCCGAGGTGCGGTTCCGCGACCCGGCCCTGGTGCGCGGCCTGGTGGTGGGCGGCCTGAGGCACGCCCTGGCCGGCGCCGCCCACCGTTCGGCCAGCACCCACTCCGACGCCGCCCTGGCCGCCTTGCGTCCTGAGGGATTGCGCCCTGAGGGATGGCGTCCTGAGGGCTGGAGGCCAGGCCCCTCGCCGGAAGGCTTTTCCGCCTGGCGGATGGGCGGCTGGAACCCCGCTCCCGGGTCAGGCCGCAGCGCCGTCCTGCCCGGCCTGGAGGCCCTGTCGGCCCGGGCCGAGCCCGGTCCCGGCCTGTCGGAGCCCGGCGCCGCCTACGATCCGCGCGGCCCCGCACCCGGCGCGCCCGATCCCCTCGACCAGCCCCTGGGCGCCGCGAGGGCCCAGGTCCACGCCACCTACATCATCGCCCAGACCCGCGACGGCCTGGTGGTGGTGGACCAGCACGCCGCCCACGAGCGCCTGGTCTATGAACGCATGAAGGCCCAGCTGGACGCCGGCGGCGTGGCCCGCCAGGCCCTGCTCCTGCCCGAGGTGGTGGAGCTGGACCCGGCCGAGGCCGAGCGGGTCGCGGCCCGGGCCGGGGAGCTCGAGACCCTGGGCCTGGTGGTGGAATCCTTCGGTCCCGGCGCCATCCTGGTGCGCGAGACCCCGGCCCTGCTGGGCGAGACCGACGTGCCCGGCCTGATCCGCGACATCGCCGACGACCTGGCCGAGACGGGCCAGGCCCTGTCCCTGCGCGAGCGGCTGCAGGAGGTCTGCTCGACCCTGGCCTGCCACGGCTCGGTCCGCGCCGGCCGCCGCCTGACCGCCCCGGAGATGGACGCCCTCCTGCGCGAAATGGAGGCCACCCCCAATTCCGGCCAGTGCAACCATGGCCGTCCCACCTGGGTGGAGCTGAAACTGTCTGACATCGAGCGCCTGTTCGGGCGCAGGTAGGAGCCAAGCCATGAGCCGAAACCTGCGCCTCGCCCTGCTGGTCACAGACCTGGCTTTCCTGGCGTATTGGATCGTTAGCCTGGCGAGCCTCGCCGGATTGTTCCCCCTGCCGGCATCCCTGATGTTCGCCGACTACGACAACCCCATCGTCTTCGCCTGGAACTGGTCCTTCCTCCCCCTGGACCTGGCCTTCTCCTTCACCGGCCTCCTGGCGGTGGCGGCGGCCCGAAGGGGCGATCCGCGTTGGCGGGGCCTGGCCCTCCTGTCCCTGGCCTTCACCATGGCCGCCGGCGGCATGGCCGTCGCCTTCTGGGCGATCCGGGGCGAGTTCGACCCCGCCTGGTTCCTGCCAAACCTGGCTCTTGTCCTCTGGCCCCTGGCCTTCCTTCCCGGCCTGCTGGGGGCCGGGCCTCACAGCAGCATCCCGGAGAGCCGATGAGCCGTCCCCCCTTTCGCATTGTCTTCGCCCTCTTCCCGGGCCTGACCCAGCTGGACTTCACAGGTCCGCACCAGTTCCTGACCCGCATCCCCGGGGCCGAGGTCCACGTCGCAAGCCGGGCGGGGGGCGAGATCGAGGCCGAGGGCGGGGTGGTCTTCGCCCGGACCGAGCGGCTGGCCGACATCCCCGCCTGCGACATCATCTGCGTACCCGGGGGCGCCGAGGCCACGGCGGCGGCGCTCGATGCAGAGTTTCTCGCGCAGGTGCGCCGGCTTGGCCTGTCTGCGCGCTATGTCACCTCGGTCTGCACCGGATCGCTGATCCTGGGTGCGGCGGGCCTGCTGGACGGCAAGCGCGCCGGCTGTCACTGGGCCTGGCGCCACCTCCTGCCCCTGTTCGGGGCCATCCCGGATCCCGGCCGGGTGGTGCGCGACGGCAATGTCATCACCGGCGGCGGCGTGACGGCGGGGATCGACTTCGCCCTCACCGTTCTGGCGGAGGTGGGCGGAGAGAACCTGGCGAAGACGCTGCAGCTGGGCCTGGAATACGCCCCCGCCCCGCCCTTTGATTCCGGTCGCCCGGAGACAGCCCCGGCCGCCATTCTTGAAGCCTACAAGACCCGCATGGCGCCCATGATGCCCCGCCGGGAGGCCGAGGCCCGCGAGGCGGCGGCGCGGCTGGGGCGAGGCTAGTCCGAGCCGCCGTTGACCCCCTCAGTCGGCTTCGCCGACAGCTCCCCCTGATTGGGAGCAATTGGCTCCCTAATTCCTCCCCCAAGGGGGAGGTGGACCGGGGCGCAGCCCCGGGCCGGAGGGGGTCTGCTGAGCCGCCGCTGCTCCGGCTCCGCATCCCCGGGAACACTCCCTAGTCTCCGTCCAGCTGCAGGAACCAGACCTTTGCGGCGCCCCATGTGCGGGCGTCGAGGAGGGTGTAGCCGGGGGCCTGGGGGGCGGGCTCGGCGGCGCCTGTTTCCAGGACGGCGATGGCGCCGGGGGCCAGCCAGCCGCCATCGCGCAGGCGGGCCAGGGCGGTCTCGCCCAGGCCCTGGCCGTAGGGCGGGTCGAGGAAGGCCAGGGTGAAGGCCGGGCCATCGGCGCCAGGACGCACCCCCAGGTCCGTCGCGTCGCGGCGGTGGATTCGGGTCCGGCCGAAAAGGGCGAAGGCCTCGGCGTTGTCGCGAATGGCGCCCCGGGCGGCGGCCTCGGTTTCCACGAAGAGGCAGAAGGCCGCGCCCCTGGACAGGGCCTCGAAGCCAAGGGCGCCCGACCCGGCGAAAAGGTCGATGACACGGGCGTCCGCCAGGGGCGGGGCCCAGGCGGCGTGCTCCAGGATATTGAAGACGGCCTGCCGGGCGCGATCGGAGGTGGGCCTTGTACCCTGCCCCGGCGGGGCGGCGAGACTGCGTCCCTTCAGGGCGCCGGAAACAATGCGCATGGCGGGCGGGCCTTGGTCGGGTCTAGAGTGGCGGCGGGATGGAGACGGACAGGGAGGTCCTGATGAGCCTGGTCACCCGTGAAAGCAAGGGGGCGGCGGTCGTGCTGACCTACGCCAACCCGCCGTGGGGCACCATGACAGCGCCCGGCGCCCGGCAGATGTACGCCGAGGCCAAGGCGGCCCTCGACGATCCGTCCGTACGCTGCCTGATCCTGACCGGGGGCGTGCCCGGCATCTTCATCCGGCACTACGACGTGGACGAACTGGCGGACATGAGCGCACGGCTGCAGGACGGCCCGCCGCCCTCGCCGCCGCGCGCTGATGCGCCTCCGCCGGCGCCTGGCTTCCTGGAGCTGACGGACATCATCGCGGCGGCGGACAAGCCGGTGGTTGCGGCCATCAACGGGCTGTGCCAGGGCGGCGGCTTCGAGCTGGCCCTGGCCTGCGACCTGCGCATCTCGACCCCGGAGGCGGAATCGATCGGCCTGCCCGAGACCCGGATCGGCATCTTCCCGGGCGGAGGCGGCACCCAGCGCCTGCCGAGGGTGGTGGGCGAGGCCAAGGCCCTGGAGATCGTCCTGCGCGGCCTGACCTTCACCGGGGCCGAGGCCCACGCCATCGGCCTGGTGCACGAACTCGCCGCCGACCCCCTGGCCCGCGCCCTGGAGATGGCCCGGGAATGGGAGGGACGCGGGGCCGAGGGCATAGCCGCCGCCAAGCGGCTTACCCGCGCGGCCCTCGACCGCCCCCTTTCGGAGGGCCTTTCCGAGGAGCGCCGGGCCTTCCTGGAGGTGATGCGGACCGATTCGGCCCGCGCGGCCCTGGAGGCCGCCCGCCAGCCGGCGGAGATCCAGAAGGTTTGACCGGGCGCGCCTTGCCCGCCGCCGGCGGCCGGCTGATGTCGGTCTTGCCGGCCCGTTCGGCGTCCACCTTGCGGGACCCGGGTTTGCGGGACTCGGGTTTGCGGGACTCGGGTTTGCGGGACTCGGGCTTGCGGGACTCGGGCTTGCGGGATCCAGGTTTCGGGGGCGGGCGCCCGCCTGGCGGCTTGGGCTTGGGCCGCGCCCAGCCGGCCTTGTAGGCCGGGCGACCGCGGGTCTCGGGAGCCTCGGCGGACACTACAGCCTCGCCGGCGCCCTCCCGTCGCTTCTCGGACACCGGCGCCCGGCGGCTCCACTTCGGCTTGTCGCCCTTGGGCAGGTCCTCGGGCGGGATGAGATCACTGAAGAGCTCGCGGATCACCCGCGGGCCGACCTCCTCGATCTCGCCCGGCGGCAGGGTGGAGAGGGCGAAGGGGCCATAGGCCAGGCGGATCAGTCGGTTGACCTTCAGGCCCACCGACTCCAGCACCTTGCGGACCTCGCGGTTCTTGCCCTCGGAGAGGGTGACGCTGATCCAGAGGTTGGCGCCGGAGGCGCCGTCTCGCGCCTTGTCGATCATCGCCTCGATGGGGCCGTAGCGGACCCCGTCCACCGTGACGCCGGACTTCAGGGCGTCGAGACGGTCCTGGGTGATGCGGCCAAAGGCGCGGGCCCGGTAGCGCCGGACGAGCCCCGTGGACGGAAGCTCCAGGGCGCGGGCCAGGCCCCCGTCATTGGTCAGGAGCAGGAGGCCTTCGGTGGCGAGGTCGAGGCGGCCCACAGAGATCAGGCGGGGCAGGCCGGGCGGCAGGGCCTGGAAGACGGTCGGGCGGCCCTGGGGATCCTTGTGGGAGGTCACGAGGCCCGAGGGCTTGTGGTAGCGGAACAGGCGGACGGGTTCGGCGTCGCCCACCACCTCGCCGTCGACGGTCAGGATGTCGCCAGCCTCGATCCGGACGGCCGGGGTCGCCAGGGTCCGGCCATTGATGGCGACCCGGCCCTCGGCGATCAGGCGCTCGACCTCGCGGCGCGAAGCGACCCCGGCGCGGGCCAGGGCCTTGGCGATGCGCTCGCCGCCGCCCTCCGGGGATTGACCTTCGTCGCCGCCAGGGGTTCGTAACGGATCGTGGACCATGATCCGGACTACATGCGCATTGCGCTGGCCGAGGCGCAAGCCGCCGCGGACCGGGGGGAGACCCCCGTGGGCGCCGTCGTGGTCGATCCGGCCACCGGCGAGGTCGTCGCGGCGGCGGGCAACGCCCCCATTGGCGACTGCGATCCCACGGCCCACGCCGAGATCCGCGCCCTGAGGGCGGCCGCCCTGAAACGGGGCAACTACCGGCTGACCGGCCTGACGCTCTACGTGACCCTGGAGCCCTGCCCCATGTGCGCCGGGGCGATCAGCCACGCCCGGATCGGACGGGTGGTGTTCGGCGCCGACGACCCAAAGGGCGGCGGCGTGGCGCACGGGGCGCGGGTGTTTGACCAGCCCACCTGCCACTGGCGACCGGAGGTGTCAGCCGGCGTCCTTTCGACGGAGGCCGCAGGACTGCTGAAGGTTTTCTTCCGCGCCCGGCGCGGCCGCCGCTCAGGTGAGGCGACGGCGGTAGAGAGCGAGGAGGGCTGACCAGGCGCGCTCGGCGGCTTCGGGGTTGTAGACAGCCGATCCGGGCACGCACCAGCCGTGCTGGGCGCCGGCGTAGACCTCGACCTCGGCAGGCCGGCCGGCGGCCTTGAAGGCGGCGCGCAGGGCGTCCTTGGCCTGGGGCTCCTTCTGGTCGTCATTCTCGGCGATGGCGACGAGGTAATCCGCCCGGGTGCGGGGAATCAGCTTGTGCGGGCTGTCGGGACCGGCGGTGACCAGGCCCCCGCCATGGAAGGAACCGACGGCGGCGATCCGGTCCGGCAGGGCGCCGGCGGCCTGGAAGGCCATGGGGCCGCCCATGCAGTAGCCCTGCACCCCCGCGCCCTTGCCCTGGTCGACCAGGGACTGGCCGTCCAGCCAGGCGAAGCAGGCGATGGCGTCGCGGGCCGTGGCCTCGGCGGTGAGGGTGGACCTCAGCTCCATCAGCTTCGCCCGGTCGGCGGGATCGGCCCAGTTCACAGGCCCGGCCGGCAGGGGCGCGCGCCCCTTGCGGTAGAAGGGGTTGGGGGCGAGGACGGCGTAGCCCTCGGCGGACAGGCGCTTGGCCATGTCGCGGAAGACGGGACGCAGGCCCATGATGTCGGTCCAGATGAGGACCGCCGGCCAGCCGCCCGCGGGCGCCTTGCCCATGGGATGGACAAAGACGGCGTCGCAGGTCCCGTCCGACGTCTGGACGTCAACGTCCATCTCCATGACCTTAAGGGGCGCACCCTCCGCGGAGCTGGAGACCGCCACGGCGGCGCCGGCGGCGAGGACGCCGAGGTCGCGCCGGGACAGGCCGCCGGCTTCAGGCGTCGTGGGGCGGGTTTCCCGGGAAGACGTGTCTTCGGACATGGCGAGCTCCTGACCCGATGTGGACAAGGACTATGCGCCCGCCCGGGCCGCCTGTCAGCCCAGTCGCTCGGAGGCGGCGGCCAGGGCGGCGTCGAGGTCGACCTCCCGGCCCTGGGCTGACAGGGCGTCGGCCAGGGCGGTCAGGCAGAGCCGGACGTGCCAGGGGGAGGCGGAGGCGCCCATGAGGCCGATCCGCCAGACCTGGCCCTTCAGGGGCCCGAGGCCGGCGCCGATCTCCAGGTCCCAGCGCTCGAGCATGCGGGCGCGGACGGCGGCCTCGTCGACACCCTCGGGGATCCGGACGGTATTGAGCTGGGGAAGGCGGTGTTCCGGGGCGACCAGCATCTCCAGGCCAAGGGCCTCCAGGCCGGCGACCAGGGCCTCATGCATCCGGGCGTGGCGGACGAAGACGGCCTGCTGGCCCTCCTCGAACAGGGCCACGAGGGATTCGTGCAGGCCGTAGAGGGCGTTGATCGGGGCGGTGTGGTGATAGGTGCGGCCGCCCTCGCCGCCCCAGTAGCTCATGAGCAGGCTGACATCGAGGAGCCAGTTCCGGACCGGGCTCTTCCGGGCGGCTACGGCCTCAAGGGCCCGGGGGGAGAAGGCCACCGGGGACAGTCCGGGGGGCGCCGAGAGGCACTTCTGGGTGCCCGAGTAGAGGACGTCGGCGTCCCAGGCCGCCGCATCGACCGGAACCCCGCCCAGGGAGGTGACGCAGTCGACGATGGAAAGGGCGCCGTGGCGACGGGCCAGGGCGCAGAGGGCGGCGGCGTCGGAGCGCACGCCGGTGGACGTTTCGGCATGGACAAAGGCCAGGACCTTGGCCGGGCCCGAGGCGAGGGCGGCCTCGACGGCGGCGACATCGACGGGCTGGCCCCAGGGGGCGTCGACCCGCACCACCTCGGCGCCGGCGCGGCCGGCCATGTCGACCATGCGGCCGCCGAAGACCCCGTTGACGGCGATGACCGCCCGGTCCCCCGGCTCCAGCAGGTTCATGAGCGCCGCCTCCATGCCCGCCGTGCCGGGCGCCGGCAGGGGGACACAGGCATGGCCCGGGGCGTTGAAGAGGCGCGCCAGGGCGGCCTTGATCTCTTCCATCAGGTCCTGGAAGGCGGGGTCCAGGTGGCCGACTGTCGGGCGGGCCAGGGCCGCGAGCACCCGCGGGCTGACGTCGGAGGGGCCCGGCCCCATGAGGATGCGCCTCGGCGGCTGGAAGCTCTGCATGTCGCCCTCCCTGTTCGGCGACCGACGCTTAGGGGAAGCGCGGCCCCATGTCAGCACCCGCAATCAGCGGAAGGGCGGCTCGTCGAAGCTGCGCAGCTTTCGCGAGTGCAGGCCGGCCCCCTCGCGGCGCAGCAGGTCCACGCAGGCGAGGCCGATCTGCAGGTGCTGGCCGATCGCCCGGTCGTAGAAGGCGTTGGCCTGGCCGGGCAGCTTGATCTCGCCGTGCAGGGGCTTGTCGGAGACGCACAGGAGGGTGCCGTAGGGCACCCGGAACCTGTAGCCCTGGGCGGCGATGGTGGCGCTTTCCATGTCGATAGCCACGGCCCGGGACTGGTTGAACCGGAGGGCGCTGGAGGAATAGCGCAGCTCCCAGTTACGGTCGTCGGTGGTCACCACCGTGCCCGTGCGGAGCCGGCGCTTCAGGGCCTCTCCGCTCTCGCCCGTGACGATTTCGGCGGCCCGGCCCAGGGCGACCTGGACCTCGGCGATGGGCGGGATGGGGATCTCCGGCGGCAGGACGTCGTCCAGGACGTGGTCGTCGCGCAGGTAGGCGTGGGCCAGGACATAGTCGCCGATGGTCTGGGAGCCCCTGAGGCCGCCGCAATGGCCGATCATCAGCCAGGCCTGGGGACGAAGCACGGCCAGGTGGTCGGTGATGGTCTTGGCGTTGGACGGGCCGACGCCGATGTTGACCAGGGTGATGCCCCGGCGGCCCGGCGCCATGAGGTGATAGGCCGGCATCTGGTGACGCCGCCAGGGGGCGTCGGCCACGACCTGCTCGGGATCAGGGGTGTCGCGGGTGACGAGGACGCCGCCGGCGGTGGACAGGGCGGTGTAGCCCTCGTCTGACCGGAGCCGCTCGCAGGACCAGCGCACGAACTCGTCGACGTAGCGATGATAGTTGGTGAAGAGGACATAGGACTGGACGTGCTCGGCCGGGGTCCCGGTGTAGTGGGTCAGCCGGGCCAGGGAGAAATCGGTGCGCAGGCCGTCGAAGAGGGCCAGGGGCCGTGGCGCCTCGGAGGGCGAGACCCAGAGTCCATCCGCCACCTCGTCGCCGATGTGCGCGAGCTCGGTGCTGGGAAAGTGCCGGGCGATTTCCGCCGCCCCGACGTCGGCCTGGGCAAGGTCCACCGAGGCGTCGAGCACGTAGGCGAAGGGAATCTCCTGGGTGGAGCGCCCGACGCTGACCGTCACGTCGAAGTCGGCCATGAGCAGGGACAGCTGCTCGACCAGGAAGTCGCGGAAGTGGCTGGGCCGGGTGACGGTGGTCTCATAGGCGCCCGGGGCGCCAAGGCGGGCATAGGCCCGGGCCAGACGCGGATAGTCCCGGCCGGGGGGCCACTCGAGCCTGAGGCTGGGATAGGCGAAGGCCCCGGAGGCCCTCAGGGCCGGATCCGGCGGGGCGCCGCCGGCAAGGAAATCCCTCAGGGCGTTGCGCAGGGTGGTGACGGAGGCCGCGTATTCAGCCTCCAGCTGATCGCAGATTCGTTCGGCTTGGACGTGTTCCTTCATGCCGCATGATAGCGCGGGGACGCAGGGATTCCGAGAGGGGGTCCGCCCCGGGATGGACGGCGACGCCGTTCTTGGCCACAAGAAGGGTCGATCGGATCCCTGGAGACGTCATGCGCCTGTTCAATATCTTCGTCATCGCCTCGATGGTCCTGGGCGTGCTGGCCGGATGGGCCGCCCACACCTTCATGTCGGTGGAACAGGCGGCGTCCTTCGCCGAAGGCCTGTCGGTCATCACCACCATCTTCCTGCGCATGATCAAGATGATCATCGCCCCCCTGGTCTTTGCGACCCTGGTGGCGGGCATCGCCCACATGGAGGACGCCGCGGCCGTGGGCCGGGTGGGGGTCAAGTCCATCGCCTGGTTCCTGCTGGCCTCCATCGTCTCCCTGACGGTGGGCCTCCTGATGGTGCACCTGATCCAGCCCGGGGCCGGAATGGCCCTGGACCCGACCGCCCTCGCGGACCGGGCGGTCGCGCCAGCGGCCAAGCTGACCCTCAAGGAGTTCCTGACCACTCACCTGGTGCCGGATTCCATCATCAAGGCCATGGCCAACAACGAGATCCTGCCCATCGTGATCTTCTCGCTGTTCATCGGCACGGCGGTGGCCTCCATCGACGACCGTGCGCCTGCGGTGCTGAACCTGGTGGAGCAGGTCTCGGCGATCATGCTGAAGGTCACCGGATACGTCATGCTGGTGTCCCCCGCGGCCATCTTCGCCTCTCTGGCCTCGGTCATCGCCACCAAGGGCCTGGATATCCTGGGGGCCTACGCCAAGTTCGTCGGCGGGTTCTACCTGTCGCTGGGCGTGCTCTGGACCCTGCTCCTGGCCGCCCTGATCCTGATCGTGGGCCTGAAAGGGCTGAAGCTGATCGCCGGCATCCGCGAGCCCATGCTGCTGGCCTTCTCGACCGCTTCGTCCGAGGCGGCCTATCCCGGCACCCTGGCCGCCCTCCAGAAGTTCGGCGTCTCCCGCAAGGTGGCCAGCTTCGTCCTGCCGCTCGGCTACTCGTTCAACCTGGACGGGTCGATGATGTACTGCACCTTCGCCACCCTGTTCATCGCCCAGATCTACGGGATCGAGCTGACGCTGATGCAGCAGATCACCATGCTGGGCCTGCTGATGGTGACGTCGAAGGGCATGGCCGGCGTACCCAAGGCTTCCATCGTCGTGATCGCCGCCACCCTGGCCTATTTCGGACTGCCCGAGGCGGGGATCGGCATCATCCTGGCCGTGGACCAGCTGCTGGACATGGGGCGCTCGGCCACCAACGTGGTCGGCAACTCCGTGGCCAGCGCCGTCGTGGCGAAGTGGGAGAACCAGATCGAGGATCCGGAGGCGGCGGAGGCCCGGCCCGCCTGAGGCCGGTCTTTCCCGCAGCCGGCGCCCGGCCTATATCTCTGAGACAACAACTTCTGGCGGAACCCGATGCGCAACACCCTTCGCACCTTCACCCTGCTGGCCGCCCTGACGGCCATCTTCGTGGGGATTGGCTACAGCATGGGCGGCCCGAACGGCATGATCATCGCCTTTGGCCTTGCCGTGGCGATGAACGCCTTCAGCTACTGGAACTCGGACAAGATCGTCCTGAAGATGTACCGGGCCCAGGCGGTGGACGCCTCGCATCCCGACCCCCTGGTCCGGAACTACGCCTCCGACGTGATCGAACTCGCTGGGCGGGCGCAGATGCCGCTGCCCAAGATCTACATCATCGACCAGGACCAGCCGAATGCGTTTGCGACCGGCCGCAATCCCGACCACGCCGCGGTCGCCGCGACCCGGGGCCTGCTCCGCATGCTGGATCGCCGGGAGATCCGCGGCGTGATGGCGCACGAGCTCGCGCACGTGAAGCACCGCGACACCCTGACCATGACCGTGACGGCGACCATCGCCGGCGCCATCTCCACCCTGGCCAATCTCGCCGCCTTCAGCGGCGCCTCGAGCAATGGTGAGCGGCGGGGCGGCGGCCTCCTGGGCCTGATGGTCATGATCCTGGCGCCCATCGCCGCAGCCCTGGTCCAGATGGCCATCAGCCGCAGCCGCGAGTACGAGGCCGACCGGGGCGGCGCCGAGATCTCGGGAGACCCCGAGGCCCTGGCCAGCGCCCTTCGGAAGATCGAGGCCTACGCCCGCGGGGTGCCCAACCCCGACGCCGAGGCCAATCCGGCGACCAGCCACATGTTCATCATCAACCCGCTCTCGGGCCAGGGGATGGACAACCTGTTCTCGACCCACCCGTCGACCGCCAACCGCGTGGCGGCCCTGATGGACTTGTCAGACCAGACCCGGGCCTGATTTTGGGCCTGACTCTGGAACGGATTGGGGCCTGAGGTCGGGCGGCCGGGCTACTCGGCCGGTTCGGCGGGCGCCGTCCGGCGCGACATGAGGCGGTCGAACTCGGTCCAGACCCCGGCGTCCCCATGCCACTGGCCGCGGGTGGCGGCTTTGGAATACTCGGTGGAGCGCGCCTCGAAGAAGTTGGCGTGCTCGACGCCGGACAGCATGGACTGCAGCCAGGGCAGGGGATTTTCCTTCACCCCGTAGACCTCCGGCAGGGCCAGCTGGCGCAGGCGCCAGTCCGCGATGAAGCGGATGTAGGCCTTGATGTCCTCCGGGGTCATGCCCTGGACCTCGCCGGCGGAGAAGGCCAGGTCGATGAACTTGTCTTCCAGGCTGACCACGGTCTTGCAGCAGTCGACGATGTCGTCGGCCACGGCCGGCGTGACCGCCCCGGTCTCCTGGTTGAAGGCATGGTAGAGCTTGATGATGCCCTCGCAGTGTAGGCTCTCGTCGCGCACCGACCAGGACACGATCTGCCCCATGCCCTTCATCTTGTTGTGGCGGGGGAAGTTCATCAGCATGGCGAAGCTGGCGAACAGCTGGAGCCCCTCGGTGAAGGCGCCGAACATGGCCAGGGTCCGGGCGATGTCGGCCTCGGTGTCGACCCCGAACTGCTGCATATAGTCGTGCTTGGCCTTCAGCTCCTGGAACTCCAGGAAGGCCGTGAACTCGGAATCGGGCATGCCGATGGTCTCGAGCAGCAGGGCGTAGGCGGCGATGTGGATCGTCTCCATGTTGGAGAACGAGGCCAGCATCATCTTGATCTCGGTCGGACGGAAGACGCGCGAGTAGCGCTCCATGTAGTTGTCGTTCACCTCGACGTCCGACTGGGTGAAGAAGCGGAAGATCTGGGTCAGCAGGTTCCGCTCGCGGTCGTTGAGCTTGGCGGCCCAGTCCTTGAGGTCCTCGCCGAGGGGCACTTCCTCGGGCATCCAGTGGACCTGCTGCTGGCGCTTCCAGAACTCATAGGCCCAGGGATAGCGGAAGGGCTTGTAGGCGTAGGACGGCGTGAGCAGGCCAGGCAGGGCGGACTTGGCGGGCACGGTCAGGCTCTCCTCGGAAACGCGGTGGAACTCATTGGTTCAGGGCCCGATCTAGACACGGGTCGCCCCCGATATCTAGGGGGTGTCGCACCTTTGGACCCAACATGTTGTGAATGGCCTGGGGACAGCCCGCCTACTGGCAGGCCAGGCATTCCTCGTAGTCGGTACGCCCTTCCTCGACCAGCGCGATGCTGGCGACGGCTTCGGCGCCGGCGTGGGCCGCCCTCTGCACCGACTTGGAACGCAGGTAGTAGAGCGACTTGCACCCCTGCTCCCAGGCCGACCAGTGCAGCATGTGGAGGTCCCACTTGTCGACGTCTCCCGGCAGGAAGATGTTCACCGACTGGGACTGGCAGATGTCCGGCGTCCGGTCGGCGGCCAGCTCGATCACCCAGCGCTGGTCGAGCTCGAAGGCGGTCTTGTAGACGTCCTTCTCATCCTGGGTCAGGCAATCGAGGTGCTGCACCGAGCCCTCGTTCTCGAGGATGGAGTCCCAGACCGACGGGATATTCTGGCCCCGGGCCTCCAGGAGGCGCTCAAGGTAAGGGTTCCGGACCGCGAAGGTCCCCGACAGGGTCTTGTGGGTGTAGATGTTGGCCGGGATCGGCTCGATCCCCGCACTGGTCCCGCCGCAGATGATCGAGATCGAGGCGGTCGGGGCAATGGCCAGCTTGTGCGAGAAGCGCTCCATGACCCCGCGCTCGGCGGCGTCCGGGCAGGGCCCGCGCTCGGCGGCCAGGACCCGCGAGGCGGCGTCGCACTGGCGGCGCAGGTGCTTGAAGAGCCGCATGTTCCAGGACTTGGCCATGGCGGACTCGAAGGGAACGTTCTGCATCTGCAGGAAGGAATGGAAGCCCATCAGGCCCAGGCCCACCGACCGCTCGCGCCGGGCGGCGTAGATGGCGTTCGCCATGCTGGAGGGCGCCCGGGTGATGAAGTCCTCGAGCACGTTGTCGAGGAAACGCATGACGTCCTCGATGAAGGTCGGGTGATCGCGCCACTCCAGGAAGGTCTCGGCATTCACCGAGGACAGGCAGCACACCGCCGTGCGCTCCTTGCCCAGGTGGTCGAGGCCGGTGTGCAGCATGATCTCCGAGCAGAGGTTGGACTGGCGCACGGCCAGGCCCAGGTCCCTCTGGTGCTGGGGCATGGAGCGGTTCACGGCGTCGGAGAAGATCAGGTAGGGCTCGCCCGTCTGCAGGCGGATCTCGAGGATCTTCTGCCAGAGGCTGCGGGCGTCGACCTCGCGGATGACCTCACCGGTCTTGGGCGAGCGCAGGCCGAAGGGCGCCCCGTCCCGGACCGCCTCCATGAACTCGTCCGTGATGGAGATGCCGTGGTGCAGGTTCAGGGACTTGCGGTTGAAGTCGCCCGACGGCTTGCGGATCTCGAGGAACTCCTCGATCTCCGGATGGTGGATGTCGAGATAGACCGCCGCGGATCCGCGGCGCAGGGAGCCCTGGCTGATGGCCAGGGTCAGGCTGTCCATGACCCGGATGAAGGGGATGATGCCGCTGGTCTGGCCGGCGCCCTTGACCTTCTCGCCGATGGAGCGGACGCCGCCCCAGTAGGTGCCGATGCCGCCGCCATTTGAGGCCAGGGCGACGTTCTCGTTCCAGACGCCCTGGATGCCGTCGAGGGAGTCGTTCACGGCGTTCAGGAAGCAGGAAATGGGCAGGCCGCGGTCCGCACCGCCATTGGACAGGACCGGGGTCGCCGGCATGAACCAGAGACGGGAGATGTAGTCGTAGACCCGCTGGGCGTGTTCGGCGTCGTCAGCGTAGGCCGTCGCCACGCGGGCGAACATGTCCTGGTAGGACTCGCCCGGGAGGAGATAGCGGTCCTCCAGGGTGGTCTTGCCGAAATCGGTCAGGAGGGCGTCGCGGGAACGGTCCACCTGGACCTTCCGGACCAGCTGAAGCTGGGGACGCTCCAGTCGTTCCGGCGCGGCCTCGGCCTTTGCCTCGACCGTCAGCCTGACTGCTTCACCACCGCTCATGCCCTGCACCCGCAATCCTCGCCGCCGCAAGGACACATGTCCCAGGCGGCATATTCAAATGTCTATATCTAGTGGGCGCCCCGCCCGACTACGCAACATCATGGGGCCATGACCCTAATGACTCGTCAACGGGGCGGGCGGGTTGTCCCCGGGAGTTTTTTGCTAACGAGAGGTTAACAGCGGGCTTGACGCTTGAACATGCTGGAGTTTCGGCAGAGCGCCCAGCGTCGATTCACGAGACTGTGAACAGGTTGGGACCCTGTGGCGCAAGTTCCGGCAGGCCCGCCGGAATCCAGTCCCGGACACGGAAAAGGGGCCCGGTCTTGCGACCGGGCCCCCGTATTTCCCAGGCGTTGCCGCCTGCGATCGAAATCAGAAGTTGATGTCGATCGTCGAGCGGCGGTTCAGGGGCTCCTTCACGCCGTCGCCGGTGGCGACCGCGAGTTGGGTTTCACCCTTCCAGTCCACCTGCATCAGCTGCTGGCCCACGCCCTGGCCGACGAGAGCGTCGGCGACGGCCTTGGCCCGGCGCTCGGAGAGGCGGACGTTGTAAGCCGGCGAACCGGACGAGTCGGTGTGGCCGACCACGATCACGCGGGTCGCGTTGCCAGCCTTGGCGTACTCAGCCGCCTCGGTGACGATGGTCTGGGCTTCCGGCGTCAGGACCGACTGGTCGAACGGGAAGTAGACCACGAACTGCTTCGCCTCGTAGGCCGGCGGCGGCGGAGGCGGCGGCGGCGGGGGAGGCGGAGGCGGCGGCGGCGGGGGAGGCGGCGGCGGCGGCGGCGGCGGCGGAGCGAAGGAGTAACGCAGGCCCAGGGTCAGGGACTGGTCCTCATACGCGCCGGCGAAGGCGCCGGGCTGCAGGGCATGGCTGCCCTTGGACGCGAAGGTCAGGTCCGAGCCGCTGAGGTAGCGGTAGGTCAGGTCGACGTCCAGACGGTCGGTGACCGCCCAAGCCACGCCGGCGATGCCCTGCCAGGCGAAGGCGGTGTCGTCGTCGTCAACCGTCAGGTTCTGCCAGGCGGGGTTGGCGGCCGTAGCGGCCGGACCCACCGGGGTGATGGTCGAGAACTGACCGACGATGGCGTCGGCCTTGACGTTGTTGATGCCGATGCCCGCGCCGATGAAGGGGTTCAGGGCCGAGTCCGGCAGGATGTCATAGATGACATTGCCCATCACGGTGATCGACTTCAGGTCGCCGCTGGGCGAGCCGCAGTTCGGGGCGGCCGCGGTGCGGACCACGCCGGGGGTGCAGAGACCCACGATCGCGTTGCTGGCGCCGCCGCGGACGGACTCGATGTCGCCGGGGCGGTAGCCGCCCTCGAGCTCAACGCGCCAGTTGCTGGAGACCTGATAGCCAAGACGGGCGAAGCCGGTCCAGTCCTCGGCCTGGTTGAACGACCAGTCGTAGGGCTTGCCGTTCGCGGCGTTGTTGCTGGACGTCATGTCCAGGCCCAGGGGCCAGTGGTAGCCGAGATCAACGGCGCCGTACCAGCCCACTTCACGGGCGGAAGCCCCCGAAGCGATGGTCACAGCGGCCAAAGCCGCTCCAGCCAGGAGTTTGAATTTCATAACAGAGCCCTCTCTTGCCCTCTGCGGAGACGTAACCGCTATCCGCTCTTTATATCAGGCCAGTGAATAGGTGGAAGTGTCGCTGACGCAACACTGAGGTGTATTCGGCAGAATCGACGCGCGCAAGCCTTCCGGGACCCTCAGGACGTCGAAACACGCGCCTTTTGTCGGCTTTTCGACAGAAAACCCTCGCCCTGATTGAGTTCCCGGCGGAATTCATCGCGACGCGCATGGATGGAGGCGATAACCGGGCCGACTGGCGTTCCAACCCCGACGAGGACAGCCTCCGACAACTGGAGGCTGGCCTCCACCGTCTCGGGAACCGCATCTGTGACCCCCATTTCGTAGAGCCGGAGGGCCTGGGCGCTGTCCCGGGCCCGGGCGAAGATGGCGAGGTCGGGTCGCCGGTCGCGCACCGAGGCGACGAGGGTCTCCACGGCGCCGACGTCATCGCCGTCGGCATCGGCGGTGATCACCAGGGCCCGCGCGGACCCGAGACCGCATCGCTCCAGGAACCCGGGACGGGAGGCGTCGCCGAAATAGAGGCTGCGGCCGGACTTGCGCGCCCTGGCCACCACCGAGGCGTCCTGGTCGATGGCCGACCAGGGCAGGCCATGGCGGTCCAGCATCTCTCCCACCAGCCGGCCCACCCGGCCGAAGCCGACCAGGAGGATGCGCCCGTCCGGAGCAGCCCCCGGGGCGTGAGGCGCCTCGCTGACGCCGGAAGTCGCCCGTCCCGCGATCCTCAGGCCGAGGGCGGCCAGCAGGGGAATGCACATCATCGACAGGGTGGCCGACACCAGGAGGCTCTGCCCAAGGGCCTCCGGGACGACGCCGAGATCCATGGCCGACGCCAGGATGACGAAGGCGAACTCACCGCTGGCGGCCAGCAGGAGGGCTGTCTCGGCCGCGGCCTTCCAGTTCAGGCCGAAGGCGCGGGCGAGTCCAAAGATGAGGGCGGAGTTCAGGGCCATGAGACCAAAGGTCACGCCGGCGATCTGCAGGGGCTGCTCAAGGACCAGGCCGACATCCAGGCCGATCCCGACCGCCAGGAAAAAGAGGCCCAGCAGCAGTCCCTTGAAGGGCTCGATGACCTGTTCGACCTCATGTCGGAACTCGGTCTCGGCCAGGAGGAGGCCGGCGACGAAGGCGCCGAGGGCCATGGAAAGCCCCGCGAAAGCGGCCAGCAGCCCGGACCCGATGACCACGAGGAGGCAGGCCGCCATAAAGAGCTCGTCGCTGCGGGCCCGGGCGACAGACCGCATCATCGGGCGAAGCAGGAACCGCCCGAAGCCGACCAGGGCCGCCACGGCCAGGACGGCGGGGGCGAAGCTGGCCAGGACCTCGGGCGAGAGGGCCGGCCCCTGGTCCCGGCCCATGATGGCCAGGGTGATCAGGATCGGCGCGACCGCCAGGTCCTGGAACAGCAGGACGGCGAAGGTCACGCGGCCCGCCTGGACATGCTGGCGACGATTCTCGGTGAGGATCGGCATGACCACCGCCGTGGAGGACAGGGCCATGGCCGCCCCGACAGCGGCGGAGGCTGTAACCGAGGCGCCGAAGAAATAGGCGGTCAGGGCCACGATGAGGCCGCAGCCCACGACCTGCAGGGCGCCCAGTCCGAAGACATACCGGCGCATCAACCAGAGGCGGGCCCAGGACAGCTCCAGCCCGATCATGAACATCAGGAAGACGACGCCCAGCTCTCCCAGCTGGGCGAGTTCCTTGGGAGAGTTGATGGTCAGTTCAGCAGCCCAGGGGGCATGGGCGCCAAGAGCCCCGAGGCCGGAGGGCCCGAGGAGCACCCCGGCCACCAGGAAGCCGAGGATGGGGCTGATGCGCCAGCGCCGGAAAAGCGGCACCACCACTCCGGCGGTCGCCAGGAACAGGATGACGTCCTTGAAGTCTCCGGGTGCCGGGTGGGCCATGCGCGTCCTCGTCCTGCCGGACTATGGCCCATGCGACGGCGGGGCGCGAGACCTGCGAGGCGATGATCCGGGAAAGGGGCTCGGGGATGCAGAAACTTCGTGCCCCGGAGCCAAGGCGGCGGCATGTTGCGCGACCTGTCCCGCCGACCGCCGGAGTTCCCCATGATTGTCGCCCGCCCCCTGCTGGCCGCCCTCGCCGCGTCCGTCGCCCTGCCCGCCTTCGCCGCCGACCTCCCCGCCCCCCGGATGGGAACCTGGGGCTTCGACATGACCGGCCGGGACGCGGCCACCCCGGCGGGAAAGGACTTCTTCCTGCACGCCAACGGAACCTACCTGGACAAGCTGGAGATCCCCGCCGACCGGTCGAGCTTCGGCGCCTTCGACGCCCTTCGCGAACTGTCCGTGAACCGGATGCACGCCGTCCTCGAGGCGGCCGCGGCGGACCCGGCGCCCACGGCGGATCGCCAGCGCCTGGCCACCCTCTACCGCAACTTCATGGACGAGGGCCGTATCGCCGCCCTGGGAGCCCAGCCGATCGCCCCGGCGCTGAAGGAAATCCGCGGCCTCCGCAACCACCGGGACGCCGCCCGCCTGATGGGCCGCTCGGCCCAGGGCTTCGGGGCTTCGGTCTTTTCGGTCTTTGTCTCCGATGACGCCCGCGACCCGCAGGCCTACGCCGTCTATGTAAGCCAGTCCGGGCTGAACCTGCCGGACCGGGACTACTATCTCGAGGCGCGCTTTGAGCGGCAGCGCAAGGAATACCGGGCCTATGCCGAGCGCATGCTGACCCTGGCGGGTTGGCCCGAACCCGGCAAGGCGGCGGACGCCATCCTCGCCTTCGAGACCCGGATCGCGCAGGCCTCATGGACCAGCGCCCAGCGCCGGGACCGGGACAAGACCTACAACCCCGCCACCCCCGCCCAACTGGCCCGGAGCGCGTCGGGCTTCGCCTGGGCCGACTACCTGGCTGGGGCAGGGCTTTCCGGCGCGAAGCGGGTGATCCTGCGCGAGCAGGGCGCCATCCCCGAGATCGCGAAGATTTATGCGGAGACCCCGCTGGACACCCTCAAGGCCTACATGGCCCTGAGCCTGGTGGATGAGGCCGCGCCCTACCTGTCGCCCGCCTTCGACCAGGCGAACTTCGAGTTCCGGGGCAAGGTGCTGACCGGCCAGCCCCAGCAGCAGCCGCGCTGGAAGCGCGCCGTGACCCTGGTGGATGACCAGCTCGGCGAGGCCCTGGGCAGGGATTACGTGGCGGCCTACTTCCCGCCGGAGTCCAAGGCTCTGATGGAAGGCCTGGTCGCCGACATCAAGACCGCCATGCGCGGCCGGATCGAGACCCTGTCGTGGATGGGTCCCGAGACCCGCGCCAAGGCGCTGGAGAAGCTGTCCAAGTTCAGCGTCATGATCGGCTATCCCGAAGCCTGGCGGGACTATGCCGGCCTGGAGATGAAGCCTGGCGACCTGTTCGGCGACGTCTCCCGCGCCCGGGCCTGGGACTGGAACCGCCGCGTGGCGCGCCTGAACAGACCTGTGGACCGCAAGGAATGGGGCATGACCCCGGCCACGGTGAACGCCTACTACTCCTCGACCCGGAACGTGATCGTCTTCCCGGCCGCCATCCTCCAGCCGCCCTTCTTCGACCCGGCGGGCGACATGGCCATCAACTACGGCGCCATTGGCGGCGTGATCGGGCACGAGATCACCCACGGCTTCGACGACCAGGGCCGGAAGTCGGACGGCGACGGGCGGCTCAGCGACTGGTGGACCCCGCAGGACGCCGAGCGGTTCAAAGCCGAGGCCTCAAAGCTGGGGGCCCAATATGCGGCCTTCGAGGCCCTGCCCGGCGGCTTCATCAAGCCCGACCTGACCATGGGCGAGAACATCGCCGACCTGGGCGGCGTCCTGCTGGCCCTGGACGCCTACAAGGCTTCGCTCAAGGGCGCGCCCGCCCCGGTGATCGAGGGCCTGACCGGCGAGCAGCGGGTCTTCTACGGCTGGGCCCAGGTCTGGCGGTCCAAGGTGCGCGAGGACCGGGCGCGCCAGCTCCTGTCCACCGACCCGCACTCCCCACCCCGGGCTCGGGTGAACGTCCCGGTGCGCAATGTCGACGCCTTCTACCAGGCCTTCGGCGTGAAGCCGGGCGACGGCATGCACCTGCCCCCTGAGAAGCGCGCGCGGATCTGGTGAGGTCTCAGCCCGTCCGGGCCAGGATGTCCCGGGCGGCGTGGACGCCGGTGGCGAAGACGGCCTGCAGGAGATAGCCGCCCGTGGGCGCCTCCCAGTCCAGCATCTCGCCGGCGATCCAAGTCCCGGGCCGGGCGCGCAGCTGCAGGCCGGCGTCCAGGTCCTCGAACCGGATCCCGCCCGCGGTGGAGATGGCGCGGTCCATCCCCGCCGTCGCCGTCAGCCGGACCGGGACTGACTTGACCCGCTCCGCCAGGGCGAGCGGCTCGGACGGGGGTGGTCCCGCCTCGCGCAGCAGGGCGATGGCCGCGGGCGACAGGGACAGGGCCTTGCGAAGCCGGTTCGACAGGCTGGCCTTGCGGTCCTGCCGGGCCAGGCGTTCGGCGAGGTCCGCAGCCGGCTGGCCGGGACGAAGATCGATGAAGGCCCAGGCCTCGCCCGCCGCCTCGAGGGTGTCCCGAATCGACGCCGAGAGGGCGTAGACCGCCCCGCCCTCCAGGCCCCGCCCGGTCAGGAGGAGTTCCCCGCGGACCTCGCGATCGCCATGGCGCAGGGCGACGGTCTTCAGCGGGGTTCCGGCAAACCGGTCGGCGAAGTCCGGCCGGAAGTCAGCGACAAAGCCGCAGTTGGCCGGCCGGAGCGGCGCCGGCGGGACGCCGGCTTCCGACAGCAGGCTCGTCCATCCACCGTCGGCGCCCAGGCGGGGCCAACTGGCGCCGCCAAGGGCCAGCAACAGGGCGTCGGCCGGCTCGGCCCCCCCGGCGCCATCCGGCCCGCGGAACCGGGGCTGGCCGGCGGCGTCCCAGCCCGTCCAGGTCGAACGCAGGCGGAGCTCCACCCCCAGGCCGTCCAGCCTGGACAGCCAGGCCCGGACGAGGGGGGAGGCCTTCAAGGTCCGGGGGAAGACCCGGCCGCTGGAGCCGACAAAGGTTTCCTGTCCCAGGCCCTCAACCCAGTCGCGCAGGGCCTGCGGAGGGAAGGCCTCCAGCAGGGGGGCGAGGCGGGATGTCCGGTCGCCGTACCGACCGAGCATGTCCGCCAGGGGTTCGGAATGGGTCAGGTTGAGGCCGCCGCGCCCGGCCATCAGCAGGCGGCGGGCGGGGCTGGGCATGCGATCGTGCACCACCACCTGCGCCCCGCCCTGGGCGAGACGCTCCGCTGCCATCAGTCCGGCGGGACCGGCGCCGGCGATCACCACCTTCAGACGGGGCATGGGCATGACCTCCGGGCCAGGCGGGAAGCCATGGCTCCCACAATTCTGACAATTTCGTCAAATTTTGGGGCCGGGCAAAAAACAACCCGCCTTCCGGCGGGTTGCATTGGCCTTTGGCCTTGGAATTAAGAGGGCGTTTCCTCCCCGAAACGCCGGAGATCGACGGTTCAACAGCCGTCATTTCTCTCGTAAGCGAGACTTGAAGGCAAATCCCGCCCCCTGTCAACCGCCGAGGTTGACGCTGCGTCCAATCTTCCGGTTAGCCCGGAAATCCTGACACTTCCGTCAGTTATGCCCCAGCGCCGCCTGCAGCCGCTCGACCGGCGGACAGGCCGTCTCGAACACAAAGTCGGGGCGCGAAGCCGTAACGGGGCCGCGCCCCGCAGCGGTAAGGCGCGCCGCCACGCGGGCCACGAGGTCCACCGGCGCCAGGAGGCCGTTCGGTCGCCGCACCGCCCCGAGGGCCTCGAGTTCCGGCAGGATCGGATCCTCGTCCCCGCCCGGCCAGATGAGGGTCGCCGAGGCGTGGGCGGCCGCCCGGGCCTCGAGGATCCTGAGGAGCGATTCGGCCGCCGCCAGGCCTTCCGCCGTCCAGTCCGCCCGGAGGCCGGCCGCCAGCTGGGCCTGGCTCCTGAGGATGACCCCGTCCTCGAGGATCTTCAGGTCGTTGGCCTGGAGGGTCGCCCCCGTGGTGGTGATGTCGACGACGATGTCGGCGGCGCCCGCCGCCGGGGCCCCCTCGGTGGCGCCGCCCGATTCGACGATCCGGTAGTCCGTCACCCCATGGCGGGCGAAGAACTCGCGGGTCTGGACCAGGTACTTGGTGGCGACCCGGAGGCGGCGACCGGTGCGGACCAGGCGCTCATGGGCCACCTCCTCCAGGTCGGCCAGGGTCGAGACATCCAGCCAGCTCTTCGGCGCGGCGACCACCAGGTCGGCGCGGCCGAAGCCAAGGGCCCGGAGCAGAAGGGCGGATGCGGCGGCATCGGCGCCCTGCTCGCGCAGGAGGTCCTCGCCCGTGACCCCCAGGTGCACCTCGCCGGAGACCAGGGCCGAGGCGATGTCCCCGGCGGAGAGAAGGCGCACCTGCACCCCTTCCACCCCGCGCAGGCGAGCGCGGTAGCCCCGGTCGCCCCCGCTCATGGCGAGGCTGAGGCCGCAGTCCTCGAGCCAGGCCTCGACCTGCTCCTTCAAGCGCCCCTTGGAGGGGATGGCGAGGGTCAGGGCGTCACTCATTGTCCCGTCTCCACAAGGGCCCGTCCGGGCAGGACCATGCCGCCCAGGGCCGATCCCGGGGCGGCGCCAGACCCCGATAGCCGGGCGGGCAGGCCGTCGTAGCGCCCTCCCGCCGCCACGGGCCGGTCCGGGCCCAGGGCCGTGGACAGCACCTCGAACACCAGGCCGTCGTAATAGGCGAAGTCCCCGCGGGGGGCGGCTTCGAAAATCGCCGGCGCGGCGCCGGCCGGGACCGCCTCGATCCGGTCAAGGCGCCGGTTCCAGTCGGACAGCCTCGCCTGCAGGGCGGCCGCCCCGGGCGCCAGCCGGCTGACCTGCGCAAGGGCGCTGCGAGGCGCCGCGCGGATGGCGAGGAAGGCGCGGATGGCTTCAGCCTGGGTGGGAGACAGGGCGGGCGCCTGCGCCGCCTCGGCACGGCGGACCAGGCGGCCTGCAATCTCGGCGGCGCTGCGGCCGCCCACGGGGGTGATTCCCGCGAGCGCCCAGATCTCCTCCAGGAGAGCTGCAGCCTCGCCGGGCGGCAGGGCGCCGAGCCGGCGGGCGATCACGTCATCAGCGCCAGCGACCGGCGCGCCGCCATCGGTGCGGTCCAGCTCCGCCGCCAGCCGGCTCGGCCGGGCGGCCATGCGGACCAGGCGCGAGGCCAGGACAGGGTTCAGGCCCAGGGTGCCCACGAACGCCGGGAAGAGGCCGGCGTCACCCAGGCGCAGGGACAGGTCCGTACGACCGCCGGCCAGGGCCGAGCGCCAGATGAGATCGACCAGGCCGGCGTCCGCCTCGATGCGGTCAGCGTCAGGAGCGAAGCGCTCGATGCCGACCTGGAGGACCTCTTCCGGCTCGTCCGCCGAGGCCCGGAAGACCAGGCCCTCGTAGGCGTAGTCGCCGGCGGAGGCTCCGGACGCCAGATGCAGGCGGGCGACAGGCGTGGTGAAGTCGGGCCGAAGGCAGACCTCCTCCCCACCGGCGGCCTGGAGGACGAAGAGGCGCGAGCGCAGGGCCTCGCCGGCCAGGTCGAGGACCAGGGACAGGGGCTGAAGGACCGGCGGCTGCACCCAGGTCGCGGCGGTGGCGCGGAAGGGCGCACGGATCGCCTCGAGTCGGGCCTCCGGAAGTGGCGATCCGGCGGTCATTGCGCCTCTCCGAGGATGCGGCGAACCACGCCGACCAACTGGTCGCGGGGAACCGTCTGCTGGCCAGGGCGCTCGGCCCGCCAGGCGGCGTTGTCGGTCACGTCCGAGGCCAGGGCGCGGCCGAGGTCGAGATCCTTGACCGTGACGGTCCCGGCCGCGATCTCGTCGCCCCCGAGGATCACCGCAGCCGGCGAGAGCCGGCGGTCGGCGTATTTCATCTGGGCCTTCATGCCGGAGGCGCCGAGATAGACCTCGGCGGCGATCCCGGCGGCGCGGAGCTCGGCGGCCACGCCGAAGTAGGCCTCCATGTCGTTGGGCGAGAAGGCGATGACCACCACGGGGCCCCTCGCCTCCCGCCCGGAGTCGCGGCCGGCGGCGCGCAGGGCGGCGGCCAGTCGGGATACGCCGAAGGAGAAGCCCGTTGCGGGGGTGCGTTCGCCGGTGAAGCGGGCGATCAGGTCGTCGTAGCGGCCGCCGCCACCGACGGAGCCGAACCGGGCGGGCTGGCCCTTCTCGTCCAGGATCTCCAGCCGCAGCTCGGCCTCGAAGACCGCGCCGGTGTAGTATTCCAGGCCCCGGACCACCGAGGGATCGAAGACGGCCCGGTCGGCGCCGACGCCCATGCCGGCCAGGGCCCGGTCAATGCCCGCCAGTTCCTCCAGGCCAGCATCGCCCTCGGCGGAACCGCCGATGACCTCGGCGATGCGACGCAGGGTCTCGGCCCGGTCCCCGGCCCCGGCGGCGGTGAAGGCCAGGACGGACTCTGCGGCGGCGGCGGAAAGGCCCGCGCCCCGGGTGAAGGCGCCGGACTCATCCTTGCGCCCTTCGCCCAGCAGAAGGCGGACACCCTCGGGGCCCAGACGGTCGAGCTTGTCCACGGCCCTCAGGACGGCGAGCTTCTGGCCCTCGTCGGCCACGCCAGCCCGGTCGAGGAGACCATTGAGGAGGCGGCGATTGTTGATCCGCAGGACATAGCCGCCTTCGGGCAGGCCGGCGGCGGCCAGGCCTTCGGCGGCCATGGCGATGATCTCGGCGTCGGCCTCGGGCCGGGCCGAACCCACAGTGTCGGCGTCGCACTGGGTAAACTCGCGGAACCGGCCGGGGCCGGGCTTCTCATTGCGCCAGACCGGGCCGTAAGCGTAGCGCCGGAAGGGCTTGGTCAGGCCCTCGCGGTTCTGGGCCACGAACCGGGCCAGGGGCGCGGTGAGGTCGTAGCGCAGGGCCATCCACTGGTCATCGTCGTCCTGGAGGGCGAAGACGCCCTCGTTGGGACGGTCGGCGTCAGGCAGGAACTTGCCCAGCGCGTCGGCGTATTCCAGGGCGCCGGTGTCGAGGGCCTCGAAGCCGTAGCGCTCGTAGACCTCGGAGACGCGGGCCAGGATCCGGCGCTCGGCGGCGAGGTCGCGGGCGCGGCGGTCCATGAAGCCGCGCGGCGCACGGGCTTCGGGGCGGGGGGCGTCCGCGGCGGCTTCGGTCTGGGTGTCGGGGGTGGTCATGGTCCTATCCCTTGGGTTGGCCAGGGACGGAGCCGCCGGCCGGCCCCGTCCGCATTGCGCGGGGGCCGGCGCCGGAGGTTCGATCAGGCTGAACGCACCCGCCCGCTCCCGCTTTCGCAGGTCGGATGGTGGAGGCCGTGATGATGAACCTGACGGAACATGGGCCGGGTCCCTAGCCCATAGCCGCCGGGCCGTCCAGTCCCGGGCCCGGCGGGAGGGCGCGCCTCAGGGCAGGAGATCGAGGTCCGGGGTCCGGTAGTCCATGCCGGCCAGGGCCTGGCTGCGGTCGGCGGAGTCAAAGCCCGCCATGATCCCCTGGAACCGCATCTGGACGAAGGGCCGCATGTCCGGGTGGGTGAAGATGTAGAGGTCGCCGGCCTGAAGGGCCTCCAGCACCCGGGCGCCGACCCGGGCCGGGTCGATGCCGTTCGCCACCCGGTCGTCCGGGACGATCTCGCGCACCTGGGGGCCGCCGAACCTGGCCGGGCGGTTGCGGCCCGATTGGTTGATGCGGGTGCGCACGAATCCGGGGCAGAGGACCTGGACCTGGATGTTCTCGGGCGCCAGCTGGGCCGCCCAGCCCTCGGTCAGGGCCACCACGGCGAACTTGGAGGCGCTGTAGGCCTCCATGCCCGGGGGCGACATGTGGCCGGCCATGGAGGCGGTGTTGATGATCGCCCCGCCTTCTCCGTGGGCGCGGATGTGGGGCAGGAAGGCCTCGAAGCCGTAAATCACCCCCATCAGGTTGACCTGGAAGGTCCAGTCCCAGTCGGCGGGCTTCATGTCGTCCGCCGCCCCGCCGGCGCCCACGCCGGCGTTGTTGCAAAGGACATGGACCTTTCCAAAGGCGGCCACCGTCTCGCGGGCGGCGGCGACCAGGGCGGCGCGGTCGGTGACGTCGCACTGGACGGCGGCCACGCGCACCTGCCGGGCCTCCAGCTCGGCGACCGCCCGGGCCAGGGCCTCGGTCTCGATGTCGGCCAGCATGACGTTCATGCCCGCGGCGCCGAAGGCGTGGGCCATGGCCAGGCCAAGGCCCGAGGCGCCGCCGGTGATGAAGGCGGTCTTTCCCGCGAGGTCCTGCATGATGGTCTTTCCTGCTGAGTTCAGATCTTGCGGTCGCCCTGCCAGTAGGCGTCGCGGAGGATGCGCTTGTAGAGCTTGCCGGTGGGCAGGCGCGGCATTTCCTCGATGAAGTCGATGGAGCGCGGGGCCATGTAGTGGGCCAGGTGCTCGCGGGCGTAGGTCATGAGCTCGGCGGCGAGGTCCTCGGAGGGCGCTACGCCCGGAGCCGGCTCGATCACCGCCTTGACGGCCTCGCCCATCTCCGGGTCCGGCACGCCGAAGACCGCCACGTCGGCGACCTTGGGATGGGTGATCAGGGCGTCCTCGATGGCCTGGGGATAGATGTTCACCCCGCCCGAGATGATCATGAAGGCCTTGCGGTCGGTGAGGTAGAGATACCCCTCCTCGTCCAGGTAGCCGACGTCGCCCAGGGCGTTCCAGTTGGGGTGCTTCGGATGCCGCGACGACCGGGTCTTCTCGGGGTCGTTGTGGTACTCGAAGGTAGGGATCTCGCGTTCGAAGTAGATGAGCCCGGTCTCGCCGGGGGGCAGCTCATTCCCCTCCTCGTCGCAGACGCGAAGGACGCCGACGGCGGCCCGGCCCACCGAGCCCGGGTGCTTCAGCCAGTCCTCGCTGTCGATGAAGGTCGAGCCCGAGCCCTCGGTGCCGGCGTAGTACTCGTAGAGGACCGGCCCCCACCATTCGATCATCTGGCGCTTGACCTCCACCGGGCAGGGGGCGGCGGCGTGGATGGCGACCTGAAGGCTGGAGACATCGAAGGCCCGGCGGGCCTTTTCCGGCAGCTTGAGCATGCGCACGAACATGGTCGGCACCCACTGGGAATGGGTGACCCGGTAGTCCTGGATCAGCTCCAGCGACCGCTCGGCGTCGAACCGCTCCATCATCACCACCGTCCCGCCGAAGGACTGGACGGTGACCACGTAGGCCAGGGGGGCGGCGTGGTAGAGGGGCGCCGGCGACAGGTAGACCGTGTCCGGGCCAAAGCCGTAGCGGTTGGCCTGCTGGCGCAGGGCGAAGGCCTCGGCGGGGCTGACCTCCGGCAGGGGCCGCAGGATGCCCTTCGGCCGGCCCGTGGTGCCCGAGCTATAGAGCATGGAATCGCCCATCCACTCCTGGTCGAGGGGCGCCGGCGAGGCGCCGTCCCGGGCCGCCTCGTAGGATTCCCAGCCGGGGATGACGCCGTCGACCATCAGGCGGATCGGGCAGGCCGGGATGAGGTCGGACAGGCCCTCGGCGGTCTCGCGCTTGGCGTAGGAGCTGATCAGGACCTTGGCCCCGCAGTCATTGACGATGTAGGCGGCCTCGTCTGGCGGCAGGTAGCGGTTGATGGTGGTGATGTAGAGGCCGGACCGGAAGCAGGCCCAGACCGCATCAAGGAAGGCGAGGTTGTTCTCCATCAGGAGGGCGACGTGGTCGCCGCGCTTCAGGCCCCTGTCACGGAACAGGTTGGCCATCCTCAGGGAGCGCTCGTCCAGCTGGGCGAAGGTCACGACCTGGCCCGAGTCCGCCGAGATGAGGGCCGGCTTGTCGGGGGTCAGGCGGGCGTGGTCGGCGAGATACATGGGCCTTGTGTCTCCTCCAGCGGGGGCGCTGGCCGCCCCTCTGGGGCCACTGTAGCGGAGGCGCTGGAAGCGTAAACCCGTCGCAGGGGTCACTCGCCGCGCAGGCGGGCGACCAGGGCCGCGGTGGAGGCGTCGTGCGCCGCAGGCGCCCCGCCCTCCAGCTCGGGCAGGATGCGGGCGGCCAGGACCTTGCCCAGCTCAACGCCCCACTGGTCGAAGCTGTTGAGCCCCCAGAGGACGCCCTCGACGAAGACCTTGTGCTCGAAGAGGGCCAGGAGGGCGCCGAGGGTCGGCGGGTCGAGGCGCTCCATCAGCAGGAAGCCCGAGGGGCGGTCGCCGGGAAACGCCTTCTGCGCGGCGAGCACAGGATCGCCGCCAGCGGCCGCAAGCGCCTCGGCCTCCGTCCGCCCGGCCATCAGGGCCTCAGCCTGGGCGATGGCGTTGGCCAGCAGGGCGCGGTGAGCGGCGGGGTCGCCCTCCACGGCCTGGCGCACGGCCAGGATGTCGAGGGGAATGACGTCGGTTCCCTGGTGCAGGGCCTGGAAGAAGGCGTGCTGGCCATTGGTTCCGGGCTCGCCGAAGACGACGCCGGCGGTCGGTCGCGCCACGGGCCGGCCATCGCGCCCCACGCGCTTGCCGTTGGACTCCATCTCCAGCTGCTGGAGGAAGGCCGGCAGGAGACGCAGTCGGCGGGCGTAGGGAACCACCGCACGGGCAGGCCTGCCGAGGATGTCGCGGTTCAGGACGTGGGCCAGGGCCAGGACCACGGGCAGGCTTTCTTCCGGCGGGGCCGAAAGGAAATGGCTGTCCATCGTCGCCGCCCCGGCCAGCAGGCCGGCGAAGGTCTCGGGCCCCAGGCCGATGGCGCAGGACAGGCCCACCGCCGACCACAGGGAGAAGCGCCCGCCCACCCAGTCGGCGAAGGGGAAGATGCGGTCGGCGTCGACGCCGAATTCGGCGGCGGCCCCCGGCGCGGCGGTGACGGCCGCGAGGCGCGTCTTCGCCCCCGGCGCCGACGCCAGCCAGGCGCGGGCGGCGCGGGCGTTGAACAGGGTCTCCTGGGTGGTGAAGGTCTTGGAGACCACGATCACCAGGGTGCGGGCCGGGTCGAGGCCAGCCAGGGCGGCGGTGATCTCGGATGGATCCACATTGGCTGCAAAGCGCAGCTCGATCTCCGGGACGGCGGGGGCCAGGGCCTCCCAGACCAGTCGCGGCCCGAGGTCCGACCCGCCGATGCCGATGTGCACCACCGCCCGGATCGCGCCCTCGTTCCGCACCGTCCCGGCGAAGTGCAGCATGCGGTCGAGCTCTGACCGCACGGACCGGGCGACCGCCTGGCCGCCAGCGCGCCAGTCCCGGGCCCCGGGATCGCGCAGGGCCATGTGCAGGACGGCGCGACCCTCGGAGGTGTTGACCGCCTCGCCGGCGAAGAGGGCCTCCCGCGCCGCCTCGAGGCCGCAGGCGCGGACAAGGTCGACCGCCCGGGCGAAGCTGGCCGCAGACCAGGGCTGCTTGGCGAGGTCCATGGCCAGGCCGCAGGCCTCGAAAGTCAGGCGACGGACGCGGTCGGGCTCGACCTCAAAGAGGCGCCGGAGCGGCGGATCAGACGCTGCAGCGCGGGCCAGGGCCTCCCAGGGATCGGTCACGGCGCTCACCCCCGGGCGGCGTCCCGGACCGCGCGGGCGACGATGTCCGGGGTCAGGAGCTGGGGGAGGATGCGGGGTTCGCCGCCGCCCGCCGGATAGACGAGGTAGAGCGGCACCCCGGCTCGGCCAAAGCGCTCGAGATCCTTGGCGATCACGGCGTCGCGCCGGGTCCAGTCGGCCTTCAGGTAGACCACCCCGCTCGCCTTGAAGGCCTCGGCGGCCGTGCGGGTGGAGAAGGCGACCCTCTCATTGACCTGGCAGGTCACGCACCAGGCGGCGGTGTAGTTCACGAAGACCGGCCTGCCCTCTGCCTGCAGGGCGGCAAGACGCTCGGGCGTGTAGGCCTCGTAGGCCAGCCCCGAGGTTTCGCCGCCGGAGGCCGAGGCGTCTGCGGCGGCGGACGAGGGCCAGACGGCGCCGGCGACCGACAGGGCGGCGACGGCGAAGGCGGCGATGCCCAGGATGCGGGCAGGCTGGCCGAGGATCGCCCGCTTCTGGGCCAGGCCGGCGAGCCAGCAGGCGAAGGCCAGGAGGACGCCGGCCGCCAGCAGCCGGGCCAGCAGGTCCGGACCGGCCTGGACCGCCAGCACCCAGGCCAGCCAGGCGGCCGCGCCGTACATCGGGAAGGCCAGGATCTTGCGGAAGATGTCCATCCAGGGGCCCGGCCGAGGTAGCCGGGCGAGGAGACCAGGCGCAAGGGCGGCAAGGGTGAAGGGCGCGGCGAAGCCAAGGCCGAGGCCGGCGAACACCGCAAGGGACACGGCCGCCGGCTGGGTCATGGCCCAGCCCAGGGCCGGCGCCATGAAGGGCGCAGTGCAGGGCGCCGCCACCACCACCGCCAGGGCGCCGGTCAGGAAGGCCCCAAGGCCCCCGCCCCGGGAGGCTGCGCCGGAACCGATCCCCTGCAGGGAGCCGCCGATCTCGAAAAGGCCGGACATGTTGAGGCCCACCGCCAGCATGAGCAGGGCGAGGGCGGACACCACCGGCGGCGACTGCAGCTGGAAGCCCCAGCCGACGGCGGCGCCGCCGGCGCGCACCACAAGCAGCAGCACGGCGAGGCCAAGGAAGGTGGCCATGACCCCGGCCAGGAAGGCCAGGCCCTGCAGGCGGGCTGCGCGCCGGTCATGCCCATGCCCCGCCAGCGAGGCGGCCTTCATGGCCAGGACTGGAAAGACGCAGGGCATGAGGTTGAGGATCAGGCCGCCGATGAAGGCGAAGAGGATGGCGCCGGCGAGGCTGCCCGACGCGGAGCCCGCCGGGCGGGCGGAAGGGGGCGGGCCGAGGCCCGAGGCGCCTGCGGGGGCCACACCCGGGGCGGCCTGGATCTCATAGACCTTGCCATCCACTTCCAGCACCCCGCCGAGGGCGGCCGGGGCCACCGCACCGGGCGCCGGCTTCAGGGAGAGAGTCAGGCCTTCCGGACCCCGCTCCAGGGCCTGCGGCGCCGCATGGTCGAGGATCCCCGTCTCGTAGGGAAAGAAGTACGCCTGCTTCACGGATCCGCCCGCCAGGACGGGTCCGGTGGCGGCGACCTTGAGGCCGGAGGGTGCGGAAACGAGCACCGCCTGGACCTGACCCGGCTGGGGAGCGGCGTCGAGGGCGGCCTGGATGCGAGGCCCCCAGGTCGGATCAGGGGCGGGGTCTCCGGACACCACCTTCACGCGGATCGAGAGGTCGGCGTCCTCGGGTACGCAGACGTCAGAACAGACCAGGAAGGCCACCTGGACGCGCAGGTCGGCGGTCTGGCCCGGCCGCGCCGAGGCCGGGACCTTGACCTTGACCGGCAGGAGGACCTCTCCGGCGTAGCCGTAGTTCATAAGGGGGCCGATGGGCTTGCGGGAGGGCGGCGCCCAGACGATCTCGCCGGCGCTCCAACCTGCAGGCAGCGTCCATGTCAGCTCGGTGGGCGCCCCCGAGTCCCCGGAATTCCGCCAATAGGTGTGCCAGCCCTTGTCGGTGACCTGCCGGAGGGCCAGCTGGACCTCGCTCCCGGGGGCGGCGCCGTCGGCGGCGGCGACCAGTTCGGCGGTCAGGTGGCGGGTCCTGACCGGCTCTGCGAGGGCGGAACGGGCCGGGCCAAGCGTCCCAAGGGCGACGAGGGCCACCAGACCGGCGAGCAATCTCTTGAGCATGGGAACCCCCGACGGTCACACGGACCGGGACCGCGCCTAATATGGCCCCGCACCCCTCCATGGCAATCTGCGCCGGGCCGATGCAGGGGCTCGATTTCGCCGGCGCGCCGCCCCATGATCGTCCCGGTCGTGAATCCGCGAGAGGGAGACCCGTTCGTGCCGGGCAGGTTTGACGAGATCGAGATCGGACAGGTGGCGCCCCTTGGGGAGGTGCGGGTGGATGCCCGCGCCCTCGAGGCCTTCACCGAAGCCTTCGCCCCGGGCTGGCCGGCGGACCGCGGGGCGCCGGACGCCATGGTCTATGCGATCTGGAGCCGGCTTGACGCCGTCTCCGCCGTGGGCTGGCCCCAGACCAAGCGGCTGGGCGTCGACGCCCTGCGCTGGGTCCGGAACCCTCCAGCCGGAGAGGTCCTGCGCGGCCGCATGACGATCATGGGCAAGGATCCCGTCGGAGACGGCAAGGGCATCATCATCGCCCAGCATGACCTGCTGGACGAGGCGGGCCGGCTGGTCTTCTCCTGCCTGACCCGCTCCGTCTTTACGCGCTAGGCGATCTCGCCAGCCTCGCGCGCCGCGGCTTCCGACAGCTTGTAGATCTGCAGGGCCACGAGGCGGTCCCAGCCGAACAGGCTGATGATGTGCGCGTAGATCTGCTGCAGGGCGCCGTTGTCGCGCAGCTCGGCCAGCTTTTCCTGCGGCAGGGCGTTCAGCTTCTCCTCCGAGATGCCGAAGTACTCGGCGATCTGCTGGGGCTCGCCGGCGGTGCCGTCGGGATTGATCGGCGTATGGCTGGCCGTCTTGACCTCGAACAGGTCCAGTTCCTTGAGCAGCTGGATGAAGCTCATCGTCTTCTGCCGCTCGATCTCGTAGTTGTTGCAGAACTCGATGCAGTTCTGGGTGTACTCGCTGGGCGAGCCGTCCGGGTTGAAGAAGGGCAGGTCGCCGCCCTCCACGATGAACTCCGCAGCGCGGTCAATGCAGAGGATCGACTGCTGGGCGACATCGTCATTGGCGAAGACGAAGGGATAGCGCCGGATGTAGGCCGGCACGTAGATGCCCGGGTCGAACAGGCCGTCCTCACGCAGGAACATGTTCTGGTCGGCGTTGAGGCCCATCACCGCCAGGGGGGTCTTGTCGTCGCCCACGAAGATGATCGGGAAGGTCAGGCAGGCGATGCTGAACTCGGTGACCGTCAGGGGCACCGCGTGGCCGGGCCGGGCGAAACCGAAGGGGCCGTCCAGGCGCTTGACGCCCATTCCCTTGTGCGTCTCCGGCGAGAGGGGTTCCGGCTTGCTGTAGAAGAGGACGCTGCCGGTGATCTGGCCGCCGCGGGAGAGCTGGGTGGTGGTCGCCATGGGATGCCTTCGGTCTGGAGGGCGGATGTCGCAGGCGCGGCGACGGCGGACCCGTCGCAGCGGAGGTCGCCGCTTCTAACCGATTGCAGGATTGGCGGCAAATCCAGGTCGCCGCGGCTTGCGCGCGCCCGGCGGACCCGCTTCTATCCCCTCATAAGACACGGTGGCCAGGCCGCCGGCGGAGAGGAAACAATTTCATGGCCATCTTCTATCCCGACATCCTTCAGCAGCGCACAGCCCCGCGGACCTTCTCGTTCGGCGACAAGGACGTGATGCTCTATGCCCTCGGCATCGGCCTGGGGCAGGACCCGATGAACGAGACCGAACTGGCCTTCGTCTACGAAAAGGGCCTGAAGGTCGTGCCGACCGCCGCCACTGTGCTGGCGGCCGCCCTGCGCGGCGCGACGGGCCCCGCCCCGGAAATGCCGCCCGGCCACAGGCCCAGCCAGATCAACTTCCTGATGGTTGTCCACGGCGAGCAGAAGGTCGAGCTTCACAAGCCCCTGCCCACCAGCGGGACCTTCACCGCCGAGGGCCGAACCGTCGGCGCCTACGACAAGGGCGAGGGCAAGGGAGCGGTCATCATCAATGAGACCGTCTGGACCGACGAGAAGGGCGAGAAGGTCGCCACCCTGACCGGCTCCACCTTCGCCCGTGGCGACGGCGGCTTCGGCGGCCCTTCCGAGGGGGCTCCCGAGCCGCACGCCGTGCCGACCCGGGCGCCGGACATTTCGGTCGACTTCGCCACCCGCGAGGACCAGGCCCTGCTCTATCGCCTGAACGGCGACCGCAACCCCCTGCACTCCGACCCCGGCGTGGCGAAGAAGGCGGGCTTCGACCGCCCCATCCTGCACGGCCTGTGCACCTACGGGATCACCTGCCGGGCCATCCTTCAGGAGGTGACCGGGTTCGACGCCGACCAGATCTACTCGCACCAGGCCCGCTTCTCCTCGCCCGTCTTCCCGGGCGACGTGATCACGGTGGATATCTGGAAGGACGGCAAGAACATCTCGTTCGAAGCCCGGGTGAAGGCCCGCAACGTCACCGTCATCCGCAACGGCCTGACGGTCCTTCGCTAGGCCGGAGGCGATACGCCGCACCTTCGCAGACCCCCTCCGGCCCGCTGCGCGGGCCACCTCCCTTGGGGGGAGGAATTGGAGCCGCATGATTGCTCCCCCAAGGGGGAGCTCCCGGCGAAGCCGGGTGAGGGGGTCAACGGCGCCTCAGCTGACCCCCTCCGGCCCGCTGCGCGGTCCACCTCCCCCTGGGGGGAGGAACTAGGGGCGAGCCGTCCAGACCACGTGGCGACGCAGGGGATGGTCCTGCGCCAGGCGCGGGTGGTCGAAGTTGCGCGTCGGGTCGGCGACCATGCCGATCCGGCGCATGACCGCCTGGGAGGCCAGGTTGGTCTGCGCCGTAAAGGCGAGGATCTCGACCAGGCCCCCCGGGCCGAAGCCCCAGTCCAGGGCCGCCCGGGCGCCCTCCGAGGCCAGCCCCTGCCCCCAGAAGTCCGGGTGAAGCCGCCAGCCAATCTCCACGCAGGGACCGACCGGCAGGTTTCCTTCGGCCACGCGGGACAGGCCGATCATCCCCGCAAGGCGGCCGTCCGCGCGAAGCTCCGCCGCCCATAAGCCGAAGCCGTCCGCGGCGATCCCGGCGTTGATGCGGTCGATCAGGGCGTCAGTCGCCTCGGCCGAGATGGGGCCGCCCAGCCAGTCATGGACCCGGGGATCGCCGTTGATCGCCGCGAAGGCCGGCCTGTCGGCCTCCTTCCAGGGACGGAGCACCAGGCGGTCCGTGACGATCACGCCGGCCTCGGCTCGACGAGGGCCCCGTAGAGGTCGGTCCGCCGGTCCCGGAAGAAACCCCAGGCCGCCCGGTGCCTGGCCAGGAAGTCGAGGTCGAAGGTCGCCACGGCCACCCCCTCCTCGTCCCGTCCCATGTCCGCGACCAGGTCGCCCCGGTGGTCGGCGATGAAGCTGGACCCGTAGAAGCCCTGGCCGCCGCCGGGATAACCCTCCCAGGGCTCGAAGCCGGTGCGGTTGGCGCCAACCACGGGAATGACATTCGAGACCGCGTGCCCCTGCATGGCCCGGCGCCAGGGCGCGGCGGTGTCGAGGCTGGCGTCGTGGGGTTCGGACCCGATGGCCGTGGGATAGAGCAGCACCTCTGCGCCCAACAGGGTCATGGCCCGGGCGCACTCCGGATACCACTGGTCCCAGCAGATGCCGGCGCCGATGCGGCCGAAGCGGGTGTCCCAGACCCGGAAGCCCGTGTCGCCAGGCCGGAAATAGTACTTCTCCATGTAGCCGGGACCGTCGGGGATGTGGCTCTTGCGATAGAGACCCAGGAGGGACCCGTCGGCGTCCACCATCACGAGGCTGTTGAAGTAGTGCGGCCCCTCGCGCTCGAAGATCGAGATGGGCAGGACCACGCCCAGTTCCGCCGCCAGGGGGGCGAGGGCGGTGACGCACGGATGCTCGCGCCAGGGATGGGCCTCGGCGAACCAGCGCTCCTCCTGGGCGACGCAGAAATAGGGGCCCTGGAAGAGCTCCGAGGGCAGGATCACCTGGGCGCCCCGGTCGGCGGCCTGGCGGATCAGGTCGGCCGTGCGGGCGATGTTGGCGTCCCGGTCGGCGCCGTAGGCGGTCTGCAGGGCGGCGACGGAGAGGGTTCGGGACATCAGGCCGGCTCCTGCTGGGAGATGCAGTGGAAGGACCCGCCCCCGGACAGGAGGGCGTTGGACGACAGGGCGATCACCTCTCGCCCCGGGAAGGCCTCGGCCAGGCCCTGGGCGGCCAGGGACCCGGCGAGGCCCTCGCCATAGACCGGCAGGATCACGGCTTGGTTGGCGATGATGAAGTTCATGTGGCTGGCCGGTGCGCCTCCGACCCCATCGACTTCGACCCAACCCGGAGAGGGGATCCGGACCACCTTCAGGCGCCGGCCCTCTGCATCGGTCATGCCGGCCAGGGCCCGGGCCGCCGCATCGTAGACGTCGCCATTGGGATCCCCGGCGCCGAAGGCCACCGGGCAGAGCACAAACCCGGGGGCGGCGAAGCGGGCCAGGTTGTCGACATGACCGTCCGTATGGTCGTTCTGCAGGCCATCCCCCAACCAGAGCACCTTCCGGGCGCCCAGGTCCCGGGCCAGCACCGCTTCGGCGCTGGTCTCGGTCCAGCCGGCGTTGCGGTTCAGGTTCAACAGGCACTGGCGGGTGGTCAGCACCGTCCCTTCGCCGTCATGGTCCAGGGCGCCCCCCTCGAGGATGGCGCCGCTGCGCGCCAGGGCGGCCCCGGCATGGGTGGCGATCTGCGTCGCCACTTCGTCGTCGTGGGGCAGGTCGTACTTTCCGCCCCAGCCGTTGAAGGTGAAGCCCACGGCGGCGCTGGGGCCCCGGAAGATGGGGCCGGTGTCGCGCAGCCATACGTCGCCAAAGCGGCCGGGGACGATCTCGATCCCGTCGACGCCGCCCAGCCGGCGCCGGGCCTCGGCCTCGCCCGCATCCGAGCCCGTCATGAGGCGCACGGTCTCGCCGCCCGGCCCGGCAAGGGCGCGGGCCAGGGCCTCAACCTCGTCCTGGGCGGGGACGAGGTTATCCTCCCAGAGGTCTTCGTGGCTGGGAAAGCCCACCCACATGGCCCGGTGAGGGGCCCATTCGGCGGGAACAGGGCGGGACATGGCGCAGTTCTCCCTCAAGGGACGCGGGCAGATGGGCGAGGCGGGCCCCGACGTCAACCCGGCGCATGAAAAAGGGGCGGCCCGTCGCCGGACCGCCCCGTCTCCGTCAGGTCCCCGGCGCGGCCGGGGCCAATCCTAGAACGAGTACTTCAGGCCGAACTTGACCTGCCAGAGCGACCGGTTCGGCGCGTCCGAGTTGGACAGCGTCTTCACCGCCGGCTGGAAGTTCGAATAGGTGTACTTGCCGCCCGCGAGGCTGACCCCGACGATCGGCGCCGCATAGGGGAAGTCCACCTGCTCCAGGACGCCCCACTCGTCGTTGAGCATGTTGCCGATGTTGATGAAGTCGGCGAACAGCTTGAGCTTGGCGCCGTTCGGCACGAAGGCCGGCAGCTCCTGGCTCAGGCGCAGGTCGAAGCGGGTCACGTCATCCGAGCGGAAGCCGTTCCGGGGCGAGATCTTGCCGGCGTGATCGGTCAGGCCAACGCCCTTCAGGTACTCGTTGAAGGCGGCCATGTTGAAACCCGTCGCGTAGGTGACGATCGGGTCGCTGGTCAGGGTCACGTTTCCCGAGCTGTCCACCTGCGGGACGTAGAACAGCTGGCGGTTCGAGGCGCCGTCACCGAAGGTCGACATCGAGGCCGAACCCGAGATGTTGTAGACGAAGCTGTAGGGCAGGCCCGACCGGTGCTCCATGAACAGGGAGACGTTGGTCTTGTTGTCTTCCCAGAGCTCCCGGGTCCAGGACAGGCGCAGCTTGTACGAGTGCTTGATCTCGTAGTTCGAGGTCGCCAGGCCCGGGTTGTTCACGTCCGCCGTGGCCAGGTTGGCCCAGTTCGAGAAGGCCACCGAGCTGGTGCCCGGGTTCACGTCCTTGGCGTCAGTCAGGGTGTAGCTGAAGCTGCCGTCAAAGCCGGAGTCCCAGGACTTGGAGAGGCTGAAGGCCCAGGCCTGCTGGAAGCCCTGGTCCGTATTGGTCAGGATCAGGTCGCTGCCACTGTCGGAGGAGGCCACGCCGGTGACGAACAGGCCGCGCTCGGCGTTCCGGCGGTAAATCGGCCGGCCATCGGGCGCGAAGGCGACCGGGGAGAGGCCGCCGCGATAGTCCTTCCAGAGGATGCCCTTGCGGACATCGCCGCGCAGGTAGTCCACCGAGAACTCGTAGTTGTCGCCCAGCCAGCCGAGGTTCAGGTCGCCGGCGAAGGTCAGGCTGCTCTTCCAGGTCTGGATCGGCTCGAAGCTCGGGTCGATGCCGTTGGCGCCGGCCGAACGCTGGATGTTGACGATCGAGGGCCGGGTCGGGTCGAGCAGGGATTCCAGGGCCGTCGGCAGGTCCGCGAAGCTGGAGACCTGGGACAGGATGGCGTTGTCGTTCGTCCCGGCGGCAAGGCCGCAGGCCGAGCTGGTGGCGTTGCGCAGGCAGGAGACGCTGGCGCCCAGGACGCCGGTGTTCGAGAAGCTGTTCGACACCCAGACCGTGGCGGCGCCGCCAGAGAAGAGGCCGAAGCCGCCGGTCACACGGAGCCCGCTGACGCCCACCGCCCCGAAGTTGGCCTCGTATTCCGGCCGCCAGTCGAAGCTGAGGCGCGGCATGAGGACCGACTTGCCGTCGAGGTTCTCCGAGTTGGAGAAGCCGTAGCGGCTCAGGAAGTAGGGGTTGGCGAGCGGCTTGTCGTCCTGGTTCAGGCGGGTGTAGCGGAAGCCGGCCGTCAGGGTCAGGTTCGGGGTGATCCGCAGGGTGTCCTGGGCGTAGAGGTTCCAGGTGTCGTATTCGAACTGGGCGGCCAGGTCCTTCTCGTTCCGGACACCGTCGCCGTTCGCGTCGACGATGGCGTTCTGGTAGACGAGCTGGTTGAGGACGCGGTTCTGCAGATCGGCCACGCTGTTGAAGGTGAACTCGCCTTCGGTGCGCTGGGCGAAGAGGTTGTAGACCTCCAGGTTCTCCTTCTCGACGCCTGCGGCGAACTCGTGGTCGCCGAGGTCATAGAAGACCCGGGCGCGGTAGGTCGTGACGGTGTTCTCGAGCTCGTTCGCGTGACGCGAGTTGTCCGGACCCGCGAGGATCCGGGTGGCCGTGCCGGAGACCGCCGGGTTGGCGCCGATGGAGAACTGGCCGTACTCGGTCGTCTCGTCGCCATTGCCCGAGGCGTTCCCGGAGACGCCGCCAACCGGGATCTGCAGGGTCACCACTTCCTTCTGGGTGGCGGTCAGCTCGGTGCGGAGGTTGTCCGTCCACTCCGAGTTCAGCTGGGCGGAGTAGACGGTGAGGTCATCGCCCTTGGTGTAGTAGTTCGAGTACAGGGCCAGCTGGGTCGAGGACGAACGGTTGCCCTCGATCAGGCGGGTGCCCTCGGTGGACTGCCAGGTGAAGGCCAGGCGGTGGTTGTCGGTGATGTTCCAGTCGAGCTTGATGAGCTTCTTGGTGTCCTCTTCCGGCAGGGCCAGGTTGTTGAGGATCGAGCTCTCCGAGTCGACGCCATAGCCGTAGACATTCTTCAGTATGTCCTGGACCTGGGTCACCTGGGCGGGCGTGATGAAGGGGATGGCCGCAGCCGGGTTGCCGGCGATGACCGGCTTGCCCGAGCCCACCGGGCCCGCGATCGTGCCGCGTTCGGCGTCGAACTGCTCATAGGAGGCGAAGAAGAAGAGCTTGTCCTTGATGATCGGCCCGCCGAGGGTGGCGGCCCAGGACTTCTCCTCGAAGATGTTGGTGAAGGTCTGGCCGTTGGCCTTGTCGCCGATGTAGTCCTGGTCGGAGTACTCGTAGACGAAGGTGCCCTTGAAGGTGTTGGTCCCCGACTTGGTGACGACGTTGATGTTGGCGCCCTGGAAGTCGTTGTAGAGCACCGAGTACGGCGCGAGGTTCACCGACATGGCCTGGACGGCGTCCGTCGAGATCGGGCTGCGCTGGGTCGGGTAACCGTTGTTGTTCAGGCCGAAATCGTCGTTCTGCTTCACGCCGTCGACGGTCAGGCTGTTGAAGCGGTTGGACACGCCGCCGGCGAAAACCGCGTCGAGGTTGGAGGGGTCCAGCACCACGAAGGGGTTGAGGCGGGCGACGTCCTTGAGGTCGCGCTTCAGGCTGGGCAGGTCCTGGATGTCGCCAAGGCCGTAGTTGGAGGTCGGCCCGCCGTTTTCCTCACGCTTGGCCAGGGCGGCGGTGACGACCACCTCCTCGACCTGGTTGCCCGCAAAGGCGACGTTGACCGTGACCGGCGCGCCGACGCCCACCGACTGGACGCTGGAGGACTCGGAACGACCCGAAGCGGTGACGTCAATCTTGTAGGGGCCGCCGACGCGCAGGCCGCGGGCCGAGTAGAACCCGTCAGGACCGGAGAGGGTGGTGACCGTGGTTCCGGTGGGAACGTGGGTGATGCTGACGGTGGCGCCAGCGACCGCAGCGCCGGCGCTGTCGGTGATGCGACCCCGGATGGCGCTGGTGGTTTCCTGCGCAAAGGCCGGGACGGCCATGGCGCACATCAGGGCGGCGACCGCCGCGCTGTTGGCGAGCATTCTCGTGGACATCATGGATACCCCTCCATCAGATCAATCCGGCGTGCAGCCTGCCCCTACCGGTTGGTCGTGCCTATACCGCTTATTGTCACATTTGGGGTGACGGTTTTTTAACAGTCGGCGGCAGGGACCGAACTGCTGCAAAAACGCCACGCTCCGGGGCCATCGACGCCCGTTTGGGAGGCGCCGTTCAGCCCCGTCCAGCCCAGACAGCCCGGATTCGCGCGTCACGACCGCAGCCGACCCTGTAGCGGTTGTAGTGGCCGGGATTCTTGTGGGCATAGTCCTGGTGGTAGCCCTCGCCCACCCAGAAGGTGGAGCGCGGCAGGATCCGCGTGGCGACGGGCCTCCGGATCTGACGGGCGACATCCGCCTTGACCTGGTCGGCGACGCGCCGCTCGGCGTCGTCCGCGACGAAGACCGCCGTCCGGTAGCTGGGACCGATGTCGCAGATCTGGCCGTTGGGATCGGTGGGGTCGATGTTCCGGAAGAAGGCGGCGACCAGATCGCCGTAGGTGGTCCGCGCCGGATCCCAGGTCACCCGGATGGCCTCCAGATGCCCTTCGTGATTCTCGTAGGTGGGGTTTCGCTTGGCGCCGCCGGAATAGCCAACGACGACGTCGACCACCCCACGCACCTTCTCCATCTCGTGCTCGGCCGACCAGAAGCAGCCGCCAGCGAAGACGGAGGTCCTCAGGTTCGACCCCTTGGGCGGGGCGGAAGCGGCGGGAACGGCGGCGCCGGCCATCATGGCCAGGCACAGGACCAGGAAGAGCCGGAACATGGAAGCGTCTCCGTTGCGGCGGGCCGGATCAGGCCAGGTCAGTGACGAAGTCGGCCTCTGTCCGGGCCCGGACCTCGTCCAGCGTAACGCCCGGGGCCAGTTCCACAAGCCGGACCGCTGAGCGTCCGCGATTGATCTCGAAGACCCCAAGGTCGGTGACGAGAAGGTCCACCACGCCCTTGCCGGTCAGGGGCAGTGTGCATTCGCGCACCAGCTTGGAGCGGCCGGATTTCTCGCAGTGCTCCATGACCACGATGACCCGCTTTACCCCGGCCACCAGGTCCATGGCGCCGCCCATGCCCTTGACCATCTTTCCCGGCACCATCCAGTTCGCGAGGTCGCCGTTGGCAGCCACCTGCATGGCGCCGAGCACCGACAGGTCGATGTGCCCGCCGCGGATCATGGCGAAGGACTCGGCGCTGTTGAAATAGGACGAGGAGTTCAGCTCGCTGATCGTCATCTTGCCGGCGTTGACCAGGTCGGGGTCTTCCTCGCCCTCAAAGGGATAGGGGCCCATGCCCAGCATGCCGTTTTCGGACTGCAGCGTGACCTGCACGCCGGGCGGGATGTGGTTGGCGACCAGGGTCGGGATGCCGATGCCGAGATTGACGTAGAAGCCGTCCTTCAGCTCGCGCGCCGCCCGGGCGGTCATGTCGTCGCGGGTCCAGGGCATCAGGCGCTTGCCTTCTCGCTGCGGGGACGGGTGGTCAGGCGCTCGATGCGCTTCTCGTAGGCCGGACCCTTCAGGATGCGGTGCACGTAGACGCCGGGGGTGTGGATCATGTCCTTGTCGAGGGTCCCGGTCTCGACCAGGACCTCGACCTCGGCGACGCAGACCCGGCCGGCCGTCGCCATCATCGGATTGAAGTTCCGCGCCGTCTTCCGGTAGATCAGGTTGCCCTCGGCGTCGCCCTTCCAGGCCTTGACGATGGACAGGTCGGCCTTCAGCGCCCGCTCCATCAGGTAGGTCTCGCCGTCGAACTCGCGGGTCTCCTTGCCCTCGGCGACCACCGTGCCCACGCCCGTCCGGGTGAAGAAGGCCGGGATGCCCGCCCCGCCGGCCCGGATGCGCTCGGCAAGCGTGCCCTGGGGCGTGAACTCCACCTCCAGCCGACCCTCGATGTAGAGCCGCTCGAAGAGCTCGTTCTCGCCCACGTAGGAGCTGATCATCTTGCGGATCTGGCCGTTCTCGAGCAGCAGGCCGAGGCCGAAGCCGTCGACGCCGCAGTTGTTCGAGACCACCGTCAGGTCCTTCACCCCGGACTCACGGATGGCCAGGATGAGGTTTTCGGGAATGCCGCAGAGGCCGAAGCCCCCGGCCATGACCGTCATGCCGTCGGACAGCAGGCCGGCGAGGGCGGAGGCCGCATCGGATTGGATCTTGGTCGCCATAGGGCCACCCTACGCTGCAATGCAGCATTTGAAAACGCCCCGGTCGCCCGGCGGGGCCTCCGGATTGGCGCGGAGGCCCGCCCCGGTGTAGGAGGCGGTCATGACCCAGACCGCCTCCCCGTCCGGCCTGCCGCCGGTGGATTTCAACGACTGGTCCGCCGACTTCGAGGGCTTCTCCCGCCGCCTGGGCGACAGCTTTGTCCGCTACGGCTTCTGCGTGATCGCCCAACACGACCTGGACCTCGCCCGGATCGACCGCGCCATCGCCGCCTCGCAGGCTTTCTTCGCCCTGCCGGAGGCGGTGAAGCGCAGTTACGTCACCGGCGTCGGCGGCCAGAGGGGCTACACGCCCTTCGGCGTGGAGACGGCCAAGGACTCCCGGCACTTCGACCTCAAGGAGTTCTGGCACATGGGCCGGGAGCTGCCGCCGGGTCACGCCTACGCCCCGGTCATGCCGCCGAATGTCTGGCCTGCAGAGGTCCCGGACTTCCGGGAAGAGGTCACCTGGCTGTTCAACGCCCTGGAGGACTTCGGCCTTCGGGTGCTGCAGGCCCTCGCCGCCTATCTGGGCCTGGAGCGTCGCTGGTTCGACGACCCCGTACGGGACGGCAACTCCGTCCTGCGGCTCCTGCACTATCCGCCGGTCCCGCCGGATGGTCCCAACATCCGGGCTGGAGCACACGGGGACATCAACGTCATCACCCTCCTGCTGGGCGCCGAGGAGGCGGGGCTTGAGGTCCTGGACCATGACGGCCGCTGGCTGCCGGTGAACCCGCCCGCGGGCTCCCTGGTCTGCAACATCGGCGACATGCTGGAGCGGCTGAGCAACCGGGTCCTGCCCTCCACCATCCACAGGGTGGTCAATCCGGCGCCGGAGCGGCGGGGCTTCTCGCGCTATTCGACGCCCTTCTTCCTGCACTTCCGGCCGGATTTCGAGGTCAGGACCCTGCCCGGCTGCATCACGGCTGAGCGTCCCGACGCCTTCCCCGAGCCCATCACCGCAGACGCCTTCCTCCAGCAGAGGCTGAGGGAGATCAAGCTGGCCTGACGCCAGGCTGGAGGGCCTCGAGGCCGGCGGCGTCCGAGACCGTCACCGAGAGGTCCGTCAGCAGGCCGTCGTGGATGGCGTAGATCCAGCCGTGCACGCTGAGCTCCTGGCCCCGGGCCCAGGCGTCCTGGACAAAGACGTCCGAGGCGACGTTCCGCACCTGGCGGATGACGTTGAGCTCGCAGAGCCGGTCCAGGCGCGGTCCCTCCGCCAGGGCGTCGAGTTCGCCCCGGTGCTCGGCGTGGATCTCGCGGATGGGATGCAGCCAATGGTCAACCAGGCCGCGCCGGCGCCCGTCGACCGCTGCGGCGACGCCGTGGCAGCCGTAATGGCCCACCACCATGATGTGCCGGACCTTCAGGACGTCGACCGCGAACTGCAGCACCGACAGGTAGTTGGCGTCCTGCGGCGGGGCGAGGTTGGCGACGTTCCGGTGCACGAAGAGCTCGCCGGGATCGAGGCCAACGATCTCGTTGGCCGGCACCCGGCTGTCGGCGCATCCGATCCAGAGGTACTCCGGGCTCTGCTGGCCGGCGAGGCGTTGGAAAAAACCAGGGTCGACGGACAGCTTGGCGGCGGCCCAGCGCCGGTTGTTGGCCTTGAGGTCCTCAAGCATCAGGGTCTCGGCGCTCCGGGCTGGTTTCGGGGGTGGGCGGCCTCGAAGGCGGGATGGCCGGCGGCATGGTCGGCGACCGCCTTGAGGGCCGGCCAGCGGTTCATGTCCAGGTCGTAGCGGGCCGCCGCGTAGACCTGGGGGATCAGAAGGCAGTCGGCGAGGGTCGGCGCATCGCCGTAGGCGAACCCCCGCCCATGCCGGAGGACCATGGCCTCGAGGGCGTCGAAGCCGTCGCTCACCCACCTGGCCGACCAGGTGTTGACGCCCTCGCGGGAGACTCCGAGGTCCTGCAGGGCCTGGTGGACGCGGAGGTTGTTCAGGGGGTGGATGTCGCAGGCGACGATGGCGGCTATGGCCCGCACGCGGGCGCGCCCCAGGGCGTCCGGCGGCAGGAGGGCGGGCGCAGGATAGGTTTCCTCCAGCCATTCCAGGATCGCCAGGCTCTGGGTCAGGAGGTCGCCGGAATCCGTCTCCAGGGCGGGCGCCAGTCCCTGCGGGTTCCGCGCCCGGTAGGCCTCGCCATGCTGATCGCCGGCGCGCAGGTCCACGGGGACGATGTCGAAGTCCAGCCCCTTGAGGGCCAGGCCGATCCGCACCCTGTAGGGCGCCGTGGCGGCCCAGAAGCTGTAAAGGGTCAGGGCCAAGGCGCTCAGTCCAGCCGGAAGGCCAGGGCGCCGACGCCCTCGACCTCGCCCTCGACCCGGTCGCCCGCCTGCAGCGGCCCCACGCCTTCCGGCGTGCCGGTGAAGATCAGGTCGCCCGCCTGAAGGCTCCACAGCTTCGAAGCCTCGGAAATGATCTCGGCCACATTCCAGATCATGTCCGCCACGACGGCGTCCTGGCGGACGGCGCCATTGACGGACAGGCGGATGGCCCCCTGGGGCGGGTCGCCCGTCCAGGGCCGGACCGCCGAGATGGGCCCCGAGGCGTCAAACCCCTTGGCCGCTTCCCAGGGCTGGCCCTTGTCCTTGGCCAGAGCCTGCAGGTCCCGGCGGGTCAGGTCCACGCCCACTGCATAGCCGAAGACAGCCTCGAGCGCCCGCGCGACCGGGATATCCGCGCCGCCGGACTTCAGGGCGACGACGAGTTCGATCTCATGATGCAGGTTGGCGGTCGCCGACGGGAAGGGAACCTTACCGCCCGGGGGAACGACAGCGTCTGCGGGCTTGGCGAAGAAGAAGGGCGGATCCCGGTCGTCGCCGCCCATCTCGCGGCGGTGGGCGGCGTAGTTCCGGCCTACGCACAGCACCCGGCGGACCGGGAAGAGGGCGTCGGAGCCCTCGACAGGGACCAGGACCGGAGGCGGCGGCGCGTGCGTGAAACGGGTCATGGACGGCGGCATACGCCTGTCGGGTGGGAAGGAAAACCCCGGGGCCGCCAAAGGATGCGCGGTGATTGACACCCTTCCCGGCCTGCGGCCTAGGTCCCCGCGAGCGGAACCGGAGCGCGCCATGACCGACCAGACCCCCAAGGGGCCCCTGTCCGACCTGAAGGTCGTGGAGATGGGCACCCTGATCGCCGGCCCCTTCTGCGGCCAGGTGCTGGGCGACTTCGGCGCGGACGTGGTCAAGGTGGAAGACCCGGGCAAGGGTGATCCCATGCGCCAGTGGGGCCGGTCCCTGCCCAAGGGCCTGTCGCCCTGGTGGCCGGTCATCGGCCGCAACAAGCGCTCGGTGGCCCTCGACCTGCGCCAGCCCGAGGGCCGCGAGCTGGCCCTGGCCCTGATCGACCAGGCCGATGTCCTGATCGAAAACTTCCGCCCCGGCGCCATGGAGAAGTGGGGCATGGGCTACGAGGCCCTCGCCGCCCGCAATCCGCGACTGGTCATGGCCAGGGTCTCCGGCTTCGGCCAGACCGGGCCCTATTCGGAGCGGGCGGGCTACGGCCTGATCGGCGAGGCCATGGGCGGCCTGCGCTACGTGACCGGCGAGCCGGACCGTCCGCCGGCCCGGGCGGGGATCTCCATCGGCGACAGCCTGACCGCCCTGCACGCCGTGATCGGCGTCATGATGGCCCTGCACCACCGCGAGCGCACCGGGCGCGGCCAGATGATCGACGCGGCCCTCTACGAGAGCGTCCTGTCGGTCATGGAGAACCTGGTCACCGAGTACGACCTGACCGGCTATGTCCGCGAGCGCTCGGGCTCCATCCTGCCGGGCATTGCGCCCTCCAACGTCTATCCCTGCGCCAACGGCGAGAGCCTCTTGATCGGCGGGAACGGCGACGCCGTCTTCGCCCGCCTGGCCGCCACCATGGGCCGCGAGGATCTGGCCGCCGACCCGCGCTACGCCACCCACGCCGCCCGGGGCGAGAACCAGGCCGAGCTGGACCGGATCGTCTCGGACTGGACCCGCAACTGGCCCCTGCCCGAGCTCCTGGCCCTGCTCGAAGCCAACGGCGTACCCTGCGGCCGGATCTTCCGGGCCCCGGACATGCTGGAGGATCCCCAGTTCGCCGCCCGCCAGTCCATTGTCGAGGTGGATCACCCGGTGTTCGGGAAGGTGAAGATGCAGAACGCCTTCCCGAAGCTGTCAGAGACCCCGGGAGGCGTCCGCTGGCCGGGTCCGGCCCTGGGCGAACACACCCGTGAGGTGCTGGAGGGCCTGGGCGTCGACGCAGGCCGCCTGGCCGAACTGGCCGCCCGCAAGATCACGGCCCTGGGCTGACTACCCCGAGACCGCCAGGTCGTCGGCGTGGATGACAGGCCCTTCTGAAAAGCCGAGGGCGGCCTCGACCCCTGCCGAGCTGAGGCCGCAGATCCGGACGGCGTCCTCGGAGTCGTAGCGGCTGAGGCCCCGCGCCACCTCCCGGTCGGCCTCATCCCGCACCACGACGGCATCGCCCTTGCCGAACCGGCCCTCGACTGCGGTGACGCCTGCGGCCAGGAGGCTCTTGCCCCCGCGCAGGGCCCGGGCGGCTCCGGCGTCGATCCGGATCACCCCGGACGGCGCAAGGGACCCGCCGATCCAGGACTTGCGCGCGGCGTGGGGAGACACCGCGGCGGTGACCAGGGTGGCGCGCGCGCCGGCCTCGACCTGGGCGAGGGGCGAGGACCGGCCGCCAAGGGTGATCAGGGTCGCGCACCCCGCCTGGCGGGCGATCCGGGCGGCCATGATCTTGGTGGCCATGCCGCCGGTGCCGACGCCCGCAGAGGCGTTGGCCCCGCCGGCCATGGCCTCGATCCCCGCATCAAGGTCGGTGACCAGGGGCACGTGCTGGGCCGCCGGGTCCGACCTTGGGTCAGCCGTATAGAGCCCGTCGACGTCGGAGAGCAGGACCAGGAGGTCGGCGCCGATCAGCTGGGCGGCGCGGGCGGCCAGCCGGTCATTGTCGCCGTAGCGGATCTCCTCGGTGACGACGGTGTCGTTCTCGTTGACCACCGGCACGACCCCGAGGTCGAGCAGGGTCTCCAGGGTGGCCCTCGCATTCAGCCAGCGCCGGCGGATCTCGGTGTCGTCGCGGGTCAGCAGGACCTGGGCGACCGGCAGGCCGTGGGGCTCCAGCGCCGCCTCCCAGGCGTGCATGAGGGCCGACTGGCCGGCGGCGGCGGCGGCCTGTTTCTCGGGCAGGGTCAGGGCCTTACGGCCAAGCCCAAGTCGCCGGCGGCCGAGAGCCACGGCGCCGGAGGACACCACCAGCACCTGCTGGCCGCGCGCCCGCAGCCGGGCGAGGTCGCCGGCGAAGTCGGAAAGCCAGGCGGCGTCGGGGGCGCCGTCCGGCCCGACCACCAGGGCCGAACCGATCTTCACGACCACCCGGCGGGCAGAGGCGAGGTCGCTCACGGACGCCAGTCTCCCGCAGTCTCCCCGGCCGCCTTCGCCTCGGCGCGACGCGCCTGCACCTGGCGCCAGGCCTCGCGAAGGAGGTCCTTCACGCCCTGTCCCGATACGCCGGAGACCAGGCTGACCGGCCGGCCGGAAGCGGCCTCGAGCGCTTCCTTCTGCATGGCCAGGGTGTCCGGATCGAGGGCGTCGACCTTGGAGAGGGCCAGGATCTCGGGCTTGTCCCCCAGGCCCGAGCCATAGGCCTCCAGCTCATGCCGGACCGTGCGCCAGGCCTCGGCCACGTCAGTCTGGGTGCAGTCGACCAGATGGACCAGAACCGCCGTGCGCTCCACATGGCCCAGGAAGCGCGTCCCCAGCCCGGCGCCCTCCGAGGCGCCCTCGATGAGGCCGGGGATGTCGGCCATGACGAACCGCTCCTCGGGGGACAGGTCGACGATGCCGAGGTTGGGGGCGAGGGTGGTGAAGGGATAGTCCGCGATCTTGGGCCGGGCGGCGCTGGCCGCCGCCAGGAAGGTGGACTTGCCGGCGTTGGGCAGGCCGGCCAGGCCCACGTCGGCGATAAGCTTCAGCCGCAGCCAGATCCACTTTTCCTCGCCGGGCTGGCCGGCGTTGGCGTGGTAGGGGGCCTGGTTGATGGGCCCCTTGAAGCGGTCATTTCCCCAGCCGCCATTGCCGCCCTTGGCCAGGAGGACGCGCTGGCCGGCGTGATCAAGATCGACGATCAGGGTCTCGCGGTCCTCCTCCAGCACCTCCGTGCCGACGGGAACCTTCAGGACCACGTCGGCTCCGGCCGCGCCGTGGCGGTTGCGGCCCATGCCGTGGATGCCGGTTTCGGCCTTGAAATGCTGGTGGTAGCGGTAGTCGATCAGGGTGTTCAGCCCGTCCACCGCCTCGATCCAGACATCACCGCCCCGGCCGCCGTCGCCGCCGTCCGGGCCGCCGTACTCGATGTACTTCTCGCGCCGGAAGGACACGGCGCCACCGCCGCCATTTCCCGAGCGGATGTAGATCTTGCACTGGTCGAGGAACTTCATGCGGTGGCCCTAGCACGTCCCGGCGACAAAATCAGGCCAGCCAGATCTGGCCGCGCGAGGGCAGGGCCTCGCCGCGGGACAGCACGAAGGTCTGGCGACGCTCGCCGGTGTAGAGGAAGCCCGCCTTCACCAGGACGGCGTCCGACGCCGGGTTCTCGTCCAGCCGCCAGGCGCGCACATAGGTCCGGCCCCAGTCCCGGGCGGCCCAGGCCAGGGCCGCCTTCACCGCTTCGGTCATCAGGCCAGCGCCCCAGTAGGGCCGGCCCAGCCAGTAGCCGATCTCCGTCGCCGGGGCGGGCTCGCCGAAGAAGGACAGGAAGCCGACCAGGCCTTCCGCCGGATGCTCGAGGGCGAAGCGCGCCTCCCGGGCAGGGTCGAGCCCGTCGCCGGAAGCGAGGAAGGCCTCGGCGTCCGCCAGGGCGTAGGGATGCGGAAGGCGCGCTGTGGTGCGGGCCACCTCGAAATCCGAGCAGAGGGCGGCGATCCGGGCGGCGTCACTGCGCCTGGGCGCACGCAGGCGCAGGCGGGGCGTCTCGATGATGGGTTCCGGGCGGAAGGGGCGCATTTCGGGGACCTCCCGGCCCCTCTGCCGGGGGCCTGAAAACGAAAACGGGGAGCCCGGCGTCCGGGCTCCCCGCTTCGGGAGATCCACCGGTCCGCCAGGCAGGCGGACCTTCGGGAAGGTCCGCGTCAGCCGGCCGCGTTTTCCACGCAGACGTAGGTGCGGTCATCACGCTTGGTGATGAACTTCACGGCGCCGTGGGCGGTCGCGAAGAGGGTGTGGTCCTTGCCCATGCCAACATTGTCGCCCGGGAAGAACTTGGTGCCGCGCTGGCGCACGATGATGTTGCCGGCCAGGACCGCCTCACCACCGAACTTCTTCACGCCGAGACGGCGGCCCGCCGAGTCGCGCCCGTTGCGCGAGGATCCGCCGGATTTCTTGTGAGCCATGGGGGCCTCCTGAAACTAGGTTTCCGACGCTTATTCGGCGTCGGTCTTCTTGGCCGCGGCCTTCTTGGGCGCAGCCTTCTTCGCGGCGGGCTTCTCAGCCGGAGCCGCCTCGGCGGCCTCCGCCGGAGCGGCCTTGGCCTTCGCGGCCTTGGCCGGAGCGGCGACGGGCGCCGCGGCTTCCAGCGAGGCGACAACAGCCTTCAGGTTGCGGGCCTTGGCGTCCAGCAGGGCCTTGGGCGTCAGGTCGACCACGCCGTCCCAGGCGGCGGTCTTGCCGGCGCCGGTGATGGAGGTGACGCGCAGCACGGTCTCGGGCTGACGGTGGCCGCGGGTGCGGCGATAGCCCTGGCGGCGGATCTTCTTGAAGATCCGGACCTTCTCGCCCTTGCGGGTCTCGATCAGGGTGGCGTTGACCGCAGCGCCCTCGACGGTGGGGGCGCCAACGGTGACCGCAGCGCCGTCGCCCAGCATCAGGACGTCCGAGAAGGCCACGTCCGCGCCGGGCTCGCCGCCCAGCTTTTCGACCACCAGTACGTCGCCAGGTTCGACCCGGTACTGTTTGCCGCCGGTTCTGATCACCGCGTACATGATTGGCGTCCCGAAGAAATAGCAAAGAAAGCGGCGCCCGCAGGGAACCCCGCGGGCGGAAGCGGGCTCTTATACAGACCGACCCGCCTGAGTCAACGCGGGGACGCTCAGTCGGCGCGGTCCGACTGCGGTGTGGTGGGCAGGGGAAGGGGCTGTCCACCCCACTGCTCGACCAGGGCGGCGGAGACCGACTGGAAGACCCGCAGGCGATTGGGCGAGCCCTTGGGCGCCTGAGGGGCCAGGACGGCGACGGCGTAGGTTCGTCCATCCGGCGCAGTCACCAGGCCCACGTCGTTCAGGCCGAAGGTCTCGCCCCGGAAGTCCTGGCCGGTGCCGGTCTTGTGTGCGGCGCGCCAGCCCGGCGGCAGGCCGCCGCGCAGGCGCATGGGGCCGGTGGTCACCCGCCCAAGGGTCTGGAGGATGAAATCCGTGGAGGTCCTGGAAAGGAGTTCACCCCGGTGCAGGGCCGCCAGGGCCCGGACGATCCCGGCGGGGGTCGCCCCATCGAAGGGCTGCTCCACATAGGCCTGCATCGAGGCGGCGCGCGCCTCGGGTTCCAGTCGGGCCCGAGCCGCCTCGAAGGCGCCGTAGGTGGAGAGCTCAGCACTCCAGGCGAGGCCGGCGATGCGCGACTGGAGCCGCCGCTCGTCTTCGGCAAGGCGGATGCCCGACATGCCGCGCGAGGCCAGGAAGGCCTGGACGGCGGCCGGGCCGCCCGCCAGGGCCATCAGCTTGTCATTCGCCGCATTGTCCGACTGGATCAGGGCGCGCTGGAGGAGGTCGCGGACCGTCGTCTCGTAGGCCCCGTTCTCGATCAGGTGGGTGACCGGCTGGTTGAACACGCTCCTGTCGGCGTCGGTGAGGATCACCGGCTGGTCGAGGTCGAGCCGCCGGGCGTCGACCTGGTCCATGATGGTCAGGGCCACCCAGAGCTTGGAGACGCTCTGTTGCGGGAAGGGCTGGTCGCCCTGCCAGCTCGCGAGCCAACCGGACCCGACGTCCATGACGGCGATGCCGACCGGTCGCGGGAATCCGGGGTCCAGGGCGGCCAGGCGTTCAGCAAAGCCGGCGGGGGCCGGCGGGGCCGGGCGGGCGGCGAGGTCAGCATCCCGCCGGGTCGGAGACCGTGCGGCTTCACGGGAGGGCGCGTTGGCGGAGGGCTCAAGGGTGCGGAAAAGCGGCGCGGCGCCGGCCGCGGCGATCGGGCCCATGGTGACGGCCAGGACGGCTGAGAGGGTGGCCACAGGGCGCCTGAACCCCAGCAGAAGGGCGGAAACGCCCACGTCGAGGGCCGTCTCGGGCAGGCGTCGCAGGCGATCGGGCAGGACCCGGACGGAATGGACAATGAGCGAAGGCGCGAGCCAGGCGGCGTCGGCGACCGTCATGAGCGGCCCAAGCATCCGCCAGCCCAGGCCCGGCGGCGGTGGCGGAGGGGGCGGTGTCATGCGGAGCCAGGGGGAAGGCATGCGCGTTTGAGCCCTGATCCGGCCGGCGGCGTCAAGCCGCCCCGCCTCAGGTCAGGTCCAGACTGATCCGGCTGACCCCGGAAAGACCTTCCAGGGCCCGCCGGACCTGGGCGGGCGCCTCATGGGAAGGCGCCCTGAGGCGAACCGCCACGGCGTTGCGGCCGGCCCCGGTCCGCCAGGCGCGCACGTCCTCGGCGACCAGGCCGGCCGCTTCCAGCCGAAGGGCGACCTCGGCCTCGAGGGCGGGGGACTGCCTCAGGTCCAGGAGCGCCGCCCCGGCCCGCCGGAGGATCGTGGCGGCGAAATGGGCGATCAGGCCCGCCCCCACGAGGGCCGCGACGGGATCGGCCCAGGTCCAGCCGAGACGCCAGGCGGCGAACAGCCCCGCAAGGGTCAGGGCGGCGACCGCGGCGTCCGCCGCCACGTGCAGATGGGCCGCTGAAAGATTGATATCGCCGGAAGGGTCCCGCCGGTCGGCGGCGCCGGGGCGCAGGAGCGCCATGCAGGCCAGGTTCAGGGCCAGGCCGCCCGCCGCTGCATAGAGGGCTGCGGGGTAATCGGGGACCTCGGGCGTGACCAGGCGCGACACGCTCTCGACCGCCAGCCCAAAGGCCGCCAGGGCCAGGAGGACGGCGTTGGCGAAGGCGGCGAGGTCGCCGATCCGCCCGGCTCCGTGCGCCAGGCGGGGGTTGTGGGCGTTGGCGCGGGCCACCCGGTAGGCGGCGCCCGCCACGGCCAGGGCCGCGACATGGGCGCCGGAGTGGGCGCCGTTGGCGACCAGGGCCACCGATCCAAAAGCCAGTCCCGCCGCGACCTGGACCGCGGAGGCGACGGCGACCAGCAGGGCGGCCAGCCAGGTGCGCCGCTCGTTACGGACCACCTGGGCGGTGACGCCGGTCTCATCGAGGGGCAGGCGGGCGAGGGTCAAGGCGGGCGGGTTCCGGGGCAGGGGCGGCCGTAGGGTCACGGACTTTGTGTAACTTTGTAACACGTTCGGGGCCTTGGGCCAAGGGCGGGACCGCCAGGCTTGCCTCCGAGGTTTCCCCGGACCGCCCGAAGGACTAGATGAGAAGCATGAGCCAGAAGACCCCCGTCACCGTACTCACCGGCTACCTCGGCGCCGGCAAGACCACCCTCCTCAACCGGATCCTCTCGGAGGACCATGGCCGGCGCTATGCGGTCATCGTCAACGAGTTCGGCGAGGTCGGGATCGACAATGACCTCATCGTCGGCGCCGACGAGGAAGTCTTCGAGATGAACAACGGCTGCGTCTGCTGCACGGTGCGCGGCGACCTGATCCGGGTGCTCTCGGGGCTCATGAAGCGCAAGGGCGGCTTCGACGCCATCATCGTCGAGACGACAGGACTGGCGGACCCGGGACCCGTGGCCCAGACCTTCTTCGTCGACGACGACGTCCGCGCCCGGACCGAACTGGACAGCGTCACCACGGTGGTCGACGCCCTGCACCTGCCCCTGCGCCTCGGCGATTCCCGGGAGGCCGTCGAGCAGATCGCCTTCGCGGACCAGATCATCCTGAACAAGACGGACCTCGTCACCGAGGCCCAGCTGCGCGACATCGAGGCGCGCATCCGCCGCCTGAATCCACTGGCGCCCATCCACCGGGCCCAGAGGTCGAACGTCCCCCTGGAAATGATCCTGGGCCGCGGCGGGTTCGACCTCGAGCGGATCACCGAGCTCCAGCCCGAGTTCCTGAACCCCGCCCATGGCGAGCCGGGTCACGTGCACGATGAATCCTGCGACCATCACGACCATGAGCACCACCATGGCCATGACCATGGCCACCATCACGACCATGACCACGGGCATGCCCACGACCACGCCGCAGAGGCCGGCATCTCCAGCGTCTCGCTGACCCTTGACCGGCCGATGAACGGCGCCCGGGTCAGCGCCTGGATCAACGACGTCCTCCAGGCCCAGGGCCCGGACATCCTGCGGGCCAAGGGGATCATCAGTGTGGCTGGAGAGGATCGCCGCCTGGTCTTCCAGGCCGTTCACATGATCCTGGAGGGCGACCTCCAGAGGCCCTGGCGCGAGGACGAGCCGCGCGTTTCGCGCCTGGTCTTCATCGGGCGGGACCTGGATCCCGAAGCCCTCAAGGCCGGCTTCGAGGCCTGCGCCGCCTGAGGCGGCAGGCTTCGGACACGAAAAGGGCCCGCCCGGTCACCCGGGCGGGCCCCTTCGACCCCGGAGGGTGGAAGGCTCAGAGCTCTTCGTTGATCAGCGCGACCTGGAAGTAGCCGTTGCCCTGCAGGGTGTTCATGACCTGCATGAATTCGCCATAGCGCACGTCGCGGTTAGCGCGGATGTAGACGCGCTCCTTCGTCGGGTCGGGCACGTTCAGCTTGCGGGCCAGGTCGGCCGGAAGACGATCGACCGTGGTCGCCGCTTCGCCGATGAAGACGCCGCCGTTCTGGATGTTGATGACGGTCGGTTCTTCCATCTTGGCCCCGGGCGGCGGCGGCACGGCCGGCGGCAGGTCAAGCTTGATGGAGACCGTGGCGGCGGGAATCGCCACCATGAAGATGATGAGGAGCACCAGCATCACGTCCACGAACGGCGTGACGTTGATGTCGCTGTTCTGGCCGAGATCGAAACGCCCGCCGCCTCCGCCGCCCAGCTTCGCACCCATGAGACAATCCTTCCCTTCAGGACGCCCCCTGGACGTCCGGCTGTGTTGCAAAACCCTTCGCCAATCGGATCGGGATTGTAAAGCCCCAACCCGACACGCCCCCTCCCCTCGGCGGGCCGCCAGCGCTATTGAAGGTCCATGACCTACGCTTTTGACGCCTTCGTGACCGCCGCCCTGTTCGACTCGGAAGACCGCGCCTGGTTCGCCCTGGGGGACGGGACCGTCCGATCCGAGGACGGTGGGGTTCACCAGGCCCACGACGGGGCGGTCCTCTGCGCCGCCGTCCATCCAACGGGCCAGGGCCTGCTGACGGGTGGCGACGACGGCGCCCTGGTTTGGACGCGGGCCTCGGGCCCGGTGACGCTGGAGCGGTCTCCCGGCCGCTGGATCGACGCCCTGTCGGCCAGCCCCCAGTCCGGCCTCATCGCCTGGGCCGCGGGCCGGGAAGTCCAGGTCCGCGACGTCGCCGACCCGGAATTCCGCCGCACCTTCGCCCACGAGCGCTCCGTGACGGACCTGGCGTTCGACCCGCGCGGACGCCGTCTGGCGGCGGCCACCTACGGCGGCGCCTGGCTCTGGTACGCCCGGATCGCCGAACAGAAGCCCGAGATCCTGAAGTGGGCCGGCAGCCATATCGCCCTCGCCTGGAGCCCGGACGGCAAGTTCCTCATGAGCGCCATGCAGGAGAACGCCCTGCACGGCTGGCGCGTCGCCGACGACAAGAACCTCAAGATGGGCGGGTATCCGGCCAAGGTGAAAAGCCTCGCCTTCCTGTCCAAGGGGCAGATGCTGGCGACCTCAGGCGCCAACGGGGTCGTCGTCTGGCCTTTCACGGGCCCCGCAGGTCCCCTCGGCAAGCAGGCGGCGGAGGTCGGTTACGAGGAAAGCGTCCTGGTGGCGCGGGTGGCGGGCGCCCCCGACTCGCGCCTGGTCGCCGCCGGCCTGGAGGACGGCCGGGTCTGGACCTGTGACCTGACCGGCCAGAAGATCGATATGCGCAAGGCCGAGAAGGGCGAATCGATCTCGGCCCTCACCTTCAGCCGCAAGGCGCGGCGCCTGGCCTGGGGCGATGAGGCCGGCGGCGCCGGGGTGATCGACCTCTAGCTTCGGCGGTGTTGACCCTTAGCCCTCGAAGCCCCGCAGTTCGCCCCAGGCCTCGAAGGGGTCTCGGGCCGAGCGCAGGGTGTTGATCGGCGCAGACTCGTCGCGCCAGCCCAGGGCCATGCCGGAAAAGAGCATGTGGTCGTCCGGCAGGCCGAGGAGGTCGGCGACCGTCCTGGGATAGCGCGCCCAGTACTCCTGGGCGCAGGTGTCCAGGCCCTGCTCCACCGCCAGCAGCATGACGGTCTGCATGTACATGCCAACGTCCGACCACTGGGGCGGGCCCAGCTTGCGGTCGAGGCAGAAGAAGAGGCCGACGGGGGCCCCGAACAGTTCGGTGTTGCGCGCCAGCTGGCGAAGCCGGGCCGCCTTGTCCTCGCGCGGGATGCCGATCGTGGCGTAGAGGTCCTCGCCATTCTGGAACCGGCGGGTCCGGAAGGGGTCCCAGAGGTTCGGCGGGTAGACGTCGTACTCCGGCGTCTCGCCCATGGGATTGGCCGCCGCCCGGGCCCTCAGCTCGGCCAGGGGCGCCCCGGCCAGGGCGTAGACCTTCCAGGGCTGGAGGTTTCCGCCGGACGGCGCCCGCGCCGCGGCCTCGAGGATTCCCCGCACCAGGGCTTCCGGCGGACACTCGGGCCGGAAGGCCCGGATCGAGACCCGCCGATCGACCGCTTCGCTGACCTTCATCTCGTCCTCCCCGCTGCGGGACGGCAACCCGCCCCCGAGGCTCCTGACTAGCACCGGGACGTCGGCCTTGTCAGCGCGTTTGCCTCGGCGCCGGCATGGCCTATCCTCGCTCCATGGCGAGAGGCGAGGAAAGCGGCCGTCCCCGGCGGCGATGGCTCAGGCGGATCCTGGTCCTGGCGGGGATATTCCTCGTCGGCCTGCCCCTGGCCCTGGTGGCGCTCTATCGGTTCGTCCCGCCGCCGGTGACCGTCCTGATGGTCCAGCGATCCCTGGAGGGGAAGGGACTGGACAGGACCTGGCGGCCGCTGGACCAGATGTCGCCCGCCCTCATCCGCTCGGTGATCGCTGCAGAGGACGCGGGCTTCTGCAGCCACCATGGCTTTGAGTTCGAGGCCATGCAGGCAGCCTGGGCGCACAACGAGACATCCGACCGGGTCCGGGGCGGGTCGACCATCAGCCAGCAAACGGCCAAGAACGTCTTCCTCTGGCCCCAGCGCTCCTACCTGCGAAAGGGCCTGGAGGCGGGCTTCACCGTCCTGATCGAGGTGGGCTGGGGAAAGCGGCGGATCCTGGAGGTCTACTTGAACACGATTGAATGGGGGCCTGGCGTCTACGGCGCCGAGGCGGCGGCGCGGCGCAACTTCGGGGTCGGCGCCGACCGCCTCAGTCCCGCCCAGGCGGCCAGGCTGGCGGCCATCCTGCCCAGCCCCCTGAAGTGGCGCGCGGCCAAACCGGGCCCATATGTAAAGCGCCGGTCCGGCCGGATCGGTGCAGCGGCGGGAACCGTCCGCAGGGATGGACTCGCCGACTGCATCCTCGCCACCCGCCCGCGCTGAGTCCGGGCGGACATCAGGAGACGCGTCATGCGGATCGGGGTTCCCCGCGAGATCAAGGCTGACGAGTACAGGGTGGGCCTGGTCCCCGCCGCCGTCCGGGAGCTGGCCGCCCAGGGCCACCAGGTCCTTGTCGAGGCGGGGGCAGGCTCAGGATCCGGCTTCGCCGACGCCGCCTACGCCGAGGCGGGCGCCGTCCTGGCGCCCGACGCAGCGGCGGTGTTCGAGGGCGCGGACCTGATCGTCAAGGTCAAGGAACCGCAGAAGTCGGAATGGGAGCGCCTTACCTCCCGGCACATCCTCTTCACCTACCTCCACCTTGCGCCCGACCCCGCCCAGGCCGAGGGCCTGCGCCGGTCCGGCGCCGCCGCCATCGCCTACGAGACCGTGACCGACCCGTCGGGGGGCCTTCCCCTGCTGGCGCCCATGTCGGAGATCGCCGGCCGGCTGTCGGTCCTGGCCGCGGCGCAGCACCTGCAGAAGCACAACGGCGGCATGGGCCTCCTCCTCCCCGGCGCGGCGGGATCGCCTCCGGCGCGGGTCACCGTGCTGGGCGGCGGCATGGTGGGGACAAACGCCGCCCGCATGGCGGTGGGCCTGGGCGCCCAGGTCACGGTGGTGGAGCGGTCGCTCCCGCGCCTCCGGGCCCTGGACGAGCTCTTCGCCGGACGCATCCGCACGCGCCATTCCAGCCTCGACGCGGTGGAGGCCGAGATCCTTTCGGCCGATGTCGTGATCGGCGCCGTCCTCGCGGCGGGCGCCGCTGCCCCACGGCTCCTGCGGCGGGAGCACCTCTCGCGGATGACCCCCGGCTCGGTGATCGTCGATGTCGCCATAGACCAGGGCGGCTGCTTCGAGACCAGCCGGCCAACAACCCACCATGAGCCCACCTTCGTCCTGGACGGCGTGGTCCACTATTGCGTCGCCAACATGCCCGGTGCGGTTCCCCGGACCGCCTCGGAGGCCCTCGGCGCGGCGACCCTGCCCTTTGTCCTGAAGCTGGCGGAGTCGGGCCTCGACGCCCTGTCGCGGGATCCGCACCTGGCGCGGGGCCTGAACGTTCTGGGCGGTGAAATCACCCATCCGGCGGTGGCGGCGGCCCTTGGGCGAACCGCGAGCGACCCCTACGCCGCCTGGGGCTGAGCCCGGCGGATCAGGCGGCGGCCCAGGCGCCCGGGTCCAGGGCGTCGGGGTCGTCGATGGCCATGTCGTCCCAGTCGAGGTCCGGCGGAGGGCTCGCGGCGGCGGCGACGATCGCATTGAGCTCGGCCGCAGAGGACACGCCCACAAGGACGGCCGAGGCCTCAGGCCGGGACAGGGCGAAGCCAAGGGCGGCCTGCAGCGGGTCGGACCGGCCCTCGGCGATCATGCGGCGGGCGCGGGAGATGCGCGTCGCCGCCTCGCGGAGATGGCTGGGCGCACGGTCCGGCGGCAACAGCAGCAGGCCGTTGAGGAAGATCGAGCGGAGGTGGACCTCCATGCCCAGGCCGGCGATGGCGGCGAGGGTCCCGTCGTTGATCAGCCTCTGGTCCAGCAGGCTCGCCGGCGCCTGGACGATGTCGGGCCGGAAGCGGCGGGCCACGCCGAGGGGATCGTCGGAGGCGAAGACCGACACGCCGATCTTCCGGGTCAGGCCCTCATCCCGAAGAGCCTTCAGGCGATCCCAGAGGACGGCGCCATGGGGACCGAGGAGCTCTGCCACCGAGGGCACGAAAATGCATTCGGCCTGTTCGACTCCCAGACGGGCCAGGCTGGCCCGGGCCTCGGCCTCGACGATGTCGGGGCCCCGGTCTGGCCGGATGGTGGAGATGCAGACGTTGAAGCGATCCGGGCGGGGCAGGACGGCGCCGATCTCGCGCTCGGCCTGTACGGAGCGGCCCGTGACGTCGAACAGGCGGACGCCTGCCCGGGCCGCGACCTCGAGGATGTCCCGGACCTCGGCCTGGGCCGAACGTCCGCGGACCGGCGCCTGATCGAGGCCGAACTGCCCCGAACCGAGGCCAAGCTTGGAAACCGGCGAAGACATGAGTTCTTCAGGCGCGCCCTGGGTGACTTGAGGCCGCATCCTCGCCTGAATGCCTGAAGAAGCGGTTTCTGAAATGCTTACAGGACGTTAAATTCGGCCCCCATGAGAACCCCCCTTCCCGACTGGCCTGTCTTCGGTTTCGTCGATGACGTCCGCCGCGCCCTGGACGACGCACGGCGGCGCGGCCGCACCTCGGTGCTCGCAACCCTGGTCGCCGTCGAGGGCGGCGGTCCCAGGCCCGTGGGGACCCAGATGGTCTTCATCGACTCGGGCGATGCGAGCCCCGACCCCGTGGCCGGGTACTTTTCGGGCGGATGCGTGGAGTCGGACATCGCCGACCACGCATACGCCTGCCTCGCCGACGGCGAGCCCCGGCGCCTTGTCTATGGCGAGGGCAGCCCCTGGCCGGACATCCGCCTGCTGTGCGGCGCGCGGATCGAGATCCTGCTCGAACGCCTCGAGGCCTCGGACCCGGCCCTCGCCATCCTCCTCGAGGCCTGGGCCGCACGCCGGCCGGCCGACTGGGTCACAGACGGGCGTCGTCGGGCCTGCGGGGCGCCCGGCGAGGTCGAGGCCTGGGACGGCGCCTTCACCCGCCGCTGCGATCCGGCCCAAAAGCTGGTGGTCTTCGGCTCCGACCCCACCGCCCTGGCCATCGCCGCCCTGGGCGCCCAGTCCGGCTTCGAGACCACCCTGGTGCGTGGCAAGGGGCCAGAGGCCCCGCCGCCGGTCCCTGGCCTGGCCTACAGCCGACAGTCCCCCGCGGAGGCTCTTGCCGCCATCGGGACCGACGCCTGGACCGCCGTCGCCATCGCCAGCCATAACCTGGAGGTGGACCGCGAGGCCCTGGCCGCCGCCCTTCCATCCGCGGCGGGCTATGTGGGCCTGCTGGGCGCCAAGCGGCGCCTGGACGAGCGCCTGGCCCCCCTGCGGGCGGCGGGCGTGCCGGAAACGGTCCTGTCCCGGGTCCACGCCCCCATCGGCCTGGACATCGGCGGCAAGGCGCCCTGGGCGGTCGCCGTCTCGGTGATCGGCGAAATCATGGCCGAGCGCTTCGGCGGCGGGCGAAAGGCCTGACCCGGGCCCGGTTCTTCAGCCCCTGAGGAGGGGCAGGACCTCCACAGCGTCGCCGGCGGCGGCGGCGGGAGCGTGAGGCAGGCGGCGCAGCAGGGCGTCGGCCTCGGAGAATACCCTGACGAGTGAGGAGTCCTGATCCAGGAAGGCTTCCACGGCCTCCCCATCCCGGCCGGGGACAAGCCGGGCCCGCATCCAGTGCTCGCGGGGGCCGTTCGCCGGGAGGGGCCCCACAAGACGGACGGACCGGAGGAAGGGGGCGGACGGTCGCCCTTCAAGGGCGGCGACCAGGGGCCGCAGGAAGAGCTCGGCGCAGACAAAGGCGGAAGCCGGGTTGCCCGGAAGGCCCAGAAGGGGACGTCCATCCCCCAGTATGCCGAAGAAGGTGGGCTTGCCGGGACGGACGGCGACGCTCTCGACGCGCATGTCCAGCCCCAGGTCGCCAGCGGCTGCGCGGACCAGGTCGTGGTCGCCGACCGAGGCGCCGCCGAGAGTGACGACGAGGTCCCCGTCTGCGGCGGCGATAGCGTCCCGAACCGCCTCCCGACGGTCACGCACGCCGGTCACCCGTCGGGTCTCCGCCCCCCAGGTGCGCAGCATGGCCTCCAGGCCCGGCGAGCCGGAGTCGAAGATCTGCCAGGGCCCGGGAACGGCCGGCGCCTCCACGACCTCCTCGCCCGTTGAGACGAGGCTGACCCGTGGGGGGCGGACCACCCGGACCCGGTCACGCCCGGCGGAGGCGCAGAGAGAAAGACGCCAGGGATCTAGCCTCAGCCCCTCGGACAGGAGCCGCCCGCCCGCCCGGAAGTCGCGGCCGGCCTGGCGCACATTGTCGCCGGGTTCGATGGCAGGGACCTCCACTGTCTCGCCGTCCCGGCGGGCATCCTCCTGGATCACGACCGCATCGGCGCCTGCAGGCAGGGCCGCCCCGGTGAAGATGCGCACCGCCTCGCCGGCGCTGAGGGGCCCCTCGAAGCCATGGCCCGCGGCGCTCTCGCCAATGATCTTCCTGGGCCCGGGACCGTCGGCGCTGCGGACCGCCCAGCCGTCCATGGAGGAATTGGTGAAGGGAGGCTGGTCGCGGACGGCGTGGATGTCCTCGGCCAGCATGCGGCCCAAGGCGTCCTGCAATGCAAGCTCGACCGGACCCAGCCGTCGGATGGCGGCCAGCATGGCCGCCCGGGCGGCCTCGACCGTCATCAGCTTCATTCGCGGATCCAGTCGCCGGAACGCCCGCCGGACTTGGACAGGAGGCGGACGTCCTCGATGACCATGCCCCGGTCGGCGGCCTTGAGCATGTCGTAGAGGGTCAGGCAGGCCACGCTGACCGCGGTCAGGGCCTCCATCTCCACGCCCGTGCGCCCGGTGGTCCGCACCCGCGCGGTCACCTTCAGCCGCTCCCCGTCGACGTCGACGGCCACCTCGGCCTTCGAGATGTCCAGGGGATGGCAGAGGGGGATCAGGTCGGAAGTCCGCTTGGCCGCCATGACGCCGGCGATCTCGGCCACGGCGCGGACGTCGCCCTTGCGACCCTGCCCGGAGACGGCCAGGGCCAGGGTTTCGGGCGCCAGGCGGACAAAGCCCTCGGCCACGGCCTCGCGGGCGGTCTCCGGCTTGTCGGAGACGTCCACCATCCGGGCCCGGCCCTCGGCGTCGATGTGGGTCAGTCCGCTCACTTTTCCAGCAGCCGCGGCATGAGTTCGACCATGTTGCAGGGCCCGTGGCGGCTGTCGAGCTGGGCCTGGATGACCTTGTCCCAGCCGTCCTTCACCGCTCCGTTCGACCCCGGGAGACAGAAGACGAAGACGCCGTTGACGATGCCCGCGGTTGCGCGGGACTGCAGGGTGGAAAGTCCCACGGACTGGAAGCTGACCAGGTGGAAGACCACCGAGAAACCATCGATGCGCTTGTCGAACAGGGGCTCCACGGCCTCTGGCGTCACATCCCGGCCGGTGATGCCCGTGCCGCCCGTGCTGATCACGGCGTCGACCTGGCCGGAGTCGACCCAGGCCAGGATCCGGGCGCGGATCTCATCGACGTCGTCCCGGACGATGGCCTTGTCGGCCAGGACGTGCCCGGCGCCCGTGACCCGGTCGGCCAGGACATGTCCGGAGGTGTCGCTTTCCTCATCCCGGGTGTCCGAGACGGTCAGGACGGCGATGCGGACCGGAACGAAGGGCCGGGCCGGGTCGATCCGGCCTCCGGGGGTGAGGGTGATCGGGGTCGCAGAGGTCATTGGGTCTCCCATCGCGCCAGGTCGTCTCGGTCCCGCTCGGTCGGCTCGATCCACCGCGCGCCGTCCGGGCCCGTCTCCTTCTTCCAGAAGGGCGCCCGGGACTTCAAGTAGTCCATCAGGAAGTCGCAGGCCTCGAAGGCCGCGCGGCGGTGCGCCGCGGCCGTCGCGACGAAGACAATGGCCTCGCCGGGCGGGATGGCGCCGGTCCGGTGGAGGATCAGGGTGTCCTGGAGGCCGAAGCGTTCCCGCGCGTCAGCCTCATGCCGGGCGATCTCCTTTTCGGTGAAGCCGGGATAGGCCTCCAGCTCCAGGAGGGTGGTCTGCCCGGCCTCGGCCCGGGCCAGGCCCGTGAAGCTGGCGACGGCCCCCGTCTCGCGTCGGTCGCGGCAGAACTCGGCCAGGGCCTCGCCGGGATCAAAGGGTTGGCTGACCAGCCGGATCACGCCTCAGCCCCCGCTCATGGGCGGCAGGAAGGCAACCTCTGAGTCGGCCCCGAGATCGACGTCCAGGCTCACCAGGGACTGGTCGACGGCGGTGCGGACCGCCGGCGCCTGCAGGGCCTCGAAGAGGGCGGGGTCCTCCATCGCGATCCGGCCCCTCAGTTCGGCCAGGGTCCGGGCGGGAATGTCCCTTTCCCGCCAGCCGGCGATGTCGGCGAGCCGCCCGAACAGGAGCACCCTCGCCACAGTCAGCCCCCTGTCGTGGACATGTGCCGCTGCACGGAGGGCGGAGCGTTGCGGTCGATCCGGAAATCGTGGCCCTCAGGCTTGGCGTCGATGGCCCGCAGGATCGCCTCGCGGAGCTCGCCATCCGACGCGCCGCTGCGGATCACCGCCCGGAGGTCGCTGGCGTCCTCGCGGCCAAGGCAGGTGTGCAGGGTCCCCGTGCAGGTCAGGCGCACCCGGTTGCAGAGCTCGCAGAAGTTGTGGCTGAGGGGGGTGATGAAGCCCAGCCGCCCGCCGGTCTCGGCCACCCGGACGTAGCGGGCTGGACCGCCGGTGGTCAGGTCAAGGTCGGTCAGGGTCCAGTAGCTTTCCAGCCGGGCCCGGACATCCCGCAGCGACAGGAACTGGTCGCTTCGGTCCACGTCGATCTCGCCCATGGGCATGGCCTCGATCAGGGTGGCGTCGAAACCCTGGGCGTGGGCCCAGGCGACGAGGTCAGGAAGCTCGTCGGCGTTGTCGTCCCGCAGGGCGACGGCGTTGATCTTGACGGCGAGGCCGGCGGCCCGGGCGGCCTCAAGCCCGCGCAGGACCTGGGCCAGGTCGCCACCCCGGGTGAGCCGGCGGAAGGTCTCGGGATTGAGGCTGTCCAGGGAGACATTCACCCGCCGCACGCCGGACGCCGCCAGGCCGGCGGCGAAGGTCTCCAGGCGGGTGCCATTCGTCGTCAGGGTCACCTCGTCCAGGTCGCCGGCGGCCAGACGGGGCGACAGGGCGCCGAACAGGTCCATCACCCCCTTGCGGACCAGCGGCTCGCCGCCGGTGATGCGGATCTTCCGCACGCCCAGGTCGATGAAGGCCGACGCGAGGCGCTCAAGCTCCTCGAGAGTCAGCACCTGCGCCTTGGGCAGAAAGGTCATATGCTCGGCCATGCAATAGACGCAGCGCAGGTCGCAGCGGTCCGTCACCGAGACCCGAAGATAGGTCACGGCGCGGCCGAACCCGTCCACGAGGCGGGGGCGGGACTGGACGGCGGGCGCGGTGTCGAGCGGCGTCATGCCAGGGCAACATATGCGGGGACGACGGAACATGACAGGGGCGGAAGTCGGGCTCGGGTCGGGTTACGCATCCATCCTGCTGGCGGCGGGGGCGGGACGTCGTTTTGGCGGCGGCAAGCTTCTGGCGCCCTGGCGTGGGGCGCCCCTGGTGGCCGGGGCCGTGCAGGCGGCCCTGTCGACGCCCTCTGACCCGGTCATCGTCGTCACGGGAACGGACCCGGGACCCGTCGGGGACGCCTGCCGGGCGGCCGCCGAACGCATGGACGGCGCCAAGCGGCTCCGCCTGGTGCACGCCCCCGACCACGCCGAGGGCATGGGCGCATCCCTGCGCGCCGGGGTGGCCGCCCTGCCGCCGGGCATGAGGGGTGTCTTCGTCTTTCTCGGCGACATGCCGGACATACCGGAGGAGATCTTCGCGCCCCTCATGGCCGCCGTGGAGGCCGGGGCCCCGGCCGCCGCACCGACCTTCAGGGGACGCCGGGGTCACCCGGTCCTCTTCTCCGCCGCACTCCTGCCCGACCTTGCAAGGGCCAGCGGGGACGCCGGCGCCCGGGAGGTCCTCGCCAGCCTGGACGCCGGGCTGGCCAGGGTGGAGAGCCCGGACCCCGGGGTCCTCTTCGACGTCGACCGGCCCGAGGACCTGGGAGACCCACGGCGAGGCTGAACCCGGGGCGCGGTCCGGCTACTGGCCCTGGCCCAGGGAGAAGCCCGGATCGCCGACCAGTCCGCCCAGGTCGCCGCCCACGGGGTCGCCCCCGCCGACATGGCCCGGGCCGCCCTGATGGGCCTGGCCCGCGTGGAGATGGGCGCCCACCAGAAGTTCACAGCCCTGCCGGCGGCGGGGGTGTGCCTGGCCATGGCCCTGGCGGCGATGGCGACGGGGGGGTTCTGAGGGCTAGACGATCCAGCCGCTGCCGAGGCTTGCGAGGGAGACGCCGACCAGGATGACCTGGTCGCCATTGCCCATGTCGACGATGACGTCGGCGCCCACCTGGCTGATGGTGCGGGAGGGGCTTCCCTCCAGCTTCAGCCGGTCGCCCTCGGCGTAGGAAAAGTCGGTGATCCGGTCGATCCCGGCGCCCGCGAAGGAATAGAACAGGTCCGCGCCGGCTCCGCCGCTGATCGTGTCGTTGCCCCTGTCACCCCAGAGCCAGTCATCGCCCGCTCCGGACATGACGGAGTCGTCGCCCTGACCCCCGCGGACCCAGTCGTTGCCTGCCCCGCCGTCGACCGTGTCATTGCCCATGTTGCCGTAGACGATGTCGAAGGCCGCATCGCCGAAGATCAGGTCGTTGTCCTTGCCGCCGACGACCCAGTCCTCGCCGTCGTTCCCGCGAAGGGTGTCGGCGCCCATGTTGCCGTTGATGTCGTCGAAGCCCGAGCCGCCAAAGACGGAGTCATCGCCGGCGTCGCCGCGAAGGTAGTTGGAGCCCTGGGTGTCGATGACTGTGTCCGCACCCTCCCCCCCGAACACCGTGTCGGCCCCGGCGCCGCTGTTCAGGCGATTGGCCAGGGCGTTCCCCGTCAGGCTGTCATTGCCGGATCCGGACAGGGCGTCCTCGATGTCCGTTCCCCGGGCGATGGCGACATTGCCGCGGTAACCGCCGACGTCGGAAAAGAAACCCTGCCTCAGGTCGATGACCTGGTTGTCCGGATAGCCGGCGAAATCAAAGGCGTCGCGTCCTCCCGCATCCCAGACCGCCCACTGCATGATGGAGGTGCGGCTCACCGCCTCGAACCAGGGACGGCCGGCGTTGGAGTTGAAACCATAGACCGTGTCCCCCGTGCGGGTGGACATGTTGGGGCCATACTCGGCCTGGATGGCCGCGATGTCGTCGAGGAGCGGAACGGCGGAGTACCCCGGGAGGGAGGCGCCCGTGTTGAAGCCGCCGAAATAGCTCATCACCGTGTACTGGCGACTGTCCTCGAAATAGCTCGCATCCGCGGCATAGGTCGGGGTCCCAGTGGACGGGTAGGTCGACGGGTGGGCCAGGCCGATGGCGTGGCCGATCTCATGGACCAGGACCATGCCGCCGTAGTTGGAAGCCAGGGGCAGCTGGTTGTAGCTGCGCGTGGCGTCGACCCAGACGTCGCCCGAACGCGCCGCAAAGTCGAGGGAGCCGGGATAGTAGGCGAAGGCGACAGCACCTTCTGGACCGGTCGCGTAGTTGGCGAAGAGGATGACGGCGAGATCCGAATAGGCCCCCTCGCCGGCGTCGCCGCTCCCGACCCGCGCAAACCGGATCCCACTGACGTCTGACCAGGCCTGGAGCGCCAGTTCGGCCTGCTGGATCTGGGCTGAGTTGAAGCGCGAGAATCCGGTGGTCTCGGAGGGCATGACGCCCGGCGCGTTCGCCCGGAAGGCATAGCTGACGGTGAAGGGCTGGCCCATGACGCCCCAGCCCGCCTCGCCGCCGGTCAGGCGGTTCGCCACCTGGTCCAGGGTGAAGCTGGGCTTGCCGTTCGGCGCCGTCCCACCCCGTTCGGAGAGGTTGAGGTAGGCGTTGGCCGGGTCCGATTCCGTCTCGCCCCGGCGGACGGCGCAGGCCCCACAGCCACAGATGGCGCCATGACGGCCCTCCGGGTCCCCTTCGCGCCAGGCGTCGGGCTGTTCAAGGCCGGGATCCTCGGGCTGGCGAAATTTTGGCCACACGGCGGACTTCCTCCACCGGCCTCGGCAGGGCCTGGGCCGGAACGGGCTTGCAGACAGGGCGCTTTGGGCGCTGCAATGGAGCCTACACGAATTCGGCGGGAGACGAAGATGTCAGGGGAGGACGTTCCGGCGGATGGCTGGGAATCGACCGGGGTCCGGGTGGTCCCGGCGGACTCCCTGGACACGAGCACGCCCCAGACCCCGGGAATGAACCGCGCTGCAGCCATCGATTTCGCCAGGGTCGGCGCCCGCAGGCTCTGGGCCGGGACGGTGCACATCCATGCCGGGGCGGGGACAGGCGCCCATCACCATGGGCCTCTCGAGAGCGTCATCTACGTCATCCGTGGCCGGGCGCGCATGCGCTGGGGCGAGAAACTGGAGTTCACCGCCGAGGCGGGCCCAGGAGACTTCATCTATGTCCCGCCCTTTGTCCCCCACCAGGAGATCAACGCCTCCTCTGACGAGACCCTGGAGTGCGTCCTGGTCCGCAGCGACGGCGAGGCCGTGGTGGTCAACCTGGACATCGATCCCGTGGAGCCGCCCCGCGAGGTGCGGTGGATCGATCCCATCCACAGGGACTGAGCATGCCGCGCCTCATCGCAAACGGACTCGACATCCACTACGAGCGGACAGGCCAGGGTCCCCGGCTGCTGTTCATCTCCGGCACGGGCGGAGACCTCAGGGTCCGTCCCAACATGCTCGACGGCCCCTTCGCGCGGGCCTTTGACCTGGTGGCCTATGACCAGCGGGGCCTGGGCCAGACCGAGAAGCCAGACCACCCCTACAGCATGGCCGACTACGCGGATGATGCGGCGGGCCTTATGGATTCCCTCGGCTGGGAGGACGCCCTTGTGATCGGGGTGTCCTTTGGCGGCATGGTCGCCCAGAACCTGGTGGTGCGGCATCCCGGCCGGGTGCGCCGCCTCGTCCTGGCCTGCACCTCGCCCGGAGGCGCCGGGGGCGCGTCATTCCCCTTCCACGATATCGGCCACCTGAAGGGCGAGGCCCGGGCCCGTCACCTCCTGCCGGTCAATGACACCCGCCTGGATGCGGCCTGGGCGGCGGCAAACCCGGAACGCTACGCCGAGGCCATCGCCCAGGCGGCGGCGGATCCCTTCGCCGGGGAACCTGGACGTGAGATGGGCGCCCGCCGCCAGATCGAAGCCAGGGCGGGCCACGACGTCTGGGCGGACCTGCCCGCCGTCAGGACGCCAGTGATGATCGCCGCCGGCCGGCACGATGGAATCGCGCCGCCGCAGAGCCAGCTGAACCTCGCCCTCGCACTGCGTGGTTCTGTCCTGAGGTTCTTCGAGGGCGGGCACATGTTCATGCTGCAGGACCGGAGCGCGGTCCCGGCCATGGTGGACTTCCTGCTCCAGGGAGACGCTCTGGCCGGGACGTGACCTAGGGGATTCCCCCAGCCTTGCATGTCGCTGGGGAAGGGGCCATTTCAGCAGCCAGTTCAAGGGGACCGCCTGAAGCGGCCCCGAGGCCCCAAGGAGATTTCCCATGCCCGCCACCACCGTGGACAAGGCCGCCCGCGCCGCCCGCGCCGCCGTGAAGTCCACCACCGAAGTCGCCGGCGACGCCGTCGAGCAGGCCGAGCGCAAGCTGAATGACGCTGCGCACCGGATCGAGAAGGCCCTCGCCGAGGGCGTCGAGCAGATCCGGACCCACGGCAAGGCCTACGCCGCCGAGGCCAAGGACCAGATCGACGATGCCCAGCGCTATGTCGCTGGCCAGGTGCGCGAGCGTCCCCTGGCGGCCACGGGCGTCGCGCTTGGCGTCGGCGTGCTGATCGGCCTGCTCCTGGCTGCCGGACGGAACCGTTGAAGCCCGGCCGCCTGCTCCTGGCGGTCTGCGGTGCGGCGGCCCTCGCCGCCGCATCGGGCGTCTTCGTAGTCGCCCTTTGCCTGGCCCTCTTCACCGTGCTGGAGCCCGTGATCGGGCCGGCTGGCGCGGCGGCGTCGGTTGCGGCGGCCTGCCTCCTGGTCCTCGCCACGGCGGGCCTCACCCTGATTTTCCTGGCCGCGGGACGGTCCCGCCGCGCGCCTGCACCGGAAACCGGCGACCTGGGGGCCAGCCTCATGGACCTCGCGAGCCGTCGCCCCTTCATGGCCCTGTTCGGGGCCGCTGCGGTCACCGCCCTCGGCGTCGCGGCCCTGCGGAACCCGCGGACGGCCTCCGGTCTGATCAGCCTGGTCCTCGGCCTGCGTCGCCCGCGCTGATCCTGTTCAGGCGGCGACGCGGAAGGCGGGGTTGCGGGCGAAGACAGCGGTCATCCCCGACATCGTCTTCAGGGCCGGAGCGACATCAGCCTCACCCTCGCCCTCGCCCCGGCCCAGGATCAGCACGCCCCCGGGCGCGAGGGACTGGGCGAGGTTGAGGATCACCGCAGGTCGCATCTGCGGCGCCGTCTGCGGCAGGATGCCGCGACACACGATCACGTCGAAGGTCACTGGGCCGGGGGCGTCCGCAAGCAGGTTGACGCGCCGCCACCGGATCATTTCCCGAAGCTCGGCGGAGGCCTGCCACGACTCCTCGCGGGGCTGGAAATGGTCGATCAGGCGACGGGCGGGCAGCCCCTTCTGGACCTCGAAATGGCTGAAGACGCCGGTCCGGGCCCGCTCGAGGGCGCGCACCGAGATGTCGGAGGCATAGACCTCCACCTTCAGGTCAACGGACCGGGCCTGGGCTTCAAGGGCGGTGATGGCCAGGGAGTACGGCTCCTGGCCGGCGCCGGAGGCCGCGCACCACAGGCGCACGGGCGCCCCGCCCCGGGCGATGGACAGGGCCGGCAGGATCTTTTGGCCCAGCTGCTCCAGGACTTCCGGATCCTCCATGAAGCCCCGCTCGAAGGCGGTGACGCCCTCGATCACCGGCCAGGCGAGACGGTCGGCCTCGTTGCTTCTCAGGGCGATCAGCAGGTCGGCCACGCTGGCGTAGCCCTCCCTCCGCGCAACCGCGTTAAGGCGGGCCGCCAGGTGCTCTGGGGAGGAAGCGTCCAGGCTCCTGCCCGTCCGCATCAGGCACAGCCGGGCGATGAGCTCCAGTTCGCGAGGGGTCACCGGACCCCCGCAAGGGCGAACTTCGAGGCCAGGATCTCGGCGTCGAAAGGCTTCATGATGAATTCGTCGGCCCCGGAATCGAGGGCTTGCCGGATCATGTCGGGGGCGGCCTCCACGGAACAGAAGACGATCCGGGGCACGGTTCCCCCGGGCATGCGCCGGAGCCGGGCCATGCACTCAAGGCCGTTCATGACCGGCATGCGCCAGTCCATGAGGATCACGTCGGGCATGGCCTCCGCACAGGCCTCCAGGGCCTTGGCCCCGTCGGGCGCCTCACGCACGTGATGTCCGTCCGCCTCGAGGAGGCGGCGGGCGAGCAGCCGGATCACGGGACTGTCGTCGGCGACAAGGCAGGACTTCACGGGCGGACCTCCGTCGCTTTCAGGTTTGCAGCCTTCGGTTAAGGAGGGGTTGTCATCCCGCCCCCGGGGGACGTCCGTGTCAGGCTGGCAGGGCCGCCAGGAAATCGATGGTGCCGTCGGCGGAATCGACCCGCACAGTGCCGCCCGCATCGGTGACGAACAGGTGCACGTAGTAGGCCTGTACCCAGTGGCCATGCAGGCCCTCGCCCATGGGCAGGCCGGCGAGACCGTCGGAGACTTCGGCCCGGAGGCGGGCGCGGGCGCCATCGGCCCGGGCGCGGATCAGGATGAAGCCCTCCCGCTCCTCGGCCTGGATCCGGGCGGCTCCCCCGGTGGGCAGGGCGGCGCCGGCCAGCTGGGACAGGTTCAGGAGGGCGCGGGCGGCAGGCTTGGCCAGGGCGGGCGCCGCCACCTGCCAGTCCAGTTCGGCCCGGATGTGACGGAACAGGCCCTCGGCCAGGCGGCCCAGCTCGCGGGAGTCGAAGACCTCGGCGGAAGCCGAAGCCCCGAAGGCGACCCGGCAGAAACCCAGGAGATCGGCCAGCTTGCGGGCCGAGGCGCCGATCAGGCCCATGGCCTCCTCGCGCATGTCCTGGGCGGAGGGATCGTCCAGCAGGTCCAGGCCGCTGACCATGGCGCTCACCGGGCTGATGAAGTCATGGCACATGCGGGCGGCGAGGAAGGCCGCCACCTCCGCCGTGCGGGGCGCTGGCGCGTCGCGGCGGGCGTCTTCCGGAGGGGAGGCGGAGATCTCGGACATGGTAAACACAAACGTGGCCTGATTTGCCGCTTTGGGAAACCGTCAGGCGCATCTAGGACAGGCCCCGCCTGACAGGATGGTCCTTTGCATGCCGAACCTCGACGCCCGCTTCGGAGCCGTGCTCGCTGAACTCTGCGAGGAGGCCGCCGACCTGGTCCGCCCGCTCTGGAACAGCGGCCTCGCCGTCGACCGAAAGGCGGACGACAGCCCCGTCACCGAGGCGGACCGCCGGGCCGAAACCCTGATCCTCGCCGGCCTCGCCCGGGTGGCGCCAAAGTTGCCGGTGGTCTCCGAGGAGCACGCCAGCGAGTTCGGGGCGCCGGGCCGCATCGGCCGGACCTTCCTGCTCGTCGATCCGGTGGATGGGACCAAGGCCTTTGTCCGGGGCGACCCGAACTTCACCGTCAACATCGGCCTCATCGTCGACGGGGTCCCGGTCGCCGGCGCGATCACCGCCCCCGCTACGGGCGAGACCTGGTTCACGGACGCCGGGGGCGCCTTCAAGCGGGCTGCAGGCGGGCCGGCCTCGCCGGTCCGGGTCCGGGCCTGGAAGACGGGCGCCTCGGTGGCCCTGGTCAGCCACACCATGAAACCCGAGACCCTGAAGGCCCTGGCTGACCGTTTCGGCTTCGACGGAACCGAGGCCATGGATTCCTCGATCAAGTTCTGCCGGATCGCCGAGGGCGCTGCGGACATCTATCCGCGCCTGGGCCCCACCATGGAGTGGGACATCGCCGCCGGCCACGCCATCCTCGCGGCGGCGGGCGGCCGGGTCGAGACCGAGGACGGCGGGCCCTTCCTCTACGGCAAGGCCTCGGCGGGGTTCCGGAACGGGACCTTCGTCGCCCGCGGCGGCTGAGGGCCAAAAGGCGCCTACACCCGGGGCGCAATCCGTCGCATAAGGCGGACGACACGACCTCAGGAGACCGACATGGCCCTCGACGCTGGCGCCGAAGCCAAGACCTTCAGCTGGGAAGACCCCCTGGACCTCGCCTCCCGTCTCTCAGAGGACGAGCGCATGGTTTGGGAATCCGCCCGCGCCTACGCCCGGGACAAGCTCCTGCCGCGCGTGGTCTCCGCCTATGCCGAGGAGCGGTTTGACCGCGAGATCATGACCGAAATGGGCGCCCTCGGCTTCCTCGGCCCGACCCTGCCCGAGGCCTACGGCTGCGCCGGGGTGAACCACGTCGCCTACGGCCTCATCGCCCGGGAGATCGAGGCCATCGATTCCGGCTACCGCTCGGCCATGAGCGTCCAGTCCTCGCTGGTCATGTACCCGATCCACGCCTTCGGCTCGGAGACCCAGCGCCAGCGCTACCTGCCCGGCATGGCCCGCGGCGAGATCATCGGGTGTTTCGGCCTGACGGAGTCCGACGGCGGCTCCGACCCGGCGTCCATGCGCACCACCGCGACGGCGACCAAGGGCGGCTACATCCTCAACGGCGCCAAGATGTGGATCACCAACTCGCCGATCGCCGACGTGGCCCTGGTCTGGGCCAAGCTGGACGGCGCCATCCGCGGCTTCCTGGTGGATCGCGGTTCCGAGGGCTTCTCCACCCCGCAGATCAAGAACAAGCTGTCCCTGCGCGCCTCCATCACCGGCGAGATCGCCTTGTCCGACGTCTTCGTGCCCGAGGACCAGATGCTGCCCGGCGTCGCCGGCCTGCGCGGGCCCTTCTCCTGCCTCAACAAGGCCCGCTACGGGATCGCCTGGGGCGCCATGGGCGCCGCCGACTTCTGCCTGCACGCCAGCCGCGACTACGTCTCCACCCGCAAGGTGTTCGGCAAGCCGCTGGCCGCCCGGCAGCTGGTCCAGAAGAAGCTCGCCGACATGCAGACCGAGATCGCCCTGGGCCTGGAGGGCGCCCTCGCCCTCGGCCGGTTGATCGACCAGGGCGCGTGGGTGCCCGAGGCCATCAGCCTGATGAAGCGCAACAACTGCGGCAAGGCCCTGGCCATCGCCCGCGAGGCCCGCGACATCCACGGCGGCAATGGCATCAGCGGCGAGTACCACGTCATGCGCCACGCCTCGAACCTCGAGACCGTGAACACCTACGAAGGGGCGCACGATGTCCACGCCCTGATCCTGGGCCGCGCGATCACCGGCGAAAACGCCTTCTGATCCCGTTGAAATCAAGGATCCCAGCAACCTAATTACAGAGTGCAGAGGCGCTCAGCAGGGGGGAATACATGGCGCAGGCGGGCAGCACCACGCCCGGCGAAAAGCCGGCGGAAAAGCAGGAACAACCGTCCCTCCGGACGGTGGTCGGCGCCTCGGCGGCGGGGACCACCTTCGAGTGGTACGACTTCTTCGTCTTCGGCAGCCTGACGACGGTCATCTCGAAGGTCTTCTTCACAGGCCTTCCGGAGACCGCCGGCTACATCGCCGCCCTCGCCCTCTTCGGCGCCGGCTTCTTCTTCCGCCCGGTCGGCGCCCTGGTCTTTGGCCGGATTGGAGACAAGGTCGGCCGCAAGGGCGCCTTCCTCTTCACCGTCGTCCTGATGGGGGTGGCCACCGTCGCCATCGGCCTCCTGCCCACCTACAGCCAGGTCGGGCTGATCTCGCCCGCCCTCCTGGTCCTGATGCGCATCCTCCAGGGCTTCGCGCTGGGCGGTGAATACGGCGGCGCCGCCATCTACGTGGCCGAGCACGCCCCGGACAACGCCCGGGGCCGGGCGACCAGCTGGGTGCAGACCTCGGCGGCCTTCGGCCTCTTCGCCGCCCTGTTCGTGATCCTTCTGACCCGCGTCACGGTCGGCCACTTCTTTGGTCCCGACGCCTTCGACGCCTGGGGCTGGCGCATCCCCTTCCTCTTCTCCGCAGGCCTCCTGCTGGTGTCGATCTTCATGCGCATGAAGCTCACTGAGAGCCCGACCTTCGCCAAGCTCAAGGAAGAGGGCGGCGCCTCCAAGGCGCCCTACGCCGAGGCCTTCGGCCAGTGGAAGAACCTCAAGCTCGTCATCCTGGCCCTCTGCGCCGTCATGTCGGCCCAGGGTGCGGTCTGGTACACGGCCTTCTTCTATTCCCAGACTTTCCTGGACAAGTTCCTGAAGGTCGCGCCCGAGACGATCAACATCGTCCTGATGATCGCCACCGCGATCAGCGCGGTCTTCTACGTGCTCTTCGGCGCCCTGTCGGACCGTGTGGGTCGGAAGCCCGTCATGCTCTTCGGCATGACCCTGATGCTGGTCGCCTACTTCCCGGGCTTCCACCTCATGACCCAGTTCGCCAACCCGGCCCTTGCCGAGGCCCAGGCGCGCACCCCGGTGGTGGTGTCCTCCGACCCGGCGGACTGTTCCCTTCAGTTCGATCCGGTGGGCAAGAAGGTCTTCGTCTCGTCCTGCGACATCGCCCGAAGCATCCTGGCCAACGCCGGCGTCTCCTACGACAACCAGCCTGCGGCGCCCGGAACGGCGGCCGTGGTCAAGGTCGGCGACGTCGCCATCGCGTCCCGCTCCGCGGCGGGCTTGCCGGCCGCCGAGGTCAAGGCGATCCGCGCCGGGGTCGAGGCCGAGGTCAAGGCGGCCCTGTCGGCGGCCGGGTATCCCGCCAAGGCCGATCCCGCGCGCATCAACATGGTTGGCGTCATGGGCGTGATGATGGTCTTCGTGATCGCCGCCACCGCTCTCTTCGGGCCCATCGCGGCCTGCCTGGTGGAGCTCTTCCCGACCCGGGTCCGCTACACCGCCATGTCCCTGCCGTACCACATCGGCACCGGCTGGATCGGCGGCTTCGTGCCCTTCTTCGCCTACGCCATCGTGATCGGCGTCGGGAACATCTACTCAGGCCTGTGGTACCCCTTCGTCTTCACCCTCCTGTCGGTGGTGACCTGCCTGTTCTTCCTGCCGGAAACCCGGGGACGCTCGCTGGACCACTGACCGGCGGGTCAGGAACCCGGGGCGACCGGCAGGATCTCGGGCGACAGTCCGGCCTCCCGCCAGGGGCCCGGATCCGCCAGGAGGACGAGGGTCCGTCCTTCGGCCAGGAGGGCGGCGACCCGTTCGGGGCTCGCCTCCGCCGGCGCCAGGCGACGCGCCTCACGCCGGGCCAAGACCGCCAGGGCCTCGCCGACGCCCGGCGCCATGACCAGGACGTCGGCCGACGACAGGGCGCGCAGGGCCCTGAGGGACACAAGGTCCGGCAGGGTCGCCGGCGACAGGGCGAAGAGCCTGCCTTCCGGCCGCGCCGCGCCGGAGATTGCGGCGGCCATCAGTTCCTGGACCTCCGCTGCGGGACGGTCCTCCAGCACGGCGGCGGCCACCGGGCCTTCCAGGATGCCTGACAGGATCACCCGGCGGTCTGCAGGGTCGGGCCAGCGCCGCCTCAGCTCCGACTTGTAGTCATCGAGCAAGCGCGCCAGGCGACCTGCACCCTCGGGGATCCGGGTCTCGAGCTCGGCGCGCAGGCGGGCGGCCACCAGGGGCGAGGCGCCCCCCGTACCGAAGGCCGCGACCAGGGCGCCCCGGTCGATAAGGGCGGGAACGGTGAAGTCGCACAGGGCGGGGCGATCCATCACGTTCACGGCGGCGCCGGCCTGGCGCGCGGCGTCCGCCGCCAGGCGGCTGAAGGCCTCGTCCGGGTGGGCGATGAAGCCCAGCGCCATGCCGGCCCAGGCCTCTGGCGAGTGGGCCGCCTCCACCTCGAGGACAACAAGTTCCGCAGGACTTCCGGCCAGAAGGCGCAGGCGGGCGTCGAGCCCCTCGCCTGCACCGGCCAGGCCCACCCGGCGTCCGGCGAGCGGGTAGAAGGCGGGAAAGACGTCCAAGGCGGGGCCTTGGGCCTTACTTGAGGGTCTTGAGGTAGGCGATCACGGCGGCCCGGTCCCCAGGGGCGGCCACGGCGTTGAACATCCGTCCACCCGGTGCGAACTTGGCCGGGGCGGCGAGGTAGGCGTCGAGGGCCGCGTCGGTCCAGGATCCGCCCTTGGACTTGAGGGCGGACGAGTAGGCGAAGTCCGACAGGCCCGCGATCCGGCGCCCGGCGACCCCGTTCAGGGAAGGCCCTGCAACGCTGCTCTTGGCCGCGTGGCACGTCCGGCACTGGAGGTTGAAGACCTTGGCGCCGTCCGCAGCCGCCGCAGCCGTCGCGGACATGACGCCAGCCGCCAGCAGGCTTGCGGAAAGGACCAGGGCGGGAAGCGACTTGGACGCGGGCATGCGGAACTCCGGATCTGATTGGGCGCACTATACAGGGCCGCCTAAGCGCCGTTAAGATACATCGCCTTCGCAGTCCTTCGGAGAGTCCGGCATGGCCACGAGCCTCGAGATCAACGGTCGCACGGTCCAGGTGGAAGCGGCGCCTGACACCCCCCTTCTCTGGGTCCTCCGGGACGAGGCCGGCCTCACCGGCTCCAAGTATGGCTGTGGAGTCGGGCAGTGCGGAGCCTGCACCGTTCTCGCCGATGGCGCGCCCGTCCGCTCCTGCTCCCTGCCGGTCAGCGCCCTGGCCGGAGTGAAGATCACCACCATCGAGGGCCTGGGCGGGACCCACCCGGTCCAGGAGGCCTGGGTAAAGCTGGACGTGCCGCAGTGCGGCTACTGCCAGTCGGGCCAGATCATGAGCGCGGTGGCCCTGCTGGCCGGGAACGCCAATCCTTCCGACGCCGACATCGACGCCGCCATGGATGGCAACATCTGCCGGTGCGGCGCCTACCAGCGGATTCGCGCCGCCATCCGCGAGGCGGCCGCCCAGGTCCGCGCCTGACGTCCAGACCTGAAGTCCCGATCCCTCCGAGGAGCTCCTTCATGAACGCCCATGTCGACCAGGACGCCGCCCGCACCGGGGCCACCCGCCGGGAACTGGTGGTCGGAACCGCCCTTGTCTCCGGCGCCCTTCTCGTCGGGTGTGGCCCCGCCGACCTGCTGGCCATGGGGGCCAAGACAGATGTGGGCGCCTTTGGCCCGTTCATCCGGATCGCCGCCGATGGCGCCGTGACCGTCGTCAACAAGCACATCGAGTTCGGGCAAGGCACCCATGCCGGTCTGGCGGCCATCGTCGCCGAGGAACTGGACGCCGACTGGAGCCGGGTCAGCGTCGAGCAGGCGCCCGCCAACGCCAAGCTCTACGCCAACACCCTGATGGGCGTTCAGGGCACGGGCGGCTCCACCGCCATCCCCAACAGCTGGATGCAGCTGCGCAAGGCCGGCGCGGCGGCCCGCGCCATGTTCACGGGCGCCGCCGCGGCCGCCTGGAAGGTCCCCGAGGCCGAGATCACCGTGAAGGACGGGGTTGTCAGCCACGCCGCCTCGGGCAAGTCCGCCGGGTTCGGCGAACTGCTGCAGGGGGCCTCGACCATCACGCCGCCCGCCGAGCCGAAGCTGAAGGCGCATGAGGCCTTCACGCTGATCGGCACCGACCGGGTCCGCCGCAAGGACTCCCGGGCCAAGAGCACCGGCGAGGCGCGCTATACCCAGGACGTGAAGATGGAGGGCCTGCTGACGGCCGTCGTCGCCCACGCCCCCCGGTTCGGCGCCAAGGTCAGCGGATTCGAGGACGCCGAGGCGCGCAAGGTCGCCGGGGTCGTCGATGTCTTCAAGATTCCCTCCGGCGTCGCCGTGGTGGCCAAGTCCACCTGGGCTGCCCTCCAGGGCCGCAACGCCCTGAAGGTGACCTGGGACGAGTCCAAGGCCGAGCCCCTGGGCTCCGCCGAGATCGAGGCGAAATACGCCGAGTGGGCGGCCGGCAAGGGCGCCCTGCCGGACAAGCTGAAGTGGGAGACCTTCGAGACCCGCGGCGACGCCGCGGCCGCCGACGAGGGCGAGGTCTTCGAGGCGACCTACGACTTCCCCTTCCTGGCCCATGCGACCATGGAGCCGATGAACTGCGTCGCCCAGGTGGGCGGCAAGGGTGGGACCCGGCTGACCGTGGCGTCCCAGTCCCCGACCCTGGACCAGCTCAACACCGCCCGGATCGTCGGCGCACTGCCCGGATCGATCCAGATCGAGAACCTGTTCGCCGGCGGCTCCTTCGGGCGTCGGGCCAACTTCCAGTCCGACTTCGTCGCCGAATGCGTCCACATCGCCAAGAAGGTCGGCAAGGGAACGCCGGTGAAGCTGGTCTGGACCCGTGAGGACGACATGGCGGCCGGCTATTTCCGGCCCCTGACCCACCACCGGCTCAAGGTCCGCCTGGACAAGGACGGCTTCCCCGCCGCCTGGACCCACCGCGTGGTCACCCAGTCCCTGATGAAGGGCTCGCCCATGGCGCCCAAGGGGATCGACAGCTCGACAGTGGAAGGGGCGATGGGGTCGCCCTACCTCAAGGCCACTCCCGCCGTGGACGGCCAGGTCCTCATGCCCGAGCTGGGGGTCCCCGTGCTCTGGTGGCGGTCGGTGGGCGCGACCCACACCGCCTTCGTGATGGAGCACACCATTGACCAGCTGGCCCGCAAGGCCGGCAAGGACCCGGTGGCCTATCGCCTGGCCCTGTTCGAGAAGGCCGGCGCCAGCCGGCACATCGCCGTCCTCAAGCTGGCGGCCGAGAAGGCCGGGTGGGACAAGCCGGCGCCGGCGGGCGTCACCCGGGGCGTGGCGGTCCACGAAAGCTTTGGTTCGGTGGTCGCCCAGATCGCCGAGGTCCGGATCGTCGACGGCGTCCCGAAGGTCGGCCGCGTGGTCAGCGCCATCGACTGCGGGACGGCCATCTCGCCGGACCAGATCGCCGCCCAGGTGGAGGGGGGGACCTGCTACGGCCTGTCCGCCGCCCTTCACGACGAGATGATCCTCAAGGCTGGCGCCGTCGAACGGCGGAACTTCGACGCCTATCCCGTGCTCCGCAATTCCGAGGCTCCGACGGTCGAGACCCATATCCTGCCCTCGACCAACCCGCCCTCGGGCGTGGGCGAGCCGGGGACCCCGGTCATTGGGCCGGCGGTGGCGAACGCCGTCCTGGCGGCCACGGGCAAGGCCACCTTCCGTCTACCGATGATCCGCGCCTGATCCGGGGGCCTGGCCCCCGGTGGATATTCCGCCGTGGCGCCGCCCGTCGTTTGGTCTAGTAAGGCTCAGTCTGAGCCTAAGGGTCCGGAGCGAGCGGGGAGGCGATGTCGGAGCACGGAGACAGGATTGCGCCCCTTGAGGCGCTTCCAGCCGGCATGGCGGTGCCCTTTGGCGGCGACCGCCTGACCTTCGTCTCTCCGGAGCTGGCGGCGGCCTTCCAGGCCGGTGACCGCCTGGTGGTGGTCCAGGAAACCGGCGACCTCCTGCACGTTCCCGCCGCTGTGGCGGCCGAGGTGGACCGCGCGACCGCCGCCGCCCAAGGCGCCTTCTCCGCCCTTTCCGGGGTGTCCGACGCCGCGATCTCCGCCTTCTTCGACGGGTTCGCCCGGCGCATTGAGGACGACCAGGTCTGGAACCGTTTTGCTGCCGCCAATGCGGCGGATGTCGAGGCCGCCCGGACCCGGGGTCGCTCGACCACGCGCCTGGCCGCCTCGGACGCCATGCGGCGGGACATGGCCTCTGGGCTCAGGTCCTGGCGCGACAGCCCCGCTGGGCGGGGCCGGGTCCTGGAAACCATTGCCCATGAAGGCTGGAGCGTAGAGCAGGTCAGCGCGCCCCTCGGCCCTGTCGGCTTCGTCTTCGAGGGCCGCCCCAACGTCTTTGCCGACGCTGCTGGCGTGCTCCGGACTGGCAATACCGTGGTCTTCCGGATCGGCTCCGACGCCCTGGGCTGCGCCCGGGTCCTGATGGCCGAGGCCGTGGTCCCCGCCCTGGCCGCCGCGGGCCTGCCGCAGGGCGCCATGAGCCTGGTGGATTCCGCCGAGCGTTCGGCGGGCTGGGCCATGTTCGCCGACCGACGCCTGTCCCTCGCCGTCGCCCGCGGATCCGGGCCCGCCGTCGCCCAGCTCGGCGCCATTGCGCGCCAGTCCGGGACGCCGGTCAGCCTGCATGGAACGGGCGGGGCCTGGATGGTCGCCGACGACGCCGCTGACGCCGGACGCTTCGGCGAGGTGGTCTTCCACTCCCTCGACCGGAAGGTGTGCAACACCCTCAATGTCTGCGTCATCCTGCAGTCGCGCGCCGCCGAGCTGGTCCCGGTCTTCCTGCAGGCCCTCGAGGCGGCGGGTCGCCGTCGCCGCGGCTGCCGACTGCACGTCGTGGAGGGCGCCGTAGCCTTCCTGCCGTCGTCCGGCTGGCTGGACGCCACGGCCGAGGTGGTCCGGGCCGAAGGCGTCGCCGTCGAGCCCCGGGCCGACCTGATGCCCGAGGCTGGACTCGCCCGGGAATGGGAGTGGGAGGATACCCCCGAGGTCAGCCTGGCCGTGGTCGAGAACCTCGACGCCGCCATCGCCCTCTTCAACCGCCATGCCCCCCGGCTGGTCGCCACCCTCATTACCCAGGATCCCGCCGCCCTCGCCCGGTTCGAGGCCGGCGTGGAGGCGCCCTTTACCGGCGACGGCTTCACCCGCTGGGTCGATGGCCAGTACGCCCTTAACCGTCCCGAGCTCGGCCTCTCGAACTGGGAGGGCGGACGCCTCTTCGCCCGGGGCGGCGTCCTGGCCGGTGACGGCGTCTTCACCGTCCGCACCCGGATGCGGCAGGTCGACGCCGGGCTCGACCGGTCGCGTCCCTGACATGTGGGTGGCGGGACAGGTCAGGCGACGGTCCGGCGGGGGGCGCCCCGGCGCCCTCAGGCCGGGATTCTCCCTGTCCCGGGGCATGAAGGTCGGCCTCTACGGCGGCAGCTTCAATCCAGCGCATGAGGGGCATGCCCACGTCGCCGAGACGGCGCGCCAGCGCCTGGGCCTGGACCGGGTGATCTGGCTGGTCGCGCCCCAAAACCCCCTCAAGTCCAGCGCCGAGACCCAGTCCCTGGATGTGCGCCTGGCGGGAGTGCGCGCCCTGGCCCGGGACCGGGGCATGATCGTTTCTGACGTCGAGGCCCGGCTGGGCACCCGCTATACCCTCGACACGGTCCTGGCCCTCAAGGCCCGGTTCCCCGGGGTCCGCTTCGTCTGGATCATGGGCGCCGACAGCCTGGCGGGATTCCATCGCTGGCGGGGATGGACGCAGATCATGCGGGCCCTTCCCGTCGCCGTGGTCTCGCGACCCTGGATCTCGCTGAAGAGCCGGTCCTCGCCGGCCGCCCGGCGCTTCGCCGCGGCCCGGATCCCCTTTACCCGGGCCAAAGGCCTGGCCGACCATCCGGCGCCCGCCTGGGTCTTCCTCTACGGGCCGCTGAATTTCCAGTCGTCGACCGCCCTTCGCGAACGGATGCGGGCGGGTCGTTTGCGCAGGGGCTGACACGTCAAGGCTGACCAGAGCCTTCACCTGTGCTAAGAGCCCTTTTTGGCGTGACCGAACAGGAGTTGTTCCGCTGAGCCCCGACCCTGCGCAGACCGCGCAAACCGCCCCGGCCCCGGCCGCCGGAGCCGCCCTCCCGCAAGGCGTTTCCGCGCTGGAGGAGCTTATCCTGAACCGCCTGGATGACGACCAGGCCCAGGATGTCGTCTTCATCGACCTCAAGGGCAAGACCGCCATGGCCGACGGCCTGGTGGTGGCCTCCGGGCGTTCGCACCGCCATGTCGGCGCCATTGCCGACCACCTGCTCCGTAGCCTGAAGGAGCACGGCTACGGCCGCGCGCGCGTCGAGGGCCTGCCGCACTGCGACTGGGTGCTGATCGACGCCGGCGACGTCATCGTCCACATCTTCCGGCCAGAAGTCCGTTCCTTCTACAACATCGAGAAGATCTGGTCGGTGGACTCCGGCCACCGCACCGCCGTCTGACCGAACGGAGTCTTCCGTCTGGACACGGCCCCGACCCCGCAGGCACGATCCGCCCGGGAGGAACGCCGTCATGACCGGAACCCGGACACCTGAACTTCTGGACGCCACGGTGGGCGAACTCGTCGACGCCCTTGCGGCGCGCCGGATCGGCTCCCTGGAGCTCACCGATGCCCTCATCGCCCGGATCGAGGACCGTGACCAGGGGATCAACGCCGTGGTCGTGCGCGACTTCGACCGCGCCCGGGAGGCCGCCCGGCAGGCCGACGCCCGCCTCGCCCGGGGCGAACGGTCGCCCCTCCTCGGCCTGCCCATGACGGTCAAGGAATCTAACCAGGTGGAGGGCCTGCCCTCGACCTGGGGCAGCCCCGCCTTCCAGGGCTGGACCGCGCCAACGGACGCCACCGCCGTGGCGCGGCTGAAGGCCGCCGGCGCCATCATCCTGGGCCTGACGAACGTGCCGCCCATGCTGGCCGACTGGCAGAGCACGAACCCGATCTATGGCCGCACCGGGAACCCCTGGGATGCGTCCCGCTCACCCGGCGGATCCTCCGGCGGCGCCGCAGCGGCCCTGGCCGCCGGCATGACCCCCCTGGAGCTCGGGTCGGATATCGGCGGGTCGATCCGCGTGCCCTCGGCCCTCTGCGGGGTCTTCGGGCACAAGCCGACCTACGGCCTCGTCCCCACACGTGGCCACACCCCGCCGGGGACGGATGGGGTCCCCGTCCCCCTGGCGGTCGTGGGGCCCATGGCCCGGTGCACGGCCGACCTGCGACGGGCGCTTTCGGTCCTCGCCGGCCCGGAGCCGGAAGAGGCCGGCGGCCTTGCCTTCACCCTGGCGCCGCCCCGCCGCGAGACCCTGGCGGCGCATCGCGTGCTCGTGCTGACCCAGCACCCCCTGACGCCCACCGACGACGAGATCGCCGGCGCCGTGGAGGGCCTGGCCAGCCGGCTGGAGGCCCTGGGCGCCGCTGTGTCCCGGTCCAGCGACCTCCTGCCGGACCTGGCCGCCCAGCACGCGGCCTACCAGCCGCTCCTCAACACCGCGATCAGCCGGGGCGCCCCCGGGGCCAGCCCGCCCGACGCCCACGCCTACATGGACATGCTGGACGCCCAGCTGGCCTTCCGCCGGCGCTGGGCCGCCCTGTTCGAGATGTTCGACGTCGTGATCACCCCAACCTTCGGCGTCACAGCCTTTCCGCACGAGGATGGGCCGGAGACCTACGCGCGGACCCTGAAGGTCAACGGATCGGACACGCCCTACTACGCCCAGCTCGGCTGGCCGGCGGTCGCTCTCCTGCCCAACCTGCCGGCCACGGCCCTGCCGGTCGGCCTGTCGAGGGCCGGACTGCCCATGGGCGTCCAGGTGATCGGCGGCTGGATGCAGGACCTGACGACCCTCCGCTTCGCCGAGCTCCTGGAGCGAGAAATCGGGGGCTTCATCGCACCGCCGGGGTTCGGCGGTTGAGGATCGCCATCGTCGCCGTCGGACGCCTGGGCCGCTCGCCCGAGGCCGACCTGGTCCGTCTCTACGCCGAGCGGGCGTCGGCCGCGGGGCGCGCCCTGGGCCTGGGCCCGGTGGAGGTGACCGAGGTCGAGGCGCGCAAGCCGGGACGGGCGGCGGAGGCCGAGGCGCTGTCCAGCCACCTGGCGGACAGCCGGATCATCGCCTGCGACGAGACCGGCCGGGCCCGCACCTCCCGCGACTTCGCCGCGGAGATCGGCCGCCTGAGGGACGACGGCGTGCGCCGCCTGGTCTTTCTGGTGGGCGGGGCCGACGGCCTGGACCCGGCCCTCCGGGCCCGCGCCCACGACACCCTGGCCTTCGGACCGCAGACCTGGCCCCACGCCCTGGCGCGGGTCATGCTGGCCGAGCAGGTCTATCGCGCCGTCACCCTCCTGGCCGGGAGCCCCTACCACCGTGACTGAGCGCGCCCGCCGCCTTTGGATGATCTTTCCGGCCGGCGCGGCGCTGGCCGGCTTTCTCGCCTCCGCCACGGCGCAGGACCGGCCCGAACCCGCGCCAGGCCTGCGGACCGACCCGGCCCTCGCCCTCTTCGCCCTGCGCCTGGACCCGCCCGATCCCCTCCTGGACCCGCCCCAGGCCGCGCTGGACGCCGCCCGGGCCGAGCTGGCCGCCGGCTTCGCCCTGTCCGAGCGCCTCGCCCGGGGGCGTACGGCCGGGGTCGCCCTGACGCCTCCATCCCCGGGGCCCGTCCTGGAGGGGTTCGGGGTCCGGCAGGTGGGCGGCCTGCGCTCCCAGGGCATGACCTTCCAGTCGCCGCCCGGCGGCGGGGTGCAGGCGCCTTCAGGAGGAGATGTCCTCTACGCCGGTCCGCTGGAAGGCTGGGGAGAGGCCGTGATCCTGCAGGTCAACCCCCGGGCGCAGGTGGTCCTGGCCGGGGAATTCGCGACCCGGGTCCGCGAAGGCGAGGCGGTCCGTGAGGGACAGGTCATCGGCCAGGCGGCCGACCGGGGCGCCGCGGTCCGGCTCTATCTCGAGCTTCGCGACCTGGGCCGGCCCATGGATCCCGCCCCCTGGCTGCGCCCCGAAAAAGCCGCAACGCAAGGCTCTGGATTCAAGCGGGAAACAGGATAAGGCTGTCCTTCTCTGCGGTCCCTTCGGGACCGCCCTCCAGTCACTGCCGCTCCGGGCGCCGGGGCGGCGCAGCGGGCCCGGTCATGAAGAAGCACCTCCTCGTCGGCGTCTCGGCCTTCATCCTCGGGGCCGCCGCCACGGCCTACCTGAACCAGAGCGCCTTTGCGGCCGGGTCGTCGGGGGCGGAGAGCTACCGGGTGCTCGAACTGTTCGGCGACGTCGTCCAGGCGGTCGAGGAGAACTACGTCTCCGAGGTCGATTCCCGGAAGCTGATCGAGTCGGCCCTCGACGGCATGCTGACCTCCCTGGACCCCCACTCCAACTACCTTACCCCCGAAGCCCTCAACGACATGCGCGACCAGACGCGCGGCGAGTACGGCGGCCTGGGGCTCGAGATCAGCTCCGAGGAAGGGGTGGTCAAGGTCATCTCGCCCATGGACGGCACCCCGGCCTTCAAGGCGGGCATCAAGCCGGGTGACTACATCACGGCGGTCAACAGCCAGTCGGTGATCGGCATGTCCGTCTCCGAGGCGGTCAAGCTGATGCGCGGCCCGCCCGGCGAGGCGGTCACCCTGTCCATCGCCCGCGAGAAGACCGATCCCTTCGACGTCAAGATCGTCCGCGAGGTGATCAAGACCCGGTCGGCCATGGCGCGGATGGAGGGCGATTACGGATACCTCCGGGTGTCGGCCTTCAACGAGAAGACCACCGAGGAGGCCCGGACGGCCTTCGAGGACCTGAAGGCCAAGAACCCCGGCATGAAGGGGCTGATCCTCGACCTGCGCAACAATCCCGGCGGCCTGCTGGACCAGGCCGTGGGCATTTCCGACCTCTTCCTCGAGACCGGCGAGATCGTCTCCCAGCGCGGCCGGAACCCCCGGGACATCGAGCGCTACAACGCCCGGTCCGGCGACATCACCGGCGGCCTGCGGATGGTGGTGCTGATCAACACGGGTTCGGCCTCGGCCGCCGAGATCGTCGCCGGCGCCCTGCAGGACCGCAAGCGCGCCGAACTTGTGGGCCTGACCAGCTTCGGCAAGGGATCGGTCCAGACCCTGATCCCGCTCCGTGGCGGCGCCGACGGGGCCATCAAGCTGACCACCGCCCGGTATTACACGCCCTCGGGTCGCTCCATCCAGAAGACCGGCATCTCGCCAGACCTGGAGGTCGCCCAGTCCCGGGAGGAGGCCCAGGCCATCGCCAACCGGGCCTTCCAGTTCTCCGAGGCCTCGTTCCGCAACGCCCTCAAGGCCGACGACGGAAAGTCCAGGGTCGAGCCACACGAGCCTGCCGAGGCTCCCCCGACCGAGTTCAACCCCCGCACCGGCGACTTCCAGCTGAACCGGGCCAAGGACGTGCTGAAGTACGGCTCCGTCGCGGCGACGCCGAAGCTGCCCAAGCCGACGGCCCGTATGGCCGAGGTTGTCGGCGCCAAGCCCTCGGCCGCCTCGCCTGCAAAGCCTGCGACGCCGTCCGTCCCGACTCCGCCCAAGCCCTGAGGCGGGAAGCGCCGCTGCGGCGGGTTCCCCTTGGCTCGAACTGGCACTAAGCCTTTGGCAACCGGTTGCGCGAAAGGCTCCGTCGTGGAGACCGTCCCATGAAACGCCCGTCGTTCCGAAGATCTGCGCCTGCGGCCTCCCGGATCCGCCCGGACGCCGGCGGCCTCCGGGCGATCCTGGCCCAGCCCCTGGTGGGCGCCGGGGCGGCCCTGGTGCTTTTCCTCGCCAGCGCCGCGGTCCTGGTCTCCGTCCTGGGCGATCCGGCGGCCGGCTATCCCCAGGTTCGCGCGGCCGTCACCGGCCCCGCCCCACAGGGCTGGCGCGCGGCGGTGAACGCCGGACGGGCGGCGGGAACCGAGCTGGCCCGGCCCGATTACCGCCTGACCCGCTCCGCCGAGCCTCCGCCCCTGTCCACGGCCACCGACGCCCTGGCCGCGGCCGGGGCCTTCGCCGGAGGGCCCCTGCCCCCCGCTCCGATCGCCGGGGTGAGCCGCCGGACCGCCGATGGCATCCTGCCGGTGATTGGCCCGGGCGGCCTGTCTCCGGCCCGGGCCTACATGCGGCCCTTCAAGGCCAGCGGCCGTTCGCGGGTGTCGATCATCATCGGCGGGCTGGGCCTGGATCCCGACCTTACCCGGCAGGCCCTCGAGACCCTGCCGCCGCAGGTCACCCTGGCCTTTTCGCCCTATGCCCCCAACCTCCAGGACTGGATCAACAAGGCGCGGGAGCGGGGCCATGAGGTGCTCCTCGAGGTCCCGATGGAGCCCGAGGACTACCCCGACAACGATCCGGGCCCCTACACCCTGAGGGCCCGCGCCCAGCCGGCCGAGACCGTCAAGCGCCTGGAGTGGATCCTCGGGCGGGCCAGCGGCTATTTCGGCGTCACCAACCGGATGGGCGAGCGCTTCGTGAGGAGCCCGGAGGGCATGGGTGCGGTCATGGGGGCCCTGCGCAACCGCGGCGTCGTCTTCATCGACAGCGGGATCGCCTCCGGCTCCGGCGGCGCAGAGCTCCGCGCCTCCGCCGATCACCGGCTGGACCCCGTCCTGTCGCCAGCGGCGATCGACGAGGCCCTTCTCCGGGTCGAGGCCTCCGCCCTCCAGAAGGGCCAGGGACTGGGCATTGCCCAGGCCTACCCCCTGAGCCTGCGTCAGGTCGCCTCCTGGGCCGCCCAGGTGGAGGGGCGCGGCTACCAGCTGGCGCCCGCCTCGGCCCTTTCGCGGATCCGCTGATGGACCTCGCTGACTACCGGCCCAATGTGGGCCTGGTCCTGTTCGGGCCGGAGGGCCGGGTCTGGATGGGACGCCGCGTCGAGACCCCGCCGCCCTACAACTGGCAGTTCCCGCAGGGGGGCGTCGACGACGACGAGGACCTCGAGGCCGCCGCCCTGCGCGAGCTGGAAGAAGAGACCGGGATCACCTCCGTCACCATCCTGGACCGGACGCCGGGCTGGCTGGCCTACGACTATCCGATTGCGGCGAAGAGAGGCCGGCGCGGATGGAAGGGCCAGAAGCAGGTCTGGTTCGCCCTGCGATTTGAGGGAGACGAGGCCGAAGTCCGCCTCGACCAGCATCATCCGGTGGAGTTCGACGCCTGGCGCTGGGCACCCCTGGCCGAGGCCCCCGGCCTGATCGTCCCCTTCAAGCAGCCGGTCTACGCCACGGTCGCCCAGGCCTTCGCCCCCCTCGCCGAGCAGGTCCGGGGCCACCGCCCGTGAGGGCGGCCAGAATCGTCATGGTTCATGGCGCCTTTTGCGGCGGCTGGGTCTTCGACGGCTTCCGCGCGCCCTTCGTGGCGGCGGGCCTGAGGGTCGAGTCCCCGGACCTGAGGGGGCATGGCCTGGCGGACCGGCCCGGGGACGTGGCGGGGCTGTCCATGGCCGACTACGCCGCAGACATCGCCGGGCTGTGCCGCAGGCTGGCGGCGGAAGACGGATCGCCCCCCATCCTCCTGGGGCATTCCATGGGCGGACTGGTGGCCCAGATGGCGGCCCGCCGGACGCCCGTCTCGGCCCTGGTCCTCCTGGCCCCCTCCGCGCCCTGGGGGGTCCTGGGGTCGAGCGTGGAGGAGGCGGTCACCGCCGCCGCCCTGCCCCTTGTGGCGCCGACGCCCTTCTCGCCGGTGGAGCCCAACCTTCGGCTGCTCAGGGCCTTCAGCCTCGACCGCCTTTCGCCCGCCGAGCGGGAGGCCGCCGCGCAGCGCGCCCGGCCCGAGAGCGCCCGGGCCGTCCTCGAGACCCTGACCTGGTGGCTGGATCCCCTGATGACCACGCACGTCCCGGCGGGCCGGCTGGGCGCCGACGCCCTGGTGGTGTCCGGGGGACGCGACCGGGTTCACCCGCCCGCCACGGTGCGGCAGGTGGCCGAGCGTCTGGGCGCAGACTACCGCGAGATGGCGGGCATGAGCCATTGGCTGCCCGGGGAACCGGGTTGGGAAGCTGTGGCCGGGGTTGTCCTGGACTGGCTGGCGGAACCGAAAGACCGCCGCGCCGCCTAGAACTGGCGCTCGGAGTAGAGGATTTCGCCCATGCCCCACTTGGGGTTGACCTCGGATCCGTCCGGCTTCTTCAGCTGGACGAAGACCAGGCCCGTGGACTCCTTGTCGGTGTAGTACTCCCACGAGCTCGTCACGCGCATGAAGTCGGTCGGCGGGACGTAGTTGTTCTCGCGCTGGAGCAGCAGGCGGGGCTGGTTCAGGTAGGCGAACTTGTCGAGGCCCAGCAGGATCGGCTTCTCGCCGCCACTGGTGTAGTTCAGGCCGATCCGGCAGACCTGCTTGTTGGAGCCCGGATCATAGACGGTCAGGGTATAGGGCTTGGCCACCAGGGTCTGGGTGAAGCCGCCCTCCTTCTTGTTGCGCTTGAAGCCCGCCTGCGAGGTGGCGAGCTTGGGCAGTTCGCCGCCGCGCACCAGGGGAACGCAGACCGTCCGGATCACGTTGATGACCTGGCCGATCTCACCGTCGGTGGGAAGGGTTTCAGGCGCCGCGGCGGGCGCAGCGGGAGTTGCAGACGCGGGGGCCGCAGGCGGATCCTGGGCCAGGGCCGGGAAGGCGATCGCCGAAGCGGCGACGAGGGTGATGACGGCGCTGCGCATTCTGTTTCCTCGTATCCTCTTGTCTTTCCCCCAAAGCCTGGACCTGAGGGTGGAGAACCATTTTGTCCGGATCGTGACGCCTGGCTAGACCTCGACGGCGGACTCCGCCAGCACGGTGAGGCCCGCCGGGGTCACGTCGGCGAAGCCGCCCCGGACCTCGAAGGTGGTGACCTGACCGCTCCGATACAAGCGGAGCTGGCCTTCCCGAAGGGCGGTCATGAACGGGGCGTGGCCGGGCAGGACGCCGAAGTCGCCTTCGGAGCCCGGCGCGTCCACCTGGTCGACCTCACCGGAGAAGAGCTCCCGCTCCGGCGAGACCAGGGAGAATTGCAGCTTGCCGGCCATCAGGATCAGGCTTCCGCCGCGAGCTGCTCGGCCTTGGCCACCGCGTCCTCGATGGTGCCGACATTGTAGAAGGCGGCCTCGGGAAGGTGGTCGTACTCACCGTCCACCACCGCCTTGAACGAGCGGATGGTGTCTTCCAGGCTCACGAAGATGCCGGGCATGTTGGTGAACTGCTCGGCCACGTGGAAGGGCTGGGACAGGAACTTCTGGATCTTCCGGGCGCGGGAGACCGTCAGCTTGTCCTCTTCCGACAGCTCGTCCATGCCCAGGATCGCGATGATGTCCTTCAGGGCCTTGTACTGCTGAAGGGTCTCCTGGACCCGGCGGGCCACGGTGTAGTGCTCCTCGCCGATGACCAGGGGGTCCATGATCCGCGAGGTGGAGTCCAGCGGGTCCACGGCGGGGAAGATGGCCTGGGCGGCGATGTCGCGGCTGAGCACCGTGGTGGCGTCCAGGTGGGCGAAGGAGGTGGCCGGGGCCGGGTCGGTCAGGTCGTCGGCGGGCACGTAGATGGCCTGGACCGAGGTGATCGAGCCCTTGTTGGTCGAGGTGATGCGCTCCTGCAGGTTGCCCATCTCGGTGGCCAGGGTGGGCTGGTAGCCCACGGCCGACGGGATGCGGCCCAGCAGGGCGGACACTTCAGAGCCCGCCTGGGTGAAGCGGAAGATGTTGTCGATGAACAGAAGGACGTCCTTGCCCTCCTGGTCCCGGAAGTACTCGGCCTGGGCCAGGCCCGTCAGGGCGACCCGGGCGCGGGCGCCGGGGGGCTCGTTCATCTGGCCGTAGACCAGGGTGCACTTGGAGCCCTCGGTCGAGCCGCCATGCTCACGGGGATCGACGTTCACGTTGGACTCGATCATCTCGTGATAGAGGTCGTTGCCCTCGCGGGTCCGCTCACCCACGCCGGCCAGCACGGAGTAGCCGCCGTAGGCCTTGGCGATGTTGTTGATCAACTCCTGCATGGTCACGGTCTTGCCCACGCCGGCGCCGCCGAAAAGGCCGATCTTCCCGCCCTTGGTGTAGGGGCAGAGCAGGTCGACGACCTTGATGCCCGTGACCAGGACCTCGGCCGAGGTCGACTGGTCGGCGAAGGAGGGAGCCTCGCGGTGGATGGGGCTGGAGAAGGCGCTGGTGATCGGGCCCGCCTCGTCGATCGGCTCACCGATGACGTTCATGATGCGGCCCAGGGTGGCCGGGCCTACCGGGACGGTGATGCCCGCGCCGGTGTCGACCACCGGCTGGCCGCGGGTCAGGCCCTCGGTGGTGTCCATGGCGATGGTGCGGACGGTGTTCTCGCCCAGGTGCTGGGCCACCTCGAGGACCAGGCGGAAGGGCTTGCCGGTCCGCTGGTCGGTGTTGCTGGTCTCCAGGGCGTTCATGATCGCGGGCAGGTGACCCACGAACTCGACGTCGACGACGGCGCCGATGACCTGGACGATCCGGCCGGTGGCGACGGCGGCCTTGGGGGCGGCGGCCTTGGGCGCGGCGGCGGCCTTCGCCGCCTTGGGCGCAGCGGCCTTGGCGGCGGGAGCCTTCGCAGCCGGAGCCTTCGCGGCCTTGGGCGCGGCGGCCTTCTTCGCGGGGGCCTTGGGGGTCGTAGCCATGGTTTCGGACTCTCTCGGTTAGAGCGCCTCGGCGCCGGAGATGATCTCGATCAGCTCCTTGGTGATCTGCGCCTGGCGTGAACGGTTGTACTGGAGGGTCATGCTGGCGATCATGTCGCCGGCGTTGCGGGTGGCGTTGTCCATGGCCGCCATCTGGGCGGCGTAGAACCCGGCCTGGTTCTCGAGCATGGCCGAGAAGACCTGGACGGTGAGATTGCGCGGCAGCAGGGTCTCGAGGATGCCTTCGGCGTCGGGCTCGTACTCGTAGCTGGCGCCCTTCAGGTCCACCGGCTCGGCGCCGGTCACCTGGGCGGGGATCAGCTGGACAAAGGTCGGGGTCTGGACGACCACCGACTTGAACCGGCTGAAGAGCAGGGAGACGACGTCGATCTCTCCGGCCTCGAACAGGTCCGCGACCTTGGCGGCCACGTCCTGGGCGGTCACCAGGGAGGGATTGCCGCCGGCCTCGTAGCTCTCGACGATCCGGTCGCCATACTGGCGGCGGAGCTGCTCGCGGGCCTTCTTGCCGATGGTGATCAGCCGGACGTCCCGGCCCTCGGCGAGCAGGCGGTTGATCCGCTCGCGGGCCATCCGGACGATGGACGAGTTGAAGCCGCCGGCCAGGCCCCGGTCAGAGGTGGCGACGATCACCAGCTGGCGCGCCTCGGCCCCGGTTCCCACCAGGAGCTTCGGGGCGCCGTCGCCGGACACGCCGGCGGCCAGGTTGGCGATCACCGACGCCATGCGGTCGGCATAGGGACGGGCGTTCTGGGCGTTGTCCTGCGCCCGCCGCAGCTTTGCCGCTGCGACCATCTGCATCGCCTTCGTGATCTTCTGCGTGGCCTTCACGCTTCCGATCCGATTGCGCATTTCCTTCAGGCTGGCCATGTCAGGCGGTTCCGGTCCGGCCTCAGGCGAAGGTGGAGGTGAAGGCGTCGAGCACGCCGCGCAGGTCGGCCTCGACCTTGTCGGTCAGGGCCTTTCCCTCACGGATGGTGTCGAGCAGCTTCTGGTGCTTGCCGTGCAGGTGCTTCAGCAGCTCCTGCTCGTAGCGGCCGACGTCGGCGGTGGGAACGCCGTCCAGGTAGCCGCGGGTGCCGGCGTAGATGACAGCGACCTGCTCCTCGACGGAGAGGGGGGCGTACTGGGGCTGCTTCAGGAGCTCGGTCAGGCGCTCGCCGCGGGCCAGCTGGCGCTGGGTCGTGGCGTCGAGGTCAGAGCCGAACTTCGCGAAGGCGGCCATTTCCCGGTACTGGGCGAGCTCGCCCTTGATCGGGCCGGCGGCGGTCTTCATGGCCTTGATCTGGGCCGAGGAGCCCACGCGGCTGACGCTGATGCCGACGTTCACCGCCGGGCGGATGCCCTGGAAGAAGAGGTCGGTCTCGAGGAAGATCTGGCCGTCGGTGATCGAGATCACGTTGGTCGGGATGTAGGCCGACACGTCGTTGGCCTGGGTCTCGATGACCGGCAGGGCGGTCAGGGAGCCATTGCCGTTCTCGTCATTGAGCTTGGCGGCGCGCTCGAGCAGGCGGGAGTGCAGGTAGAAGACGTCGCCCGGATAGGCTTCACGGCCCGGCGGGCGGCGCAGCAGCAGGGACATCTGGCGGTAGGCGACCGCCTGCTTGGACAGGTCGTCGTAGATGATGACGGCGTGCATGCCGTTGTCGCGGAACCACTCGCCCATGGCGCAGCCCGCGAAGGGAGCCAGGAACTGCAGGGGGGCCGGCTCGGAGGCGGTGGCCGAGACCACGATGGTGTAGTCGAGGGCGCCGCGCTCCTCGAGGGTCTTGACGATCTGGGCGACCGTCGAGCGCTTCTGGCCGATGGCGACGTAGATGCAGTAGAGCTTGGCGCTCTCGTCGTCGCCGGCGTTCATCGCCTTCTGGTTCAGGATGGTGTCGACGGCCACGGCGGTCTTGCCGGTCTGGCGGTCGCCGATGATCAGCTCGCGCTGGCCGCGGCCGATCGGGATCAGGGTGTCGATGGCCTTCAGGCCGGTCTGCACCGGCTCATGCACCGACTTCCGCGGGATGATGCCCGGGGCCTTCACGTCCACACGGCGACGCTCGGCCACGTTCTTGATCGGGCCCTTGCCGTCGATGGGCTCGCCCAGCGGGTTCACGACCCGACCCAGAAGGCCCTTGCCCACCGGCACGTCCACGATCTCGGAGAGGCGGCGGACTTCGTCGCCCTCGGCGATGGCGCGGTCCTCGCCGAAGATCACGACCCCGACGTTGTCGCGCTCGAGGTTCAGGGCCATGCCCTTCACGCCGGCCTTGGGGAACTCGACCATCTCGCCGGACTGGACATTGTCCAGGCCGAACACCCGGGCGATGCCGTCGCCGACGGACAGGACCTGTCCGACGTCGGAGACGTCGGCGTCCTGGCCGAAGTTGGCGATCTGGGACTTCAGGATGGCCGAGATTTCGGCGGCGCGGATATCCATGGCTTACGCTCTCTTCAGGGCGAACTTGAGGGAATCGAGCTTCGAACGGAGCGAAGCGTCGAACAGTTTGGATCCGACCCGGACGCGGATCCCGCCCAGCAGGGCGGGGTCGACGCGGGTCTCGATTTCGGGGGCCTTGCCCAGGGCGGTCCGCAGGGCCTCGGCCACGGCCTTGGACTGGGCGGCGCTCATCGGGGCGGCGGTGGTGACCACGGCGGAGACCGCGCCGCGGGCGGCGGCGTCCAGGGCCTCGAAGGCGGTGATGACGTCGGGCAGGGCGGCGGCCCGGCCGTTGGCGGCGAGCAGGCCCAGGAACTTGCGGGTCGTCTCGGAGAACTTGGCCTTGGCGGCCAGGGCGCCCAGGGCGTTCACCTTGTCTGTGGAGGTGAAGGCGGGAGAGGCGAGCAGGGTCCTCAGGTCGGCCGAGTCGGCGCGCATCCTGCGGAGGGCGGCGACATCGCCTGCGACAGCCCGGATCGTCCCGGTCTCGTTGGCGAGATCGAAAAGGGCCCGGGCGTAACGGTCGCCCACATCTGAAGTCCTGGAATCGTCCGCCACTTGCTCCGCCCGCCCGATGCGTGTGTCACAGACGCCGGAAGAAAATTCCGACGGCTAAAGGCTTGAAAGCGCTTGGAAAAGCACAGACGCCAAGGATGCTTTCCAGAACCCCCGGCCCGAAGCCGCGCGTCTGATATCATGCAGCCTTCGGCGCCGCAACCGAAGGCGCGCCGGGGAATCACCGGCCGTCGCGCCGCGGGGGGCGGAGGGCGCCTCAGGCCCCGGCCGCCGGTCGGGCGAAGACGGCGGAGCCGGCGGCGATCATCCGGCCATCTGCCGCCGAAAGCCGCGCCCGCACGAAGGCCAGGGACCGCGTCTGGCGATCGATCCAGGCCTCCATCCGGCCCTCCCGGGCCTCGCCGCAGGCCGGCCCGAAATCGAGGGACAGGGAAACCGGCCGGGCGCCTTCCCCCGCCAGTTCCGACAGCCGGGACTGGACCTGGGCGGCGACGCCGGAGGGATCTGCGGGGACGGACGTGTTGGAAGCGGAATCTTCAGACATCGGAGGGCCTCATGCCGCGGGCGGGTCGCGAAGGGAAGACCCTTCCGCTTCGGCTGCAATCCTGTCGCGCGAGTCAGCGCGCGGGTGTATGCCTCGGCCCGTTCGGCGCGGGGGCGCGAGACCCCTTCGGAGACTCAAAGGTCCATGGCCAGATCCGACCCCCGGGACCGGCCGCCGCGGCGGCGGCGGTCCTTCCTCCAGGGACTGTTCTACTGGGGTGCGGTGCTGTGCGTCTGGGGGGGAATCTTCGCCCTCGCCTTCCTCGCCGTCTTCGCGGCGGACCTGCCCGACACGTCCAGCCTGAACGATGTCCGCCGCCAGCCCTCGATCTCCTATCTCGACCGGTCCGGCGGCCTCGTCTCGGTCCGGGGCAGCCAGTACGCCCCGCCGGTAGACCTGGAGAAGCTTCCGCCCTACGTGCCCGCCGCCTTCGTGGCCATCGAGGACCGCTGGTTCTACTGGCATTATGGCTTCAATCCCTGGGGGATCGTCCGGAGCCAGGTCTACAACCTGACGCACCGGGGCGGGGGGCCCCTGCGCGGCGGCTCGACCATCACCCAGCAGCTCGCGCGCAACCTCTTCCTGACCATGGACCAGACCTACCGGCGCAAGGCGCAGGAGCTGGTCCTGGCCGTATGGCTCGAGACCAAGTTCACCAAGAAGGAGATCCTCGCCCTCTACCTGAACCGGGTCTATTTCGGGGCGGGCGCCTACGGCATCGAGGCTGCATCCCAACGCTATTTCGGCAAGCCGGCGGAACGGCTGACCATCGGCGAGAGCGCCCTCCTCGCCGGGATGATGAAGGGCCCCTCGCGCTACAGCCCCGTGTCCTCTGCCGACCGCGCGGCGCGCCGGGCGACGGTGGTGCTGAACGAGATGGTCCGGTCCGGCGCCATCACGCCTGAACAGCGGGCCGAGGCGATCCGCACGCCCGTCCGGGTCAATCCGACCCTGGCCAGCCAGAGGGCGCAGTACTTCACGGACTGGGTGGATGAGCAGGTCCGCAGCCTGGTGGGCGAGCCCACCGAGGACCTCATCGTGGAGACCACCCTCGACCTCCCGATCCAGGCCTCCGCCGAGCAGGCCCTCCGGGCCGGGGTCGCCGGGGCCGGCGGCCAGGGGGTCCAGCAGGCCGCCCTCGTGGCTCTCGACGGCGAAGGACGGGTGCGCGCCTATGTCGGCGGGGTCGACTACGAGGACAGCCAGTTCGACCGGGCGGCCATGGCGCGGCGCCAGGCCGGCTCGGCCTTCAAGCCCTTTGTCTACCTCACGGCCCTGGAGCGCGGCCGGACCCCGGACACGCCGGTGGTCGACGAGGCGATCCGCATCGGGGCCTGGGAGCCCCGCAATTACACCGGCCAGTTCCTCGGCCCCATAACCCTGCAGACCGCCCTGGCCCAGTCCGTGAACACCGTTGCGGCGCGCCTGGCGAACGAGGTCGGGACCGGCAATGTCGCGGCCACGGCGCGGCGGCTGGGGATCAGCTCGCCCATCCAGCTCGACCCCTCCATGGCCCTTGGCGCGGTGGAGGTCAGCCCCCTGGAGATGGCCCAGGCCTACGCTCCGTTCTCCAATGGGGGCTTCGCCTCGCCGGCCTGGGCGATCGAGCGGGTCCGCACAGCCGGGGGCAAGGTGCTCTATGACAGGTCGGTGGCCCGCCCCCCCCGGACCCCGGTGATCGCCTCGCCCGCCCTGCCCCAGATGAACCAGATGATGCGCCAGGTCCTGGTCTCCGGCACCGGGACCCGGGCCCGGGTCGCCGGCTACGACCTTGCCGGCAAGACCGGCACCACCAGCGATTACCGGGACGCCTGGTTCGTCGGCTACACGGGCGGCTTCGTGGCGGCGGTCTGGGTGGGACGGGACGACAACACCCCCATGCGGCGGGTGACGGGCGGCGGCGCCCCGGCGGCCATCTGGCAGGCCTTCATGTCGCGGGCCCTGCCGCGCCTTCGCGCCGAGCCCATCCCGGGCGGCCTGCCGCCGCCGCCAGACGGGGCGGACCCGATCGGCGATCTCCTTCAGGCTCCCGCGGAGGGGGCGGAGGGGGCGCCGGCGGCAGGTCCCGCGCAGGACGCCGCGCCTTCGCCCCAGCCCCCGGTCCCGGCAGCCGCAGCCCCGGCTCAGCCCTCGGCCGCCCCCAGGGCGTGAAGCCTGGGGCCCTCGCGCTTCAGCCAGTCCCGGTGCGGGGCCGGATCCCCGACCAGGTCGCGAACAAGGCCCCAGAAGGCCGGCCCGTGATTGGGCTGCAGGATGTGGGCGCACTCGTGCGCCGCGACATAGTCCGCCACCGGCAGGGGGGCGAGGGCCAGCCGCCAGACATACCGGACCGAGGGCGGCGCCCCCGCCCTTCCCGGGGTGCAGGAGCCCCAGCGGGTGCGCGCATCGTTGACGGTCACCTTCGGCAGGGGTGCGCCCAGGGTCTCGCAGTGGCGGCGCGAAAGGTCCCGGAAGCCGGCCAGGGCCTCACGCTTCAGGACCCGCACAACCGAGCGGGCGAAGGCGTCCGGCGCGCCCGCTGCGCGGATCACCAGGACGCCGCCGGTTTCGTCGAGCAGGCGGGTGCGGCCCTCCCCCGCCTCCAGGCGGCATGGCCGGTCGAAGAGGGCGAGGTCAAGGCCAGGCGCGAAGCTGCACGGCGCGGGGGATTCTGACAGCCGGCTGCGGATCCAGTCCGCCCGGCTTCGGGCGAAGCGGGCGGCCTCGGCCAGGCCGCGCCGGTCCGGCGCAGAGGCCACGACCTCGCGCCGGCTCCGGTCCAGCCTCAGGGCGATACGGCGGGAGCGAGGATTGACCTTCAGCCGGACCGGAAGGCCCTCGACCTCGATCAGGTCGCCATCGGCATGGGTGCGCCCGAGGCCGAACATGTCCGCCCGTCAGGCCGACGGCGCGGCGATCCGCGCCTCCTGGCGGGCGATGAAGGCCGCCACCCGCGGATAGATCTCCTCCCGGAACCGGCGGCCGTTGAAGACCCCGTAATGGCCCACATGGGGCTGGACATAGTCCTCGCGCAGGTCCTCCGGCAGGCCCGAGCAAAGAGCGTGGGCCGCCTGGGTCTGGCCGATGCCGGAAATGTCGTCCAGCTCGCCCTCGACGGTCAGGAGGCCGATGTCGGTGATGGCGGCGGGGCGCACGGTCCGGCCGCCGTGGACCAGCTCGCCCTTGGGCAGCAGGTGCTGCTGGAAGACGATGTCCACCGTCTGGAGATAGAACTCCTCGGAGAGGTCCAGGACCGAGAGATACTCGTCGTAGAACTCCAGGTGCTTCTCGGCGGAGTCGCCGTCGCCGTTCATCAGGTCCTGGAGGTACTGGAGGTGGGCGTCCTGGTGGCGCTCCATGTTCATCGACATGAACGAGTAGAGCTGGACAAAGCCCGGATAGACCCGCCTTCCCGCCCCGGCGTAGGGCAGGGGGACGGTGCTGATCATGTTCGACTTGAACCAGGAAAAGGGCCTCTCCTCGGCCAGCTTGTTCGTCACCGTGGGCGAGAACCGGGCGTCCAGGGGCGAGCCCATGAAGGTCATGGAGGCCGGGCGGGCGTCCTCGCCATCCTCGGCCATCAGGGAGGCCGCCGCCAGGACCGCAGGCCCCGGCTGGCAGACCGCCACCACGTGGCAGCGCGGGCCCAGCCGGCGCAGCACGGTCCGGATGTGGTCCAGGTAGTCGTGGAAGTCGAAACGGCCCTCCAGGACCGGCACGTCCCGGGCGTTGGACCACTCGGTGATGAAGACCTCGTGGTCCTGGAGGAAGGTGCGGACCGTATCCCTCAGGAGGGTCGCGTAGTGGCCTGACAGGGGCGCGACGATCAGCACGGCGGGCGCCGACCCCGTACGGCCGGCCCGGCGCAGGTCCAGGGGGTCCCGCGCAAAGTGGGTCAGCTTGACCCAGGGACTGGACCAGGTCTCGACCCTCCGGACCCGGACCTCGGTCCCGCCGATGTCGACGGAGTCGATCCCCCATTCCGGCCGGCCGTAGCGGCGGGTGAGGTTGGCGAACAGGTCCGCCGAGGCGAAGAGGCGGCGGCCGAGGGGCGTCTCGCGGGCGGGATTGAGCGGCGAGCTCCAGTACTGGCGGGTCGCTCGCGCCGCGGCCCGGAAGGGCGCGGCGGCGTAGTATCCGGCTTCATAGAGGGAATAGAGCATGGCCCGCCGTGGATGTTGCAGCGCAGCATATCACGCCGGAACGCGGCGGATGTCCAGCCCGGGCGGCGTCAGCCCCGCTTCATGGCGTCGCGCACCTGGGTCGCAAGGTCCTCGGGCGACATGCCGTAGGGCAGGACGCGGGCGAACCGGCCGGACGGATCCATCAGGTAGCTGATCGAGGAGTGGTTGATCAGGTAGGCGTCTCCCTCACCCTGCTTCTCGTAATATACCTTGTAGGCCTTGGCCGTCGCCGCGACCTGCTCGGGCGTGCCCGTCAGCCCCACCACGCCCCTGGGGAAGGCCGGATTGTCGAGATAGGCGGCCATCTTGGCGGGGGTGTCCCGTTCGGGGTCGACCGAGATGAAGACGATGCGGACCTTGTCGCGGTCCGCCCCCAGGAGGTCGAGGGTCCGGCCCAGGGTGTCGAGGGTGGTCGGGCAGACGTCCGGGCAGAAGGTGAAGCCGAAGAAGATGATGTTCCAGCGGCCCTTGAGTTCGTCCTGGGTGAAGGGCTTGCCAGCGGAGTCCACCAGGGTGAACGGGCCCCCTGGCCCGGCCTGCGGGCCAGACGCGACGGCCGGGGCCGAGGCGGGGCGGCGCGCGCCGATCTGAACGGCCAGGAAGGTGAGTCCGCCGATGACGAGGACCGCCAGCACAAGGCGCAGGACAAGCTTCAGGTTCATCCTCAGGATCCCCAGGTTTCAGCCCGGCGGCTCTAGCGGATTTCGCCGCCGCCATCCAGTGCCGGGCCGGCTTGCCGGGACTCAGAGGACGCGCCAAGGTCGAGGCCGGTCCGGGGACTTCGAGCGGCGTTCATGACTTCACCTGACACCCGGGAATCAGAAGACCCCGACGGTCCCGGCCCGCAGGCGGAGCCGGAGGCCGCCCTCCCTCTCCTGCTGGCGGACGACGACGAACTCCATGCCGCGCGCACCACGCGGGCCCTCGAGGCGCGGGGATTCCAGGTGACCTGGGCCCGCAGCCTGGCCGAGGCCCGTTCGGCGGTGCAGGACGGCGCGCCGGGCTTCGCCGTGCTCGAGATGCGCCTGCCGGACGGCGCGGGCCTAGGCCTTATCGAGACCCTCCTGCAGCACCGTCCCGACGGCCGCGCCGTCGTGCTGACCGCCTTCGGCTCCATCGCCAACGCCGTCGCCGCCGTCAGGCTGGGGGCGGCCGACTACCTGACCAAGCCGGCGGATCCGGACGACCTTGCTGCGGCGCTCCTGGGCCGCACCCCGCCGGGCGGCCTCATCCTGCGCCCCATGACCGCCGACCGGGCGCGCTGGGAACACATCCACCGGGTCTTCGAGTTCTGCGGCAACAACGTCTCGGAGACCTCGCGCAAGCTCGGCATGCACCGGCGGACCCTGCAGAGGATCCTCGCCAAGCGCGCGCCCCGATGACCGCGGGCTCAGAGCTCCAGGTCGACCGCCAGGACGCCGCCTGCGCGCAGGGCCGCCAGCCGGGCGAAGGCGATGGTCAGGGCCTTGCGCCGGCCGCCGGACAGGGGCGAGAGGGGCGCCTCGCGGACCAGGGCCCCGCCAAAGCCGTCGCAGACCAGCAGGCCAGGCTCCTCGGGCAGCACGTGCTGCGGAAACTCGGGCGCCACCGCGAAGGCGAAGCGGTCGCAGAAGTCCAGGTAGTCGCGCCACTTCCGGTCGACCCGGAAGTCCTCGACCGAGGACTTCACCTCGGCGATGAATAGCTCGCCGCGGGGGGAGATGGCCATCAGGTCCGCCCGGCGGGCGTTGGGCAGGGTCACTTCGGCCAGGGCCACATAGCCCAGGCCCCGGAAGGCGCGCACGGCCCCACGGGTCACCGCGGCGGTGACCTCCGGCCGCGAGGCGGCGGGATCAGTGTCGGGCTGGGAGGGGGAATTCAAGGGCCGCCACGTCATAGCCCAGCTGACGGATCCGGCTGACCGCCTGGGCCCGGGCGGCGGTGCTGAGGATGGGCTTCTGGGCCATCAGCCAGAGATAGCGGCCGTTTGGCGTACCGAGCAGCAGCCAGCCCTGGTCGGCCCGGCTCTCGAGGACCCAGTACTCGACGTTCAGTATGCCCCCGAAATAGGTCAGCCGGATGCGGCCGTCGGTCATGGGGTCGATGATCTTGGCCTGGGCCTTCCACTGGGTGGGCGTATTGGCCAGCGAGCCCCGGTGGCAGGTCTGGATCACCGAATAGCCCGTCGAGGTCCGGGACCAGTCAGAGGTTCCCCCCTGGCAGTCCTTCTGGATCTTGTTCGGCAGGCGGGCGACCTCGTACCAGCGTCCGGCGATGCGGCCGACCTCGATCTTCTGGGCCGGGGGGCGGATGTCGGCGGCCAGGGCCGCGCCGGGCGCCATAAGGGCGGCGGCCAGGAGGCCCGCAAACAGGCGCTTGAGGCGGCGAGAACCGGTCATGACCGGCCGTTTAGACGTAAACGCCGCGTGGGAAAAGCCGGCCGAATCCGCCGCCGTCTCAACCCGCCTCGATGCGGTCGATCTGTTCATCGGTCAGGCCCAGGTGGTGCCCGATCTCGTGCACCAGCACGTGGGTCACGAGTTCGGCCAGGGTCACGTCGCCGCGCTCGGCCCACTCGTCCAGAAGGGGCCGCCGGTAAAGGAAGACCCGCGCCGGCTCGGCCGTCAGGTCCATCACCGACCGGCGGCCGAGGTCCACACCCTGGTAGAGGCCGGTCAGACCGAAGGGGTCCTCGATCTCAAGGGCCGCCAGCACCTCCTCGTCGGGAAAGTCGTCCACGCGGAAGACGATGTCGCCCGCCATGCGGCGGAACAGGTCTGGCAGGGCCGCAAAGGCCTCCTCGGCCAGTCGGGCGATGTCGTCGAGGGACGGGGCCGCCGCGCGACCAGGCCAGGGTTCACTCATCGGGCAGGAGGCGGTCGGGGTTCTCGGGGGCCCGGACCTCGAACAGGCCGATGTCGAGGGGCTGCTGGGGCCGTACCGGCCGCAGGGGCTGGCGGGCGAAGGCGCTCAGATGGTCGCCGGACACGTCGGCCTGGGTCCGTTTGCGCACATGCCGGGCCTGGGCCTGGAGGATGGCCGGGGTGCGCGACGCCGGCCGCCAGAAATCGACCTGGACCCGCCAGACCGTGCGCGGCGGCGGGGGCGGCTCGGGCCAGCGGCGACCGCCTTCGGTCAGGGGCCGGGCCGGGGCGGGCGGCCTTGCGCCGTCAAAGACCTCGATGATCCGGACCGCGCCCGGATCCGCCGGCGAGGCGGCGGAGGCCCCCATCCGCGCCGCCAGCTCCAGCGCCGCCTCCCGGCTCGGGCAGGGCGGACCGACGCGCTCGGAGGCGAAGACCACGGGCTCACCGGCCAGGGATTCGGCCTCCCGCGCCCTCAGGGCGTGGCCCAGGGGGGCCCCGAGGGCGGCCTCGCCGTCGTTTGCAACCGGATAGGACTGGGCGGACATGGCGCTTTATCGCTCAGAATCAGGCTTGGGCCTATGTTGCGTGAATGATTCGCCTGATGTGGGCGAAAACCTGCGGTCCCGCCCATGACCGGTGAAGGCATGATCCTGTCCGCCACCGCCGGCGCCGTCCTCCTGGCGCTGTGCTCGGGCGTCTGGACGCTGAGCGTCCGCCGGCGCGCCGATCGCCGGGTCGCGGAGCTTGAAGCCGAGGTCGACGCCCTGCGCGGCGGCGCGGAGGCCGCCCAGGCCTCGGCCGAGGCCTTCGAATCCGCCCTGCTCGCCGTCGAGGATGGCCGCGCCTTCCTGGCCTCGGGCGACGAGAGCTTTGCCGCCTGCGCCCTCGCCCTGGGCGTCGGCGCCGAGCCCCAGTCGGTGGTGGCGGCCCTCATGCGCGCCGACCCGGATCACGCCCTGCGCCTGCGGGCCCTCTTCGAGCGGGGCGAGAGCTGCGGGTTCGAGGTCAGGGGCCCGGCGGGCGTGGTGACGGTCGAGGGCCGGGCGGCCGGCGCCCTGGCCTGGCTGCGCCTGTCTTCTGCGGCCGGGACCCAGGGCCTGCCCCCCTCGCCCCGGTTCGCCGCCTTCCTGAACGCCCGCAGCGGCCCGGCCTGGATCTCCGGCGCCGACGGCCGGCTGGTCTGGGCCAACGCCGCCTGGCTGGAGGCCGTGGGCGCCGAGGACGTGGCGGCGGCGGACGAGCGGAGGCTCAGCCTGGATCCCGCGGCGGACGCCCTGGCCATCGAGGCCGCCAACCTGTCCCAGCACCGGGAGGCCCTGAGGTGGATCAGCCTGGGCGGGCGCCGGCGCGCCCTGAGGCTGACGGCGCGCCCCCTGGAAGGCGGCGGCGTCGGCGTCTGGACCGAGGACGCCACCGAGGCCGAGGAGCTGAGGGAGGCCCTGCGCCGCAATGTCGAGGCCCATGACGAGACCCTGAACCACATCGCCGACGCCGTCGCCATCTTCACGCCCTCGCGCCGGCTGGACTTCCACAACACCGCCTTCGCCGAGCTCTTCGGCCTGGAGCCCGCCTGGCTGGCGGAAAGGCCCACCCACGGCGAGGTCCTGGACCGCCTGCGCCAGCGCCGTCGCCTGCCCGAGACCGCCGACTACGCCCGCTGGAAGGCCGCGGAGCTGGAGCGCTACGCCCAGCTGGACTCCGCGCCGGACGAGCTCTGGAGCCTGCCCGACGGGCGGACCCTGCGGGTGGTGCGCCAGTCCCATCCCCTGGGCGGGATCGTGCTCCTGTTCTCGGACATCACCGGAGAGCTGCGGCTCAAGGCCCAGTACAACAGCCTGATCCAGGTGCAGCAGGCCACCCTCGACAAGCTGAACGACGCCGTCGCCGTGTTCGGCGCAGACGGGCGGCTTCGCCTGCACAACGAGGCGTTCGAGCGGTTCTGGAACATCCCCCGCCAGGCCCTGACCGAGATGCAGGACTTCGAGGGGGTGGTCGAGCTCTGCCTGCCCCGCCTGCACGACCAGGGCTTCTGGCGGGAGCTCAAGGGCCGTGTCGCCGACACCGATCCCGCCGCCCGGGCGCCCGCCTCAGGCGAAGTGCGGACCTCGGACGGACGCATCGTCGCCCACCAGTCCCGCCCGCTTCCCGACGGCGCCACCCTGATCGCCTTCACGGACGTCACCGACGCCCGGCGTCTGGAGCGGGCCCTGGCCGACCGCAGCGCCGCCCTCGCCGAGGCCGAACGGCTCAAGCGCGACTTCGTCGGCAATGTCTCCTACGAGCTGCGGACCCCGCTCACGACCATCATCGGCTATTCCGAGCTGATGGAGGGCCTGGGCGACCAGCTGCCCGCCCGCGCCCTCGGCCACGCCGGCGCCATCCGCCAGGCCGCCGAACAGCTGGGCCGCTCCATCGACGACGTGCTGGACATGGCCCAGATCGACGCCGGCGAGATGGCCCTGGACCTTGAGGACGTGAACGTGGCCCGACTGCTGGAGGCCGCCGTCGTCCGCTGGAGCGAGGATGCCGAGGCCGGCGACCTGCGCCTGACCTCCGCCTGCCCGGAGGGGCTGGGCCTGATGCGGGGCGACGCCCGGCGCCTGTCCCAGGTCCTGGACCACCTGATCCTCAACGCCCTGGGCCAGACCCCGAAGGGCGGCCGGATCACCCTGACGGCGCGGCGCACCCTGGGCGAGGTCCAGATCCAGGTGACCGACACGGGCCGGGGCATCCCCTTCCACGTGCAGGCCAACATCTTCGACAGGTTCGTCGGGCGCGAGCGGGGCGGTCCGGGCCTGGGTCTCGCCCTCGTGAAGGCCCTTGTGGAGCTGCACGGCGGCTGGGTGGCCCTGGAGAGTGAGCCAGGGTCCGGGGCGACCTTCACCTGCCACCTCCCGGAGAAGGCCGAGGGCGCCGCGGGTCATCCCGAACTGGAGTTCTGAGGGCGCGGGGCCCCCGGGCCGTCCAGACTAGTGCTGGCTCTCGGGCAGCCGGACCACGAGGCCGTCAAGGGCGTCAGAGACCTTGATCTGGCAGGCCAGGCGGCTGTTCGGCTCGACGCCTTCGGCGAAGTCCAGCATGGACTCCTCCATGGCCGTCTTGTCGCCGGTCTTGTCCAGCCAGGCCGCGTCCACATAGACGTGGCAGGTGGCGCAGGCGCAGGCGCCGCCACAGTCGGCGTCAATGCCGGGAACATTGTTCTTCACGGCGACTTCCATGACCGACAGGCCGGTCTTGCCGTCGTAGGACTGCTCGCTGCCGTCGTGCTGGATGAAGGTGATCTTGGCCATCTGGTCTTTCCTCGCCTCGCCGGCTTACGCCGCAGCGACCTCTTTCATAGAAACCGAAGGGTCCGCAAGTCTCTGCTTGTCCACCGGCCTGCGGGAGCCGATGAGCTGCCGGCCCATCATGAATTCGGGCGGCGAATTGATCGCCTCGACCGCCTGCACCTGGTCGCCCTTGAGGTGGAAGATCGCAAAGCGGCCCGAAGCCGGGTCGCCGCGCACCAGGGTCTGGTCGGAGTCGAAGTTGTAGCCAGCGATCTGCAGCTTGATGTCGTACTGGTCAGACCACTGCCAGGGCGTCTCGCCTGCCGGCGCCGGCCGGCCGGTGATGGCGCAGGCCGCCTGCTTGGCCTGTTCCAGGGCGTTGGGCACGCTCTCCATCCGGAAGTCGCGGCCATAGATGGGCATGGGCCTCAGGGTCACGTCGCCGATGGCGAAGATGGCCGGGTCCGAGGTGCGCGCCTCCAGGTCCACGACCACGCCGCGGTTGACGGCGAGGCCGGCTTCCTGGGCCAGTTCCTGGTTGGGGACCGCGCCCACGCCCACCAGGGCCAGGTCGCAGGCGATCACCCGGCCGTCCGCCAGTTCGACGCCGGTCACCCGGCCGTCCTCGCCGCGGAAGCCCGTCACCGAGGCGCCGGTGTGGAACTGGACGCCATGCCCCTCGTGCAGGGTGCGGAAGAAGGTGGAGAGCACCTCGCCGGCCACCCGGGCGAGGATGCGGGGCTCGCGCTCCAGGACCACGGCGCCGGCGCCCAGGGCGCGGGCGGAGGCGGCGGCCTCGAGCCCGATGTAGCCGCCGCCGACGACGGCCATGGTCCGGCCCGGGCCGAGCGCGCCCTTCAGGGCCTCGGCGTCTGCGGCGGTGCGCAGCTCGAGGATTCCCTCCAGGTCCGCACCGGGGATGGGCAGGCGGATGGGCCGGGCGCCGGTGGCCAGGACCAGGAAGTCATAGGCCAGCTCGGTCCCGTCCGAGAGGACCAGCACCTTGCGTTCACGGTCGATCCGCGCGCCGCGGACCGAGGGGCGGAAGTCGATCCGGTTCTCGGCGTAGAATTCCAGGGGCTTGAGGGCCAGGGACTCGGCGTCCGCCTCGCCCTTCAGCCAGGCCTTGGACAGGGGCGGCCTCTGGTAGGGGGGAATGGGCTCCTCGCCGACCAGGGTGATGGCGCCGGCATGACCGTACTGGCGCAGCAGGGCCGCGAGGGTCCCGCCGGCGTGGCCGGCCCCGACGATCACGACATGGGCGTCTGGCGAGGTCATGGGGTCCAGATGCAGAAAAGTGACGGGACCGTCAACTTACGGGATTCGCCGGATGCGCCCTGCGCCGCCGTCAGACCAGCCGCTCCGCCATCATCTTCTTCACCTCGGACACCGCCTTGGCGGGGTTCAGCCCCTTGGGGCAGACCTGGGCGCAGTTCATGATGGTGTGGCAGCGGTAGAGCTTGAAGGGGTCCTCAAGCGCGTCCAGCCGCTCGCCGGTGGCCTCGTCCCGGCTGTCGACCAGCCAGCGATAGGCGTGCAGCAGGGTGGCGGGCCCGAGATAGCGGTCGCCGTTCCACCAGTAGCTGGGGCACGAGGTCGAGCAGCAGGCGCACAGGATGCACTCGTAGAGACCGTCCAGCTTTTCGCGGTCCTGCGGGCTCTGCACCCACTCGGTCTGGGGCTCCGGCGTGGTGGTGTGCAGCCAGGGCTCGATGGAGGCGTACTGGGCGTAGAAGTGGGTCAGGTCGGGGACCAGGTCCTTGACCACCGGCATGTGCGGCAGGGGGCTGACCTGGCAGGTCGAGCCCGGAACCTCCTCATGGCCATGGGTGCAGGCCAGGGTGTTGCGGCCGCCGATGTTCATGGCGCATGAGCCGCAGACCCCCTCGCGGCACGAGCGCCGGAAGGTCAGGGTCGGGTCCATGGTGTTCTTGATGTGGATAAGGACGTCCAGGACCATGGGGCCGCAGGCCGCCACGTCCACCTCGTAGGTGTCCCAGCGGGGGTTGCCGGTCCCTTCCGGGTCATAGCGGTAGATCCGGAAGGTCTTGACCTTCTTGGCGCCGGCGGGGGCCGGGTGATGCCGGCCCTTCTGGACGCGGGAGTTCTTCGGCAGGGCGAGTTCGACCATCTGGCGTGCTTTCCTCGGATTCCGTCTGCGTCCGCGACCCTAGTAGACCCGCGTCTTGGGCGGGATCGGCGCGATGTCGTTGGTCATCGTGTAGTCGTGCACCGGGCGGTAATCGATGACCACCTTGCCCGTCACGTCGTCCATCCAGGTCAGGGTGTGCTTCATCCAGTTGGCGTCATCCCGGTCGGGATGATCCTCATGGGCGTGGGCGCCCCGGCTCTCGGTGCGGTTGGCCGCCCCGGCGACGGTGACCACGGCCTGAACCACCAGGTTCTCGAACTCAAGGGTCTCGACCAGGTCGGTGTTCCAGATCAGGCCGCGGTCGGACACCTTGATGTCCTTGCGCTTGTCCTGCACCGCCTGGAGGCGGTTTACACCCGAGGACAGGCTGTCCGAGGTACGGAAGACAGCGGCGTCTTCCTGCATGGCCTGCTGCATCTCCAGGCGGAGGGCCGCCGTGGGGGTGGAGCCGTCAGCGTGGCGCAGGCGGTCGAAGCGGGCCAGGTGGGAATCGGTCATCGACGGCTTCAGCTCGGGCTGGGAAGCGCCGGGCTTGAGGATGTCGGCGGCGCGCAGGGCCGCGGAGCGCCCGAACACCACCAGGTCGATCAGGCTGTTGGAGCCCAGCCGGTTGGCGCCGTGCACCGAGACGCAGGCGGCCTCGCCCACCGACATCAGGCCGGGAACGACGCGGTCGGGGTCATCGCCCACCCGGGTCACGACCTCCGAGTAGAAGTTCGTCGGGATGCCGCCCATGTTGTAGTGGACGGTCGGCAGGACAGGGATCGGCTGCTTGGTCACGTCCACGCCCGCGAAGATCCGGGCGCTTTCCGAGATGCCCGGCAGGCGCTCGGCCAGGACCTTGGGGTCCAGGTGGTCGAGGTGCAGGTGGATGTGGTCCTTGTTCGGGCCCACGCCGCGGCCTTCGCGGATCTCGATGGTCATGGCGCGGCTCACCATGTCGCGGGGCGCCAGGTCCTTCACGGTGGGCGCATAGCGCTCCATGAAGCGCTCGCCTTCCGAATTGGTCAGGTAGCCGCCCTCGCCCCGGGCGCCCTCGGTGATGAGGCAGCCGGCGCCGTAGATGCCGGTGGGGTGGAACTGGACGAATTCCATGTCCTGCAGGGGCAGGCCCGCCCGCAGGGCCATGCCGCCGCCGTCGCCGGTGCAGGTATGGGCGCTGGTGGCCGAGAAATAGGCCCGGCCGTAGCCTCCCGTGGCCAGGATGACCATCTGGCCCTGGAAGCGGTGCAGGGTGCCGTCATCCAGCTTCCAGGCGGTGACGCCCCGGCAGACGCCCTCGTCCATGATCAGGTCGAGGGCGAAGTACTCGATGAAGAACTGGGTGTCATGGGCCAGGGACTGGCCGTACATGGTGTGCAGCATGGCGTGGCCGGTGCGGTCCGCCGCGGCGCAGGTGCGCTGGATCGGGGCCTCGCCGAAGTTCCGGGTCATGCCGCCGAAGGCGCGCTGGTAGATCTTGCCGTCCGGGGTGCGCGAGAAGGGCACGCCCCAGTGCTCCAGCTCGTACACCGCCGCCGGGGCGTTCCGGCAGAGGTATTCGATGGCGTCCTGGTCGCCCAGCCAGTCCGACCCCTTGACGGTGTCGTACATGTGCCAGCGCCAGTCATCCTCGCCCATGTTGCCGAGGCTGGCCGAGATGCCGCCCTGGGCCGCCACCGTGTGGGAGCGGGTGGGGAAGACCTTGGAGATGCAGGCCGTCTTCAGGCCCGCCTGGGCGCAGCCCAGGGCCGCCCGGAGGCCGGAGCCCCCGGCGCCGACGACGACGACGTCGAACTTGTGATCGGTGAATTCGTAGCTGGCCATGACGTCAGAGAGCGCCTCCGAGCGCGACCTTGAGGACAGAGAACACCGCCAGGGCGGTGACGAGGACGGCGACAAAGAGGTTGAGGACAAGCAGGGCCGAGCGGCCAAGCATCTTGTGCATGTAGTCCTCGACCACCACCCGGGCGCCGGCGTGCATGTGCCAGCCCGACACCACCAGGACCAGGACGATCAGGACGGCGTTGACGGGTTGGGACACGAAGCCGACGACGCCGGCGTAGTCGCTCTTGGAGACCGCCAGGGCGGCGTAGACCATCCAGAGGGTCAGCGGCGCCAGGGCGATGGAGCTGACACGCTCGGCCACCCAGTGGGAGGCCCCGTGGCCGGCGGCGCCGCTGCCGCGGGCGCGGGAGAGGGGAGTCCTGAAGTCAGTCATCACACGCCTCCCGGTCCAAGCCCGATGGCCCACACGATGATGGTCGCCACCACGGAGAAGGCCATGGCCATGATCCCCGACTGGTGCGAGGCGATGGGGGACAGGCCCAGGCCGGCGTCCCAGAACAGGTGCCGGAGGCCATTGGCCAGGTGGTAGAAGAGCGAGAGGGTCAGGCCGACCAGCACGAGCCTGCCCAGGGGCGAGGCCATGATGTCCACGAAGACCTGGTAGGCCTGCGGCCCCGCGCCCAGCGACAGGGCCCAGGCGGCGACGATGATCGCGCCAGCGTAGAGGGCCAGGCCGGTCGCCCGGTGCAGGATGGAGGTCAGCATCGTCAGGTGCCAGCGCCACACCTGGAGATGTGGCGACAGGGGTCGTTCTCGAACGGGTGCAGTCATTGGCATGTCCTGGCAGACCCCGGCGGACGCCCCCGCGCCCCGGGCCGGCTGTTTGCATTTAAGCCTACCGCGCAGGGTGTCAACGAAGGCTTTTCAATCTGATAGGGCGCCGTAGCGGAAGCTCAGGACCGGTCCGCAAGCCAGTCGGCGGACCGCATCTCCTGCAGGCGTGAGGCCGTGCGCTCGAACTCGAAGGCGCCGTCGCCGGCGGGATAGAGCCGGACAGGGTCGGCCTCGGCCAGCACGATCAGCCGGGTCCGGGCCTCGTAGAGGGCGTCGATCAGGGTGACGAAGCGTCGCGCCGCCTCGCGCCGGTCGGGGGTAAGGCGGGGCAGGTCCTCCAGGAAGACCGTGTGGAATCGCTCCGCCAGGGCCAGGTAGTCGTTGGGGCCCAGGGCCGCATCGCAGAGCCGGGCGAAACCGGCGCGCACCAGGCCGCCGGCGGCGTCCGGGAAATCGAGCCGGCGACCCATGACCTCGATCGATTCCCCCTCGGCGGCCTCGGTCCCCAGCATGTCGCGCCAGAGGGCGGAGAAGGTGCGGCGGTTGTCCGGGTCGATGGGCGAGAACCAGGTCCCCGCCGCCCGCAGCCGGTCGAGGCGATAGTCGTGGGACCCCGCCACCGAGACCACCTCCACACGCGCCTTCAGGAGGGCGATGAAGGGCAGGAAGAGCTGGCGGTTGATGCCGTCCCGGTAGAGTTCGTCCGGATGGCGGTTGGAGGTGGCCGCCAGGGTCACGCCCCGCTCGAACAGGGCCTCGAAGAGCCGGCCCAGGATCATGGCGTCGGCGATGTCCGTGACCTGGAACTCGTCAAAGCAGATCAGGCTGGCGCCCCGGGCCACAAGGTCGGCCACCGGGGGCACCGGATCGTCCCCGCGCGCCTGGCCGAACCGCGCCCGCCGCGCCGCCGCATCGCCCGAGCGCCAGGCGCCGATCAGGGCGTGAACCTCGCGCATGAAGACGTGGAAGTGGGTGCGGCGCTTGCGGGCGACGGGAACGGTCTCGAAGAACAGGTCCATCAGCATGGACTTGCCCCGGCCCACCGGCCCCCAGAGATAGACCCCCCGCAGGGACTCGGCCCGCCGGCGCAGGAGCCCCGCCAGGGGCCCCGGCCGCACCGCCGCCAGCTCCGCCTCCAGCCGCACCAGGCTGGCCAGCCCCGCCGCCTGGGCAGGATCGGGACGCAGCTCGCCCCGCGCGAGCCGGTCTGCGTAGGCCTTTTCGAGGGCGGAGGTCATCAGGCGCCGGGACGTCCCGTCAGCGCATGGTCGGGATGATGAAGGCGGAATCGCCCACGTCGCCTTCGGGCCAGCGGGCCGTCACCGTCTTGACCTTGGTGTAGAAGCGCACCCCGTCCATGCCGTGCTGGTTGGCGTCGCCAAAGGCCGACCGCTTCCAGCCGCCGAAGGTGTGGTAGGCCAGGGGCACGGGGATGGGCACATTGATGCCGACCATGCCGACGTTGACGCGGGACGCGAACTCCCGGGCGGCGCGGCCATTGCGGGTGAAGATCGCCGTGCCATTGCCGTAGGCGTGCCGGGACGGCAGGGCCAGGGCCGCATCGAAGCTTTCGGCCCGCACCATCTGCAGGACCGGCCCGAAGATCTCGTCCTGGTAGCTCTTCATCTCCGGCGCGACCCGGTCGAAGAAGGACGGGCCGATGAAGAAGCCGTTCTCGTACCCCTGGAGGCGGAAGTCGCGGCCGTCCACCACCAGCTCGGCGCCCTCGTCCACGCCCATCTGGATGTAGTCGGAGACCTTCTTCCTGTGGGCGGCGTTGACCACCGGGCCGTAGTGCGCGCCCTCGTCGGTGGAGACGCCCACCTTGAGGGAGGCGATCTCGGCGACCAGCTTTTCCCGCAGGGCCTCGGCGGTGCGCTCGCCCACGGGGACCACCACCGGCAGGGCCATGCAGCGCTCGCCGGCCGAGCCGAAGGCGGCGCCGGAGATGTCGCGCACCACCTGGTCCAGGTCGGCGTCGGGCAGGACGATGCCGTGGTTCTTGGCGCCGCCCATGGCCTGGACCCGCTTCCCGGCCGCGGCGCCGCGGGAATAGACGTACTGGGCGATGTCGGAGGAGCCGACGAAGCTCACCGCCGCGATCTCGGGATGATCCAGGATGGCGTCGACCATGACCTTGTCGCCCTGGACGACGTTGAGCACGCCCTTGAGGTCCAGGCCCTGTTCGGCCCCGGCCTGCATGAACAGCTCGGCCAGTCGGACCGGAACGCTGGGGTCACGCTCGGAGGGCTTGAGGATGAAGGCGTTGCCCACGGCGATGGCCACGCCGGACATCCACATCGGGATCATGGCGGGGAAGTTGAACGGCGTGACGCCGGCGGCGATCCCCAGGGGCTGGCGCATGGAATAGACGTCGATGCCCGGGCCGGCCCCCTCGGTGTACTCGCCCTTCAGCAGGTGCGGGACGCCGCAGGCGAACTCGATCACCTCCAGGCCCCGCTGGATGTCGCCCTTGGAGTCGGCGACGACCTTGCCGTGCTCGCTGGAGAGCAGCTCGGCCAGGGCCTGCATGTTGGCCTCGAGCAGGCGCTTGAACTCGAACATGACCCGCGCCCGGCGCTGGGGGTTCACCGCAGCCCAGGCCGGCTGGGCGCGCAGGGCGGACTGCACGGCCAGCTCCAGCTCGTCGGCGGTCCCCAGGCCCACCTTCGCCTGAACCTCGCCGGTGTTCGGGTTGAAGACGTCGCCGGTGCGGCCGGAGGCGCTGGCGACCGCGGCGCCGTCGATGAAGTGGGAGATCTGGCGCATGGGACCGTCCTCGTATGCCTGCGGGCCCTCCAATAAGGGCTGGCGGCGGGCGCGCCTAGACCTTGCTTGCGCACCCCCTGGGCGGGCATGCTGGTCTTCATGAGCGCTCCCGTTCCCGCCGGCCCCGGCCAGCACATCGTCGACGTGCTGATCGCCGAGCGGGCGCCGCGGCTGGCCTCCAGCCCGGCCTGGCCCCTGGCCCGCCCCCTGCTCTACCGGCTGCTCAATTATCGCCGGGCCCGGCAGATGGCCGACGCCGTCGCCCCGATGGGAGGGCGGGAGGCCCTGGACTACGTTTCCCGCCTCTTGGAGGTGAAGGTCGAGGTCCGCGGCCTGGAGCGGATTCCCGAGGCCGGGCGGCTGGTCATTGTCTCCAACCACCCCACCGGCATCGCGGACGGGATCGCCGCCTGGGACGCCCTGCGCGGGCGCCGGCCGGACCTGTGCTTCTACGCCAACGCCGACGCCCACCGTGTGGTCCCGGGGTTCTCCGACGTCCTCATCCCGGTGGAATGGGTTGAGGCCAAGCGCACCCGCGAGCGCACCCGCACCACCCTGCAGATGACGCGCGAGGCCATGGAAGCCGGGCGGGCCCTGGCCATCTTTCCGGCCGGCCGCCTGGCGCGGCGGGGCCTGGACGGCGCCCTCTCCGACCCGCCCTGGATGAGCTCGGCCCTGTCCATCGCCCGCCGTCACGAGGCGCCGGTGGCGCCGGTCCACATGACCGGGCCCTGGTCGACCCTGTTCCACGCCTTCGACCGGGTCTCTCAGGAGCTGCGCGACATCACCCTCTTCCACGAACTCCTGAACAAGCGCGGAGGGCGGTTCACCCTGACCGTCGGCCCGCTGATCCCGCCGGACCGACTGGAAGCTGACGCCGACGTCGCCACCGCCGCCGTTAAGGCCTATGTGGAGACCGTCCTGCCCCGCGACCCGGACCGTCCCTATTGAGCCGCCTGCCCGCCCGGATCGACCTGCCCGCTGAGGCTGACACAGAAGCCCTCGGCCGCCGGATCGCGCCCTTGCTGCGCAAGGGCGAGGCCCTCTGCCTGAGGGGCGCCCTGGGGGCGGGCAAGTCCTGCCTCGCCCGGGCCCTGGTTCGCGCCCTGACCACCCCGGACGAGGAGGCGCCCAGCCCCACCTTCACCCTGGTCCAGACCTATCCCGGGCCGGACTTCGAGATCGCCCACTTCGACCTCTACCGGCTGGAAGACCCCGAGGAGGCCTGGGAGATCGGCCTGGACGAGGCCCTCGACCACGGGGCGGCCCTGATCGAATGGCCCGAGCGGCTTGAGGGGCGTCTCCCCGCCGACCGACTCGATCTAGAGTTGACCGTTTCCGGAGAGGGGCGGACGGCGCGGCTGTCCGGCCACGGGTCCTGGCGGGAGAGGGTCGAGTGACGGCGGAACGGGACGCCCTGAAGGACGCCTTCCTGGCCCAGGCCGGCCTGGCCGGCGCGCGGCGCGAGCGGCTGGCGGGCGACGCCTCCACCCGCGCCTACGAGCGCCTGTACCTGGCCGGCGGCGGCCGCCGCATCTTCATGGACCAGCCGCCGGTGGAGTCCGCCCCCTGCCCGCCGGACGCCGACGAAGGCGCTCGCCGGGCCCTCGGCTACAACGCCATGGCGCGGCTGGCGGCTGGGCGGGTGGACGCCTTCGTGGCCGTCGCCGGCTGGCTGAACCAGGCCGGCCTGTCCGCGCCGCGCGTCGAGGCCTTCGACGCCGGCCAGGGCCTGGCCGTGATGGAGGACCTGGGCGACGACCTCTTCGGAACCCTCATCGCCGGCGGCGCCGACGAAGGCCCCCTCTACGAGGCCGCCCTGGACGCCCTTATCCACATGCAGGACCAGCCTGTCGCCCGCCGGCTGGGCGCGGACGCCGGGCTGGACTGGCCCCTCCTGACCTACGACGCCCTGGCCCTGGAGACCGCCGCCGACCTGCTGCCGGACTGGCTGCCCGCCCTGCGGCCCGGGGTCCGCGTGGACGCCGCCGCCCGCCGGGACTGGTCGAGCCTCTGGCGCCCCATCCTGGAACGGGGCGAGGCGGGGGCCCGGGTCTTCTGCCACCGCGACTACCACGTCGAGAACCTGATCTGGCTGCCGGACCGGGAGGGCCCCGCCCGGGTCGGGATGGTGGATTTCCAGGACGCGGTCCTGGCCCATCCCGCCTGGGACCTCTCCATGCTCCTGCACGACGCCCGCCGGGACGTCTCCAGGACCCTCTCCGACACCCTCCTGGGACGCTACATCGAACGCTCCCGTTATGCAGACGAACTGCCTATCGCTTCCGACTTCCACGCCCTGGGCGCCCTGAACATCTGCCGGATCATCGGGGTCTTCGCCCGGCTTGTGGTCCGCGACGGCCGGCCAAGGTACGAGGCCTTCCTGCCGCGCATGTGGGGCTATCTCGACGCCTGCCTCGCTGACCCGGGCCTGTCGGACCTGCGCGCCTGGCTCGACGCCTGCGTCCCCGCGGACGCCCGCCGATGACCGGCCCGACCAGCGCCATGGTCCTGGCCGCGGGTCTCGGCACCCGCATGCGGCCCCTTACCGACACCCGGCCCAAGGCCCTGGTGGAGGTGGCGGGGCGGACCCTGATCGACCGGGTCCTCGACCGCCTGGTCGAGGCCGGCGTGCGCAAGGCGGTGGTGAACGTCCACCATTTCGCCGACCATATGGAGGCCCACCTCGCCGGGCGGACCGACCTGGAGATCGTCATCGCCAACGAGCGCGCGGCCCTGCTGGATTCCGGCGGCGGCATCCGCAACGCCCTGCCCCTGCTGGGCCGCGAACCCATCTTCGTGGCCAATATCGACTCCCTCTGGATGGGCGGCGCGACGCCGCCCCTGGAGCGGATGAAGGCGGCCTGGGACCCGGAGCGCATGGATCTCCTCCTGCTCCTGACCCCCCGGGGGCAGGGCATCGGCTTCGAGGGACCGAGGGGCTTCTTCATGGACGCCGAGGGCCGGCTGACCCACTCGGCGGATGACGCCAACCCGGCGCCCCTCGCCAATATCGGCTTCCAGATTCTCAAGCCCGAGGTCCTGGATGACGAGCCCGAAGGGGCCTTTTCCATCCTGCCGGTCTGGTGGCGGCTGCAGGCGCAGGGGCGGCTGGCGGGCGTGGTCATGGACGCCTTCTGGCTGCACGTCGGCGATCCCGCGGCGCGCGACGAGGCCGAGGCCCTGCTGTCCCGATGAGCGGCTGGTTCTTCGAAACGCCCGGCCCGCGCTGGTTCAACATCCCGGCTGACCGACCCTTCCTGGACGACCTGGCGACGGGCCTCCTGGACCTGACCCGGGAGGGCGGCCCCGAGGCCCTGGCCGACGCCGTGGTCCTGACCCCGAACCGCCGGGCCGTGCGCCTGCTGACCGAGGCCTTCCTGCGCAGGGCCGGGGACGCCCCCGCCCTCCTGCCGCCCCGGATCCGCCCGCTGGGCGACCTGGAGGCGGGCGAGGCGCCCTTCGAGCCCGGCGACATCGCCCTGGACCTGCCCCCGGCGATCACCCCTGTCCGCCGCCGGTTCGAACTGCTGCGGCTGGTCAGCGAGCTTTCGCCGGCCCTCGGCCGCAGCCCGGGACCCACCGAGGCCCTGGGCCTGGCGGACGCCCTGGGCGGCTTCTTCGACAGCCTGCAGATCGAGGAGGTCACCGGCGACAACCTGGCTGGCCTCGCCACCCTGGACATGGCGGCGCACTGGCAGGTCTCCCTCGACTTCCTGGAGGGCGCCCTCGCCCGGTGGCCCCAGCGGCTGCGTGAGCTTGGGCTGCAGGACGTATCGGCCCGCAGGGTCCAGTTGCTCAACGCCTTGGCGGAAAAGTGGTCGGAGACGCCGCCGGAAGGGTTCCTGATCGCCGCCGGATCCACCGGATCGGTCAAGGCCACCGCCCGCCTGCTGAAGGTCATCGCCGAGGCGCCCCGGGGCGCCGTCGTCCTGCCCGGCCTGGACTGCGACCCGATACCCGGGGTCGCCGAACCCGAGGGGATCGACGACCAGCATCCCCAGGCCATGCTGCGGGACCTGCTCCTCCAGGCTGGCGTCGCTGCGTACGACGTGCGGGACTGGCCGGAAACGCCGGATGTCCCGGTCGCCGGCGCGGACCGGCGCAAGGTCATCAGCCTGGCCCTGAGGCCCGCGGACCGGACCTCGGACTGGCGCGCCGCCATCGACGACACGGGCGGCCTGGGCGTCAACGGGATCGAGCGGGGGCTCGCCGGCCTGACCGTGGCGGGCGCCCGGGATGTCGAGGCCTGCGCCCTGTCCGCCGCCCTCCTGCTGCGCGAGACCCTGGAGACCCCGGGCCGGACCGCCGCCCTGGTGACGCCGGACGCCGACCTCGCCCGCCGGGTCGCCGCACGCCTGGCCCGCTGGGGGATCGTCGCCGACGCCTCGGCGGGGGAGCCCCTGGCCCGGTTCCCCTGTGCGGTCCTGACCCTGCAGGCCGCCCAGGCCCTGGCGGACCCCGCCAAGCCCTCCGTCCTCCTGGCGCTGTTGAAGCATCCGCGGGTCCGGCTGGGACGGACGGAGGCCGACCTCGCCTTCGCCCGCGACGCCCTGGAGCGGGACGCCCTGCGTGGCCCCCGGCCGGACACCCTGGCGCGCATCCGGACCCGGGCGGAGGGCGTGAAGCATCCGGTTCCCGAGGCCATCCGCCTGGCCCAGGATCTCCAGGACCTCTTCCCCGCGCCTGTTGCGGACGTCGACGCACACCTCGACGCCTCTGGCTGGGGCCGGCGTCTCGTGGAGCTGCTGGAAGCCCTTTGCCGGCGCCCCGAAGGCGGGACCGGGGACCTCTGGGCCGGGCCCGACGGGGACGCCGCAGCCCGCCTTCTGGGCGCCCTGATCGAGGAGGGCGACGCCAGTCCCGCCCTGTCGGTCCGGGCCTTCGGCGAACTGCTGGAGGCGGTGATGGCAGGGGAGAGCGTCCGCGCGAGCCGGGCCACCCACCCCCGACTGCGCATACTGGGCGCCATGGAGGCGCGGATGGCGCGCGCCGATCGCCTGGTCCTGGCGGGCCTGGAAGAAGGGGTCTGGCCCCAGGCGGCGGCCGTCGACCCCTTCCTGTCCCGCGCCATGCGCTCGGGGCTGGGGCTTCCGAAGCCCGAACGCCGGATCGCCCTGTCGGCGCACGATTTCGCCCAGTCGGCCTGCGCGCCCGAGGTCTTCCTTCTGCACGCCCGGCGTCGGCGAGGCGCCCCGGCCCTGGAATCGCGCTGGCTCTGGCGGCTCCGGACCCTGGCCAAGGGTGCGGGCCTGGTCCTGCCGGGCCGTCCGGACCTTGAGACCCTCGCCGACGCGGCGGATGCGCCCGGCGCCTTCGCCCCAGCCCCCCGGCCTGCGCCCCGCCCGCCCCTTGCGGCGCGTCCCCGCAAGCTCGCAGTGACGCGGATCGAGACCCTGGTGCGGGACCCCTACGCCGTCTGGGCGAGGGACATACTGAGGCTCTACCCCATGGACCGGCCGGACGCCCCCATCGATGTCCGCCTGCGGGGCACGGCCATCCATTCGGCCCTTGAGGCCTTCGTGGAGGCCTATCCCGGCGCCCTTCCCGACACGGCCGAGGCCCACCTCGACGCCCTCTACCTGAAGGCCCTGGCGGACCAGGGCATGGACCCGTCGGGGCTCGCCCGGGAAACGGCCCTCTCCCGGGAGATCGCCAGCTGGATGGTCGCGACCGAGCGTGAACGCCGGTCGGACGGCCGGCGGATCGTGGTCGAGCAGGAGGGCGCCCACAGCTTCATGTCCCCCGGGGGGGCCTTCACCTTCACCGCCAAGGCCGACCGGATCGAGATCGGTCCCGGGGCGGTCGGGCGCATCCTCGACTACAAGACGGGCGCCCCGCCCTCGACCAAGATGGTGGCGGCGGGCTTCTCCCCCCAGCTCACCCTTTCGGGCGCCATCCTGATGTCGGGCGGGTTCGCAAGCCTCGGCGTCCTGCGGCCGGAGGAACTGGCCTACGTCCAGGTGACAGGCCGGCGACCGGCGGGCGTCATCAAGAGCGCCCTGGGCGAGAAGGAGGCGCCATCGGACGCAGTCGCCGCCGCGCTGGAGGGCCTCAAGGCGGTGATCGCCCGCTTCGATGACCCGGCCACGACCTACCTGTCCCGGACCGCGCCCGCGAGCGTGAAGCTCTACGCCAGCGACTACGACCATCTCGCCCGGGTGCGGGAATGGACCTCGATCGGGGGGGAGGCCGAAACATGACGACCGACCCTGTCAGCCCCCAGGCCCGGGCCGCGAACCCCCGCCTCTCGGCCTTCGTCACGGCCAACGCCGGGTCCGGCAAGACCAAGACCCTGATCGACCGGGTGGCGCGCCTGTTGCTGGCCGGCGCCTCGCCGGACGAGATCCTGTGCGTCACCTACACCAAGGCCGCCGCCGCCGAGATGCAGAACCGCCTGTTCGAGCTCCTCGGCGACTGGTCGGTCCGTAAGGATCCCGAACTGCGGGTGCAGCTCGCCGACCTCGAGGGCCGGGCGTCGTCGGACTACGGGGCCGAGGAGCTCTCCGCCGCCCGGGCCCTGTTCGCCCGCGCCCTGGAGACCCCCGGCGGCCTGCGGATCCAGACCCTGCACGCCTTCTGCGAGAAGCTGCTCCGGCGTTTTCCCCTGGAGGCGGGGATTTCCCCAGGGTTCGAGGTGCTCGACGACCTGGCCGCCGCCCAGCTGGCGAAGTCCGCGCGACTGGGCCTGGCCCTGCAGGTCCTGAAGGGTGAGGGCCGCATCGCCGAGGCCTATGCCCGGCTGTCAGTCGACATGGCCTTCGACGCCTTTGAGTCCCTGTTCGACGACTTCACCGCCCGGGCGGGCGAGCTGAGGGCGGCCATCGACAGCGCCGGGGCGGCGGGGGGGCTGGAAGCCGTCGTCTGGACCACCCTCGCCGGATCGCCGGAGCCCCTCGACCCGGACGCGGCCCGCGCCGAGCTGGAGGACATGTCGGCAGGGCCCTCGCCCGAGACCTGGCTGGCCATCGCAGACGCGATGTCCCAGTCCAAGACGTCCAAGGGCGAAGTCGCCGACGCCGGGAAACTCCGGGCTTGCGCTGGGAAGCCTGACTTCGAGGCCGTCCGAGGCCTGCTGGTCACCAAGACCTGGACCGTCAAGACCTGGCCGGCCAGCTCACCGAACCTGAAGAGATTTCCGCACATCGTCGAGCTCCTGCAGGCGGAGGCCGAGCGCCTGGTCGGGCTGGAGATGCGGCGACGGGCGGCGGAGGCGGGTCGCCGGACCCTGGACATCCTGTTGCTCGCCGAGGCCTGGCTCACCGCCTACGCCATCGAGAAGGCCCATTCCGGGAAGCTGGACTTCGGGGACCTGATCGACAGGACCCTGGCCCTGACTCGAGACTCCCAGATGGCCGCCTGGGTGCTCTTCAAGCTCGACCAGGGACTGGCCCATGTGCTCGTGGACGAGGCCCAGGACACCTCTCCCGCCCAGTGGTCCATCCTGCGGCAGCTGACCGAGGATTTCTTCGCCGGCGCCGGACAGGCCGGGAAGGAAGGCGCGCTACGCCGCAGCCTCTTCGTGGTCGGGGACCAGAAGCAGTCGATCTATTCCTTCCAGGGCGCCTCGCCCGAGCGGCTGGAGCTGGAGTTCGGACATCACAGCCAGCGAGCCCTTGCGGCCGGCGCGGCCTTCGAGCGGATCGAACTGGCGGTTTCCTGGCGGTCGACCCGGCAGGTCCTGGGCTTTGTCGACGCCGTCTATGCCGACCCGGACCTCAGCCAGGGCCTGATGACCGGAAGGGCGGACCCGGACGCAACCCTCCGCCATGAGGCCCGGCGCGAGGACGATGGCTGCATCGACCTGTGGGACCTGGTCGAACCCCCCGAGAAGACCGAACGGAAGGCCTGGGAAGCCCCACCGGATACGCCCGACCGGGACTCGGCGTCCCGTGAACTGGCGCGGCGGATCGCACGCGAGATCGCCGGGATCGTCACCCGGGGCGAGGCCGTCGGCGACAAGAAGTCCGGCGGGAAGCGCCCCGCCCGCTGGGGGGATTTCCTGATCCTGGTCCGGCGTCGCGGACGACTGTTCGATGAGGTCATCCTGGAGCTCAAGCGCCAGGGCGTTCCCGTCGGCGGCGCCGACCGGCTGAAGCTGGCCGAGCACATCCTGTTCGACGACCTGCGGGCCATGGTCCGCTTCGCCCTCTATCCGGGGGATGACCTGACCCTGGCCGCCCTGCTTCGCAGCCCATTCTGCGACGTCAGCGACGAGAGCCTGTACGCGCTCGCCTACCAGCGCCCGGAGACCCGCCTCTGGGATGCGCTGATGGCGCGGACCCAGGCGGGGGCGCCCGACGCCGGCCGGACAGAGTGGGCGCAGGCGCGCCAGGTCCTGGCGCCCGTCCTGGCCGCCGCAGGCCAGTCGCCTTACGACTTCATCGTCGGCCGGCTGGAGTCCGCGGGGCCCTGTGGGCGCACCCAGCGACAGAGGCTGCTGACCCGGCTGGGCCGTGAGGCCGAGGAGGCCCTGGGCGTCTTCCTTGAGAAGACCCTTGAGCTCGAGCAGAGCGGCGTCCGCGACCTCGAGGCCTTCGCCGCCGCCCTCGACAGCCTGAAGGTGGACGTCAAGCGGGAGACGGAGGCCGAGGCCGCCGACGAGGTCCGCGTGATGACGGCCCACGGGGCCAAGGGGCTTGAGGCCCCGGTCATCATCCTGCCCGACACCACCTTCAGCGACTCCGATGGCGCCGGGCTGGCGCGGGCCGGGGACGGGACCTTCCTTTGGCTGGGCGCCAAGAACGACGACTGCCAGGCCCAGACCGACGCCCGGGCGCTGCGCAAGGCCGCCGCGGACCAGGAGCTCCAGCGGCTCCTCTATGTGGCCCTGACCCGGGCCCGGGACCGGCTGATCGTCTGCGGGGCCATGCCGGGCAACCGGTCCTCCGACAACCCGCCGGGCTGGTGGGGTGTGATGGACGCGGTCTTCGCCGTCCGCCTGGCCGGCCGGTTCCGGCGGATCGCCGGGGAAGACTTCGGCTACCGGCGGTTCGGAGAGGACCCCGAGGTGCTGGGACAGGCCGCGACGGCGCCGGAGGCGGCCCGGGCTCCTCCCCCCGCCTGGCTGTCCCGGCCGGCCCGGCCCGAGCCCCTGGCCCGCCTGGCCTCGCCCTCGGACCTGGGCGACTCCGCCCCGGTCGCCGCCGTCTCGCCCCTGGCCGGCGCGGCAGGCATGGGCCGGTTCCGGCGCGGAGAACTGATCCACCGCCTGCTCCAGGTCCTTCCGGACCTGCCTGGGCCAGCTCGACCGGACGCGGCGCGGCGGCTGCTGGCGAAGGAGGCCGGCCTGACCGACGCGCAGGCGGAAGAGATGGCGAAGGCGGCGCTGGGGGTGCTGGAACACCCGGACTTCAGCTTCCTCTTCGGGCCAGGGTCGCGGGCGGAGGCGGCCATCGTCGGGGGCTCGGGCCTGCTGCCGCCCGGCGTCCGCATCTCCGGCAGGATCGACCGCCTGGTGGTGCGGCCAGACGAGGTCCTCTTCGCCGACTTCAAGACCAACCGTCCCGCGCCCGCCTCCATCGTGGCGGCGGATCCGGCCTACCTGCGCCAGCTGTCCATGTACTGGGCGGTTCTGGGCGAGCTCTATCCCGGACGACCTGTGCGCGCCGCCCTGGTCTGGACGGATGGCCCACTGCTGACCCCCGCGCCGGAAGACCTGCTGCGCGAGGCCCTGGACAGGCTGCACCGGGAAACCTGATCCGGGAGCCACACATCAGGGTGTTGATCCCTGCGCCCGGTGCGCCATATCAAGACCTGACGTCCGGCCGGGTCCGGACCCCGAGAACCGAGGAGCCCCGCATGGGTACTGTCGCCGTCACTGACGAGTCCTTCGAAGCCGACGTCCTGAAGTCGGGCAAGCCCGTGCTGGTGGACTTCTGGGCGGAATGGTGCGGCCCCTGCAAGCAGATCGCCCCGGCCCTGGAGCAGATCGCCGCCGAGCTGGGCGAGCAGGTCACCGTGGCCAAGCTGAACATCGAGGACTCGCCGAACACCCCCAGCCGCTACGGCGTACGCGGCATCCCGACCATGATGCTCTTCAAGGACGGCCAGATGACCGCCATGAAGGTCGGCGCCATGCCCAAGCAGAAGATCGTCGACTGGCTGAACGAGTCCGGCGTCGGCTAACCCGCAGGTCCCGCCGCCGGCGGGGTCCATTCCGGCGCGACGAGCGAGGTCCGGCGCATCCGACCTGATCAGGCAAGGCTGGGACGGCAAGCGCTGTCCCAGCCTCGCTCTTCGTCTTTCGGCCCGCCTCTTCCGTTTTCGCCCTGCGTCTTCCGGCCCGGAGCCTGTCTTGACCCTTCGCGGCCTGCCTTCCCCGTTCGCCGTCGCCCTTGTTCTCGCCGCTCCCGCCGCCGGGATGGCGGCGGAACCTGCTCGGGTGACGAGCTATCCCCGCGCCTACTTCGACAGCTTCGCCCCCAGCACGGCTTTTGACATGGTGGCGCGGGTTCCCGGCTTCGCCGTGGACAAGGGTGAGTCGCGCCGCGGCTTCGGCGATACCGGCGGCAACGTCCTGATCAACGGTTCAAGGCCTGGGTCCAAGGCCGGCGGGCCGCGGGAGGCGCTGTCGCGGATTCCGGCCTCAGCCGTGGTGAGGATCGATCTCATCACCAATCCGACCACCAGCGAAGCGTCGGGTCGGTCCGTCATCGTGGACCTGATCGTCAAGGAGACTGGCCTTTCCGGCTCCTGGGGCGTCTCGGCCTCGCTCAACCATCGTGGCGACGTCAGGCCCTACATGGAGGCCAGCGTCTCCGGGCCCATACTGGGCTGGCGGGGTTCGGGACGGGCGCAGTTCCGGGCCTTCCGCGACAACACGGAGGGCGTCCGGCTTCGGAGCGCGCCTGATGGCGCGCTCAGGCTGCATGAGGACGAGACGCGGCTTTCCCAGGGCGGGGAACTGACATTGGCCGGCGACATCCGTCGCGAGGCCCTTGGCGGCGAGGTCGTCATCAACGGCAGGGTTGAGGGTCAGGAAGCCCGCACCCGTTTCGACTTTCCCGGCTATCTCGGCCGGCCGCCGTCGGGATCGCCGGACCAGTTCAGGGCCCTCGCCTACGACGAGGATGTCCTGGACGCCGAACTGGGCGGCGAGTGGTCGGGTCGGCTGCCGAACGCCTGGTCCCTGAAGATCCTCAGCCTGGGGAGCTGGCGGCACGAGGAGACCGCCAGCGGAAGCCGGACGGAGACGCCGCCGGGCGCCCTGGCCTCGGAGATCGTCGCTGGCGCCGACCGCACCTTCGTCGAGTGGGTGGCGAGGGCGACCGTGACCCCGGTCGGGGGACGGCTGCGCCCGGAAGCCGGCGGAGAAGTCGCCTACAACCGGCTGGACTCCGCCCTTTCCCTTGCGAACCGGGCGGGGAGCGGGACCCTCGCCCCCATCCTCCTGCCGGCCGCCGACGTGGTTGTGGAGGAACGGCGCGCCGAAGCCTTCTACACCCTTGCCTACGACCTGAACCCGAAGCTGACCCTGGATGCGAAGGCCGCCGCGGAATGGTCGGAGATCGCCGTGAGCGGCGATGCGGAGAACCGCCAGCAGCTGGTCTTCTTCAAGCCGGCGCTGTCACTGTCCTGGAGGCCCAGCCCCGGCGTCAGCGTGGATGCAGGCCTCAAGCGGACCGTGGGCCAGCTGGACTTCGACGCCTTCGCCGCCTCGGCGGAGGTCGGCGACGACCGCACCCAGGGCGGCAACGCCGAGTTGCGGCCCCAGCTGGAAACGCGCGCGAGCCTGGATATCGACCTTCGCGGCCGGGACGGTCTGGTCCTGAACGCCGGGCTTTTCCACGAATGGCGGGGTGACGTGCTGGAGCCCGTCATCCTGCCGGGCGGAGGATTCGGGTCAGGGAACGCCGGGCGGGCCCGGGTCTGGGGCGCGGAGTTCGGCGCCTCGGTCTCCCTGTCCTCCCTTGCCTCCGGGCTGCGGCTGGACGCGCGGGGATCCTGGCGCGACGCCGCGTTCAGCGACCCCCTGACGGGACAGTCCCGCCGGGTCACGGACCTCGACCCCTGGGATTACGACGTCGAGCTGCGCCAGGACCTTCCCGCCTACAGGCTGTCGTGGAGCCTTCAGGTGGAAGGCCGCGGCGAGAACTTCGACTATTTCGTTCCGGAAGTGAGCGCCTTCTCGGTCGACCCGGAACTCCGGATGTCCATCGAAAGCAGCCACTTCCGGAACCTGAAGCTGAGGATGACCGTCTTCCACCCCATGGGCCGAGGGTTCACCAGCGAACGGACCGTCTACGCCCCCACCCGGGCCGGGTCTGTCTCGGCCCGGGAATACCGGCGCTGGGAGGAGGGGCGGCAGTTCTGGTTCACGGCGAAGGGCGTCTTCTAGCGAGGCTGGACCTGCAGCCGAACGGGCCGCCCTCAGGCGGGCCAGGTCTCGGGGCTGAGCGCCAGGACCTCGCCGGCGAAGTGCAGGCCGCCGCAGACCACCACACGGGGGGGCGGACCGGCGGCTTCCAGCGCCAGGGCGACGGCGGCGGAGACGTCGGGGGCGGTCTCGACCGGAAGCCCCTCGGCCCGCGCCGCCTCGGCCAGGGCCTCCGGCGACAGCGCCGTCGAGGACTCGAAGGTGGTCGCCACGACCCTCAGGGGCAGGTCCCGGAAGGCGGCGAAGAAACCCCTCGGGTCTTTCCGCGCGAACTGCCCCACCACCAGAACCAGGGGCCGGGGATCCCGGGCCGTCATTTCGGCGCAGGTCCGGGCCAGGGCCTCCGCGCCATGGGGGTTGTGGGCGCCGTCCAGCCAGAGATCCGAGCCCCGTGCAGCGGCCAGCCGGCCCAGGGGGCCGTCCTTCAGCCTCTGGAACCGGCCTGGCCAGGTCGCGGTCTCCGCACCGCGGCCCAGGGCCGCCTCGGTGATCCGGGGATCGTCCAGGGCCAGGAGGGCAAGGGCGGCGAGGCCGGCGTTGTCGAACTGGTGGGGTCCGGGAAGGGAGGGCGCCGGCAGGTCCAGCAGCCGGTCCTGCGCCTGCACCATCAGGCGGCCCCGCTCGCGCCAGATGTCGGCGTCGCGGCCCACCAGGGTCAGGGGCGCGCCCAGGGCCTCGGCTTCGGCCTCGATGACCGGCAGGGCCTCCTCGCGCTGGCGGGCGGAGACCACAGGGCGGCCAGCCTTGATGATCCCGGCCTTCTCCCAGGCGATGTTCGAGAGTTCCGGACCCAGCATCTCCACGTGGTCGTAGTCGACCGGAGTGATCACCGAGACGGCGGGGGCGGGGAAGATGTTGGTGGCGTCGAACCGACCCCCCAGGCCCACCTCGATGATGCAGAGATCCGCCGGGGTCTCAGCGAAGGCCGTAAAGGCCAGCACCGTTGTGATCTCGAAAAAGCTGATCGGCTGGCCGGCGTTGACCGCCTCCAGCCGGTCGGCGAGGGCGTCGAGGGCCTCGTCGGTGATCAGCCGGCCAGCGATGCGGATGCGCTCGGCGAAGCGGACCAGGTGCGGCGAGGTGAGGACGTGGACCGACAGGCCCGCCGCCTCGGCCATGGCCCTGAGGAAGGCGGTGGTGGAGCCCTTGCCGTTGGTCCCGGCCACGTGGATGACGGGGGGCAGGCGCAGGTCGGGACGCCCCAAGGCCTCAAGCAGTCTCTCGACCCGGCCGGTGGTCAGGTCGATGAGCGAGGGATGGTTGGCCCTCAGCTTCTGGATGACGGCGTCTGACGCCCGGATCGGATCGTACATGGTCCCGCCGGGAGGGGGCTCAGGCGGCGCGGGCCCGGGCGCGGCCCAGCATCAGGGTCTTCAGCACCGAGGCGAGGACGTCCGGAAGCTCGGAACGGGCGGCGACGAGGTCGACCATCCCGCGCTCGACCAGGAACTCGGCGCGCTGGAAGCCTGGCGGCAGGACCTCGCGGATGGTCTGCTCGATGACCCGGCGGCCGGAGAAGGCGATCATGGCGTTGGGCTCGGCGATGTGGATGTCGCCCAGCATGGCGTAGGAGGCCGAAACCCCGCCGGTGGTGGGATCGGTCAGCACCACGATGTAGGGCAGGCCCGCCGCCTTGACCTCGTTGAGGGCCAGGGTGGTCCGCGCCATCTGCATGAGCGAGAGGGTCCCCTCCTGCATGCGGGCGCCCCCGGAGGCAGTGAAGATGACCAGGGGGACCTTGCGGCGGACGGCCTCCTCGGCGGCCTTGATGAAGGCCTCGCCGGCGCCCATGCCCAGGGAGCCGCCCATGAAGTTGAAGTCCTGGACGATGACCACCGCCGGTTCGCCCCGGATGTTCCCGAAGGCGATGGCCATGGAATCCTGCTCGCCGGTGGCCTTGCGCGCGGCTTTCAGGCGGTCGGCGTAGGGCTTATCGTCCGGGAACTTGAGGGGATCGTCCACGACGACAGGCGAGGGAATCCGCTCGAACCGGCCGTCGTCAAAGGTGTAGCGCAGGCGCTGGGCAGCGCCGATCCGCATGTGGCTGCCCGACGGTGTGACCCAGAGGGCCGCCTCGAGGTCGGGGCGATAGAGCATCTCGCCAGTGTCGGGGCACTTGACCCAGAGGTTGTCGGGGGTCTCACGCTTGGCGACCAGGTTGCGGACGCCAGGAGCAATCTTGGCCAGCCAGCCGCCGCGCTCCCGGGGAGGCTGGCCCTGGGCTGGCTTCCCGGATTTGTCGTCCTTGTGGTCAGCCATAGCCATACTGCGCCTATGCCCCGCGACTCGGCGTCCTCGCCGAACGGACAGACTTAGCCAGAGCCGCGACTTTTGTAAGCACCCGGCCGGTCACGTCTTCGTTTGCGGCCAGGGCGTCGGCGACCTCGTCGACCAGGGCAGAGCCCACGACGACGGCGTCGGAGACGCGGGCGACCTCGGCGGCCCTCTCCTCGGTGCGGACGCCGAAGCCCACGGCGACCGGCAGTCCGGAGGCGGCGCGGACCCGCTCGACATTGGGGGCCACGGCGCCGGCGTCAGCCTCCTTCACGCCGGTCACCCCGGCGACGGAGACGTAGTAGACGAAGCCCGAAGTCCGGCGGACCACCACCGGCAGGCGGCGGTCGTCGGTGGTGGGGGTGGCCAGGCGGATCAGGGACAGGTCCTGAGCGTCGAGGGCGTCCGCCAGGGGATCGGCTTCCTCAGGCGGGATGTCCACCACGATCAGGCCGTCGACCCCCGCCTCGGCGGCGGCGCGGGCGAAAGCGGCGTAGCCGGGAGTCTCGAGGGGATTGGCGTAGCCCATCAGGATGACCGGGGTCTCCTGGTCCCTGCGGCGGAAGGCGGCCACCAGGTCGAGGGTCTTCTGGAGGGTCATGCCGTGGGCCAGGGCCCGTTGGGCGGCGCGCTGGATGGGCGGCCCCTCGGCCAGGGGATCAGAGAAGGGGAAGCCCACCTCGATGAGGTCAGCGCCCGCGGCGGGAAGGCCCTCGAGGATGGCCAGGGCGGTCTCCGGGTCGGGGTCGCCGCCCATGACGTAGGTCACGAAGCCCGCCCGGCCCTCGGCGCGCAGGCGCGCAAAGCGGGCGTCGATCCGGGCGCGGCTCAAATCGAAAGCCCCAGGGCCTGGGCGACGGTGTTGACGTCCTTGTCGCCCCGGCCGGAGAGGTTGACCACGATGATCCCCTCGGGACCCAGCTCGGCGCAGATCTCGGGCAGGCGGGCCAGGGCGTGGCTAGTCTCCAGGGCCGGGATGATCCCCTCCAGCTCGGCGCAGAGCTGGAAGGCGTCCAGGGCCTCGCGGTCGGTGCAGGTCAGGTACTCGGCCCGGCCCACGTCGTGGAGGAAGGCGTGCTCGGGCCCGATGCCGGGATAGTCCAGGCCCGCGGAGATGGAGTGGGCCTCGGTGATCTGGCCGACCGGGTCCTGGATCAGATAGGTGCGGTTACCGTGCAGGACGCCGGGGCGGCCGCCATTGATGGCGGCGGCGTGGCGCTCGGTCTCCATGCCGTCGCCCGAGGCCTCGATCCCGATCAGGCGCACGCCCTCATCGTTCAGGAAGGGGTGGAACATGCCGATGGCGTTGGAACCCCCGCCGACACAGGCGACGACGGCGTCCGGCAGGCGGCCTTCGACCTGGAGGATCTGCTCGCGGGTCTCGCGGCCGATCACCGCCTGGAACTCGCGGACCATCTCGGGATAGGGGTGCGGGCCCGCCGCCGACCCGATCAGGTAGTAGGTGTCGTGGACGTTGGTGACCCAGTCGCGCAGGGCCTCGTTCATGGCGTCCTTGAGGGTGGAGGACCCAGAGGTGACGGGCTCGACCCGGGCGCCCAGGAGGTTCATCCGGAAGACGTTGGGCTTCTGCCGCTCGACGTCCACGGCGCCCATGTAGACCACGCAGGGCAGGCCGAAGCGGGCGCAGACCGTGGCCGTCGCAACGCCATGCTGCCCAGCGCCGGTCTCGGCGATGATGCGGGTCTTGCCCATCCGCATGGCCAGCAGGATCTGGCCCATGCAGTTGTTGATCTTGTGCGCGCCGGTGTGATTCAACTCCTCGCGCTTGAGGTAGACCTTGGCGCCGCCGAACCGCCGGGTCAGGCGCTCGGCGAAGTAGAGCGGGCTGGGCCGGCCGACATAGTGCTTGAGGTAGCCGTCCAGCTCGCCGCGGAAGCCCTCGTCGGCCATGGCGGCGCGGAAGGCGGCCTCCAGCTCATGCACCAGGGGCATGAGGGTTTCAGGCACGTAGCGGCCCCCGTAGTCACCGAAGCGGCCCGAGGCGTCGGGATAGGCGGAGTAGTCGTTGAGCGGTGCGATCTGGTTCACGTCAGGCCTGTGGTCGGGCTCGGCGGACAGCGTCGAGGAAGGCCGAGATCAGAGAGGGGTCCTTTAGTCCGGGACCGCGTTCCACGCCAGAGGAAACGTCGGCCATCGGGGCCCCGGAAACCTCCAGGGCCTCGGCGATGTTCCAGGGGTCGAGGCCGCCGGCCAGGAACCAGGGACGCGGGGGGCGGAAACCCTGGGTCAGGGTCCAGTCAAAGGCGACTCCCAGGCCGCCGGTCAAGGCCGCGCCCCGGGGCGGCCGGGCGTCGAGCAGGAGGTGGTCGGCGAGCTCGGTCCAGGGCGCGGCGGCCGCCAGATCCTCCGGGCCGCCGACCGGCAGGGCGCGGATCAGGCCGGCGCCGGTGCGAGCGGCGACCTCGGCCCCCCGCGCCGGCGGCTCGGCGCCATGGAGCTGGATGAAGTCCGGGTCGAGGATGGCCGCGATCCGGTCAACCAGCTCGTCGCCGGCATCCACGGTGATGGCGCAGATCCGCACCCCCGCGGCCCGGGCGGGGACCGCGAGACGGGCCGCGGCCTCGGGCGTCACGCAGCGCGGGCTGGGCGGGAAGAAGTTGAAGCCCAGGAACCCGGCGCCCCCACGCACGGCGGCCTCGACCGCCTCGGGCGTGGACAGGCCGCAGATCTTGGCGGGAAGGCGCATGGCCGCCATTAGGGGCCAGCGCCTGCCGACTTCAAGGGGTGAGGATCAGCGACCGGACTTCAGGAGGTCGCGGATCTCGGCAAGGAGGGTTTCCTCGGCCGAAGGCGCCGGCGGCGGGGCCGACTCGGCGGCCTCGGCGGCCTGGGCGCGGCGCAGGGTGTTCACGCCCTTGACCAGCAGGAAGACCACCCAGGCGACGATCATGAACTGGATGACGGTGTTCAGGAAGGCGCCGTATTGGATGGCGACCATCTCATCGACCTTGGTGGCCGGATTGTCGGCCTTGAGCACCAGGTTCATGTGGGAGAAGTCGACCCCGCTGGTCAGGAGGCCGATCGGCGGCATGATCACGTCCTCGACCAGGGCGGTGACGATCTTGCCGAAGGCCCCGCCGATGATGACGCCGACCGCCAGATCGACCACGTTGCCGCGGGCGATGAATTCGCGGAACTCACTGAGAATGGACATGGATTCCCCCCTAGGAATGCGCTTGGGTTCCGACGATCTCAGTCGTCGGCGTTGAGCCGGACCCGGAGCTCCTTGCCGCTCTTGAAGAAGGGCACGTGCTTGGCCCGGACGGAAACGGACTCGCCGGTCCTCGGATTGCGGCCGGAGCGGGCGCCCCGGGAGCGGACGGAAAAGGCGCCGAAGCCGCGGAGCTCGACCCGGCCGCCGTCCTCGAGGGCCTGGATCATCCGGTCGAGGATCACCGAGACGACGCGCTCGATGTCCTTCTGGGTCAGGTGCGGGTTTTCTTCCGCCAGCCTGGCGATGAGTTCGGACTTGATCATGCCCCAGGCCACCCCGGCTTCCGGCCGCCAGGTCCTGCCCGGCTGGCGACCACTTCAGCGCAATTCCCTTTGGCGTCAAGCCCTTGGGCGCCGGCGACGGGCAAAGAAAACGGCGGGCCGGTGACCCGGCCCGCCGCGAAGACGGGCGGCGCGCCCAAAGGCGCGCCGCAGGAGATCCCTGGTCGGGGACCTATTCCTTCTGGGCCTTCTCGCGGAGGGCCGCACCCAGGATGTCGCCCAGGGAGGCGCCGGAGTCGGACGAGCCGAACTTCTCGATGGCTTCCTTCTCCTCGACCATCTCCAGGGCCTTGATGGACAGGGAGACCCGGCGGGCCGCCTTGTCCACGAGGGTGATCTGGGCGTCGACCCGGTCACCCACGGCGAAGCGCTCGGGGCGCTGGTCGGCGCGGTCGCGGGACAGGTCGGACTTGCGGATGAAGGCCGACATGGGGGCCTCGTCCTCGCCGAAGCGGACCTCGATCCCGCCCGAGGTGACCTCGGTGACGGTGACGGTCACGGTCTGGCCCTTGCGGAAGACGTCGCCCGAGAGCGGGTCGCCCGAGAGCTGCTTGATGCCCAGGGAGATGCGCTCCTTCTCGACGTCGACGTCCAGGACCCGCGCCTTGACCATCTCGCCCTTGTGGTAGCGCGTGATGGCCTCTTCGCCGGAGACGTTCCAGTCGAGGTCGGACAGGTGCACCATGCCGTCGATGTCGTTGTCCAGGCCGAGGAACAGGCCGAACTCGGTGGCGTTCTTGACTTCGCCCTCGACGGTGGAGCCGATCGGATGGGCCGCCACGAAGGCCTCCCACGGATTGTCCATGGCCTGCTTGAGGCCCAGGGACACCCGGCGCTTGGACGGATCGACGTCCAGCACGACCACGTCGACCTCCTGGGAGGTGGAGACGATCTTGCCGGGATGGACGTTCTTCTTGGTCCAGGACATTTCCGAGACGTGGACCAGGCCCTCGACGCCGGCTTCCAGCTCCACGAAGGCGCCGTAGTCGGTGATGTTGGTGATCCGGCCGGTGAAGCGGGCGCCCACCGGGTACTTGGCCTCGACGCCGTCCCAGGGGTCGGACTGGAGCTGCTTCATGCCCAAGGAGATGCGCTGGGTGTCGGGGTTGATCTTGACGATCTGGACCCGGACCGTGTCGCCCACGGCCAGCACCTGGCTGGGGTGGTTGACGCGCTTCCAGCTCATGTCGGTGACATGCAGCAGGCCATCGATGCCGCCCAGGTCCACGAAGGCGCCGTAGTCGGTGATGTTCTTGACCACGCCTTCGCGGATCTCGCCTTCCTGCAGCTGGCCGACGAGCTCGGTGCGCTGCTCGGCGCGGGCTTCCTCGAGGATGGCGCGGCGGGAGACGACGATGTTGCCGCGCGGGCGGTCCATCTTGAGGATGGCGAAGGGCTGTTCCTTGCCCATCAGCGGGCCGACGTCACGCACGGGGCGGATGTCGACCTGCGAACCGGGCAGGAAGGCCGAGGCGCCGCCGAGGTCGACGGTGAAGCCGCCCTTAACCCGGCCGACGATGGCGCCCATGACGGGCTCGTTGCGGGCGTGGACGCCCTCGAGGCGGGTCCAGGCCTCTTCGCGGCGGGCCTTCTCGCGGCTGATCACGGCCTCGCCGAGGGCGTTCTCGACGCGCTCGAGGAAGACCTCGACAGTGTCGCCGACGGCCAGGGGGGCCTGGCCCTCTTCCCCGGCGCCGAATTCCTTGATGGAGACGCGGCCCTCGGTCTTGAGGCCCACGTCAATGATCGCGAAGTCCTTCTCGAGGCCCACGACCTTCCCCTTGACCACCTGGCCTTCCATGAAGTCGCGTCCGCCCAGGGACTCGGTCAGGAGGGCCGCGAAGTCGTCGCGGGAAGGATTCAGGCCAGCATCATCAGCCATGGTGTTCTTTCATCAGTCGGTGTGACCCGGACGCAGGTCGCCGGTCAGGCGGTCGGTGTCCCGGAGTCGGGTTGGAGGTGAAACCGAAGGCGCGGGGTTCCGCGCCGGGGATTGCCCGCGGCCTGGGAGGGAAAGACGCGATGGGATTTGCCGCCCGGATCAGGTCCGGCCGGCGCGCGCCGCCTCGACAATGCGGCGGGCCGCATCGGCGGCGAGGTCTATAGTCATTTCGGAGGTGTCCAGCAAGACCGCGTCGGCCGCCCGGGCCAGGGGAGCGTCGGCGCGGCCGCCGTCCCGGGCATCCCGCCGGCGGATATCCTCCAGCACGTCCTCCAGCGGGACAGCCTCGCCCTGGGCGGTGAGCTGGCGCCAGCGGCGCTCGGCGCGCACCTCGGGCCGGGCGGTCACGAACAGCTTGGCCGGGGCCCAGGGAGCGATGACCGTGCCGATATCGCGGCCATCCAGGACCGCCCCGCCGGGCCGGCGGGCGAAATCCACCTGGGCGGCGTTCAGGGCCGCCCGGACCCCAGGATGCACCGCCACCCGGCTGGCCAGCTCACCGGCCTCGCGGGTGCGGAGGGCCGGGTCGTCCAGGGCCATCAGGTCGAGCGTCCCGGCGACCGCGGCGGCGGCCGCGGCGTCATCCGGATCGGCCCCGGCGCGCGCGGCGGCGACGCCCACCGCCCGGTAGAGGAGGCCCGTGTCGAGGACGGGCAGGCCGTAGGCGGCGCCCAGGCGGGCGGCGACGGATCCCTTGCCCGAGGCGGCGGGGCCGTCGACGGCGATCACGAGGCCGGCGGTCATGCCGGGCCGATATCGGCGCCCAGGCCACGCATCATGTCGACGAAGCCGGGGAAGCTGGTGGCGATCATGCCGGGCTCGTCGACGCGGACCTCGACGTCGGCCGCCAGGCCGAGGACCAGGTGCGACATGGCGATCCGGTGGTCGCCGCGTGTGATGACGGCCGCGCCGCCCACCGGCGGCCGGTTGCCGCCGGCGCCGTTGACGATAAGGCCCTCGGGCTCCTCCTCCACGGCAAGGCCGCAGGCGGCGAGGCCCGCGGCCATCAGGGCGATCCGATCGCTTTCCTTGACCCGCATCTCGCCGATGCCGCGCATGCGGGTGACGCCCTCGGCGAAGGCCGCGGCCACCGCCAGGACGGGATACTCGTCGATCATGGAAGGCGCGCGTTCCGGCGGCACGTCGACCCCCCGCAGGGCCGAGAAGCGCGCGGTCACGTCGCCCACCGGCTCGCCGCCCTCGTCGCGGACGCCGGAGAGGGTGAGGTCCGCACCCATCTCCTGCAGGGTGGTCAGGAGGCCGGTGCGCAGGGGGTTGAGCAGGACGCCCTCCACCGTCACCTCTGACCCCGGCGTGACCAGGGCGGCCACCAGGGGGAAGGCGGCGGAGGACGGATCCCCCGGCACCCGGATCCGGGTCCCCGACAGCGCCTGGCCGCCGGCCAGGATGATCCTGCGCCCCTCGGGGAGGTCCTCGACCTCCACCCGGGCGCCGAAACCCCGCAGCATGCGCTCGGTGTGGTCACGGGTCGGCTCGGGCTCGATCACCACCGTGTCGCCCCGGGCGTTGAGCCCCGCCAGCAGGACCGCAGACTTCACCTGGGCCGAGGGTTCCGGCAGGCGATAGACGATCCCCTGGAGGCTCCCTCCCCGCAGGGTCAGGGGCAGGCGGCCGCCCGAGCGGTGCAGGAAGCTGGCGCCCATCCCGGCGAGGGGCTTCATGACCCGGTTCATGGGACGGCCACGGAGGGAGGCGTCGCCCGTGAAAGTGGCGGCGAGGTCAAACCCGGCGGCAGCGCCGAGGATGAGCCGGACCCCGGTCCCGGCGTTCCCGCAGTCGATGACGTCCTCCGGCTCGACGAATCCGCCGCGGCCCGTAACCCGCCAGCGCCCGCCGCCCAGCGCCTCCACCCCCGCGCCAAAGGCGCGCATGGCCGCCGCCGAACGCAGGACGTCCTCGCCCTCCAGCAGGCCCTCGACTTCGGTGACGCCCTGGGCGAGGGCGCCGAAGATCAGGGCGCGGTGGGAGACCGACTTGTCGCCGGGGGCGCGGACGCGCCCGCGCAGGGGTCCGCTCCGCCGGGCGCTCAGGGCGGCCGTCTGGCCTGTGGAGGACATGGCTGGGACGGGCTCCGGGGCGGGGTGAAACGGGGCAGGCGCGCCTGAAGGGCTTTGCTTTTGACAGTGGCGCCGCCGCATGGCAAGGGAGCCCGCTTTCCATCCCACCCTGACCAGAGGCCCGCCCATTGGCCCTTCCTGAACTCGGCGCGAAGCAGATTTGCCCCAGCTGCCAGGCGAAGTTCTACGACCTGAACCGCCGGCCGGCGCACTGCCCCAAGTGCAGCCACGACTTTGACCCGGACGAGGCTGTCCGCACCCGGCGCGTCCGTGCGCGTGCGGCGCCTGCCGGGAGGGACATCGAGGACGAGGCCGAGGACCAGGTCCTGGAGACCGGCGCCGAGGCCGAAGAGGAGGAGGAGGACGAAGCCGTCACCCCCGAGCTCGACGCGGCGGTGGATGATCCGGTCCTGGTGGTCGATGACGAGGACGGCGAAGTCATCGCCCCTCCCGAGGACGACCTGGCCGCCTTCCAGGAGGAAGACGACCTGGACGACGAGGACAGCGACGTGCCCTTCCTGGAGGACGAGGAGGACGACTTCGACGACACCGACCTCGACGGCCTGCCCGGCGAGGGCAATCCGGACGACTGACGCGGGTCGTCCTTCCGGCCGCAGCGATTTTTCCCCAGAGCGGGCTTGATCGCTGCGATCCGCCGGACTAGGTTCCGCGCCTTCCCGGCAGGGCCCCCAGGGCCCGGGCGGGACCCGAGACCTCGGGGCTATAGCTCAGTTGGTAGAGCGCTTGAATGGCATTCAAGAGGTCAGCGGTTCGACTCCGCTTAGCTCCACCATGAAGGCCCGCCGGACACCCCGGCGGGCCTTCGCCATTTCCGGGATGCGCAGTCTCTGAAGGTCCGGGCCCTCAGGCCGGGGGCGTCAGCTCCACGAGGCCCAGCTTGGCCAGCCAGAGCACAGCCCTCAGCCGCGGACGCCCGCCGCCGCCGGCCGCCGCCATGAGGTCGGCCAGGGTCCGGGGACCGGCCAGGGCCAGGCGATGGAGTTCGCGGATCATCTCCGGGGGCAGGCGGACCGGATCGAGGACGTAGGCGGTCATGCGCAGCTGCAACAGGTCCTCCAGGGCCTGCTCCCGGCCGGGCGGGGCGCTGACCGTCCAGTCGGGTGCCAGCCGGCGGGTAGGGAAGTGACCGAACAGCCGCGCCGGATCGGGCCGCAGGGGCCAGTCAATCCGGCGACTATCGGCGCCGGCGCGGAGGCGGTCGAGCTCTCCCGCCAGGGCCTGGTAACGATCCAGGATGACCGGCCAGTCGTACTCGGCAAGGGCCCTGGCCCGCCCCGAGGCGCCCATGCGGGCGCGCAGGTCGGCGCTGTCGGCCAGCTCCGCCATTCGGCTGGCCAGGACCCCGAGGTCGGCCGCCGTCGCCATGCTGAACTGTCCGATGTAGCGGTCGTAGGTGTCCAGGTTCAGGGCATGGCGCAGGGCGAGATCAATGGCGCCCCCGTCCGGCGGGGCGGTGACCGGGACCCGGAAGCCGTCCACGCCGTCCCGCACCGTGTCGCGGTAGCCGTTCCAGTCGGAGACCAGGACCGGCAGGCCTGAGGCCATGGCCTCCACCGGGGTGATCCCGAAGGTCTCCTGGATGTTGTCGGAGATGGAGACGAAGACGTCGGCGGCGCACCAGGCCTGGCGGTAGGCCGCCGCATCGCCACCCTCGGCATGGAGGAAGCGCACGGAGGGGGCCAGGATCCTCTGGGCGTCCTGGTAGGAGGCGGCGATGGCCTCGTTGTGGAACTGCCCCGCCTCGATGCAGACGAGCCGGCGACCGGCGGCGGCCCGCTCAAGCGCCATGTAGACGGGCGCAGGGTTGGCCTTGGCGTGAAAGGACAGGCGGCCGGCGAAAAGGAAGGCGACCTCGCCGGGGTCCAGCCCCAGGGCCGTGCGGGCCGCGGCGATCTCGGCGGGTGGTCGGGCCTGGGCGGCGACGTCGACGCCCAGGGGGATGACCGGGAGCTCGATCTCGTTGAACCGGTGGGCGCCGTAGTGCTCGGCCAGCCAGGCCCGGCGCTCGGCCATAAGGCCCCGCACCAGCACGGCGGCGGCGCTGGAGGTGCAGACTAGGGCGTCCCAGGGCTGGAAGGGGGCGCCGGCCAGGTCCCCGATGCTGTCCATGGCCCCCAGGGAGGACAGGGTGTGGGTGACGCCGAACAGGCTGTAGGCGCCGGGGCCTTCGCGGTTCCGGTCGTGGGCCATGGCGGTGGGAATGGGGCCCGGATGGTAGACCACCCCGGGATACCCAGGCGGCGGGACGGTGGATCCCTGCTCGCGCCAGATCAGGCGGCCGCGGAAGTCCTCGCGGGACAGGTGGTCCATCATGGCCCGGGCGGCGCCCCGGCCGAACCCGAAGGCCTCGCCCTCCGCCCAGCGCCGGGATAGGGCCTGGAACAGGGATTTGCCGACGGCCTGCCGGCCCATCAGCTTGGCGTCCGTGGAATATCCGTCCCCCACATAGTGGACGGCGAAGTTCATGGGTCCGGTCATGCCGCCTTGGTGCGACTTAAGGCGCCATCGCGCAAGTCCGCCCGGTCTGCGGCGGCTGGATATTGAAAGCCCGGCCCCGGCGCGCCACATGTGGACGGAGGCGGGACGGGCCGAACCCGGACGGACCGCCTCAGAGTCGCTTTACGATAGGACTCCCATGACCCGGACCCTGCTTTTCGACAGCCCCTTTCTCCTCGGCTTCGAGCACACCCGCAGCCAGATCGAGCGCGCCGCCAAGGCGGCGGCGGAGGGCTATCCGCCCTACAATGTCGAGGACCTCGGGGGAGGCGCCCTCCGGATTACCCTCGCCGTGGCGGGCTTCACCCCGGAAACCCTCCAGATCACCCTCGAGGACCGCCAGCTGACCATCGCCGGCCGTCGCGACGACGGGGGCAAGGGCGACGCCTACCTGCACCGGGGCATCGCCTCGCGCAGCTTCATCCGCAGCTTCGTGCTGGCGGACGGGGTCGAGGTCGACCGGGCCCTGCTGGAACACGGGCTCCTGCACGTGGACCTGAGCCGTCCGGAACCCGAGCGCCTGGTCCGGCGCATTCCCATCCAATCGGCCGGCTGATGGCGGCCAGAGGAGACAAAGCCATGACACCCGACGCCAAGTCCCGGACCGCGCAGGTCCTGACCCCCGAGGCCTTCGCCGCCCTCGGAGCCCCCGATGTCGTCTACGTCCGGCCCGTCCTTGCGGCGGAGATCCTGGCCAGCACGCCCACCGGCCGCATCGAGGGCATCGAGCTGCAGCCCGACCAGGTGCTCTATGCGGTCCATCGCGCAGATGGCGAACGCCTCGCCGTCCTCGGGGATCGTGACGCCGCGATCGCGGCGGCCATGGCGCACGAACTGGCGCCCGTCTCGGTGCACTGAAGGGTGCGGCTCAGGCCGCGGCCGCCTCGCCCTGGGCGAGGAGGAACCTGACGGCGTCCGCGTCGGACGCGCGCCGAAGTTGGTCGCGCAGGTCTTCCCGCCGCAGCAGCCTGGAAATCCGCGCCAGGGCGCGCAGGTGCTCGACCCCGGACTCGATGGGCGAAAGCAGGGCGAAGAAGAGGTCCACAGGCTGGCCGTCAATGGCCCCGAAGGGGATCGGCTGCTCCAGCCGGACCACGACCACCCGGCTGCCCTCCAGCCCCGTCACCCGGGCGTGCGGCGCAGCGACGCCCCGGCCGAGTCCGGTTGAACCCGCCTGCTCGCGCTCCAGGAGTCCGGCCAGGACCACGGCCGGGTCCAGGCCGAAGTTCTGGGCGGCCTTGTCGGCGATGAGGTTCATCACCTGACGGGCGGTGCGGGCGCCAAATCCGACGGCCACGGCGCTGGGCCCGATCAGGTCGGCGATGGAAAGACGGTCCTGCAAAACCCATGCTCACTGACGGTGCGGCCGGCGCCCCGCCGGAAAGGCGAGGGACGACTTTCAGCCCGTCGCGCCGCCCGTCCCTCCCGTAAGGGAGGCCGAGGTACGCTCGGGATCGATCCAGCCGATGTTTCCGTCCGGCCGGCGATACACGACGGACAATCCGCCATGTGCGGCGTTCCTGAACACGATTGTCTGTGAGTCCGTCAAGTCCAGTTCCAGGACCGCCTGGGAAACCGTCAGGCTCCGGACCGGGGTCTCGGTCTCGGCGATGACCAGGGCGCTGGGCGGTCCAGCTGCGTCCTGGGCCTCCAAAGGCGCGTCCCAGGCCTCATCCGAGGCCTCGTCAGGGGACTTCAGGACGAAATAGGCCGCCGTTTCCGCCTTGCGGGCGGCGGCGGCCTGAGCATGGCTCTTGAGCCTGTGCTTGTAGCGACGGACCCGGCTCTCGATCTTGTGAAGGGCCGCGCTGAAGGCCGTATGGGCGTCGGCGGCGAGGGCGTGGCTCGCGAGGGGCTGTCCCGTGGCCAGGAGGAGGGAGCAGTCCACCCGGAAGGCGTGGCCCTCGCGGCTGACGACGACGTCCGCCGAGCCGCCGCGCTCGAAGACCCTGCCGATGGACTGGTTGATTTCGTCGATGACCCGCTCTCGCAGGGCCGACCCGACGTCGACATGCTTGCCGGTGACCTGGACTTTCATGCCGCCAGCACGCGCCCATGCGCGCGGCGAGTCAACTCCGGTTCAACCCGCAGCGGCCATCAGTCGACGACGTTCCGTGGACGAGGGAATCCGCATGGACTCCCGGTACTTGGCGACGGTGCGACGGGCGATGTCGACGCCTGAGCCCCTCAGGATCTCCACGATCCGGTCATCTGAATGGATATCCGCCCCGGGGTGCTCGGTCTCGATGAGCTGGCGGATCCGGTGCCGGACGCTCTCGGCGGAGTGGGCCTCGCCGCCGCCGGTCGAGGGAATGGCGGCGGTGAAGAAGAACTTCAGCTCGAAGACCCCGCGCGTGGTGGCGATGTACTTGTTCGACGTCACCCGGCTGACCGTGGACTCATGCATGCCGATGGCTTCGGCGATTGTGCGCAGGTTCAAGGGTCTCAGGTGCGTGACCCCGAAGGCGAGGAAGCCGTCCTGCTGGCGGACGATCTCGGACGCCACCTTCAGGATCGTCCGGGCCCTCTGGTCGAGGCAGCGCAACAGCCAGTTGGCCTGGGAATAGCACTCCGAGACAAAAACCTTCTCGGCGTCGGTCCGGGCGCCCGCCGACACCCGGGCGAAGTAGCGGCGGTCCACCAGGAGCCTGGGCAGGGTGTCGCTGTTCAGCTCCACGTTCCACATCCCGCCGGGGCCTTCCCGGACCACTACGTCCGGCGTCACGGGCGCGGCAGGCTCACCCCCGAAGGCCGCCCCTGGCCGGGGGGTAAGGGCGCGGATCTCGGCGATCATCTCGCGGAGATCCTCGTCATCGACCTGGCAGGCGCGCTTCAGGGCGGCAAGATCACGGCGGGCCAGGAGGTCCAGGTTGTCGAGCAGGGCCTCCATGGCCGGGTCGCAGCGGTCCATCTCGCGGAGCTGGAGGGCAAGGCACTCCCGAACATCGCGGGCGAAGATCCCGGTGGGCTCGAACCCCTGGAGGACCCCGAGCACCTCCTCGAGGAAGGGTTCATCACAGCCGAGGCGGGCCGCCGTCTCGGCCATGTCGCACCTCAGGTATCCGCCCTCGTCGACCGAATCGACGAGGACGACGGCCGCCGCATGGGCGGCGCCGGAGAGGCCGGAGACGCCCAGCTGGTCGAGCAGGTGTTCCCTGAGGGTCTTCACCTCGGCCAGGCGCTGGGAGAAATCCTCGTCGGATTCGAAGCCCTGCCCCCCGGATCCCGCCCGGCTCCAGTCGACGGCGCCGCCGGCGTCCTCTCCGGAAGCGAGGTCACCCGTCGCCCTTTCACCGGGGGAGGCCTCCGCCTCCCGGCTGATGTCGAGGTCGGGCTCGGCGCCGGAGTCGGGAATGCAGTCGGCCGCCAGGACGTCGTCCGACCGGGAGTCCGGGACGGCGACGTCGCCCTCGGGCTCCGGATCCTCGCGGACCAGGAGGGGATTGCGCTCCAGCTCGCCCTCGACGAAGACCTCGAGCTCGACGCTGGACAGCTGCAGAAGCTTGATCGCCTGCTGCAGCTGGGGCGTGATGACCAGCCCCTGTCCCTGACGAACCTCAAGACGCGCACCGAGCGCCAACTCCGCCTCCTTGGCCTGCTTCTTGCTTGCAGGTTACGAAGGGATGGCGCCCGTTTGGTTAACGGAGTCTCATTTTTCCGGCGACTTCGTCGCGGGAAGCGACTCGATGAAGGCCCTGACATCCGCAGCGGACCGATCCGGAATCTGTTCCATCGGAACGTGGCCCGCCTCGGGATAGAGGATCAGTTGGGCGCCCGGGATCAGTTCGCCCAGGCGCTTGCCGACGCCCACCGGGACGACCGTGTCCTTCTCGCCGTGCATCACCAGGGTGGGGACCGAAACCCCCTTCACCGCATCGGGCGAGGCTGAGGGCGGGCCGCGGCGACCGGCCAGGATCATCTCGCGGCGCCCAGGCGCAAGAGCGAGGTCAACATACCGGTCCACCAGGGCCGGCGTGACCAGGCTCTCGTCGACATAGGCCTTCTTCAGGCCGGGCTCGGCCAGGGGACGCGGGTTGAGGCTCCGCAGGGCGGCACGGCCGACGGGATTGGCCATCACCTGGAAGATCGCCGGCGGGCCCTCCCGCGGCGGGGCGGCGGCGTCCGCCTGGGGCCGCGGCCCCACCGAGGCCACGAGGACCAGGCCGCGCAGCCGGTCCGGATGGGCCAGGGCGAAGTTCCAGGACGCCCCGCCGCCCATGGAGTTGCCGGCCAGGACGAAGGCGGGCAGGTCCAGCTTCCGCGTCAGTTCGTCGATGACCTCGACCTGGCCCCCGGTGGACATCTCGTAGCCCGGCGGGGTGACGGTGAGGCCATGGGCGGGAAGGTCGAGGGTCACCACCCGATAGGTGTCGCCGAGCCGGGTGACCCAGGGCTCCCAGGTGTCGAGGTTGGCGGCGAAGCCATGGACCAGCACCACCGGCGGGCCGTCTGGCCGGCCCTGGTCGCGGTAGTGGACGCTGACCCCGTTCGGCAGGGTGACGAACTTCGAGGCCGGGTTGGCGTACTTGGCCTTGAGCGTCTCGTAGGGGATGTCCCGGGCGCAGGCCGAGAGGACAAGGGCCCCCAGGACAGCCGTCAGGGCGGCAAGGGTTTTGAGGGCGCGGGGCTTGGCGGCCATGTCTTTCTCCGGTCTCAGTCCAGTCCGAGTCGTTCGAATTGCGAGGCCGGGGCCTCGATCGCCCGGAGAGCCTCGGCCAGGCGGCGCGCCGCCCCGGCTTCATCGGCCCCCCCGGCCAGGTTGTTGACCTCCTGCGGATCGGAGGCGCGGTCGAAGAGATAGTTTCCCGAAGCGCGGGTGCGAGCCCAGAACGGCAGGGGATCCCCGGCGGCGAAGGGCTGGTGGATCACCGGAATGTCCGAGCCGGGCATGCGGTCGAGGAAGGCGCGGTGGTCCGGGTGCGGCAGGGCGACATGCCGGTCGATCAAATGGGTCGGCATGGTCGACCAGCGGTTGGACATCATGGACAGGGGCGCGTTCGCCCCCGCCGGAGCCCGGGCGTATTTCCATTCGCGGGTCACCAGGTGGACCTCCCGGCCCCAGACGCCGGTGAGGAGGTGGTCGCGGACGCCCTCGCACTCTCCGCGCAGCAGGGGCAGGAGGGAGCGGCCATGGGTGCGCTGGCGGACCGTGACCCCGAACAGGTCGGCCAGTGTGGCGAACAGGTCCACGCTGGTCGTCAGGGCGTCGCAGGCGCCCGGCGCGATCCCTGGGTGGCGGATCATCAGGGGGATGTGCCCCAGGGTGTTGTAGACCGGCACGCCCGGCTTTCCCCAGATGTCCTTCTCGCCCAGGTAGTGGCCGTGGTCGGTGCAGACCATGACCAGGGTGTCGTCGGCCAGGCCCTTGTCCTCGATCGCCTTGAAAACCCGACCCAGCCAGTGGTCGATCATGGACAGCTTGGCGCCGTAGCTGGCCCTCAGCCGCCGCGCCGCGGCCTCGCTCAGGACCCCCTTCTCCACCGCCCCCTGCATGTAGGGCGGCCAGATCATCGGCGGGCCCTCATAGTCCGGGTCATACATCGAAGCCCAGGGCTCGGGGGTGTCGAAGGGCTCGTGCGGGTCGAACTCGTCGATGAAGAGGAAGAACCGGTCGTGCCAGCCGGCGTTCTCCTCGATCCAGCGGGCGGCGGCGGACATGGTCCGGGGCCCGGGGAAGTCGGACTCGTCGCGGAACCAGCCCCGGCTGTCGTGGTAGGGCATGTGGTCGCGGCCGAAAATGGGGGCGCCGGCCCAGGAGGGATCGGGCCGGGTCTTCCAGGGGTCGCCCTCGTGGCCGCGCTCGTAGGCCCAGGCCGTGAAGTCGACATGGTAGTTCTCGCCGCCCGTCTCGAAGAGGTGCGGGTGGTCCGAGACCAGTTGCGAGACGACCCCGGCCTTGTGCAGCTCGTAGGTGATGGCGTCTTCCCAGATCTCCACCGACCCCCAGGGGCGCCAGAGGAAGTCGAGGGCCCCGCACAGGATGTCGTGGCGGGCGGGCATGCACGGCAGGGAGCCCGTGTGGTGGTTGTCAAACCGCACGGCCGTCCGGGCGAAGGCGTCGAGGTTCGGGGTCGCGAACTCGGTCCCGCCATAGGCCCCCAGCATGTGCCGGTTCAGGCTGTCGAGCAGGATGACGACGGCGTTCCTCGGCGTGGCGACCATGCTTTCCCCCTCGCCGGCGCCAGAGGGGCGTCAGGCGAACTCTTCCCCGAGATAGACGCGTCGGACCTCGGGATTATCGACGATCTCGGCCGGCGTGCCTTCGAGCAGCAGTTCGCCTGCGTGGATGATGGCCGCCCGGTCGATGATGTCCAGCGTCTCCCGGACATTGTGGTCGGTGATCATGATCCCGATGCCGCGGGCCTTGAGATAGCCGATGACCTCGCGGATGTCGGCGATGGCCAGGGGGTCGATGCCCGCAAAGGGCTCGTCCAGCAGCATGTAGGCGGGCTCGGACGCCAGGGCGCGGGCGATTTCCACGCGCCGGCGCTCGCCGCCCGACAGGGAGACCGCCGGGGACTTGCGCAGGTGGTCGATCCTCAGTTCGGCCAGCAGGCCGGAGACCGTCTCGCGGGCCTTGCGCGCGTCGGGTTCGCGCAACTCGACCACCGAAATGACGTTCTCCTCGACGGTCATGCCGCGGAAGATGGAGGGTTCCTGGGGCAGGTAGCCCAGTCCCATCCGGGCGCGCTGGTACATGGGCTGGGCGGTGACATCCTCGCCATCGAGCCAGATCCGCCCCTCGTCCGCCGAGACCAGGCCGGTGATCATGTAGAAGCAGGTCGTCTTGCCGGCGCCGTTGGGGCCCAGGAGGCCCTTCACCTCGCCCCGGCCGAGGCGCAGGCACACGCCCTTGACCACGGCCCGGCCGCGATAGGTCTTGCCGATCCGGTCGACGACCAGGCCGTCCTGTTCAGGCGCCGCGGACATGGACGGGCCTATTTCGGGGTTGCGGGCTTGGCGCCCGGATAGATGACGGTGCGGACCCGGCGCCCGCTGCGCTCCCCCCCGCCTTCCATGCGCGCGTCGCCCGAGACGGTGTTCACCACCAGCCGCTCACCCTTCATCACGTCCTGGCCGCGGGACGCCGCCACAGAGCCCGTGACGGTCAGGGTCTGGGCCTTGGCGTCATAGACCGCCTGGTCGCCGCGCACCCTCTGGTCGGGGGTGACGTAGAAGACCGATCCGGTCGCCTCCATCCGCAGGAGATCGCTGCTGCAGCCGTTCTTGCCGCCGCCGGCGGGGGCGGGGGCGTAGATGATCTTCAGCTGGTCGGCGCGCAGCCGGCTGGTTTCCTGCAGGGCCTCGGCGCCGCCGCGGTAGATGGCCGAGCACTGGCTGTTGACCAGTTCCAGCTGGTCGGCGGTGATGTCGACGGGCGCCTTGGAATTGCGGGCCAACTGGGCCTGGACGGAGGTCGCCGCGGCCAGCACCAGAACCGCAGCCGCCGCCGCGCCAAGCTCGTGGAACCGGCCGACCTTCTTCAGATGTCTCATCCTTGCTCGTCCCTGCGCTCAGGGCCCCGAGCTCGGCTCGAGGCGGGTGCTGACCCCGCCGCCGAACACGAGCCGGTCGCCCCTGTCATATACGCCATAGGACTTCGCGTTGATTTCTCCAAGCGAGCCCACGCCCTCGATGGCGCCGTCGCCGACTAGTTCGCCCAGGGCCGTGTCAAAGGTCGAGGCGCCGGTAAGGAAGCTGATGTCGCCGCCATTCAGGCGCACGTCTCCGTTCAGCTTCAGGAGATGGTCGGATTCGTTGTAGTCGCCCTTCAGGGCGGAGACCCGGATGGGCTCGCCCGGATCCCGCTTCAGGATAAGGACCGGCTGGTCCAGGAAGACCCGGTCATAGTCCTTGGGATCGCGGGTCGCCGTCTTCGCCGTCAGGGTGAAGGCCCGGCCCTTGCGGTCCTGGCCGACGAACCGCGGGTTCACCAGCTGGATGGGGGTTCCGGTCTCCACCGGCCGGGTCCGCGGCGCCGCGACGAGGGCCAGGGACAGGTAGCCGGCCAGAACAAGGAGTATGACGCCGACCAGGGCCGGCAGCAGGAGGCGGAGCTGGCGCACGCGGCGGGAGCGCCGACGCCAGGACGCCGCCTCGCGGGCGCGGCGGGCCGCGGGAAGGGCGACGCCGTCCGTCATCGCCCCTGCTCCGGACCGGCGTCAGGCATGGGCGAAGATGTCCGTCTCCTCCCACCCGGCCAGGTCCAGCAGGGCCCGGTGCGGCAGGAACTGGAAGCAGGCCTGCGCCAACGCGTCCCGGCCCTCGCGGCGGAGCATGTCGTCCAGTCGCTCGCGCAGCCGGTGCAGGTGCAGGACGTCCGAGGCGGCGTAGGCGATCTGTTCGGGGGACAGGACCGGCGCGCCCCAGTCCGAGCTCTGCTGGACCTTGGACATGTCGACGCCGAGGAGTTCGCGGGAGACGTCCTTGAGGCCGTGCTTGTCGGTGTAGGTCCGCGCCAGCTTGGAGGCGATCTTGGTGCAGTAGACCGGCCCGGTCACCACGCCCAGGTGCAGCCGGAACATGGCGATGTCGAACCGCCCGAAGTGCAGGATCTTGGTCACCGCCGGGTCGACGAGCAGGGCCTTGAGGTTCGGCGCGTCGTAATCCGGGCGGGAGAGGCGGACCAGATGGGCGTCGCCATCCCCGGCCGAGAGCTGGACCACGCACAGGGGATCCCGGCCCAGCCGCAGGCCCATGGTCTCCGAATCCACGGCGACGGAAGCGACGCCCGCGAAGAGGCCGTCGGGAAGATCACCTTCATGAAGATAGTTCGCCACGGTCCGCCGTCTCCGCCGGTTGATTGTGCTTCGCCCCCCGAAAGGGGGACGGTGGTGCCCAGGAAAGGACTCGAACCTTCACGGCCGTTAAGCCACTGGCACCTGAAGCCAGCGCGTCTACCAATTCCGCCACCTGGGCCCGATCCGTCGGACCGTGCGAGGGCGCTTCCTTAGGGCCAAGTCCGGGTCGGGTCAACGGCCATACGCACCGAAGGGCCGCCGCCGATTGCAGGGCGGCGAGGCATCGTCTATCCCCACGGTCCTGTCTCGCCCCTCGGAGCCAAGAAGTCATGCCAGACCTCGTCACAGTGTTCGGCGGTTCCGGTTTCATCGGAACCCAGATCGTCCGGGCCCTGGCCCGTCGGGGCGCCCGGGTCCGGGTGGCGGTGCGCCAGCCGCACCTGGCCCACGAGATGCGGCTGATGGGCGATGTCGGGCAGGTTGAGGTGGTCCAGGCCAATGTCCGGGACGCCGCCTCGGTCGCCAGGGCGGTGGAGGGCGCGGACGCGGTGATCAACCTGGTCGGCCTGCTCTACGAGACCGGCCGCCAGACCTTCAAGGCCGTGCACGTCGACGCCGCCCGGACCCTGGCCCAGGCCGCCGCCGCCGCAGGCGCCCGCTTCGTCCAGATGTCGGCCCTCGGCGCCGACCCGGCCTCGACCGCCCGCTACGCCCGCTCCAAGGCCGAGGGTGAGGCCGCCGTACGCGAGGTCCTGCCCTCGGCGGTGATCCTGAGGCCCTCCATCGTGTTCGGGCCCGGCGACGACTTCTTCAACAAGTTCGGCGAGATGGCCGTCATCAGCCCCTTCCTGCCCCTGATCGGCGGCGGACACACCCGCTTCCAGCCGGTCTATGTCGGCGACGTGGCGAGGGCGGCGGCCAGCGTCGCCCTGGACCCGCAGCATTCGGGACAGACCTTCGAACTCGGCGGGCCGGGGGTCTTCACCTTCCGGGAGATCCTGGACCTGATCCTGAAGGAAACCGGCCGACGCCGGCTCTACGCCCCCCTGCCCTTCCCCCTGGCGGGCCTGGTGGGAACCCTTTGCGCACCCTTCGCCCTGACGCCCGTGGCGCCGCCCCTGACCGCCGACCAGGTCGAACTGCTCAAGACCGACAACGTGGTCTCGGGCCAGGCGCCGGGCCTGGCCGAGCTGGGGATCACGCCCGAGACCGTCGAGGCGGTGCTGCCGACCTATCTCTACCGGTTCCGAAAGGGCGGCCAGTTCGCCCGGACCGCCGCCGGCGACGCGGTTGCCTAACCCGGGCGCCTGACCCGGGCGCCTGACCCGGGCGTTCAGCGCAGACCCAACAGGGCCAGGCCCGCGACACCGACCAGGATCCGCCACCACCCAAAGGGCGCGAAGCCCCGGCGGCCGACAAAGTCGAGCATGAACTTCACCACGGCGTAGCCGACGACGAAGCTGACGACGAAGCCCAGGGCCAGGAGCCCGATCCGGTCGCCGTGCAGTTCGCCGCGGCTTGACCAGAAGTCCAGGACGAAGGCGCCGGCCATGGTCGGCATGGCGAGGAAGAAGGAGAATTCCGCCGCGGCGCGCTTCTCCACCCCCATCAGCATGGCCCCGACGATGGTGCCGCCCGAACGGGAGACGCCGGGAATCAGGGCGAGGGTCTGGAAAAGACCGACAAGGAGCGAGGTCTTCAGGCTCAGGGCCATGGCGTCGGTCTCACGCGGCGCCGGGGCGCGGCGATCGATCACCAGGAGGACGACGCCGCCGATGATCAGCGACCAGCAGATCAGCCGCGGGCTCTCGAAGAGCACGCCCTTGATGACGTCATGCAGAAAGGCGCCGGCGAGGGCGCCGGGAAGGAAGGCGACAAAGACCGACAGGGCGAAATGGCGCGCCCTCTGCGAGGTGGGAAGGCCCAGGACGACGTCCCACAGCTTGCGGAAGTAAAGGGCCACGACGCCGAGGATGGCCCCCAGCTGGATAAGGACGATGAAGGTGTCCCAGAAGCCCGGAGGCAGGCCCAGGGCGGTCTTGGTCAGCAGGAGGTGCCCGGTGGACGAGACCGGGATGAACTCGGTCAGGCCCTCGACCACGCCCAGGATGATGGCGGAGATCCAGTCAGGCACGGGCGGCTCCTCGGACGGTGCGTCAGGCGGGCCCCGCCCGTCGGTCGAGCGGATAGCTGCGTTCGAGCCGATAGCGTGATCCGTCCGGGCCGCGCCAGCTTGAATAGAGCCCGAACTGGTGAAGGCGGAAGGCCGGGACCTTCAGGGCCTCGGCAAAGGCCAGCCAGCGGGCCACGGCCTCGGGCGCGGGCCGCTTGAGGTAGGCCAGGGTGACATGGGGCGTATAGGCGCGGGCGTCGGCCGCAAGGCCCGCACGGCGCCCGGCGACCTCGCAGGCCCGGGCCAGACGCGACAGGGGCTCCGACGGGGTCACCCGGGCCCAGACCGCATGGATGTCGCGGCCCTCGCCGAAGGCTCCCGCCCCTGCGAGTTCCACGTCCAGGGGCGCGCCGCCAACCCGGACCAGCTCGGCGGCGAGGTCGTCGGCCATGTCCTCGCGCAGGTCGCCCGCGAATTTCAGGGTGACGTGAAGGGCCTCCCGCGGGCGCCATTCGCCCCCCGAAAGACCGCGCTGGAAGGGCGCGAGCGCCTCGGCGGCCTCATCGGGCAGGTCCAGGGCGGCGAAGAGACGGATCATGGCAATGAGCCTAGCCCACGGCGCCGCTTGCACAAGACGCAGGGTGCACCGATATTTCTTCCACGCCCGATGCGGGCGAACGGAAAGGATCTTCGTTCGATGAACGACTTCAACAACCGCTCGGCCCATCCCGTTCTGGTGGACCGCGCCGACATGGCCGTCGACACCGGCCTGCGCAGCTTCATGCTGGGCGTCTACAACAAGGTGGCCCTGGGCCTTGTGGTCTCGGGCGCCATGGCTTGGCTGACCGGCATGTTCCCCCCGGTCCGCGACCTGATGTTCATGGTCTCGGCTGACGGCCGCATGGCCGGCATGACGCCCCTGGGCTGGATCGTCAGCTTCGCCCCCCTGGCCATCATCCTCTTCTCGAGCTTCGCGAAGGGCGGCCAGACGCCCCGCGGCGCGGGCATCGCCTACTGGAGCATCGTGGTGCTCATGGGCGCCTCGCTGGGCGTCCTGACCCTGGTCTACACCGGGCAGGCCCTGGCCCAGACCTTCCTGATCACGGCGGCGGCCTTCGCCTGCCTGTCCCTGTTCGGCTACGCCACCAAGCGCGACCTGTCAGGCATGGGCAGCTTCCTGATCATCGGCCTGGTCGGCCTGGTGCTCGCCTCGCTGGTGAACATCTTCCTCAAGCTGCCGATGATGAGCTTCGTCATCAGCATCCTGGGCGTGTTCATCTTCGCCGGCCTGATCGCCTGGGACACCCAGCGCCTGAAGCTGATGTACTACGACCTGGGCGGCGACGAGGCCTCCACGGCCGTGGCCACCAACTACGGTGCGCTGAGCCTGTACCTGAACTTCATCAACCTCTTCCAGTTCCTGCTCAGCCTTCTCGGCGACCGCCGCTAGCGGTCCCCCGGGACGGCGGGGAATTCCGGAACCTCGACGAACAGGGCCCCGGCGGGCGACCGCCGGGGCTTTTTCGTGCGCCCGGCCTTGGGGGGCCTCAGTCGACCACGCGGAAGCGGCGGGAATCGAAGACGGTCAGCACCTGGGCCAGGTCGTGGCCGCGCTTGAGGACCATGCCGCCCTCGCCGATCACCGCCCAGGCGCCCTGCCGGCGGGCCAGGGCGGGGCGCTTTTCGATCCGGTAGGCGGGCGCCTCGGACGCCCGGCGGAAGACCGAGAAGACGCAGGCGTCCGGCAGGGGGTCGATGGCGTAGTCCTTCCATTCCCCCGCGGCGACCATGCGGCCATAGAGGTTGAGAATGCGGAGGAACTCCCCGCGCTCGAAGAAGACGCGCCCCGGAGGGCCGCCCGTGGGGAAGGGTTCCGCCGCCATGCGGGCAGGTTAGCCCCCGCCCGGGCCCTGGGGCAATCGCCCTGCAGGCGCCCCCACGCGCCGCGAAAAGACCTTATTTCGGACGCGACCCCGCCCGATAGAGGGAAGAAATTGGCTTCGTCGGCTGGCCGGACCCGCTTCCGGGTAACTGAACAGCCCCCCCAGCCCCCCGCCCGGGGGCGGGCCGCCAGGCCAGCCGACGCCCTACCCCCAATCCAGGTTCCCAGCCCTTCAGGTCGAGGGCCGACGGCTTGCGGCCGACAGGATCCTTCCGCCCCGCGGGGCCTGGACAATCACGACAGTGACGAGCCCGGGTTCGGTCGCTTCCGGAAGGGTCCAGGTCAGCCCCCGTCCCCGCCAGGAGCCCAGGCGCCTCAGCTCACGCACGGCGTTCACCGCCACGACGGTCTCTCCGCGATTGTCGCCGCGCCGGACCTGGACGCTCCTCGGACGGGGATCGTACCGCACCATCCAGACTTCGGCCCCGCCCTTGGGCGACGTCCCCTGGGCCACGCTCGCCCGGGTGGCGGTCAGGCTGACCCTGGGACCGGCCGGCGCCTGTGCGGCGCGGGCGACCAGGGCGTCCAGGCGCTCGGCCTCAAGGGCCCCGGCCTGTCCGCGGCCGCCCACCACCACCTGGGGCGTGTAGGGATCCTCAAGTTCGAAGCGCGAGACATAGGTTTTCTGGCGGGTGACGAACTCTGGCCGCGCCAGGGTGTCGGTCCAGCCGAGATAGTCCCAGTAATCGACGCTGAAGGTCAGGGGGAGCACGTCCCGGCGGCCCGCCAGGCCCTCCATCACCTTTCCGGAGTCATTGCAGGGAGCGCAGCCCTGGGCCGTGTAGAGCTCCACGATCACGGGCGCACGCGTCGCCGCCTGGGCGGCGAGGGGCGCCAGGAACAGGAGACAGGCGATCAGGGCTCCACGCATTGGCCCGCACATAATCCCAGTTGTCCGGCGCGCCTGATCAAGATGGCGTGAAACCGGTCCGCCGCGCCCCCCGCAAGGAAGGGCGCGGCGACCCGGATCAGCCCTGGGCGTCGCGCGCCAGGTTCCGAAGCACGTAGTTCAGCACGCCGCCATTGCGGAAGTATTCCAGCTCGGTCGGCGTATCGATCCGGCACCGCACCGGGAAGCGCGCGATCCGGCCGTCGCCGGCGCGGTAGAGCTCCACGGTCAGCTGGCGGCGGGGCGACAGGTCGGAGAGGCCGCGGATCGAGACGATCTCCTCGCCGGTCAGGTTGAGCTTCTGCCAGCCGTCCTGGATGAACTGCAGGGGCAGGACGCCCATGCCCACCAGGTTGGAGCGGTGGATGCGCTCGAAGCTCTCGGCGATGACCGCCCGGACGCCCAGCAGCTTGGTGCCCTTGGCGGCCCAGTCGCGGGACGAGCCCGTGCCGTACTCCTTGCCGGCGAAGATCACCATTGGCCGGCCTTCGGCCTGGTAGCGCATGGCCGCGTCGTAGATCGCCATGGTGTCGCCCGAGGGGAAGTGACGGGTCACGCCGCCCTCGATCTCGGGGGTGATCCGGTTGCGGATGCGGATGTTGGCGAAGGTGCCCCGCATCATCACTTCATGGTTCCCGCGACGGGCGCCGTAGGAGTTGAACTCGGTGGTCGGCACCTGGCGTTCACGCAGGTAGACGCCTGCGGGGGAGCTGGCCTTGATCGAGCCGGCCGGCGAGATGTGGTCGGTGGTGATGGAGTCGCCGAACACGCCCAGGATCCGGGCCTCGATCACGTCCGTGACCGGCTCGGGCTCCATCTTCATGTCCTGGAAGTAGGGCGGGTTCTGGACGTAGGTGGAGCCTACGTCCCAGGCGTAGGTCTGGCCGCCGGCCACCTTGATGCCCTGCCAGTTCTTGTCGCCCTTGAAGACGTCGGAATAGCGCGAGGCGAACATCTTCTGGGTGACGTGCTTGCGCTGCAGCTCGGCGACCTCGGCCGAGGTCGGCCAGATGTCCTTGAGGTAGACGGGCTTGCCGTCCTTGCCTTCGCCGATCGGGTCGTTGGCCAGGTCGATCAGCATGTTGCCGGCCAGGGCGTAGGCCACCACCAGGGGCGGCGAGGCCAGGTAGTTGGCGCGGGTGTCCGGATTGACCCGGCCCTCGAAGTTGCGGTTCCCCGACAGGACCGAGCAGGCCACCAGGTCCGTGGCCTGGATGGTCTCGGAGATGGCTTCGGGCAGGGGGCCGGAGTTGCCGATGCAGGTGGTGCAGCCATAGCCGACCAGGTTGAAGCCCAGGGCGTCCAGGCTCTTGGTCAGGCTGGCGGACTTCAGGTAGTCGGTGACCACCTGGCTTCCGGGGGCGAGGGAGGTCTTCACCCAGGGCTTCACCTTCAGGCCCTTCTCGACAGCCTTCTTGGCCAACAGGCCGGCGGCGATCAGGACGCTTGGGTTGGAGGTGTTGGTGCAGGAGGTGATCGCGGCGATCACCACGTCGCCGTCGCCCAGGTCGTAGGATTCACCCTTCACCGCGGCGCGCGGGGCGCCGGGCTCACGGCCGAATTCCTTGGACAGGGCGGAGCGGAATTCCGAGGCGGCGTCGCTGAGGAGCACGCGGTCCTGCGGACGCTTCGGGCCCGCGAGGGAGGGCAGCACAGAGCCCAGGTCCAGCTCGAGGGTGTCGGTGAAGACCGGCTCGGCGTCGCCGGGCTCGGACCACAGGCCCTGGGCCTTGGCGTAGGCCTCGACCAGGTCGACCCGGGCCGGGTCGCGGCCGGTGGCGCGCAGGTAGTCGACGGTGGCCTTGGTGACCGGGAAGAAGCCGCAGGTGGCGCCGTATTCCGGGGCCATGTTGGCGATGGTCGCCTGGTCCTCGAGGGTCAGGCCGGCGAGGCCCGGGCCGAAGAACTCGACGAACTTGCCGACCACGCCCTTCTTGCGGAGCATCTGGGTGACGGTCAGCACCAGGTCGGTCGCCGTGGCGCCCTCGGGCATGTCGCCGGTCAGGCGGAAGCCGATGACCTCGGGGATCAGCATGGGGATGGGCTGGCCCAGCATGGCGGCCTCGGCCTCGATACCGCCGACACCCCAGCCCAGGACGGCCAGGCCGTTGATCATGGTGGTGTGGGAGTCGGTGCCGACGACCGTGTCGGGATAGGCCAGTGCGGCGCCGTCCTCATCGCCGGTCCAGACGGTCTGGGCCAGGTACTCCAGGTTCACCTGATGGCAGATGCCGGTGCCGGGAGGCACGACGCGGAAGTTATTGAAGGCCGACGAGCCCCAGCGCAGGAAGCGGTAGCGCTCGATGTTGCGCTCGTACTCGCGCTCGACGTTCTCGCCGAAGGCCTTGGCGTTGCCGAAATGGTCGACCATCACTGAGTGGTCGATGACCAGGTCGACGGGGTTCAGCGGGTTGATCTTTTCGGGATCGGCGCCGAGCTTGGTCATGGCGTCGCGCATGGCGGCCAGATCGACCACCGCGGGCACGCCGGTGAAGTCCTGCATCAGCACCCGGGCGGGACGGAAGCTGATCTCGTGCTCGACCGCGCCCTTGTTGTCGAGCCAGGCGGCCAGCGCCTTGAGGTCGTCGGCGCCGACAGTGTCGCCGTCCTCATTGCGCAGGAGGTTCTCCAGCAGCACCTTCATCGAGGCCGGGAGTCGGGCTACGCCGGCAAGACCGGCTTCCTCGGCGGCCGGAAGGCTGTAGTAGACGTAGGTCTTGTCTCCCACCGTGAGTTCGCGGCGGGTCTTGAGGCTGTCGATAGACGCCATGTCAGGGATCCTTCCTCTGTTCCGGACCGCACACCAATCGAACCGGAGATCGCGCGCCCGGGTGGGCGGACACACAGCGTTCGCCCCGGCGCCGCGAACGCCCTCCGGGGCGAGTGCAGCCGCCGGCGTCATAGACCTTCGGCGGGGCCGCGTCCATGCGCCGCCCGGGAGGAAATGGTGAACCTGGGCCTGCAGATCGAGGACCTGTCCCTCTCCCGGGGCGGACGGCGCCTGTTCTCCGGGCTGCACCTGCGCCTGGAGGCCGGCCAGGCCTGCGCCCTGACCGGCGCGAACGGCTCGGGCAAGACCAGCCTGCTGAGGGCCGTGGCGGGTCTTGGCGCCATCGATTCCGGTCGCATTGGTTTCGGCGATGCGGACCCCGCGGCGGCGCGGGCCGCCGGCCTTCATCTCCTCGGGCACCTGGATGGGCTCAAGTCCTCGCGCACGACCGGAGAGGAACTCGACTTCTGGACCGGATGGCTGGGCGGAACCCAGGCGGCCGTGGAGGCGGCCGTCGAGCGGCTGGAACTCGGCCGGCTGGTGGACCTGGAGGTCCGTCGCCTTTCGGCCGGGCAGAGGCGGAGACTGGCCCTGGCCCGGCTCCTGTCGGCGCCCCGCCCGCTCTGGCTGCTGGACGAACCCCTGAGCCCGCTGGACGCCCGCTGGCGCGCCGAGGCCCTGCAGATCATGGCCGCGCACCTGGAGGGCGGAGGCCTGATCCTGGCGGCGGTGCACGACCCCCTGCCAGTCGCCGGCCTGGCCCTGGAGATCCGCCCGTGAGCGCCGCCCTCAGGCTGCTCCGCAGGGAAATGGCCATCGCCTGGGGGCGGGGCGGCGGCCTCATGGTCACCGGCGGCTTCTTCGCCGGCGCCACCCTGCTCCTGCCCCTGGCCTCGGGGCCAGAACCTGAACGCCTGGCCCAGATCGCCCCGGGGGCCGCCTGGACGGTCCTGGCCCTGTCGGCCCTCCTGGGCCTGGAGCGGCTGTTCGAGCGGGACTTCGAGGACGGCGCCCTGGACCTGATGGTCCATTCGGGCCTGCCCCTCGAGTTCACCTGCGCCCTGAAATGCCTGGGACACTGGCTGGCGACGGGGGCGCCCCTGGCCCTTCTGGCGCCGGTGGCGGCCATCGCCCTGGGCGCCTCGCCCGCTCTTGCCCCCTTGCTCTTCGCCTGCGCCCTCGCCGGCGGGCTGGCCTTCGCCTTCACCGGCGGAATCGGGGCGGCCCTCAGCCTGGGCGCGCGGCGTGGCGGCCTCCTGACGGCGGTCATCGTCCTGCCCCTGTTCGTCCCGCCCGTGATTTTCGGGGGCGGCGCCCTGGACGCCTTCACGACGGGGCTCCCCTGGCGGGCCGGCTTCGCCCTGCTCGGCGCCTATGCCGCCGCCGCCGTCGCCCTTGGCCCCCTGGCCATGGCGGCGGCCTGCCGTAACGCCCTTTCCTGACCCGCGCGACGGAATCGACTTCCGGCGGCGTTGAAAGGGCAAGGGGTGCATCCAAGGAGCACAGACATGATCCGTTCCACCTTCGGCGCCGCCGGCCTTGCAGCCGTCCTGGCCCTCTCGGCCGCCACGGGCGCCTTCGCCCAGTCTCCGCCGCCTGGCGGTCCGCCCCCCGGCGGCATGCGCATGATGGAGATCAAGCGACCGGACCCCGAGGCGAGGGCCCAACGCCTTCGCGACGTCCTGCAGCTGACGCCCGCCCAGGAGCCCGCACTGAAGGCCTTCCTCGCCTCCCAGAAGCCGCCCGAGCCGCCGTCTCCGGAAGCGCGCGCCAAGGCCCTGACCACCCCCGATCGCCTTGATCGGCAGCGCGCCCGCCTGGTGGAGCGCCTGGCGGAATTCGACCGCCGCGCCGCGGCCACGCGGACCTTCTACGCCCAGCTGACGCCGTCGCAGAAGAAGGCCTTCGACGCCCTGCCGCCTCCCGGCGGCGAGCGCCGGGAAATCCGGATCGAGCGCCGGATGATGGGCCCCGGCCCCGGCGGCCCGGGTATGGATCACGACGGCCCGAAGTAAGTCCGGCGAGCCCCGCGCCGGCGGCTTTTCGTTGCCGCCGGCGCGGACCGGGGCTAAGGGGCGAGGCATGACGCAGGCCCTCGCCTTCCTCTACAATCCGCACCGCTTCATGGCCTTCTCGGCCTGGGCCGCACCCCTGTTCGGCGCCCTGGCCCTGGCCCTGGCCGCAGCTGGCCTCTGGCTGGGTTTCACCGCGCCGGAGGACTACCAGCAGGGCGACACCGTCAGGATCATGTTCATCCACGTCCCGGCCGCCTGGCTGGGGCTCTTCGTCTATGTCTGCCTGGGCGGGGCGAGCTTCCTGTCCCTGGTCTTCCGGCAGGCCCTGGCCGACGCCGCCGCCCGGGCCGCCGCGCCCCTCGGCGCGGTCTTCACCGCCCTGGCCCTGGCGACGGGGTCGCTCTGGGGCAAGCCCATGTGGGGCGCCTGGTGGGTCTGGGACGCCCGACTGACCAGCGTCTTCGTCCTCTTCCTCTTCTACCTGGCCTACATGGCCCTGAGGGCCGCCATCGACGACGAGGCCAAGGGCGCCAGAGCCGCGGCCATCCTCGCCCTGGTCGGCCTGATCAACGTGCCTGTGGTGCACTGGTCGGTGGAGTGGTGGAACACCCTTCACCAGGGCCGGACGGTGTTCGCGGCGGGCGGATCGCGGGCTGCGCCGGTCTTCCTCCTGCCCCTCCTCCTCATGAGCCTGTCCTACATGTCCGCCTTCGGCGCCCTCTGGCTGGTCAGGATCCGCGGCGAGGTGTGGCGGCGGCGCGCGGCGGCGGCCGAAGCCCGGCTGGCGAGGTGACCATGCTGGATCTCGATCCCGGCCCCTACGGCTTCTACATCTGGACGTCCTATGGCGTGAGCGCAGCGGCCCTAGCCTGGCTGACGGTGTCGAGCCTGGCCTTCGCCCGACGCTGGCGCCGGCGGGCGGAGTCGCTTGAATCCCGCGCCCGGGAGGGCGACGGCGCCGGGGAGGACCCGTCTTGAAGCGCCTGATCGCCCTCGCCCCCGTCGCAGTGCTGGTGGCGCTGGGTCTTCTCTTCGCCCTGTTCGGCCTGCGAAATGATCCCCGCTTCCTGCCCCGGGCCCTGGTGGGCAAGCCCGTCCCCGAAGTGACCCTGCCCACCCTGGCGGACGGGCTTCCGGACACCCTGGCGGCCCCGGGCGAAGGCCCCTACCTGGTCAATGTCTTCGCCTCCTGGTGCGCGCCCTGCGAGATCGAGGCGCCCCTCCTGGTCGCCCTCGAGGCCCGCGGGGTCCCCATTGTCGGTGTGGCCTACAAGGACGCCCCGGAGAAGACCCGGGCCTTCCTGGCCCGCACCGGGGATCCCTATGCCCGGGTCCTGGTGGACCGGGAGGGCCGGGCCGGAATCGAGTTGGGCGTCTCCGGCGTGCCGGAAACCTACCTGGTCGACGGATCGGGACGGATCCTCGACAAGATCTCCGCCCCCCTCACCGAGGCCGACGCCGCCCGGCTCGCCGCCAGGGTCGGCCGTTAACCTTTCCTGAACCCGGGCGCCGACAGGGTCAGGTTTCGTTAACCCTGTTTTGAGGCCCCGATGGTCACCGCCCTGCGCTCCGGCCCGCCCCCGGTTCCGCCCGCCCAGCCCAACCGGGCCGCCGACGCGCCGCGCCTTCCGGACTTCGCCCGGAACCTGAGGGGTGCAGAGGCCGGGACCCGGACCGGGGCGGCTGCGGCCTCCGCCCAGGCCTCCCAGCCCCCCGCCGTCGTCGCCCCGCGATCCGCCGCGGAGACTGACCCCAACCGGTCCATGCGGCCGCCGAGACCGGGATCCCTGGTCGACATCCGGGTCTAGACGCACGAGGTCACAGGCCTCTAGGCCGTCGCCCTCTCGGCCTTTTTCTTCTTCTTTTTCTTCTTCCGGGGCTTGTCCGCTCCGGCGTCTTCCGGCGCGGCGACCAGGCGCCTCAGGTCCTTGAGGAAGCGGGCGCGCCGGTCCTCGGGAAGGCGGGACAGGAGAGCCAGGTCCGCCTCGGCCGCAAGGGGGCGGGAGGCCTCCAGGAGAGTGCGCCCGGACTCAGTCAGCGAGACCTGGTTGGCCCGGGCGTCCGCAGACGACCTTTCACGGGACACCAGGCCCCGGGCGATGAGGCGGGTCACCAGCTCGGCCAGTGTGGACCGGTCCACTCCCGTGGCCCGGACCAGCTGGGTCTGGGTGGAACCCTCGGCAAAGGCTATGGCGGAGAGGACCGCGAACTGGCGGGGCGTGAGGCCCTCCGGACCCACGAGGCCCGCATGGAGGTCCGCCGCCGCCTGTACGGCGCGGTGGAGAAGGTGGCTGAGGGCGGCCTCGGTCGGCGCGGTTTCGGACATGGGCGAGCTCCGGCGTCCAGGTCAGGCTATTCCACGGGGGGCGGCGGAGTCTCGTCCGTCCGCGCGTAGCGCAGGATCAGGGGCGCCTGGGCGAGGCCGAAGGCGATGTGGATGAGGCTGGAACCGGGGAACCGGAAGGCCAGCCAGACTCCTTCGGACTGGGTGCGCCAGATGAACTCGTTCACGGCGGCCATGACCAGGAAGAAGAGCCCATAGCGAAGGGTGAGCTTGCGCCAGCCCTCGTCGGGCATGGGCAGGCTGGAGCCCAGCAACATCTTCAGAGGGTTCCGGCGTATGGCCAGCCCTCCCAGCAGCAGGAGCCCGAAGGCCAGGGAGGTCACTGTCGGCTTGACGTAGACAAAGCGGGGGTCCTTGAAGATCAGGGTCAGCAGGCCGAAGACCAGGGCCAGAACCCCCGCCGCCAGGGGCATGGGGGCGATCCGCCGCTCCAGCACGTAGCCGACCACCAGGGCGATGGCTGCGCCGGCCACCAGACCCCAGCTGGCCAGGACCATGTCGCGGGTGACCAGGTAGCCGATGATGAGGCCCAGGGGCCATCCGAAGTCCACCAGGCTGGAGATCCAGCGGCGGGCGCCGCCTCTGCCGTAGGCCATGTCTCAGTTCTCCCCGAGACCGACGACGGATCGGGCGAAGGCCCGGGCGTCGAAGGGTTGGAGGTCGTCGATCCCCTCGCCGACGCCAATCAGCTTGATGGGCGAGTCCGAGGCCTGGGCCACCGGCACCAGGACCCCGCCCCGGGCGGTGCCGTCCAGCTTGGTCATGACGATGCCGCTGACCCCGATCTGGTTGCCGAAGATGTTCTCCTGGGCGAGGGCGTTGCGGCCCACGGTGGCGTCCAGCACCAGCAGGGTCTCATGCGGAGCGTCGGGATCAACCTTCTTGATCACCCGGATGACCTTGAGGAGCTCGTCCATGAGCCCCTGCTTGTTCTGCAGCCGGCCGGCGGTGTCGATCAGCACCACGTCGTAGGCTTCGGCCCGGGCCTTCTCGAGGGCGTCGAAGGCCAGCCCTGCGGCGTCGGAGCCCGTCGGACGGCTCATGAAGTCGGCGCCGGCCCGCTCGGCCCAGACCTTCAGCTGCTCGACAGCGGCGGCCCGGAAGGTGTCGCCGGCCACCACGAGCACCCGGGCGCCGCGCCCCTTCAGGTCAGCGGCGATCTTGCCCAGGGTGGTGGTCTTGCCCGAGCCATTGACCCCGATGAACAGGACCACATAGGGACGCGGGCCGGACAGGGGATCGAACCGGCCCTCATGCCCGGCGAGTTCGTCGGCGATGGCCTCGGACAGGGCCTCGAGCACCTCGGCCTCGTCCACCGCCTTCCCGAACCGGGTGGCGGCGAAGGCCTCGGTGATCCGCGCCGCGGACCTGGGGCCCAGGTCAGCCTCGATCAGCATCTCCTCCAGGGCGTCGATCCGGGCCTGGTCGAGGGGCTGCTTGGTGAAGGTCGAGGCCACCTGCTCGGTCAGGGCCCGGGAGGTCCGGGCAAGGCCGCCTGTGAGGCGCTGGAACCAGCCTGTCTTGGGTTCAGTCATGCCGGACTTCTAGCGGCTGGCCGGCCATGATCCTAGGGGTCGGGGCGGCCAGCAACCGCCGTCCGTCCTGGCCGGCGATCCGGAAGGTCGCGATCTCGCCCACAGGGGCGGCGCCTGTGAAGGCGATCTCGGAGAAGTCCTCGGCCCGGGCCAGGCCGGGACGCTCGACCAGGCCCCGGACCTCGCGGCCGGCCTGGGCGGCCAGGTGACGGGACAGGGCCGCCTCGCCCGCAGCCCGCAGCCGGGCGGCGCGCTCGCGGACCTCCGCCTTCGGGACGGGCGGCATCCGCGCCGCAGGCGTGCCCGGGCGGGGGCTGTAGGGAAAGACATGCAGGAAGGCCAGGTCCGCCGCCTCCACCAGGTCGAGGGTGTTTGCGAACATGTCCTCAGTCTCGGTGGGGAAGCCGGCGATCAGGTCGGCGCCGAAGGCGACATCGGGGCGCACGGCGCGCACATCGGACACGAGCTTCAGCGCATCCGCCCGGCTGTGCCGGCGCTTCATCCGCTTGAGGATCATGTCGTCGCCGGCCTGCAGGGACAGGTGCAGGTGCGGCATCAGGCGGGGCTCGTCCGCCAGAAGGGCCATGAGGTCGGGATCGATCTCGGCGGCGTCGATGGAGGACAGGCGCAGGCGGGGAAGGTCGGGGACCAGGCGCAGGATCCGCCCCGCCAGCTGGCCCAGGGAAGGCGCGCCCGGCAGGTCCGCCCCCCAGCTGGTGACGTCGACGCCGGTCAGCACGATCTCCTTGCAGCCCTCTGCGACCAGGCGACGGACCTGCTCCACCACCTCGCCGGCGGGAACCGACCGGGAGTTTCCGCGACCGAAGGGAATGACGCAGAAGGTGCAGCGATGGTCGCAGCCGTTCTGCACCTCGACATAGGCCCGGGCCCGGTCGCGCACCCCGGCGATCAGGTGACCGGCGGTCTCGCGCACGCTCATGATGTCGTTGACCCGCACCCGGGGCCCCTCGGCCAGGGGCGAGAGGGCGCCGGGACGGGCCTTGTCTGCATTGCCGAGGACCAGGTCGACCTCGGGCATGGCGGCGAAGGTTTCCGGCTCGATCTGGGCGGCGCAGCCGGTGACGATGAGCCGCGCGCCCGGGTTCTCCCGGCGGGCCTTGCGGATCGCCTGACGGGCCTGCCGCACGGCCTCGCCCGTCACGGCGCAGGTGTTGAAGACCACGGCGTCGGTGACGCCGTCCTCAGCGGCGCGGGCGCGGATGACCTCGCTCTCGTAGGCGTTGAGTCGGCAGCCGAAGGTGACGACCTGGACGTCCGAGCCGCTCATGGCAGCCGCCCCTCGAACTCGATCTCGACATCGCCGGTCATCAGCACGCGGCCGTCGATCCCCCAGGCGATCTCCAGGTCGCCCCCGTCCAGCTCCAGCCGGCCGGCGGGGCCCGCCAGGCCCCTGCGTACGCCGGCCACCAGGGCCGCACAGGCGCCTGAGCCGCACGCCCGGGTCAGGCCCGCGGCACGCTCCCAGACCCTCAGCCGGAGGTGGGTCCGGCTGCGGACTTCGGCGAACCCCACATTCACCCGCTCCGGGAAGAGGGGGCTGGCCTCGATGCGGGCGCCCAGGCCTGCGACGTCGATGTCCGAAAGGGAGGGGACGAAGAAGACCGCATGGGGGTTGCCCATGGACAGGCAGGTCGCGGGCCCCAGGGGTGCGGCCTCCGGCACGGGAACCGCCAGGGTGTCATGGGGCCCCGAGAGCGGGACGGCCCGCCAGGACAGGCGTGGCCGGCCCATGTCCACGGCCACCCGCATCGGTCCTTGACGCCAGGCCGCCAGCACGCCGCCTGCGGTCTCCAGGCGCACCTCGTCCGTCCCGGCGTCCTCCATCAGGCGCCAGGCCACGCAGCGCGACGCGTTGCCGCAGGCGCCGGCCTCGCCGCCATCGGGGTTCCAGAAGCGGATCGAGGCGTCGGCCGTCTCCGAGGCGCCAATGACCACGAACTGGTCGCAGCCGATCCCTTCCGACCGCGAGGCCAGGCGCCGGATGGTCTCCGGATCCGGGGCAAAGGCGCGGCGGCGGGCGTCCACGACGATGAAGTCGTTGCCCAGGCCGTTCATCTTGAGGAAGGGGCGCTCCATGGGCTCCCTATATAGTCGCACAACCCCCTCCGGGCGACTTTCGCGAGACAGGGGCGGGTCTTTGCGCAAAAAGACCTCCATGAAGCGCCAACTTACCACCTTCCTTCGCCTCTTTGTCCTGACCCTGGCCCTCGCCGGTCCGCCTGCGGCGGCGCGCGCAGAGGACCCCTTCCTCTGGCTTGAGGACATCGAGTCGCCCCGTGCCCTGGAATGGGTGGCGCGCCAGAACGCGCGGACGGCGGCGGTCCTGGAGGGAGATCGGCGATACCCCGTCTTCCTGCAGGAGGCCCGCGCCATCTTCACTGCGGCGGACCGGATCGCCTGGCCGAGACTGCGCGGCGGGGCGGTGGACAATCTCTGGCAGGACGCCGAGCACATACAGGGCGTCTGGCGCACCACCGGCGAAGACGCCTACCGCGCCGGACAGCCGCAGTGGACCCCCCTCCTGGACCTGGACGCCCTGTCCCGGGCCGAGGGCCGGAACTGGATCTTCAAGGGCGCGACCTGCCTCCCGCCGGCCGCGACCCTGTGCCTGGTCCGCCTGTCCGATGGCGGCGGCGACGCGGTGGAGCTGCGCGAGTACGACGTCACCCGCCGGACCTTCGTCGACGGCGGGTTCCGCCTGCCCCCCTTCAAGCAAACCGTGGACTGGCTGGATCGCGACACCCTGGTCGCCGCCAGGGAATGGACCCCCGGCGAGGTGACCGCATCAGGCTATCCCTTCGTCCTGCGCACCCTGAACCGCCGGGGCGAAACCCGCGACGTCTTCCGGGGCCAGGCCTCGGACGTGTCGGTCGCCGCCACCGTCCTGCGGGACGAGTCGGGCCGGAGCCAGGGCCTGGTCATCAACCGGGCGGTCGACTTCTTCCGTTCCGAGTTCAGCCTTTGGCGGGACGGCCGGCTGATCCGCCTGCCCCTGCCGCTTCGCGCCACCTACCAGGGCTCCGCCCAGGGCCGGATGATCTTCATCATCAAGGAAGACTGGAAGGGCTTCAGCCGCGGTTCGGTGGTCGCCCTGCGCCGGGACGACCCAGCCGGCAAGCCAGAGCTGGTCTTCGCGCCGGGCCCCCGGCAGGCGGTCCAGGAGGTCGAGGTGACGGCGGGCCTTGTGGTGGTGAACCTGCTCGACGAGGTCAAGGGCGCCGTGGAGGTCTTCGACATGGCTCGCGGTCGCTGGACCGGCGAGCGCCTCGCCCTCCCGCGGGACGCGACCTTCCAGATCATCTCGGCCAGCGAGACCGACGATGTCGTGATGATCTCGGCCGAGGGCTTCCTCGATCCCCCGTCCCTGTGGCGGGTGGACGCCGCCACTGGCCAGACGGCCCGGATCGCCGCCCTTCCCCCGAGGTTTGCGGCCGAAGGCGCCAGCGTCGCCCAGTACTGGGCGACGTCGAGTGACGGGACCCGCATCCCCTACTTCGTGGTCTCGCCCAAGGGCGCCCGGAAGGACGGCTCCACCCCGACCCTGATGTACGGCTACGGCGGGTTCGAGATCGCCAAGCCGCCCATCTACCAGCCGGAGATGGGCAAGCTCTGGCTGTCGCGGGGCGGCGCCTACGTCATCGCCAATATCCGCGGTGGCGGCGAGTTCGGCCCCGCCTGGCACCAGTCGGTCATGCGCGAGAAGCGCCAGCTGGCCTTCGACGACTTTGCGGCCGTGGCCCGGGACCTGACCGCCCGCGGGCTGACCTCGCCCCGGCGGCTGGGCATCTACGGCCGCTCAAACGGAGGGGTCCTGACCACGGTGTCGATGACCCAGCACCCGGATCTCTGGAACGCAGTGGTGGTGGAGAGCCCCTTGGTGGACATGCTTCGCTATCACAAGCTGTCCGCCGGGGCGTCCTGGGTCGGCGAGTACGGGAACCCGGACGTGCCGGAGGACGCCGCCTTCATCGCCCGCTACTCGGGGTACCAGAACCTGAAGCCTGGGGTGGCCTACCCCGAGGCCTACATCACCACCAACACCCGGGATGACCGGGTCCATCCGGGCCACGCCCGCAAGTACGCGGCGCGCCTGGAAGCGTTGGGGGTTCCCTACCTCTACCATGAGCAGACCCTCGGGGGTCACTCCAATGACTCCGATCCCGAGCTGAACGCCCGGCGCTGGGCGCGGCACTATGTCTACCTCGCCCGCCGGCTGATGGACTGATCAGGCCTCTCGGAGGGTCTCGGCGAGCAGCCGGCCCTCGACGCCCCGGATCGATCCGGACCGCCAGGCGACCACGATCTCGCGGGTCGGATCCTCGGCCTGGAGGGGACGGACCTCGATGGAGGTCCCCTCCGTGAGTCCAGCCGCCACGGCCATGGACGGCAGGAAGGTCACGCCGAGTCCCGACCCCACCATCTGGACGAGGGTGGGCAGGGAGGTCGCGGCGAAGGTCGCCTCGGAATCGCTCTGGCGCGGCGGCCTAAGGCCACAGGCGGCCAGGGCGTGGTCGCGCAGGCAATGGCCATCCTCCAGGAGGATCAGGTCCCCGTCTTCCAGCTCCGAGGGCCGGGTGCGCGCCTGGCCCGCGAGGGGGTGGCTCGCGGGCAGGGCGGCGAGGATCTCGTCGTGCGCCACATGGGCGCTGTCCAGGCCGGTCATGTCGAAGGGCAGGGCGATCAGGGCCGCGTCCAGGTGGCCCGACTTCAGGGCGGCGATCAGCCTCTGGGTCAGGTCCTCGCGGAGATAGAGCCGCAGGTCCGGGAAACGGGACCTCAGGAGCGGCAGGGCGCGGGGCAGGAGGAAGGGGGCGATGGTCGGGATCACGCCCAAGCGGAACCGGCCCGTGAGGGGCTGGCCAGCGCTGCGGGCGGCCTGGACCAGTTCATCGGCCTCATTGAGGATGACCTGCGCCTTGGCCAGGGCCGCCTCGCCCACATCGGTCAGGATCAGGCCGGAACGCGCCCGGTCGACCACCGGCGCGCCCAGGATCTTCTCCAGCTCCTGGATGCCGGCGGACAGGGTCGGCTGGGTGACATGAGCCGCCTCGGCGGCCTTTCCGAAGCCGCCGTGCTCGACCAGGAGCTTGAGGTACTGCAGTTGCCGGAGGGTCGGGAGCATGGGGTTCCGACTTCCACAGCCGTGCGGGCCAAGTCAAACGAAAGCGGCGCGGCCCCCGACCGGGAACCGCGCCGCCTGAAGGTCGGAGGGGCCTGGGCCCCCGAGGGTCAGCGACCCGACTGGAGGCTCTCCACCGCCGCGGTCATGCGGGCGCTGAAGGGCTGGTAGGCGTCGCGGAACATGGCCGTCATGAGCTCGGTGGTCTTGCCCATCTGGGCGACCGCGGCCTCCATGTGGGTCTTGGCCAGGTCGCTCTGGACCTCGATCAGGTCCTGGACGCTGCGCACGCCGCTCAGGGACTGGACGGCGGCGGTCTGGCGCTCGACGGCGGCCTTGGAGAAAGCCACGGCCTCGGCGCCCAGGGCCTCGGCGCCCTTGGCCGTGGCGGTCACCGAGGCGATGACGGCCTCCACGTTCTTGCGGGAATGGGCGGTCAGGTCATTGAGGCCCGTCATGCTCTTCTCCATGGCGTCACGGAGGGCTTCATTGCCGGCGTTGGCGATCTTGTCGGCGGCGGTCTTGGCGGCGGCCATCTGGGCGTTCCTGTCGGTGGGGTCCGGACGACGAAGGCCGCCGGAAGACTTGTGCTGCGACGCGATATCTCATGCTGCAGCGCAGCAGTCAACGGGATTGTGCGGCGCAACATAACCTGTCCGTGAAGGTGCGCCGGGCGGAATTTACTTTCCTGCAATGCGGCAAGGGGTAAGATGCGCCCTCAACCTGAAACCCGCCGGCGGACGCCGGAGACGACAGGGACGCCCGACTTGCCGACAGCCGATCGACGTCCCTCCGCGCTCACCCGGTTTCCACGCTGGATCGCTGGCCTCTCGGTCGCCGTGGCTGTGGCCATGGGAGCCCTGGGCTCGCCGGCGATCGCGGCCACCACGCCGCTCCCACCCTTCCAGGAAATGCGCTACGCCGCCGTGGTCGTGGACGCCGAGACAGGCGAGGTCCTGTTCTCGCGCCGGGGTGACAGCCTTCGGTATCCGGCCTCGATCACCAAGGTCATGACCCTCTACCTGACCTTCGAGGCCCTCTCGACCGGACGCCTCTCTCCCGATGACCGGGTGGTGATCTCTCCGAAGGCGGCGGCCCAGAGCCCGACCAAGCTGGGTCTTCCCGTCGGCGCCAGCCTCAGCGTCTCCGAGGCCATGCAGGCCCTGGCCATCAAGTCGGCCAATGACGTGTCGGTCGCCCTCGCCGAGAAGCTGGGCGAGGGCAGCGAACGCCGGTTCGCCGCCATGATGACCCTCCGGGCCCGCGAACTCGGCATGGTCAACACCCATTTCGTGAATGCTTCGGGCCTGCCGGACAGCCGCCAGGTGACGACGGCGCGCGACCTCGCCATCCTTTCGCGGGCGGTCCTTCGCGACTTCCCCCAGCACTACGCCATGTTCAGCCAGCAGTCCTTTACGTTCCAGGGACGGCAGATGAACAACCACAACGGCCTCCTCTGGCGGATGCCGGGAGCGGATGGGCTGAAGACCGGCTTCACCAGCGCCTCGGGCTACAATCTTGCGGTGTCGGCCGTGCGCGGGAACCGGCGGCTGATCGCGGTCGTGCTGGGCGGCCCCTCCAACGCCCGACGCAACGCCAAGGCCGAAAACCTGCTTCTGACGGGCTTTGAGCTGGCCTCCCGCCGTGACCGGGGCGAGCGCGTCCAGTTCGCCCAGGCCAGCTTCGAGAGCGAGCCCGCGCCGGTGACGCTCTACGCCCAGGCCCGCCCCTCTGAGTCGGGCGCCGACATCGTGGCGCCGGACCGGGTGGTCCTGACCAGCGCGCCGCCGCCCCGGAACCTTTCCCAGTTCGAGATCGTCGACCCCGCCTCCACCGGACTTCGCCAGGGCGGTCGCGCCGCCGCCGGCAAGTGGTCGGTCCAGGTCGGCGCCTTCCGGTCTCAGGACCTCGCCCGAAAGCAGGCCGAAGTGGTGCGCAAGCTGGCGCCGGACCACTTCAGCGCCGGTGGTCGGGCGGAGAAGTCCGGCGCCTCCTGGCGCACCCGGTTCACCGGCTATTCGGAATCGTCGGCCCGCGCCGCCTGCAAGGCCCTGAAGGCCCGCGGCCAGCCCTGCATGGTGCTTCCGCCCTCGGCCTGATCCCTACTCGCCGCGGGTGACGATGGCCGCCGTGGCGACCAGTTCTCCCAGCAGGGACAGGGTGGCCTGCCCCGACCCGTCGAAGGGGTCCAGCTCCACGCGCTTGAAGTACTTGAGCAGCAGGGAGGGGTTCACCCGGGGAATGGCCACGTGGCCCATGGTCCAGTTGCCGAAGCGCCGCTCCGTGATCTCCTCGTAGGAGAGCAGGCGGACCTGCTTGTGCCGGTCGTCCCGGACGATGGCGTTGAAGATCTCGCAGACCTCGTCGCGGCCGCCCTCGAGCAGTTGGACGAACAGGTCATCGGCGACGCATAGGAGGCCGGTGATCCCCTGCCGGGGATTATTGCGGCGGCATTGTTCGAGGATGCCGTCGAGCAGCGCGCCGTTCATGGGCTGGACGGGGCGGCTGGCGTAGAGGCAGCGCACGAGCATGGGAATCAGGTCCTGTTCTTGATGAGGGAGAGGAATTCGGCCCGCAGGGTGTGATCCTTCAGGAAGGAGCCACGCATGACCGAGTTGATCATCATGGTCTCGCTGTCCTTCACGCCCCGCCAGTGCATGCAGAAATGGTCGGCCTCCATGACGACGGCCAGGCCGTCCGGGCGGACCTTTTCCATCAGGAGGTCCGCCAACTGGGTGATGGCCTCTTCCTGGATCTGCGGCCGGGACATGACCCACTCGGCCAGGCGCGAGTACTTGGACAGGCCGATCAGGTTGGAGTGTTCGTTCGGCATCAGGCCGATCCAGAGGCGCCCCATGATCGGGCAGAAGTGGTGGCTGCAGGCGCTGCGCACCGTGATCGGGCCGACGATCATCAGCTCGTTCAGGGACGAGGCGTTGGGGAATTCCGTGACCGGCGGCGCGTCGGTATAGCGGCCGCGGAAGACCTCGGTCACGTACATCTTGGCCACGCGCTTGGCGGTGTCCTGGGTGTTGTGGTCCGCCTCGGTGTCGATCACCAGGCTCTTGAGGACCTCGCGGAACTTGCCCTCCACCTCTGACAGGAGGTCGTCCAGCTCCCCCTCGCGGATGTAGGCGGAGATGTTGTCATTGGCGAAGAACCGCTTCTTCGCCTTCTGGATCCGGGCGCGGATCCGGGCGGAGACGGGCTCCTGTTGAGGGTCTGCCGGAGGCTTCACGTTGGACTCACACGGGTTTCGGATGGCCGGGTCCAAGCCCGACAGGCACGACCCTACACCGGAAAAGTCGGGCCTGTCCCATGAATGTCCTCCGGAGACCCCAACAGCCGCCCCGGTTATCCCCCAAGCAGCCTGTCCCTCGCGGCGTTGAGGTGGGCGGCGAGGCCGTCCGTGCCGCCGGCGTCGGGGTGGGTGCGGCGGATCAGGCGGGCGTGGGCCTCGAGGACATCCTCCCGGCTGGCGTCCGCGCCGAGGCCGAGGACCGACCGGGCCTCGGACAGGCTCATGCCCTCGGGCTGGGACTGCGGAGGATCGGGCCGGGTCCCCGCCTTTGGCGTCGGAGACCTCGCAGCGCCGGCGAGGGCCAGCCCTCCGGCGACAAGGGCGAGACCCAGGGGCCAGCCCCCCCTCAGGAGGCTGAGGACGCCGGCGACGAGGGCGGCGAGGGCCAGCCCTCCGGCGATGAGCCGCCACTCCCGTCGCCCGGTCCGGGCGCCGGTCCGCCCGGCCCAGGCCAGGAGGCCCAGGGCGACTGCGGCGATCAAAAGCCAGGTCATTACTGGGCGGCCAGCTGGGCCCCGTCAGGGGACAGGCCGAGGAAGCCCATCAGGTCGCGCAGTTCCTGTCGGGCCGCAACGTGCTGGAGGCTCATGGAGACGGGGCGGATCGAAGGCGACAGGTCGGCGATGGTCAGGCCGAAGGGAAAGAGCTCCCGATAGATCACCCGGTCGCGAAGGCCGGGGCCGACCCGGAAGCCGGCCCGGCGGGACAGGGCCTGGACCCGCTCGTCCACCCGGCGGCGGTTGCGGGCGTCAGCCGGAGCCAGGCGGTTGCGCAGCACCACCCAGTCGATGGACCGCCCGGACGCCTGGGCCCGGTCCTTGCGGCTGTTCCACACCGTCTCGGAATAGAGGCTCGGCCGCTTGAGCTCCAGGGTCACGGGATCGACCACGCCCAGGGTGTCGAAGTCCACGAAGCTGTCGTTCATCGGGGTGACGATCTGGTCCGCCCGGGCGTGGGCGGCGCGGCTCAGGGCGGTGTCGGCGCCGGGAGTGTCGATCACGATGAGGTCGCAGCCGGACAGGGCCTCGAGGGCCGCGTCCAGCCGGGCCTGGGCCTCCGCCTCGGGCGCCCGGGCGAGGGCGGCGTCCAGCCGGACGTTCTCGGGCATCGGGGCCTCCGCCCCATTGGCGGCCAGCCAGGCGGCGCGGTTGTCGATGAAATGGGCCAGGGACTGCTGGCGCACGTCCAGGTCCAGGGCTCCGACCCGGGCGCCGCCATGCAGGAGCGCGGTCATGAGGTGGATGGCGAGGGTGGACTTGCCCGCCCCGCCCTTCTCGTTGCCCACGACGATGATGTCGGCCATCGGAAGACTCCGCCGGCGGGCGCATCCGGAGGGACCGGACCGATTCCCGCTGGCCTCCAGCCTTGGCGTCCGGTCCCCGGGGCGTCAACGCACAGGGGCGGATCGCCTGTGGATGGATGGACGCCGGACCCGCCCCCGGGCCATAAGCCCCCCGCCATGACCACCCTTCCCGTCGTCCGCACCGTCGCCGACCTCCGCTCCGCCGTCGCCGGCTGGCGGCGCGAGGGACTGTCGGTGGGCTTTGTCCCAACCATGGGCGCCCTGCACGAGGGGCACCTGTCCCTGATCCGCCTCGCCCTGTCCCGGACCGACCGCGTGGCGGCCTCCATCTTCGTGAACCCGACCCAGTTCGGTCCGAACGAGGACCTGGCCGCCTATCCCCGTGACGAGGCCGGCGACGCCGGGAAGCTGGCCGGAGCGGGCTGCCATCTCCTCTTCGCCCCCGCCGCCGCAGAGATGTATCCGCCCGGCGCCGCCACTGTGGTGACGGTGTCGGGGGTGTCCGAGCCCCTCGACGGACAGGCCCGGCCCGGTCATTTCGCCGGGGTCGCCACCGTGGTGGCCAAGCTCCTGAACCAGACGCGCGCCGACGTCGCGGTCTTTGGCGAGAAGGACTATCAGCAGCTCCAGGTCATCCGCCGCATGGCCGCCGACCTCGACCTCGGGGTGGAGATCCTGGGCGCGCCCACCGCCCGGGCGGCGGACGGCCTGGCCCTGTCCTCCCGCAACGCCTACCTGACCGCGGAGGAGCGCCAGCGGGCGCCGGAGCTGGCCGCCGCCCTGGCCGAGGCGGTCCTGGCCCTGCGTTCGGGCGCACCGGTGGAACGCGTCGAGGCCGAAGCGGTCGCCCGAATTCAGGCGGCGGGCTTCGGGCCCGTGGACTATGTCGAGGTGCGCGACGCGGGCGACCTGTCTCGGCTGGGACCCGGCCCCATGCCCGGCGGCCGGCCGGGACGCATCCTCGCCGCCGCCCGCCTGGGACGGGCCCGGCTCATCGACAACATGGCGGTCTGAACCGGCCTACCAGGCCCCTGCCTCGCGCAGGCGACGGGCCAGGTCGTCCGGCAGGTCCCCGCCGCCGGTCTCGGCCAGGTCGGGCGGGGCGTCGGCCGGATCCAGGTAGCGCCAGCCCTGGAAGGCCCGCCGCGGCGTCGGGGCGACCCGGATGATCCGGGGCTCCAGGTCGATCCGGCAATGGCTTTCCGACCCCGCCTCGACCCGCGAGATGGACAGGATCACCTGGCGGCACAGGACCAGGCCGCGGAAGATCCGGTAGAGGGACCCGCCGTCGAGCAACTCCTCCACCCGCTTGGGCGCCATGCGGGTGTGCAGGGGCCAGGGGTCCGGGCTGTTCCCGTGCCAGGCGACGAGGTCCTCGATGGTGTCGCAGCCGACACAGAGGCGGATCATGTGCAGGGTCACGGCGCCTCGCTCCGCACCCGCGCCAGGGGCTCGCCCTCACGGACCTGGTCGCCGACCGCCGCCGACAGGCCGTCGACCACCCCGTCGAAGGGCGCCGTCAGGCTGTGCTCCATCTTCATGGCCTCGACCACCAGGAGGACGTCGCCCCGGCGCACCCGGTCGCCCTCGGCGACGGCCACCGCGACGATCCGGCCCGGCAGGGGCGCGCTGACCGCGCCGTCGCCCGTCGTCGCCGCGCCGCCTTCAGGGGCGGGGGGACCAGCCGAGACGCAGAAGGCCGAGCCGCCCTCGAACAGGACCAGGGCCTCGCCCAGGTCCAGCAGGTCGGCCTCTTCATCCTCGCCCTCCTGCAGGTCGGCCACGACTTCGACGCCGTCGCACCAGACCCGCACCTGGTCCCGCGGCGGGGCGTTCAGGCGAAAGCCGGAAAGGGCGCGGGAGGGGGCGCTGGCCTCCCCGGCGGACAGGGCGGCCAGGGCCGCGGCGGCATTGCGCAGGAGACCGGCCGACGGCCGGGCCGGGGCCGCCAGCCGGTCGAGGCGGGCGTCGATGAAGCCGGTGTCCATCCGCCCGGCCAGGAAGTCGGGATCGTCCAGGCACCGGGCCAGGAAGGCGGCGTTGGTCTTCAGGGGCCAGGTCTCGACACCGGCGCAGGCCTCGGCGAGGTGCTCGGTGGCGCCCTCCCGGGTCGGCGCCCAGGCGATGAGCTTGGCGATCAGGGAATCATAGTGCGGGCCCACCTCGTCGCCGGCCTCGACGCCGGAATCCACCCTCACCCCCTCGGGCAGGCGCAGGTGCTCCAGGGGGCCGACGGAGGGGATGAAGCCCCGCTCGGGGACCTCGGCGCAGAGCCGGGCCTCGACCGCCCAGCCCTTCAGGGTGATCTGGTCCTGGGCCAGGGGCAGGGGCTCGCCGGCGGCGACGTGGAACTGCCACTCCACCAGGTCCACCCCGGTGACGGCCTCGGTGACGGGATGCTCGACCTGCAGCCGGGTGTTCATCTCCATGAACCAGATGCGGTCGGCCCGCAGGCCCTCGCGGGCGTCGGCGATGAACTCCACCGTGCCGGCCCCGACATAGTCCACGGCCCGGGCGGCGGCGAGGGCGGCGGCGCAGACCGCATCGCGGACCTCGGGCGTCATGCCGGGAGCGGGGGCCTCCTCGATCACCTTCTGGCGGCGGCGCTGCAGGGTGCAGTCGCGCTCGAACAGGTGGACAAGGCCGCCATGGGCGTCGCCGAAGACCTGGACCTCGATATGCCGGGGCGCCTCGATGCACTGCTCCAGCAGGACCCGGTCGTCGCCAAAGGCGGCCAGGGCCTCCCGCCGGCAGGCCGCCAGGGCGGCTGCGAAGTCAGCGGCGGCGTCCACCCGCCGGATGCCGCGCCCGCCGCCTCCGGCCGCCGCCTTGATCAGGACCGGCCATCCCAGGTCGCGGGCGGCGGCGAGCAGTGTGCCCTCCTGCCCGTCATCGCCCTGCCAGCCCGGCGTGACCGGCACGCCTGCGGCGATCATCCGCTCGCGGGCGGAATCCTTCAGGCCCATGGCGCGGATGGCCTCGGGCGAGGGCCCGATCCAGATGAGGCCCGCCGCCTGCACCGCCTCGGCGAAGGCGGCGTTCTCGGACAGGAAGCCATAGCCCGGGTGCACCGCCTCTGCGCCGCTTTCCAGGGCCGCGGCCACCAGGTCGGGAATGGACAGGTAGCTCTCCGCCGCCGGCGCCGGGCCGATGCGCACCGCCCGGTCGGCCTCGCGCACGTGGGCGGCGTCGAGGTCGGCGTCCGAGGCGACCGCGATCGTCTCCACCCCCAGGCGGCGGGCGGTTCGGAAGATCCGGCGGGCGATCTCGCCCCGGTTGGCGACAAGGACGGAGCGGAACACGGAGAGGTTCAGCCCTGTCCTGCCCAGGAGGGCGACCTGCGGGCAAGGAAGGCGGCGACGCCCTCGCGGCCCTCGGCGCTGACCCGGGCCTGGGCGATCCGGCGGGCGGTGTCCTCCATGACGGCGGGGCCGATCTCGCGATGGGCGACGGCGTCGACCAGGGCCTTGGAGGCCGCGATGGCGCCGGGGGCGCAGGCCATGGCCTCGCCGGCGATGCGGTCGGCGGCGGTCGCCAGGGCGGCGGCGTCATCGACCAGTTCGCTCACCAGCCCGATGCGCAGGGCCTCGTCGGCGTCGAAGGTGCGGGCCGAGGCGAACAGGCCGCGGGAGGCCCTCGGGCCAATGGCGGCCACGATGTAGGGGCTGATGGTGGCGGCGATCAGGCCCAGCCGGGCCTCGGAGAAGCCGAACTTCGCGCCCCGCTCGGCCACGGCGATGTCGCAGGCGGCGGCGAGGCCGCAGCCCCCGCCCCAGGCGCCGCCCTGCACCAGGGCCACGGTCAGGGCCGGGATATCCCAGAGGGCCTTGAGCATGCGCGCCAGGCCCATGGCGTCGTCGCGGTTCTCTGCTTCGGTCCAGTGCGCGGCGTCGCGCATCCAGTTCAGGTCGGCCCCGGCGGAGAAGACCTTGCCGGCGCCGCGCAGGAACACCACCCGCACGCCCTCGGCGGCCTGGAGGGTCTCGAAGGTCTCGTGCAGGGCGCCGATCAGTTCGGCGTTGAAGCTGTTGCGCGCGTCCGGCCGGTTGAGGGTGACCACCGCCACCCCTTCCTGGGTGGTGTCCAGGCGCACCAGGTCCGAGGCGGCGTCGCTGTCGACGCCCTCGACCAGGGGATCGGCGATCGGGTTGGACATGTCAGGGCTCCGGTTTCGGGGATCGTTCACATTCGGAAGACGCCGAAGCGCGTTGGCGCGATCGGGGCGTTCAGGGCGGCGGACAGGGACAGGCCCAGGACATCGCGGGTCTGGGCGGGGTCGATGATCCCGTCGTCCCACAGGCGGGCGGTGGCGAAGTAGGGATCGCCCTCGGCCTCGTAGCGCTCGCGCACGGGCGCCTTGAAGGCCTCTTCCTCCTCGGCGGGCCACTGGCCGCCCCGAGCCTCGATCCCGTCGCGGCGGATGGTCGCCAGGACGCTGGCGGCCTGCTCGCCGCCCATCACCGAGATGCGGGCGTTGGGCCAGCTCCAGAGGAAGCGCGGCGAATAGGCCCGGCCGCACATGCCGTAGTTGCCGGCCCCGAAGGAGCCGCCGATCAGCACGGTCAGCTTGGGCACCTCGGCGCAGGCCACGGCGGTGACCAGCTTGGCGCCGTCCCGGGCTATGCCGCCGGCCTCGTAGCGTCCGCCGACCATGAAGCCGGAGATGTTCTGCAGGAAAAGGAGGGGGATGCCCCTCTGGCAGGCCAGCTCGATGAAGTGGGCCCCCTTGAGGGCGCTCTCCGAGAACAGGATGCCGTTGTTGGCCAGGATGGCCACCGGATAGCCCCAGATCCGGGCGAAGCCGCAGACCAGGGTCTGGCCGTAGAGGGCCTTGAACTCATCGAAGGCCGAGCCGTCGACGATCCGGGCGATGACCTCGCGCACGTCGTAGGGCGCCCGGACGTCCTGGGGGATGACCCCGTAGAGCTCGGCGGGATCGAACAGGGGCGGGCGGGGCTCGGCCAGGACCGGTCCCTCCGGGCGGCGTGTGTTGAGGCCGGCGACGATCCGCCGGACGATGGCCAGGGCGTGCCGGTCGTCCTCGGCCACGTGGTCCACCACGCCCGAGCGGCGTCCGTGGACGTCGGCCCCGCCGAGGTCGGTGGCCGAGATGACCTCGCCCGTGGCGGCCTTCACCAGGGGCGGGCCGCCCAGGAAGATGGTGCCCTGGCTCTCCGCCCCGGTCCCCCGCACGATCACGGTCTCATCGGACATGGCCGGGACATAGGCGCCCCCCGCCGTGCACGAGCCCATGACGCAGGCGATCTGGGCGATCCCCCGGGCGCTCATCCGGGCCTGGTTGAAGAAGATGCGGCCGAAGTGGTCGCGGTCGGGGAAGACCTCCGCCTGGTGGGGCAGGTTGGCCCCGCCGGAGTCCACCAGGTAGACGCAGGGCAGGGCGTTCTGCTCGGCGATCTCCTGGGCCCGCAGGTGCTTCTTCACGGTGAGGGGGAAGTAGGCGCCGCCCTTCACCGTGGCGTCGTTGGCCAGGATCATCACCTCCCGGCCGCTGACCCGGCCGATGCCGGCGATCAGGCCCGAGGCCGGGGCCTCGTCGTCGTAGAGGCCAAAGGCCGCAAGGGCGCCGATCTCGAGGAAGGGCGCGCCCGGGTCCAGCAGGCCCTCCACCCGGTCCCGGGGCAGGAGCTTGCCCCGGGCCTCGTGCCGGCGGCGGCTGTCCTCGGGCCCGCCGAGGACGGCCTGGGCCGTGCGCCCGGCCAGCTGGGCGGCGAGGGCGCGGTTGACCTCCGCATTGGCGCGGAAGGCCGCCGAAGCCGGATCGAGGGCGCTCTTCAGGACGGGCATGGACAAGGCATAGCCGGGGGCCGGGCCGGCGGCTAGTCCGTGCGGACCCCAGCCCCCGAGCGGGTTTCCATCCGCCCTGCAAGCAGGGTTATCATGGGGCGTGCAAATCCCGACCGAAACCGCCCTCGCCCGGCTTTTCGAGACCGCCCGCCAGTCCGGGTCGGCGCGCTGGTGGTGCCTGCCGGGAGGGCTGGACCTGTTCCGGCCCGGCGAGCCGGCCGATGAGCTTCACCTGCTGAGGGCCGGGCGGCTGGGCGCCTTCCGGGTCGACGGGGGCGATGAGCCCCGCTTCCTGGGCGTCGTCCGCCCCGGCGAGCCCGCGGGAGAGATGAGCCTGATCACGGGCGCCGTTCATTCCGGTCGCCTGACCGCCCTGCGGGACTCCGAGATCCTGTCCCTGGACCGCGAGGTCTTCTTCGCCGCATGCGAGACGGACCCGGACATCATGACCGACCTCGCCCGCCTGATGGTGGGCCGGGCCCGGGACGCCGGCCGCACGGCCGCCCTGGTGGAGCCCACGGTCTTCGGCTTCGTCGCCCAGGGCCCCATCGAGGGCGTGAGGGACCTGGTCGAGTCCCTGGCCGAGGGCATCCGGGCCGCCGGCTTCACGGCCGCCGTCGCGGGCTCCGAGGCGCAGGAGGCCGAGACCTCCTGGTTCTCCAATCTTGAGCACTCCGTCGACTACGCCCTCTATGTCGCCGGCCACGGGGAGGCGGCCTGGGCCGGCAAGATCGCCCGCCAGGTGGACCGGCTCTTCCGGGTGGGCCGGGGGGACTTCCCGCCGCCGCCCGGCGCCGCGGCCCACACCCCGCCCGCCCTGGCCGTGGGGGCAGAGCTTGTGCTGGTGCAGCCGGCGGGCATCCGCCGCCCGCGCGGTGGCGAGGCCTGGATGACGGCGACCGGGGCGGTGGGCCTGACACACCTTCGGCAGGGCGATCCCGGCGACCTGGCGCGCCTGGTCCGCAGGCTGACCGGGCGGGCCGTGGGCCTGGTCCTCTCCGGCGGCGGCGCCCGGGCCTACGCCCATATCGGCGTCATCCGCGCCCTGTCCGAGCGCGGCGTGCCCATCGACCATGTGGGGGGCGCCTCCATGGGGGCGGTGATCGCTGCAGGCCTCGCCCTGGGTTGGGACCTGGACGAGATGGACCAGCGCATACGGCGGGCCTTCGTCGCCTCCAGCCCCCTCGATGACATCGCCTTCCCCATGCTGGCCATGACCCGGGGCGAGAAGGTCGCCCGGCGGCTCGAGGAGCACTTTGGCGACGTCCAGTTCTCCGACCTCTGGCGCCCCTTCTTCTGCGTCTCCTCCAACCTCACCACGGGCGCCCACCAGGTGCATCGGCGGGGAAGCGTCCGCGCCGCCCTGCGGGCCTCCATCTCCCTCCCCGGCCTCCTGCCGCCCGCCCTCCAGGGCCAGAACGTGCTGGTGGACGGCGCCGTCCTCAAGAACCTGCCCGTGGACGTCATGCGCGGCGGCCTGTCCGGCCCCATCATCGGGGTCGACGTCAGCCGGGGCCTGTCCATCACCGCCGCCGACATCGTCCGACCGCGATCCCTCCTGCGCTGGGTCCTGTCGGGCCAGTGGCGCAAGGGCCCGCCCATCGTCTCCCTGCTGATCCGCGCCGCCACCGTCTCCTCGGGCCGCGACCTGGCCGCCGCACGGGAGGGGGCCGACGTCCTGATCCTGCCCGAGCTGGCCGGGGTGGAGATCCGCGACTGGAGCGCCTACGACCCCGCCGTCGCCGCCGGCTACACGGCCGCCCTCGCCTCGCTGGACCGGATCGCCGGCCCCCTGGAGGACCTGCGCCACCGCCCGCCGGCGCGCCCCGCATTCCCCTGACGTGACGCGGCCCGACTTGTCAGGACGGGCGAAGCAGGCGCAGGCTGGCCACCTTGGCCAACCATTGAAAGGAGGTGATCCAGTGTCTCATTGTCTTCATCCGCATGCGGAAACCGTGACCTGGACCTCCGTCGGAGAGGCGCGCGCCTAGGCGACGGGTTGCGGGACCGCAGGGCGGTCCGACAATGGAGGGGCCGTTCCGGCGACGGGGCGGCCCCTCATCCGTTCCGGCGGGACTTAGGCGCCGATCAGCTCGCGGCCGATCAGGTAGCGGCGGATCTCGTTGGTGCCGGCGCCGATGTCATAGAGCTTTGCGTCGCGCATCAGGCGCTCGGCGGGGAAGTCGCGGGTGTAGCCGGCGCCGCCCAGGGCCTGGATGGCCTCCAGCGCCACCTTCACGGCGTTCTCCGAGGCCAGGAGGATGGCGCCGGCGGCGTCGTGGCGGGTGGCCAGGCCCGCGTCGCAGGCCCGCGCCACGGCGTAGACATAGGCCCGGGCCGAGTTCAGGGCCACGTACATGTCCGCCACCTTGGCCTGCATGAGCTGGAAGGCGCCGATGGCCTGGCCGAACTGTTTCCGCTCCCGCACATAGGGCAGGACCAGGTCCAGGCAGGCCTGCATGATGCCGAGGGGTCCCGCCGCCAGAACGGCCCGCTCGTAGTCCAGGCCGCTCATCAGGACGCCGACGCCGCCGTTGACGGGGCCCATGACATTCTCTTCCGGCACCTCGCAGTCCTGGAAGACCAGTTCAGCCGTGTCGGAGCCGCGCATGCCCATCTTGTCCAGCTTGGGGCTTGTGGAGAAGCCGGCCATGCCGCGCTCCACCAGGAAGGCGGTGATGCCCCGGGGGCCGGCGTCCGGCTCGGTGCGGGCATAGACCACCAGGACGTCTGCGTGGGGGCCGTTGGTGATCCAGAACTTGGTCCCGTTGAGGACGTAGCGGTCGCCGCGTTTCTCGGCCCGCAGGCGCATGGAGACGACATCGGAGCCAGAACCGGCCTCGCTCATGGCCAGGGCGCCGACATGCTCGCCCGAGATCAGGCGGGGCAGATGGCGGGCCTTCTGGGCCGGGGTTCCCCAGCGGCGGATCTGGTTCACGCAGAGGTTGGAGTGGGCGCCGTAGGACAGGCCTACCGAGGCCGAGGCCCGGGAGATTTCCTCCATGGCCACCACGTGCTCGAGATAGCCCAGGCCCGCCCCGCCGTCCTCGGCCTCGACCGTGATCCCCAGGAGGCCCAGGGCGCCCATCTGCGGCCAGAGGTCGCGGGGAAAGGCGTTGTCCCGGTCAATGGCGGCGGCGCGCGGGGCGATGCGCTCGGCGGCGAAGCGGGCGACCGAGGCCCTCAGGGCGTCGGCGGTCTCGCCGAGGGCGAAGTCGAAGTTCGGCTGGCTCATGGCCGGAGGCCATACCACGCACCCGCCGGAGGGGCGAGGCGGGCGAAACCTACAGCAGGATCAGGCTGGCGATCCCCAGGAGGGCCAGAAAGCCCATGAAGTCGGTGGCGAAGGTCACCAGCACCGAGGAGGAGACCGCCGGGTCGCGGCCCAGGCGATCCAGGATGATGGGGGCGGAGATGCCCGCCAGGGCGGCGACCAGGAAGTTGGCGACGATGGCCAGCGCCACGGTCAGGGCGAGCCGTGTGTCCTGGAAGAGGACCAGGACGGCGCCGGCCATCAGCAGGGCCAGGACCGTTCCGTTCAGGAGCCCCGTCAGGACCTCGCGGCCGATGATCCGGGCGGAGTTGGCGGCGTTCAGCTCGCGGCTGGACAGGGCCCGCACCGCCACGGCCAGGGTCTGGGTGCCGGCGTTGCCTCCCAGGGACGAGACGATGGGCATGAGGATGGCAAGGGTGATGACCTGGGCGATGGCCCCCTGGAAGGCGCCGATCACGCTGGAGGCCAGGGCCGCAGTGCCCAGGTTGAGGACCAGCCAGGGCAGGCGCGAGCGGACGGCGCCCGCAAGGCTGGCGTCGCGGCCGACGTCTGACACGCCGGCCAGGGCCAGGATGTCCTCCTCGCCCTCCTCGCGGATGACCCCGACGATGTCGTCGACGGTGAGCTGGCCCACAAGGCGACCGCCCGGCTCCACCACGGGGGCGGAGATCAGGTGGTACTTGTTGAAGATGTAGGCCGCCTCTTCCTGGTCCATGCCGACCGGAATCTCGGTGAGGGGCTCCATGATCCGCGCCAGGGGCGTGTCGCGGTCGTGGCGCAGCAGGCGGCTGACGGGCACCCCGCCCAGGGGGCGGTGCGAGGGGTCGACGACATAGACGTCGAAGAACAGCTCGGGCATCTCCTCGCCCGACGCGAGGAAGTGGTCCAGGGCCTGGCCGACCGTCCAGAACTGGGGGGCGGAGGCCACCTCTCGCTGCATGAGGCGGCCGGCCGTCTCGTCCTCGTAGGCCAGGGAGGTCTCGATGGCCGCGCGGTCGACGTCCGGCAGGGCGGCCAGCACCTGGGCCCGCTTGTCGGCCTCGAGGTCCTCGACCAGGTCGACGGCGTCGTCGGAGTCCATCTCGCCCAGGGCCCGGACCAGGGTGGCCGAGGGCATGCGCTCGAGCAGGTCCTCGCGGATCTCGGGCTCGATCTCCGCCAGGATCTCGGCCAGGGCCTCGGGGTCGAGGTGGGCCATCACCTCCTCCCGGTCGGCGGCTGAGAGGAAGCCCATCAGGTCGGCGACGTCGGCGGGATGCAGGGCGGCCAGAAGCTCGCGCAGGCGCTCGGCGTCGCCACGGTCGGCGGCGTCCACCACCAGGGCGACGAAGTCCGGATTTAGAGCGTAGTCATCGCCAAGGGCGAGGTCCTCGAGGTCCTCGGCAGGCGCCGGGACCAGGGCCGCGTCATCGCGCAGGGGGTGTTCGGCGTCGCGGCTCATGCGGACCTGCCCTCCTGGCTCTATGCGTGACTGATCGGACCTTGTCCCTGGACCCTTTGGCTCACTGGTGCGGTCGAGAAGACTCGAACTTCCACGGGTTGCCCCACAGCGACCTCAACGCTGCGCGTCTACCAATTCCGCCACGACCGCTCGTGGTGAGCGGCGGGCCTACCAAAGCCGGAAGGCTTTGTGAAGCCGCCCGATCAGGAATTGCCGCCGGCCATGAAGTCATAGACGTCCGCCGCCCGGGTCACGGTGATGGCGATGCGGTCGTCGTTGATCTGGATTTCCCCACGGGCCACCGGGTGGTTGTTGGCCAGGATCCACACCTCGTCATGGACCCCTGCATCCAGCGGGATCACCGCGCCGCGGCCCATCCGGAGCAGCTGGGCCATGGGCAGGTTGGAACGGCCCAGCACCACGGCGATGTCGACGTTGACGGCGTTGATCTGGCCCAAGGCGGGACCCCCTCAGAGACGCAAGGCGAAGTTACAGGGCCGCACCCCCGGCGCAGCAGCCGGCTTGCACGGCGACTCAAGCAGACACAGACTGGCGCCAACATGATTGACCGGACGTTAAATCCTGTCGCCGCCGCGCCCGTCTTCGGGCGGGCGGACGGCGCCCCCTGCGGCTGGGCCGTCTCGCGGGGACGGGTCGGGTATGCGGAGGCGCTGGCGGCCATGGAGGCCCGGGCCGAGGCCATCGCCCGGGGCGAGGCGGGCGAGCTGGTCTGGCTCCTGGAGCACCCGCCCCTCTACACGGCGGGCGTGTCGGCCAAGGCCGCCGACCTTCTGGATCCGGACCGCTTCCCCGTCTTCAAGACCGGCCGCGGCGGCCAGTTCACCTATCATGGGCCCGGCCAGAGGGTGGCCTACGTCATGTTGGACCTCTCGGCCCGGCGGAAGGACGTCCGCGCCTTCGTGGCCGCCCTCGAGGCCTGGATCATCGACGCCCTGTCCCGGCTGGCCGTCGAGGGCGCCGTCCGCGAGGGCCGGGTAGGGGTGTGGGTCGAGCGGCGAAGCCCCGGCCTTCCCGCGCGGGAGGACAAGATCGCCGCCATCGGGGTCAAGATCCGCCGCTGGGTCTCCTTCCACGGAATCTCGATGAACGTGGAGCCGGACCTGTCGCACTTCTCCGGCATCGTCCCCTGCGGCCAGACCGAACATGGGGTGACCAGCCTGGCCGACCTGGGGCTGACCTGCACGATGGACGACGCCGACGAGGCCCTGCGCCAGGCCTTCCGGGAGGTGTTTGGCGCCCTTGCACCCGCCGATCCACCCGGCTGAATCGCCGCTCAGCCGCGCGGCGGGGGTCCATAGCGGTTCACCCCCGGCTCGCCGGTCATGACGCCCAGCTCCACCCCCGCCCAGACCAGGATCAGCACGAAGGGGAAGTCCAGGAAGCCCGAGGGCTGCGGCCAGACCGCCACCAGGGCCGCCAGGATGACCGCCGCGATCCAGCCGTTCCGGCCCCGGTCGTGCAGCCGGCGGGCCAGCAGGCAGGCCCCGATCCAGACCAGGAGGGGCCAGGCCAGCCAGCCCGTGATCCACTGCAGGGGCCCGGCCGACACCGCATCGTAGAGCACGGCGACGCCCAGGAGGATGAGGCCCGAGACCAGGAATCCCCGGCGATCCAGCCTGCCCTCGGCGGTCAGGTAGCGGGCGGCGAAGGTCTCGCGGGCCCCGGACGGGTAGGCGGGGTCGCTCACGCGGCGCGCGCCGGATCGCTCAGCGCCCAGGCCGGGCGCCGGGTGAAGGCCTCGAAGAAGGCGGCCAGGCGCGGCCGGCTGTCCCGCCAGGGCTCGGCGGCGAAACGAAAGTCCAGGTAGCCGAGGGCGCAGGCCGCCGCGATGTCGCAGATCCGGGCGTCGTCCCCGGCCTTGAGGTCGGCGGCCTCGAGGAGGTCAAGGACCCGGCGGATCTTCTCGCCCTGCCCCTGGCGCCAGTCGGCCCAGCGGAGGGGCTCGGGTCGGAGCGCCTCCTCGTAGCGGGCGAGGAGGGCCGCATCCAGGAGGCCGTCGGCGGCGGCGTGCAGGGTCTGGACGGTCCACCGCGCCGGGCCGTCGGCCGGGCAGAGCCGTCGCGGGGTCAGGCTGTCGAGATAGTCGGCGATCACCCGGCTGTCGTAGAGGGCCTGGCCATCGTCGGTCACCAGGACCGGGATCTTGCCCAGGGGATTCAGGGCCGAGAGCTCAGGGTTGTCAGCCACCGGCGAGGCCGAGGCGTTCAGCGTCTCGATCCGGTCGGCAAGGCCCAGTTCGGCGGCGGCCAGCCAGACCTTGCGGGCATAGGGCGAGGCGGGGGACAGGAGCAGCTTCATGGGACCCATCTTGCCGCGCCCGGCGGCCCAAGGGTAGCGCCAATCGCGCCGGGTCAGGCGGGACCGAACCTCAGGGGCGCGCCCCAGAAGGCCTCGGCCAGGTCGTGCTGGAGGCCGGGGGCGCCGGTGGTCAGGAAGACCCGCCGCCCGTCGTCGCCGACCGCGTATTCCGGCCGCCGCTCCAGGTAGGCGGCGAGGGCCGCAGCGGTGGCGTCCGGCTGGTGGACCAGGGGCGTGCCGGGCTTCAGCGCCGCCCGGAAGACGTCGGAGATGATCTCGTAGTGGGTGCAGCCCAGGATCGCCCGGTCGGGCGCCCGCCCGATCCGCCGGGTCACGGCCTCGACATGGGCCGCCACACTGGCCTCCAGCAACGGCCGGGCCGCCCCGGACTCGATCTGGCCAGCGAGCTCGGGGCAGGGCTCGACAAAGACCGCCACGTCCTGGCGGCGCTTGTCGATCTCGATCTCGTACACGCGGGAGGCGGCCGTGGCCGGGGTCGCGAAGACCGCCAGGACGTCCAGTTTCTCGACCTTGTCGCCCCGGCGCTCGGCCTCGTGCTCCCAGGGCAGGCCGGTGGCGGCCTCGATGGTGGGGACGATGATGCCCAGCACATTGGTCGGCCGCCCGCGCGCCGCCCGCACCCCGGGCAGCCAGGTCTGCTGCAGCCGGCGCAGGGCGATGGCCGAGGCGGTGTTGCAGGCCAGGATCACCAGGTCGCAGCCCTGTGCGAACAGGCGCTCGCAGCCGGCCCGGGTCAGGTCGACGATCTCCTCGCCCGAACGGCCCCCGTAGGGGGTGTTGGCCTGGTCGGCCAGGTAGACGAAGTCGGCGCGGGGGAACCGCTCCACCAGCCTGCGGTGCACGCTGAGGCCGCCAATCCCGGAATCAAAGACGCCGATCGCCATGCCTCCGACTAGCCCGCCCGGGGGCGCCGCGCCAGAGCCCCTCGACACATGACGGACCTGTCAGGTGACGCCGCGCCCGGACGCGCCTATCTCAGGCGGAACGGCTCGCCAGCCAGACACCTCGCCAGACGGAGTTCCCATGAAGCGCCGCACCTTCCTCGCCGCCTCCGGCGCCCTCGCCGCCGCCCAGGCCCTGCCCCTGAACGCACTGGCGGCGGCGGCCAATCCGCTGACCCAGCCCTGGACCGGCCCCTACGGCGGGGTCCCGGCCTTCGACAAGGTGCGGGTCCAGGACTTCCGCGGCGCGATCGAACAGGCCCTCGCGGCCGAGCGGGCGGAGATCGACGCCATCGCGGGCAACAGGGCGCCGCCGACCTTCGCCAACACCATCGAGGCCCTGGAGCTGACGGGCCAGATGACGGCCCGGGTCCTGACCTACTACTTCATCTGGACCAACACCCTGGCCTCGTCGGATGTCCAGAAGGTCGAGGAAGCCGTGGAGCCCCTGCTGGCGGCCCACCAGGACGCCATCCTCCAGAACGCCGCCCTCTTCCGTCGCATCGACGCGGTCTACACCAAGGGCGCCCAGGCCGGGCTGACCCCCGAGCAGCACCGGCTGATGTGGGTCCACCACACCCGCTTCGTCCGCGCCGGCGCCCGGCTGACCGGGCCGCAGAAGACCCGGGTGGCGGCGATCAACCAGGAGCTGGCGGGCCTCTACACCCGGTTCAGCCAGAACCTGCTGGCCGACGAGACCGACTATGTCCTCTACCTGAAGTCCGAGGCCGAGCTGACCGGCCTGCCCGACGACGTGCGCGCCGCCGCCGCCGGCGCGGCGGAAGCGCGGGGACGCAAGGGCGAATGGGCCATCCTCAACACCCGCTCGTCCATGGACCCCTTCCTGACCTATTCGGCGCGGCGTGACCTGCGCGAGAAGGTCTGGCGCACCTATTACAGCCGGGGCGACAACGGCGACGCCAAGGACAACAACGGACTGATCCGCCAGATCCTGAAGCTGCGGGCCGAGCGGGCGAAGCTGCTGGGCTACGCCACCCACGCCCACTGGCGCCTGTCCGACACCATGGCGGGTACGCCCGAGAAGGCGATGGAGCTGATGATGCGGGTCTGGCCGGCGGCCACCGCCCGGGTCCGCGAGGAAGTGGCCGAGATGCAGGCCCTTGCCGACACCGAGAAGCTGGGCGTGAAGATCGAGCCCTGGGACTACCGCTACTATGCCGAGAAGGTCCGGACGGCGAAGTACGACCTCGATATGAACGAGGTGAAGGGCTACCTGCAGCTCGACAACCTGCGCGAGGGGATGTTCTGGGCCGCCGGCCAGCTCTTCGGCTTCGGGTTCGAGGAGGTGAAGGGCCTGCCGGTCGCCCACCCCGACATCCGCATCTGGGAGGTCAAGGGCCGCGAGGGCCAGCACGTGGGCCTCTGGTACTTCGATCCCTACGCCCGTCCGGGCAAGCGTTCCGGCGCCTGGATGAACGCCTACCGGGACCAGAGGAACTTCGGCGGCAGGGTCACCACCATCGTCTCCAACAACTCCAACTTCGTGAAGGGGGCCCCCGGCGAGCCGGTCCTGATCTCCTGGGATGACGCCGAGACCCTGTTCCACGAGTTTGGCCACGCCCTGCACGGCCTCAACTCCGCGGTGACCTACCCGACCCTGTCCGGTACGGCGGTCTCGCGCGACTATGTGGAGTTCCCCTCTCAGGTGAACGAGCACTGGCTGCCGACGCCGGAGGTGCTCAACCGCTTCGCCCTGCACCACAAGACCGGCAAGCCCATGCCGGCCGCGCTGGCCGCCCGGATCGAGAAGGCCTCGACCTTCCGCCAGGGCTTCGACGTCACCGAGTATCTGTCCTCGGCCCTCATCGACATGAAGCTGCACCTGGCCGGCGGCGCCGACATCGACCCACGCGCCTTCGAGAAGGACGAGCTGGCCAGGCTGGGCATGCCCCGCGAGCTGCCGATGCGGCACCGCACCCCCCAGTTCCAGCACGTCTTCGCCGGCGACGGCTACTCGGCCGGCTATTACAGCTACCTGTGGAGCGAGGTCATCGCCCTGGACGCCTTCGAGGCCTTCACCGAGGCGGGCGGCCCCTACGACAAGGCGGTGGCCAAGCGGCTGCATGACAGCGTCATGAGCGTCGGCAACACCCTCGACCCGGCCCAACAGTACCGCAACTTCCGCGGCCGGGACCCGGACGTGAAGGCCTACCTGCGGGACAAGGGCTTCCCGACAACCTGACCCGGCGTGCGCCCCGGACCCCGAAAAGCTTGACTTTCCGGGCCCCGGGGCGCATTTCGCCGCCTCCTCCGGCGCACTGCGATTGCGCCCTCCACCGCCACGACCCCCGCCTCCGGACGGGACGAGGGCGGAGAGGCCCCCCGTCGACGTGATCGTCCACGGGGGTCAATCGCGTTTGGGCCGGTCCGTTTTGACCCGTGGAGCGCTCCTGCGAAGATCGACATGTTCGACGCGCTGACAGACCGTCTCTCTTCCGTTTTCGACCGGCTCTCCGGGCGCGGCGTCCTGTCCGAAAAGGACATCGACGAGGCGCTGAAGGAGGTCCGCACCGCCCTTCTGGACGCCGATGTCGCCCTGCCCGTGGTGCGCGACTTCATCGCCAGGGCGCGCGAGCAGGCGTCGGGCGAGGCGGTCATCCGCTCGGTCCGACCCGCCGACCAGGTGGTCAAGATCACCTACGACGGCCTGGTGGAGATGCTGGGCGGCGAAGGCGCCGAGGGCCTGAACCTCAGCCTCAACCCGCCCACGGTCATCCTGATGGCCGGCCTCCAGGGTTCGGGCAAGACGACCACCGCAGCCAAGCTGGCCCTGCGCCTGTCGCGCGAGCGCAAGAAGGTCCTGCTGGCCTCCCTCGACACCCGCCGCCCTGCCGCCATGGAGCAGCTGGCGACCCTGGCGGTCCAGGCCGGGGTGGACAGCCTGCCCATCGTCGCCGGGCAGTCGGCCCCCGACATCGCCCGCAGGGCCCTGTCTTCAGCCCGGCTGCAGGGCTTCGACGTGGTCATCCTGGACACCGCCGGCCGCACCACCCTGGACGAGGCCATGATGGCCGAGGCGGCCGAGATCGCCGCCATCGGCCAACCACACGAGACCCTGCTGGTGGCCGACAGCCTCACCGGCCAGGACGCCGTGCGCACGGCCCGGGCCTTCCACGAGCGCCTGCCCCTGACTGGCCTGGTCCTGACCCGGGCCGACGGCGACGGGCGCGGCGGCGCGGCCCTGTCCATGCGGGCGGTGACTGGCCTGCCCATCAAGTTCCTGGGCGTCTCCGAGAAGATCGACGGCCTGGACGTCTTCGACGCCGCGCGGGTGGCCGGACGGATCCTGGGCCAGGGGGACATCGTCGCCCTGGTGGAAAAGGCCGCCCAGGACCTCGATACGGCCAAGGCCGAGGCCATGGCCCGGCGCCTCGCCAAGGGCCAGTTCGACCTCGACATGATGGCCGACCAGCTGGCCCAGATGAAGCGGATGGGCGGCATGGAGGGCCTGATGGGCCTGCTGCCCGGGGTCCAGAAGGTCAAGAAGCAGATCGCCGAAGCCAACATCTCGGACAAGGCCCTGGACCGCCAGGCGGCGATCATCTCGTCCATGACCAAGGCCGAGCGGCGCAAGCCGGACATCCTCCAGGCCTCGCGCAAGCGGCGCATCGCCGCCGGCGCCGGGGTGGAGGTGGCCGAGATCAACCGCCTGCTCAAGCAGCACCGGCAGATGGCCGACGCCTTCAAGATGATGAGCCGCGACGGCGGCAAGGGCTTTGCCCGCATGGCCGGCATGCTCGGCGGCGGAGGCGGCATGGACCGGCTCAAGGCCCTCGGCGGCGGCAAGGTTCCAACCGCTGACGCCGCTCAGCTGGAAGAGCTGGCCAAGCTGGCCGAGAAGCTCCCTGGCGGCGGCCTCCCCGGAGGCCTCCCCGGAGGTCTTCCCGGGGGCATGAAGCTTCCTGGCCTCGGCGGCGGACTGCCGCCGGGCTTCAATCCCTTCAAGAAATCCTAGAAAGACAAGGACTCCCCATGCTCAGGATTCGTCTCGCCCGCGGCGGCGCCAAGAAGCGCCCCTACTATTCCATCGTCGTGGCCGACAGCCACTCGCCCCGAGACGGCCGCTTCATCGAGAAGGTGGGCGCCTACAACCCCCTCCTGAAGAAGGACGACCCGACCCGCGTGACCCTGAAGGTCGAGCGGATCCGCGAGTGGCTGACCAAGGGCGCCCAGCCCTCGGACCGTGTCGCCCGCTTCCTGGCCGCCGAGGGCCTCGTCGCCTGGAAGGCCGGCTCCAACCCGCAGAAGGGCGAGCCGGGCCGCAAGGCCAAGGAACGCGCCGAGGAGAAGGCCCAGAAGGCCGCTGACCTCGCCGCCGCCGCCGAGGCCGCCGCGGCTGCGCCGCCCGCCCCCGAGCCTGAGGCTCCGGCGGAAGAAGCCCCGGCTGCGGAAGCCCCGGCTGAAGAGGCCCCGGCTGCCGAAGCTCCGGCTGAAGAGGCCCCGGCTGAGGAAGCTCCGGCCGCCGAGGCCCCGGCCGAAGACGCCGCCAAGGAAGGCTGATCCTCCGGCCCGGCGCCTCGCGCCGGGCCTTCGCCTCCTTGGGCAGCTTGATGTCGGACCGGCTCATCCTGGTGGGACGCATCGCCGGCGCCTTCGGCGTCCGGGGCGATGTGCGCGTGACCAGCTTCACCGCCGACCCCATGACACTCGCCGGATTCCGCGACCTGAAGCGAGCGGATGGCTCGCCGGCCCCGGCCCTGTCCGGCGCCCGGCCCGTCAAGGGCGGCCTGGTCGCCCGGGCCTCAGGTGTCGAAACCCGCGAGCAGGCCGAGGCCCTGAGGGGCCTCAAGCTTCACGTCCCCCGCTCCGCCCTGCCGGCTGAGGAGGAGGACGAGTTCTACCTCGCCGACCTGGTCGGGATGCGCGTCGAGACGCCGGACGGGCAGGTCCTTGGGGCCGTTCGCGGAGTGCAGGACTTCGGCGCGGGCGACCTCCTGGAGATCAAGCCCGAGGGCGCCCCTTCCTTCTGGCTGCCCTTCACCCGGGAGGCCGTCCCCGAGGTCGACGTCGCCGGAGGCCGGATTGTCGCCGTCCCTCCGGCCGAGACCGAATAGGCGCTTCAGTCCTTGCGCAGGCGAAGGAGGCCCTCCTGGGCCACGCTCGCCACCAGCACGCCGTCCGCAGAGTAGATAGAGCCCCGGATGAAGCCCCGGCCGCCGGCGGCGCTGGGGCTGTCCTGGGCGTAGAGGTGCCAGTCGTTGAAGTTCACCGGCTTGTGGAACCACATGGCGTGGTCGAGGCTGGCGGACTGGAAATTGCGGGTCTGCCAGTGGACCCGGTGCGGCCGCATGGCGGTGGACAAGAGGTTCATGTCCGAGGCGTAGGACAGGAGCACCTGGTGCAGGACGGGATCCTCGCCGATCGGCGCCCGGGCGCGGAACCAGACCTCGCTCTTGGGATCCCGCGCCTCGGGACGGTCGCGGTCGAAGAGGCTGGAGCCGTCCACCGGACGCATCTCGATCGGTCGGGGGCGGGTCGCCCACTTGCGCGCCTCCTCCGGCATCTTCTCCAGGGCCGCCTTCAGGGCCTCGGACTCGCTGGGCAGGTCGTCGGGTCCGGCCACGGCGGGCATGGCGGCCTGGTGCTCGAAGCCCTCCTCCGGCGCCTGGAAGGAGGCGGCGAGGTTGAAGATCTGCTTGCCGTTCTGCACGGCGATGACGCGCCGGGTCGTGAAGCTGCCCCCGTCGCGGGAACGGTCCACCTCGAAGATGATGGGCGTGGAGGGGTCGCCCGGTCGGATGAAGTAGCAGTGCAGGGAATGGCAGACCCGGTCCTCGACCGTGCCGTAGGCGGCCAGCAGGGACTGGGCGATGACCTGTCCGCCGAAGATGCGCCCCGGCCCCTCGTTCGGCGAGACGCCGCGGAACAGGTTCACCTCGAGGCGTTCGAGCGCCAGGGTGTCGACGAGGTTTTCAGGCTGGGACATGGCTTGGGGATCAATGCTGCAGATGCGAAAGGGCAGGGCATAGAGCCAGCAGGCCTGTCGGGCAAGGCGAGGCGGGCCGCTGCGGGGACTCGAAAAATCCCCGGTCTTCGTCCACAAGCCCCGAATGTCCCGCGCCGCGCCCTTCGAGGTCACCGTCCTGACCATGTTCCCCGAGGCCTTTCCCGGCCCGCTGGGCGTTTCCCTGATCGGGACGGCCTGGCGGGAGGCCGGCCTCTGGTCCCTGGAAACGCTGGACATCCGGGGGTTTTCCAAGGATAAGCGCGGCTTCCTCGACGACACCCCCGCAGGGGGCGGGCCGGGGCAGGTAATGCGGGCGGACGTGATCGCCTCGGCGCTCGACAGCGTCGAAAGGCGGGAGCGGCCGCTTCTTTACATGAGCGCTCGGGGCCGGCCCCTGACCCAGGCGCGCGTGAAGGAATGGGCCGATGGGCCGGGACTGATCGTCCTGGCGGGTCGGTTCGAGGGGGTGGACCAGCGGGTGCTCGACGCCCGGGGGTTCGAAGAGGTCTCGGTCGGAGACGCGGTCCTCGCCGGCGGCGAGGCGGCGGCCCTTGTGACCATAGAGGCCTGCGTAAGGCTCGTGCCCGGCGTCCTCGGCCAGGCGGAGAGCCTCAGTGAAGAGAGTTTCGAGGACGGGCTCCTGGAGCATCCGCAGTACACGCGACCGCGGACGTTCGAGGGTCTGGAGATTCCGCAGGTCCTGCTCAGCGGCCACCATGCACTGGTGGCGGACTGGCGCCGGGCCGAGCGGGAACGCGCTACGCGGGAACGGCGTCCGGACCTCTGGGCCGCCTGGCTCGCCAATCAACAGGCAAAGGGCGATTAAAGCCCGGTACGAAAGGACTGACCCATGAACCTGATCCAGGAACTGGAAAAGGAAGAAGCCGACCGTCTGGCCGCGACCCGCGCCATCCCGGCCTTCCGCCCCGGCGACACCCTCCGCGTCAACGTGCGCATCAAGGAAGGGGAGCGTGAGCGCGTCCAGGCCTATGAGGGCGTCTGCATCGCCCGCCAGGGTCACGGGATCAACGAGAGCTTCACGGTCCGCAAGATTTCGTTCGGCGAGGGCGTCGAGCGGATCTTCCCGATCCATTCGCCCAATATCGAGAGCATCGAGGTCAAGCGCCGCGGCGTCGTGCGCCGGGCCAAGCTCTATTACCTGCGCGATCGCCGCGGCAAGTCCGCCCGCATCGCCGAGCGCCAGATGACCGCTGGCGAGCGCGCCCAGGCCGCTGCGGATCGCGCCAGCGCCAGCGCCTCCGACGACGGCGCCGAAGGCTGATCGGGCTTCCGGCCTGGCCGCCGCGCCAGGCCGGGCCGCCCGACGGCGCGCCATGACAGGTTCCGGCCTTCCCGCCCTGCTCCTGACCGGAGGCTCCGGCCAGGTGGGCTGCGCCCTGCGTGAGGCGCCGCCCGAAGGCTTCGAGGTGGTCGCCCCGCCCCGGGCCGAGCTTGATCTCGCCGACCCCGCCTCCGTGCGCCGGTGGGTGGGTGCACGGCCCTGGGCGGCCATCATCAACGCGGGCGCCTGGACCGCCGTCGACGCCGCCGAGAGCCATGCCGCCGAAGCCTGGGCCGCAAACGCCCTGGGCCCCGCCGCCCTCGCCCGGGCCAGCGGCGAGGCGGGGATTCCCCTGGTCCACCTGTCCACGGACTATGTCTTCGACGGCGGGCTTGACCGGCCCTACCGCGAGGACGACCCGGTCGGACCGACCAGTGTCTACGGCGCCTCCAAGGCCGCCGGCGAATTGGCCGTCACCGCCCTGAATCCGCGCCATGTCATCCTGCGCACCGCCTGGGTCTTCAGCCCCTGGGGCGCGAACTTCGTGCGCACCATGCTGCGCCTGGGCCAGGCCCGGGACGCGCTGTCGGTGGTCGCCGACCAGCATGGCTGCCCAACCTCCGCCCAGGACATCGCGGCCGGGGTGGGCGCGGTCTGCGCCCGGCTTTCCGGAGACGGGGCGCCGTCGGGCGTCTTCCACTTCGCCGGCGCCGGCGAAACCACCTGGTTCGGACTGGCCTCAAGGGTGTTCGAGAGGGCGGCTGCGGCGGGACGCAGGTCGCCGGCCCTGACCCCCATCGCCTCGGCGGACTGGCCGACCCCGGTTCGGCGGCCGGCCAACTCCCGACTGGACACGACGGCCTTCACCCGCACATTCGGACGGGCGCCGCGGCCCTGGACGGAAACGGCGGACGAAGTGACGGACCGGCTCCTGGCGTCGGCCGAAGGGGAAGGGGACGCGGCATGAAGGGCATCATCCTGGCGGGCGGCGCCGGCACGCGCCTGCACCCGGCCACCCTGGCGGTGAACAAGCAGCTCCTGCCGATCTACGACAAGCCGATGATCTACTACCCCCTGTCCGTCCTCATGCAGGCGCGGATCCAGGACATACTGATCATCTCCTCCCCGGAATACCTGGGGAACTACCAGCGCCTGTTCGGCGACGGCTCGCAGTTCGGCGTGCGCATGGCCTACGCCGTCCAGCCCAGCCCCGACGGCCTGGCCCAGGCCTTCCTGATCGGCGAGGATTTCCTGGCCGGGGACCCGGCCGCCCTGATCCTGGGCGACAACATCTTCCTCGGCGCCGGCATGACCGGCCTGCTCGACGCCGCCGCCGCCCGGACCACCGGCGCCACCATCTTCGCCTACGAGGTCGAGCGCCCGGAGGCCTACGGCGTGGTCGAGCTCGACGCGACCGGCCGGGCCCTGAGCCTTGAGGAAAAGCCCGCCCGCCCGCGCTCGCGCCAGGCGGTGACCGGCCTCTACTTCTACGACCACGACGTGGTCGGGATGGCCCGTCAGGTCCGCCCTTCGGCCCGGGGCGAGCTGGAGATCACCGACCTGAACCGGCTCTACATGGAGCGCGGCGACCTCTTCGTGCAGAAGATGGACCGGGGCTTCACCTGGCTGGACACCGGCACCCACGACAGCCTGCTGGAGGCGGGCGAACTGGTCCGCACCCTGCAGAAGCGCCAGGGCCTGCAGATCGCCTGCCTCGAGGAGATCGCCTTCCTCAACGGCTTCATCGACGCCGACCAGGTCCGCAGGGCCGGCGAGGCCCTGTCGAAGACCGCCTACGGCCAGTATCTCCTGGACCTCGCCGGGCGCTGAAGCGCCGTCGGGCTTGGCCGCCGGGCCGGTTCAGCGTTAGTGTTCCCCGCAGGCACCCGGAGATCCGCCCATGAAGATGATCGTCGCCGTGATCAAGCCCAGCCGCCTGGACGCCGTGCTCGAGGCCGTCACCGAAGCCGGGGCCTCCGGCCTGACCGTCACCGAGGTGCGTGGCTATGGCCGCCAGAGGGGCAAGACCGAGGTCTACCGGGGCGCCGAGTATGAGGTTAAGCTCCTGCCCAAGGTGAAGCTCGAGATCGCGGTCCCCACCGACATCGCCGACGCCGTCATCGAGGCCGTCACCCGCAGCGCCAACACCGGCAAGATCGGCGACGGCAAGATCTTCGTCATGGACCTCGAGAAAGCCCTGCGCATCCGCACCGGCGAAGCCGACGCCGCCGCGATCTCGGGCTAGGACTTCAGTAGCGCTGCAGACTCCAATTCCTCCCCCCAGGGGGAGGTGGCGCGCGCAGCGCGGCGGAGGGGGTCAGCTGAGGCGCCGTAGACCCCCTCAGTCAGCTTCGCTGACAGCTCCCCCTGATGGGGAGCAATTGGCGCTCTCATTCCTCCCCATCAGGGGGAGGTGGACCGCGAAGCGGGCCGGAGGGGGTCTGCTGAAACGGGGTTTGACCCCCTCACCCGGCTTCGCCGCGAGCTCCCCCTTGGGGGAGCGATTGGCTTTGTGATTCCACTCTATAGGGGAATTGGAACGCTGTGGACGCTCCTGGATGGCGGGTGTCAACAGCCTTCCCTAGTCGCTCTCCGGACCTCCTCGCGCATTCGTCGGGCCTAGCCCCGGGCTGAGTGGGACCCCACCAACCTTGGGTGGGTCTGCCTGCCAGCAGGGCTGCAGCGCCTCCTCACTGCGCCGCCACCAATCATGAATTGGCCCTAGCCTATCCGACAGCGTGATCAGGGTCTCGCCGTCGACGCTTGCTGGGCCCGTTACGCTGACCGTTGTCACGTCGAATGCCAGTGACCTGCTCTCGGCGCGGTCTGGGGTCAGAACGCCATTCTTTGGCAGTGTTGCGAGGCTGGCCAGAACCGCAGCGAACTGGGGGCAAGCGCGGCTATCGATCCAGTCATGGGCAATCTTCTTCTTGGTCAGGACATTGTCCTCGCGCCAGCGCTCCGCCACCCAGCGGTCATCCTCTGGTCTCGTGACGACAACGACGCTGTCGACGAAAATCCCAAGTCCGCCCCCCTCTTCGGTGATGCGATAGATTGGATAACCTCTACCCCAATCACTGCCTGCTTTCGCCGGAAACGCAGCCAGGAATACAGACGAAACTACGATGATGAAGAAGGGCTTCATGTCGCACCAGGTCGAGGTTCTCTAGCGGGGGATTGTGCCTCCGACCCGACTAAGTCGATTTCAGAATGATCACACAAGACATGTAATCAAATTGCGCCGCCACCTGGTCACACTGCGACGCCCTAGCCCCGCCTCAGCACGAAGACGGCGGCCTCGGCCCGCCAGTTCTCCAGCACGGAGCGCGGGTCAATGGGCCGGGCCGGGCGGCCTTCCGACAGGGCGGCGCAGGACTCTATGGCCAGCCCCAGGTCGTCGGTGAGGGCCAGGAAGTCGTGCAGGGTGCACAGGTGGATGTTGGGCGTCGACCACCAGGGGTTGGGCAGGGTGCGGGTCTCGGGCATCCGCCCGCGCGCCAGGAGGGCCCAGCGCACCCGCCAGTGACCGAAGTTCGGGAAGCTCACCACCGCCCGGTCGGCGATCCGCAGAAGCTCCGAGACCACGTGCCGGGGGTCGCGCATCTGCTGCAGGGTCTTGGACAGGATGGCCATGTCGAAGGCCCCGGTCGGGAAGCTGTCGAGGTCGCGGTCGGCGTCGCCCTGAACCACCGCCAGGCCCCGGGCCAGGCAGGCCGAGACCCCCTCGGCGGAGATCTCCAGCCCCTGGCCGTCGACGCCGCGCTCGCGGGCCAGGAGGTCCAGGAGGTCCCCCTCGCCGCAGCCCACGTCCAGCACCCGGGCGCCAGGGGGCGTCAGTCGCAGGATCTCGCGGAAGTCCTCGCGCAGGGCCGCCGTCACGCCAGCCCCCGCTTTTCCGCCGCCGAGGCGAGGAAGCCGCGCAGGGCGGAGTCCAGGGCCGGCTCGTCCAGGAAGATGGCGTCGTGGCCCTTGTCGGTCTCGATCTCGACGAAGCTGGCCCGACAGCCGGCGGCGTTCAGGGCCCGCACCACGTCCCGGCTCTCGGCGGTGGAGTAGAGCCAGTCCGACGAGAAGGCCAGGACGCAGAACCTCACGTCCCGGGCCCGGGCGAAGGCCCGCGCCAGTTGTCCCTCGTAGGCCGCGCCCAGGTCGAAATAGTCCAGGGCCCGGGTGATGTAGAGGTAGGAGTTGGCGTCGAACCGGTCGACGAAGCTGGCGCCCTGGTGGCGCAGGTAGCTCTCCACCTGAAAGTCGGTCTCGAAACCCCAGGACAGGCCGTCCCTCTGCAGCTCCCGGCCGAATTTCCGCTGCAGGGCCGCCTCGGACAGGTAGGTGATGTGGGCCGCCATGCGCGCCACGGCCAGGCCCTTCTCGGGGCGCACGCCCGCGGCCTCGTAGGCGCCGCCGCGCCAGTCGGGGTCGGCCATGATCGCCGCCCGGCCCACCTCGTGGAAGGCGATGTTCTGGGCCGAGTGCCGGGCCGCGCCGGCGATGCAGACCGCCGAGAAGATCCGGTCAGGATAGTCCGCCGCCCACTGCAGGGCCTGCATGCCGCCCATGGAGGCGCCGACCACGGCGAACAGGGTCTCGATCCCCAGGGCCTCCACCAGCATGGCCTGGGCGCGGACCATGTCGGCGATGGTGATCACCGGGAAGGCCAGGCCCCAGGGCGCGCCGGTCGCCGGGTCGGTGGAGCCGGGGCCCGTCGTGCCCATGCAGCCGCCCAGGACATTGGCGCAGATGATGAAGAAGCGGTCGGGATCGAGGGGCAGGCCGCGTCCCACCACCCGGGTCCACCAGCCGGGCTTGCCCGTCACCGGGTGGGTGGAGGCCAGGTACTGGTCGCCGGTCAGGGCGTGCATCACCAGGACCGCGTTCGAGCGGTCGGCGTTCAGCGTCCCGTAGGTGCGGTAGGCCACCTCCAGGGGCGACAGTGTCGCGCCCGAGTCCAGCCTCAGGGGCTGGTCGGCGGGAAACCGCCAGACGCCGCCGCCGGACTCGATTCCGTCTTGAGGGGACGAGAGGGCCTTCATTGGCCCGCTTGGAACGCCTGTCCGTTTCGCTGTCAACCGCTTCGCACGCGGCGGCGGTGCGGCTATGAACATGCGGCAAGGCATTTGGAGCGGGCATGGACAGGCTGATTCTCCTCCGGCACGGGGAGGCCGAGGCGGGCTCGGAGACGGGCGGCGACTTCGGGCGCAGGCTCACTGCGCGCGGCCGCGAGGCCAGCGCCGCCGTGGCCTCGGCCCTGGCCGACGTCGGCCTGATCCCGGACCTGGCCCTGGTGTCCGCCGCCGTGCGCACCCGTGAGACCTGGGCGGCCATGAGCGGGCTCCTTCCCGGCTGCGAGGTCCGCTTCGAGGAAGGTCTCTACCTGGCCGAGGCCCCGGAGATGCAGCGCCAGGTCCGCAGCGCGGGCGCCGCAGGCGTGGTGCTTCTGGTCGGCCACAATCCGGGACTGCAGGAGCTGGCCGAGGCCCTCATGGTCGAGGCCTCCGGTCCGTCGGATACCCTGTCCCGCATCCGCAGCGGCTTCCCCACCTCGGCGGCGGTGGCCTTTGCCTTCGACGCCAACGGCCGCCCGGCCTTCGACGGCTTCTTCCAGCCCGACCCCCTCGGATGACCCTGATCTACAAGATCCTGCCCCGGGCCGAGTGGGAGGCCGCCATGCAGGCGGGGCGCTTCACCGGCTCGGCCGTCGACCTGGCCGACGGCTACATCCACTTCTCCACGGCGGCCCAGGCGCCGGAGACCGCCGCCCGGCACTTCGCCGGCAAGGTCGGCCTCGTGGTCCTGGAGATCGAGGGCGACGACCTGGGCGAGGCCCTGCGCTGGGAACCCTCCCGGGGCGGCGACCTCTTCCCCCACCTCTACGGCGAGCTTCCCGCCGCGTGCGTCCGCCGGGTCCTGCCCGCCCCCCTTGGCGAGGACGGGGTCCCGCGCCTGAGGCTGGCGACGTGAGCGGCCTGCACGACCTGGCCGCAGCGGCCCTGCGCACCCTTGATCCCGAGGACGCCCACCGCCTGACCATCCGGGCCCTGGCGCTCGGGCTCGGCCCCCGCGCCCCGGCGCCCGACCCGATCCTGGCGACGACCGTCGCGGGCCTGTCCCTTCCCAGCGCCTTGGGCCTGGCCGCCGGCTTCGACAAGAACGCCGAGGCCTTTGGCCCCATGCTGGCGGCGGGCTTCGGCTTCGTGGAGTGCGGCACCGTCACCCCCCTGCCCCAGTCGGGCAATCCGCGCCCGCGCCTGTTCCGGCTCCCGGAGGACAAGGCGGTCATCAACCGCATGGGCTTCAACAACGCCGGGCTGGAGGCCTTCGCCGCCCGCCTCGCCCGGCCGGGCCGCCCCGGCCCCGTCGGCGCCAACATCGGCGCCAACAAGGACTCCGAGGACCGGATCGGCGACTATGTCACGGGGCTGAAGCAGCTCTGGGGCCTGGCCGACTGGTTCACGCTCAACATCTCCTCGCCCAACACCCCCGGCCTGCGCGCCCTGCAGACCCGCGCGGCCCTTGAGGAGCTGCTCGGCCGCGCCGCCGAGACCCGCGACGCCCTGCCGCAGGACCAGGCCGTTCCCCTTTTCCTGAAGGTCGCGCCGGACCTCGACGACGCCGAGATCGAGGCCATCGTCGAGACGGTCCTGGCCTTTGGCCTGTCGGGGATCATCGTCGCCAACACCACCCTCAGCCGCCCGGGCCTGCGCTCGCCCCTGGCTGGCGAGACCGGGGGCCTGTCGGGCGTCCCCCTGCGTGATCTCGCCCAGTCGGTGCTGGGCCGGTTCAGCGACGCCGCCGCCGGGCGTCTGCCCCTGATCGGCGCTGGCGGGATCGCCTCGGGCGCCGACGCCTACGCCCGGATCCGCGCCGGAGCTTCGGCCATCCAGCTCTATTCGGCCCTGGTCTACGCCGGACCGGGCCTGGCGGTCCGCCTGGGCCATGACCTCGCCGCCCGCCTGCGCGCCGACGGGTTCCGCACCCTCGCCGAGGCGGTGGGGGCGGGCCCCTGAACCGACGGGGCGGGCCGCAGGGGTCAGCTGGACCGCCGTCGACCCCCTCACCCGCCTTCGCCGGGAGCTCCCCCTTGGGGGAGCAATTGGCTCTCCTCTAATTCCTCCCTCAAGGGGGAGGTGGACCGCGCAGCGGGCCGGAGGGGGTCTGCGGCGAGGGGGATTGACCCCCTCACCCGGCTTCGCCGCGAGCTCCCCCTAGGGGGAGCAATTCCCTCATCATTCCTCCCCCAAGGGGAGGTGGCGCGCGAAAGCGCGTCGGAGGGGGCCAGCTGAGACGCCGATCCGGCCCCGCGCGTTGCCCGCAGGCCGGCTTTCGCCTACTGGAGAGCCATGGCCGAAGTCCAGGCGCCAGAACCCGCCGCCGGAAAGGCCGGATGGGGTCGAACCGGCCGGAGACTGTTCTGGCCGGGCGGCCTGTCTGCGCGCCTTCTGGTGCTGACCGCCCTCTTCGTCGCCCTGGCCGGCGCCTTCATCCTGCCGCCGGCCCTTGCGGCCTTCGAACGCAACTGGCTGCTGGACCGCGTGCGGGCCGCCGAGCTGGCCTCCCTGGCCACCGAGGTGGCGCCCGACCGGGTCGTCACAGAGAAGCTTTCCGCCCAGCTCCTCGCCGGCGCCGGGGTGGAGACCGTGGCCATCCAGTCAAAGGGCCTTCGCCGCCTGGTCCTGCAGGGGCCGCGCCGGGACGAGGCGCCCTACTTCGTCGACCTGCGCCAGCAGGCGGTCAGCTCCTGGCTCATAGCTCCGTTCCAGACGCTCAGCGCCGGGGACGACCGGGCCGTCCGGGTGATCGCCGAACCGCGCTTCCGCGAGGAGGCCGAGTTCATCGAGGTGGTGGCGCCCCACGCCCCCCTGAAGGGCGAGCTCAAGGCCTATCTCTGGCAGCTGGTCTTCACCACCCTGTTCGTCGCCGGTCTGGCGGGGGCCCTGGTCTTCCTGTCGCTGAACTTCTTCCTCGTCCGGCCCATGCAGAGGATCACCCGGGCCATGGAGCGGTTCCGGGCCGACCCCGACGATCCCGCCGCCCACCTCGAGCCCTCGGGACGCCGGGACGAAGTCGGCCGGGCGGAGGCCGAGCTCGACCGGATGCAGGCGGACCTTCGCACCGCCCTCGCTTCCCGGGCCCGGTTGGCCGCCCTCGGCGAGGCGGTGGCCAAGATCAACCACGACCTGCGCAACATGCTGACCAGCGCCCAGATGGCCTCGGAGCGCATGGCCTCGGTGCCGGACCCCCGGGTGGCCCAGGCCCTGCCGCGTCTCGAGCGGGCCCTAGACCGGGCCGTGCGCCTGGCCAGCGACGTCCTGGCCTATGGCAAGACCCAGGAGGCGCCGCCGTCTCCTGTCTCCCTGGCCCTTGCCCAGGCCCTGGACGACGCGGCCGAGGAAGGCCGGCTGTCAGACCGGCCGGAGGGGGTGCTCTTCGTCTGCGAGGTCGGGCCGGAGGTGCAGGTCCAGGCCGATCCCGACCAGCTGCACCGGATCCTGGTCAACCTGATGCGCAACGCCCGCGAGGCCATCGAGGCGGTCACCCCGCCCCGCTCAGGCGTGGTGCGGGCCGGCTGGCGCCGCGAGGGCGAGACCGACATCATCACCCTGGCCGACAATGGGCCGGGGCTTTCCGACCGGGCGCGGGATCGCCTCTTCCAGCCCTTCGCCGGCTCTGGCCGGCCGGACGGGGCGGGCCTGGGCCTTGCCATAGCCCACGAGCTTGTCCTGGGGCATGGCGGGGAACTGAGCCTCACCGCTACAGGTCCCGCCGGGACGGTCTTCGAGATCCAGCTCCCTGCGGCGGGCGCCAGAGGCCCCCGCCGGGCGCGCCCGGACGCCTGAGGGGCCCCTTGACGTTCGCGTAAGGTCTTCTTACGTGCGCGTCACCCATTCCGTCTGAGAGGGAGCCACCGGACATGCCTACGGAACTGCGTCGCCCCGCCCGCACCTTCACCATTCGCCAGCTCTGCCAGGAGTTCGGCTGCACGCCGCGCGCCCTGCGCTTCTACGAGGACAAGGGACTGATCTTCCCTGAGCGCGACGGCATGAACCGGGTCTATTCCTACAAGGACCGCGCCCGCCTCCAGTTGATCCTCCGCGGCAAGCGCGTCGGCCTGGCGCTCTCCGAGATCGGCGAGATCCTCGACCTCTATGAACTGGGCGACGGCTGCGCCACCCAGAACGCCATCTCCCTGGCCAAGTTCCGCGAACGTATCCGCGCCCTGGAATCCCAGCGCCGGGATATCGACATGGCCGTCGACGTCCTGCAGGAGGCCTGCGCGCGGCTGGAGTCCCAGCTGAAGCAGACCCGTCCGGACCTTCTGGAGCAGCCTGTCGAGGCGATCCGCCCGCGGCGTCCGCGGCCCGGCGAGATGCGCCGCGCCGGCTGACAGCCGTCCCCGACGCCCCAGTCTCCCCGGAGTTCCCCATGCCCTACCGCCCACCGGTCCGCGAGCACGCCTTTCTCCTCAATGACCTGCTGGGGATCGGCGAACATGCCGATCTGCCGGGCTTCTCCGAGGCCGGGCCAGACGTCGTCGCCCAGATCCTGGACGAGGCCGGCCGGTTCACCTCCGGGGTCCTGGCCCCCCTGAACGCCGTGGGCGACAAGGAGGGCTGCACCTGGTCGCCGGACCATTCGGTCCGCACCCCGAAGGGCTTCGCAGACGCCTACAGGCAGTTGGTCGAGGGCGGCTGGGCGGCCATCGGGGCCGACACCGCCTTTGGCGGCCAGGGCCTGCCGCACGTGATCAACCTGTCCTTCTCCGAGATGAGCTCCTCGGCGAACATGGCCTTTTCCATGTACCCGGGCCTGACCCACGGCGCCTATTCGGCCATCCTGAACGGGGGCTCAGACGCCCAGAAGGCCCTCTACCTGCCCAAGCTGGCCTCGGGAGAGTGGTGCGGGACCATGAACCTGACCGAGCCGCACTGCGGCACGGACCTGGGCCTCCTGCGCACCCGCGCCACGCCCCAGGGCGACGGGACCTATCGCATCTCCGGGACCAAGATCTGGATCTCCGGCGGCGAGCACGACATGGCGGACAATATCGTCCACCTGGTCCTCGCCCGGGTGGAGGGCGCGCCCGAGGGCGTGCGCGGCATCTCCCTCTTCATCGTGCCCAAGTTCATCCCCGACGCCGACGGCAAGCCCGGCGCCCGCAACGGCGTCTGGTGCGACGGCCTCGAGGAGAAGATGGGCATCCACGGCTCGGCTACCTGCGTCATGCGGCACGAAGAGGCCGTGGGCTGGCTCGTCGGCGAGGAGAACCGGGGCCTGGCCCTCATGTTCGTGATGATGAACGAGGCCCGGATCGGCGTCGGCCTCCAGGGGATCGCCCAGGCCGAGGCGGCCCTGCAGGCGGCCTCGGACTTCGCCCGCGACCGGCTCCAGGGCCGGGCCCTGACCGGCCCGAAGAACCCCGACGGCCCCGCCGACCCCATCATCGTCCACCCCGATGTCCGCCGCCAGCTGATGGAGGGCAAGGCCCTGGTCGAGGGCGGGAGGGCCTTCCTTTTCTGGGCCGCCTTGCAGGGGGACCTGTCCCACCTCCACCCCGACGAAGCTGTGCGCCAGAAGGCCTCCGACTACGCCGCCCTGATGACGCCGGTGGTGAAGGCCTACCTGACCGACCGTGGGCTGAAGGTCTGCTCCGACGCCCTGCAGGTGCACGGCGGCTCCGGCTTCACAGAGCACTTCCCCGCCAGCCAGTACATGCGCGACGTGCGCATCGCCCTGATCTACGAGGGGACCAACGGGGTCCAGGCCCTGGACCTCGTCGGCCGCAAGCTGCCCGCCCAGGGCGGCCGGGCCATGCTGACCTGGCTGGCCGAGCTGGAAGCCTTCTCGGCCGGAGCCCGGGGCGATGCGGCCACCGACCCCTTCCTCGACGGCCTCGACGGCGCCCGGGCCCAGCTCCAGGACGGTGTCGGCTGGCTCATGCAGAACGGCCTGTCCAATCCCGACAACGCCGCGGCCGGCTCCCACGACTTCCTGCACCTGGTGGGCCTGACGGCCCTCGCCTGGATGTGGGCGCGGATGGCCCTGGTCGCCCAGGCGAAGATCGCCGCCGGCGACGCCGACCCCTTCTGGACCTCCAAGCTGGCCGTCGGCCGCTTCTTCCTTGCGCGGATCCTGCCGGAGGCCGGCGTGCACCTGGCCCGGCTGAAGTCCGGGGCCGAGACCGTCATGGCCCTTCCCGCCGAGGCCTTCTGAACCGGAGCCGCCGCCCGTGTCCGACCACGACGCCTTCGTCACCTGGACCGTCCAGCCCGACGCCGACTTCCCCAGGGGGCGCTACAGCCGGGCCCACAGGATCACCTTCGACGGCGGCGCCGAGATCCTTGCCTCCGCCGCTCCTTCAGTGGTGGGCCGCTGGGCCGACCCCGCCGGGATCGATCCCGAGGAGATGCTGGTGGCGGCCCTTTCCAGCTGTCACATGCTGACCTTCCTGGACAAGGCGCGGCGGGCCGGCTTCTTCATCGACCGCTACGCCGACGCCGCCCGCGGCCGGATGGGCGAGGTCGCCCCGGGCCGGAAGGGCCTGGTCGAGGTGGTCCTGCGGCCCGACATCTCCTGGGTCGGCGCGGCCCCGGACCCCGCCGCCCTGGAGGCCCTGCACGAGGCCAGCCACGCCGAGTGCTTCATCGCCAACTCGGTGAGGTGCGAGGTCAGGATCGAGGCGCCGTCTCCGCAAGGAGCCGGCTGAGCCTGTCCTCCAGCGCCGGCAGGTCGCGGGCCTTCAGCTCGCACTCCCAGATCGTCTCCACCCGCCAGCCAGCCTCGGCGAGCGCGGAGAGGTTGCGCGCGTCCCGCGCCCGGTTGCCGGCGACCTTGGCCGTCCAGTATTCCCGCCGCGCCTCCGGGACCCGCGCCCCGCGCGCGCAGTCATGGCCGTGCCAGAAGCAGCCGTGGACGAAGACCGCCAGCCGCCGCCCGGGCAGGACGATGTCGGGGCGGCCCGGCAGGTCAGCCCGGTGAAGGCGGTATCGCGCGCCCAGCCGGGTCAGCAGGCGGCGAACCTTCAGCTCGGGCCCGGTGCCGCGCGCCTTGACCCGCCGCATGACCGCAGAGCGGGTCGGCGGGTCAAAAACGTCGGGCACGCCCTCAGAGGCCGTCGAACAGGGCCGTCGAGAGGTAGCGCTCGGCGAAGGAGGGAATGATGGCGACGATGGTCTTGCCGGCGTAGTCGGCGCGGTCCGCCAGGTTGAAGGCCGCGGTGAGGGCCGCGCCGGAGGAGATGCCCACGGGGATCCCCTCCTCCCGCGCCACGCGCCGGGCCATGGCGAAGCTGTCCTCGTTGGAGACCTGGATGATTTCGTCGATCACCCCGCGGTCGAGGATGGAGGGCACGAAGCCCGCGCCGATGCCCTGGATCTTGTGTGGCGCGGGGGTTCCGCCGGAAAGGACCGGCGAGGCCGCAGGCTCCACGGCCACCATCTTCAGGCCCGGCTTGCGGGCCTTCAGCACCTGGCCGACGCCGGTGATGGTGCCGCCCGTGCCGACGCCCGAGACGACGGCGTCCACCGCCCCGTCCGTGTCGTTCCAGATCTCCTCGGCGGTCGAGACCCTGTGGATCAGGGGGTTGGCGGGGGTGTCGAACTGCTGGGGCATGACGGCGCCGGGGGTGGCCTCCACCAGCTCCTTGGCCCGCGCCACGGCGCCGGCCATGCCGCGTTCGGCCGGGGTCAGCTCCAGCTGGGCGCCCAGCAGGACCAGCATCTTGCGGCGCTCGATGGACATGCTTTCCGGCATGCAGAGGATCAGCTTGTAGCCCTTGGAGGCGGCCACGAAGGCCAGGGCGATGCCGGTGTTGCCGCTGGTCGGCTCGATCAGGGTTGCGCCCGGCTGGATCAGGCCCTGGGCCTCGAGGCTCTCGATCATCGAGACCCCGATGCGGTCCTTCACCGAGGCGGTGGGGTTGAAGAACTCCAGCTTGGCCAGGACCCGCCCCTTGGGCTTCAGGGCCCGGGTCAGGTTGGGCAGGGCCACGAGGGGGGTGTCGCCGATGGTGTCGACGATGGACTCATAGACCTTGCCGCGGCCCACGCGGCGGTAGCGGGCGGCATCGTAGTCGGATCCAGCCATGGCGAAGTCTCCGGAGGGTTGAAGTGAGCGACCTTAGGCGCCCGGGCGGCTTTGGGAAGGCAGGTTGTCGCGCCGGCGGCTCAGGAAATCTAAACCCTGGCCGCGGGCAGGCTGTCCAGCAGGGGCTCCAGCAGGGCGTCGGCCAGCCAGCGGACGGCCGGGACGCACACCCCGTCGCCGGCCACGTGAAGGGCCGCCGACACGCCGCGGGGCAGGACATACCCTTCCGGCAGGCCCATCAGCCGGGCCGCCTCCCGTGGGGTCAGGAGGCGGGTGCGGACGGCGCCGTCCTCGACGACGATGACCGACTGGCGGGAAGAGCCGCCCCGGGGCGTGCGAAGGCAGCCCGCCAGGCCGTCGAACCGGGCCTCGGCCCTCTGGACGCTTTGCCCGTCCTCGCGCCGGGTGCGGCGGAAGAAGGCGCCCACGTGCCGGCCCCCCGCCGTTCTCAGGGCTTCCAGCCGGGCCGCCTGGACCGGCGACATCATGGCGACCAGCCGGCGGGTCAGGTCCGGCGGGTTCCAGGCGACCTGACCGTCCGGCTCCAGGAGGTCCGCAAGGCGGGTGTTCCGCCCGGCCGGCGAGCGGGTGGACCAGTCGGTCCAGGCCGCCCGCGGCGCGCCCTCCAGCCGGTCCCGGGCCCGGGCCACCGCCGGGGTCACGAAGGGACCGCCGGCGGACAGGTCCGGCGGCGGCGCGCCCCGGAAGGCGATGACGAAAAGGCGGGGGCGGGACTGCGGCGTGAAGGCCGCGGCGTCCACCTCGATGGCGCCCACCCGGTAGCCGCGCCCCGTCAGGGCCGCGCAGAGGGCCGCGAAGTCCGCCCCGCCCCGGGAGGTGAGCAGGCCGACAACGTTCTCCACCACGATCAGGGGCGGCGCCCGGCCGGCCTCGTCCAGGGCCTCCATGAGCCGCCAGAAGCCGAAGAAGGCCGAGGACCGTCCGCCCGACAGCCCCGCCCGGCCGCCGGCCAGGCTGAAGTCCTGGCAGGGCGAGGAGGCCCAGGCCATGGCCGCCGGCCCCGGCAGGTCCGCCGCCGAGAGGCTCCAGACGTCCGCGCCGGAAAAATGCGCCCCGGCGTCCGGGAAGTTGGCCCGGTAGGCGGCCCCCTTCACCGGGTCGAAGTCATTGGCGAACAGGCAGGACCATCCCGGCCCCAGCCCCAGCCGCGCCATGCCGCCGCCCGCGAAGAATTCCAGGAAGGTGCGACTCATGGGCGCAGCATAGGCGCCGGAAGGGGCGGTGGCGACGGGCCCGGGCCTATCTCAGTCGCACCGCCGTGCCGGTGGCCGACACCATCAGCATGCTGCCGGAACCCAGGGTCTCGTAGTCCAGGTCCACGCCCACCACGGCGTCGCCGCCCTTACGACGGGCCTCGTCGGCCATCTCCTTCAGGGCGATCTCCCGGGCGTCCCGCATGGCGGATTCATAGGCGCGGGAGCGACCGCCGACGATGTCGGTCAGTCCGGCCAGCAGGTCGCGGAAAATGTTGGCCCCGATGATGGCCTCGCCCGTCACCACGCCGAGGGTCTCGGCGATCTCCCGGCCGGCGATGTAGGGGGTGGTCGACGTCTGCATGAGGGGTTCCTTCTGTCTGCGGCGGAGAGATGGTGGCCGCGCGTCTCCGGCGAAAGGCGCCGGGTGTCTTGACCGGCGCCCCGGCATGGGCGCTGAATCCTCCCCACGCGGCGGGGACCGCGACGGAGGGAATGTCATGGCCGGACGGGAACGCGCCTACGACCTGGTGATCCGCGGCGGGACCGTGATCGACGGCTCCGGGGCGCCGGGCTTCGAGGCCGACGTGGCGGTGAAGGACGGGCGGATCGCCGCCGTCGGCGCCGTCAGCGGGTCAGGCGCCGAGGAGATCGACGCGCGGGGCAGTATCGTCACCCCCGGCTTCGTCGACATCCACACCCACTATGACGGCCAGGTCACCTGGGACCACCACCTCACCCCCTCCGCCTGGCACGGGGTCACCACCGCCGTCATGGGCAATTGCGGGGTCGGCTTCGCCCCCTGCCGGCCCGAGGATCACGACCGGCTGATCCGGCTGATGGAGGGGGTGGAGGACATTCCCCATCCCGTCCTCGCCGAGGGCCTGCCCTGGAACTGGGAGAGCTATCCCGACTATCTCCAGTCCCTGTCCGGCCGGGCCTACGACCTGGACGTCGGCGCCCAGCTGCCGCACGCGGCCCTGCGGGTCTTCGTCATGGGCGAGCGCGGCGCGAACCGGGAGCCGGCCAGCCCCGCCGACATCGCCGCCATGTCGGCCCTGGCGAAGCGGGCCATGGAGGCCGGCGCCCTGGGCTTCTCCACCTCGCGCACCCTCAACCACCGCACGTCGGACGGCCAGCCGACGCCGACCCTGACCGCCGCCGAGGACGAGCTGATGGGCATCGCCCTGGGGCTGAAGGCCGCCGGGCGCGGCGTCCTGCAGTTCGTCTCCGACTTCGCCGACCCGGCCGCCGAGTTCGGCCTCATGCGCCGGCTGGTGGAGGCCTCGGGCCGGCCCCTGTCCTTCAGCCTGCTGCAAGGCCCCAAGGCGCCCGACGCCTGGCGCGACCTGCTGGCCGCCCTGTCCGCCGCCACCGCCGACGGCCTGCCCATGCGGGCACAGGTAGCCGGCCGGGGGGTGGGCGTCCTCCTGGGCTTCGAGCTGACCCTCAATCCCTTCAGCCATACCGAGGCCTGGAAATCCGTGGCGACCCTGCCCTTAGGGCAGAGGCTGGCGCGGCTGGCGGAGGCCGCCTTCCGGGCCGCCCTGCTGGACGACGCCGCGACGCCTGGCAGCGCCGCCATCGCCTCGCGCCTGACCCGGGACTGGGACAACATGTTCCTGATGGCCGAGACGCCAGACTACGAGCCGACCCGCCAGGACTCGATTTCCGCCCTGGCCCGGGCCCGGGGCGTGACGCCTGAGCAGGTCGCCCTGGAGCACATGATGAGCCGCGACGGGCGGGGCATGCTCTACCTGCCCTTCCTCAACTATGCCGACGGCGGGCTGGACCCGGCCTACGACATGCTGCGCCACCCGGACTGCGTGGCCGGCCTTTCGGATGGCGGGGCCCATGTGGGCATGATCTGCGACGGCAGCTTCCCGACCACCAACCTGACCCTCTGGGCCCGGGACCGGACCCGGGGGCCGCGCCTGCCCCTGGAGCACATGGTCCGCCTGCAGACCCGGGCCACGGCCGAGACGGTGGGCCTGCTGGACCGGGGGCTGGTGGCGCCGGGCCTTCGCGCCGACCTCAACGTCATCGACTTCGACCGGCTGGCGGTGGAACCGCCGTCGGTGGGCTACGACCTGCCGGCGGGCGGGCGCCGCCTCCTGCAGAGGGCCCGGGGCTATGTCGCCACCCTGGTGGCCGGACAGGTCACCTATCGCGACGGCGAGCCCACCGGCGCCCTGCCCGGGCGGCTGGTGCGCGGCGCCCAGGACGCCCCGGTCGCCCTGGCGGCGGAATAGGCCCGGTCGCCCCGACCCAACCCCTTCGCAGGCGGGGCGGGCCGCGCGATAGAGGGGCATGTCCGACGATTCGCTCAAGGAGGCGCAGGAGGTCCTGCGCCGTGTCTTCGGACACCCCGGGTTCCGTGGGCTTCAGGCGTCGGTGATCGCCGAGGTCATGGCCGGGCGTCCGGCCCTGGCCGTCCTGCCCACCGGCGGCGGCAAGAGCGTCTGCTACCAGATCCCCGCCCTGCTGCGACCGGGCCTCGGCCTGGTGGTCAGCCCCCTCATCGCCCTGATGGCCGACCAGGTGGCGGGCCTGGTCCAGGCCGGGGTGGCCGCGGCCCGGCTGGACTCCCTCACCTATCCCGAGGCCCGGGCCGCCACCTGGGCGCGGATCGAGGCCGGGACCCTGGACCTGCTCTATGTCTCGCCGGAGGGGCTGCTCCAGCCCTGGATGCTGGAGCGGCTGTCGCAGGTTCCCCTCTCGGTCATCGCCATCGACGAGGCGCACTGCGTCAGCCAGTGGGGCCATGACTTCCGGCCGGAGTACCGGCAGCTGGGCCAGCTGGCCGGCCTGTTCCCGGGGGTCCCGCGCCTGGCGGTCACCGCCACCGCCGACGCCCGGACCCGGCGGGACATCCGCGAGGGCCTGCACCTGGGCGAGGCCCGGGAGTTCGTCGCCTCCTTCGACCGACCGGAGCTGGCCCTGTCTGCCGAGCGCAAGGCCGGGACCGGCCGCAGGCGGGTGCTGGAGCTGGCCAAGGCGCGGCGCGACCGGCCCGGGGTGATCTACGCCGGCTCCCGGGACGGGACCGAGGCCCTGGCCGCCGAGCTGTGCGCCGCGGGCCTGCCGGCCATGGCCTACCACGCCGGCCTGGACCGCGACCTGCGCGAGCGCCGCCTGGCCGAGTTCCTGGCTTCCGACGCGGCGGTCATGGTGGCGACCATCGCTTTCGGCATGGGGGTGGACAAGCCGGACGTCCGCTATGTGATCCACGCCGATCCGCCCGCCTCCATCGAGGCCTACTGGCAGGAGGTGGGCCGGGCCGGGCGCGACGGCGAGCCGGCCGAGGGGATCACCCTCTACGGGGCGGCGGACATGGCCTGGGCCCTGCGCCGGCTGGACGGTCAGGCCCTCTCCGACGAGGTGCGCGCAGTGCAGGTGCGCAAGGTGCGCCAGCTCTACGCCCTGCTGGACGGGGGCGCCTGCCGCACGGCGGCGGTCCGCCGCTACTTCGGCGAGGAGGGGGTGGCCGACTGCGGGCGCTGCGACAATTGTTTGAATCCCCCGAAGGGCGCGGACCTGACCCTCCAGGCTCAGAAAGTCCTGTCGGCGGCCCAGCGACTGAACGGGCGGTATGGCCGGGGCCGGCTGGTGGAGCACCTCCTCGGCAAGACCCGCGAGCCCTCGGCCTTCGAGGCGGGGCTGAGCACCTTCGGGGTCGGCGCCGAGCTTTCGGCGGGGGACTGGCGCGGCCTGATCGACCAGCTGATCTTCGACGGCCTGCTGCGCGAGGACCCGAACGAGGGCCGCCCCCTCATCGGCCTGGGCGACGCCGAGGCGGTGCGGGCGGTCTACCGCGGGGAGCGACGGGTGGAGGGACGCCTGTCCCAGGGGCGCCCCCCCGGGTCCGGGGACGGTTCCCCCGACGGTGGCGGGACGCCGGGACGACGCCGCCGCGACGCTTCGGAGACCGTCTTCGAGGGCGATCCGCAACTCTTCGCCGCCCTTCGCGCCTGGCGCCGGGCTGAGGCGATCCGCCAGAAGGCGCCGCCCTATGTCATCTTCAGCGACCGCACCCTGGCGGAGATCGCCACCCGCAGGCCCGCCGACGCGGCGGCCCTGTCGCGGGTCAGCGGCGTGGGCGAGAGCAAGCTGGCCCGCTACGGTCCCGCCGTCCTGGCCCTGGTGGCGGGAGAGGTCCCGCCCGGCGACTGAGCCTCAGAAGCGCAGGCGTACGCCCACTGAGCCCGTCCTCGGGGCCCCCGGCTGGACCCAGAGGGTGGAGAAGCTGTTGGTGTAATGGGTCTCGTCGAACAGGTTCTGAACCTCGCCAAAGACCTCGACCTGGTCGGTGGCGCGCCAGGCGCCGAACAGCCGGACCAGGGTGTAGGCGGGCAGCTCGAACTTCGTCGCGGTCTCTCCGAGGCGCTCGCCCACGTGCTGGACGCCGACGCCGAGGCGGACCTCGGTTTCGCCAAGGGTGAAGTCGCGCGCGACCTGTCCGTTGAGGCTGTGCCGCGGCACGTTGATCAGCCGGTCTCCCTTGCGGATCTGGAGGGAGAAGTTGGGATCGAGGACATCGGAGCGGGCCTCAGCCTCGACATAGGCGTAGGACAGGAGGGCCTCGACCCCGCCGGGGAGGCGGCCGTTCAGGTCGAACTCCAGCCCCTGGCTGCCGGCCTTGCCGATGGGCAGGGAGAAGCCCGGATTGGCCGGGTCAGCAGCGAGAACCTGGCTCTTTCGCATCGAGAAGACGGCCAGGGTCCCGGTCAGGTCGCCGTCCAGGAGGGTGAACCGGGCGCCGGCCTCGAAGGACCGGCTGGTCTCGGGATCAAAGATCTCGCCCCTGGCCGTAGCGCCGATATTGGCGCGGAAGCCCTCGCCGTAAGCGGCGAAGAAGGACAGGGACGGGGCGGCGGTCCAGACCAGGCCAACCTGCGGGCTGAGGCGACTTTCCGAGCGGCTCTGGGACACGCCCGTCGCCCGGTTGAGGCTTTCCAGGGAGAAGTCGTCATAGCGGACGCCCAGCCGGACCTGCAGGGACTCGGTGAGCGCGATCTGGTCCTGCAGGTAGAGGCCAGCCGCCTCCTGCACATCAAGCCGGTTGGTCAGCGGCCCCGGGGTCGGCAGCGGGAACCGGCCATAGACCGGGGCAAAGACGTCAATGACGTTGGCGGCCTGGTCCGAGGGATTGCCGCTGACGGCCGCGGGCCGGAACCTCAGGAACAGCTGGCTGTTCTCGAAGCGGTCGAAGTCGGCGCCGGCAAGGAGGCGGTGGCGCAGGCCAAAGGCCTGGAAATCGCCCGACAGCTCTCCCCGAAGGACAGCGTGATCAGCCTCGTAATCTCGGAATCGTCTCTGCCGGGATAGGGATCTGCCGTCGACACTGAGCTTCTGCCGGGAGGCGGCGAGTTCGGCCTCGGTGGAGAACCCGGTCAGGTTTGTCGTACGGAAGCCGGCGCCGACAAGCAGGCTCCAGGTGGAGCTCAAGTCGTGCTGGACTTCCAGCTGCTGCCCCGTGGCGTCCGCCTCGATAGGGCCGTCGCCGGGCTCGCCCAGGAAGGTCCGTCGGTCCACCTTGCCCAGAACGCCGCCAATGGCCGGGACGCCGCGGTCGAAGGGCGCCTTCTGGCGGGTGACCTCCAGGTCGTAGGTGACCATGGTGTCCTCACCCAGCCGGAATCCGAAGGAGGGCAGGAAGCCATAACGCTCGGTGCTGACTGTCCGTCGGAAGCTCTCGGCCTCGTCGTAGAAGCCGACAAGCCGGGCTCCGAAAACCTCCCCGGCTGCGATATTGACGTCAGCCTCAGCCCGGCGGGCGCTGAACCCGCCAAGGCTGGCGCTCAGGGATCCTCCGGTCTCACCGAACCGGGCCTTTCGGGTAACGATGTTCACCGTCCCCCCCGGCTCGCCGCGGCCGAAGAGAGCGGCGTTGGGGCCCTTCAGGATCTCGATGCGCTCGACGCCGGCGACGTCCCTCGGGCCGCCAAAACCACGTCCGCCATTGAAGCCGTTCACGAGATATCCGCTGGGGAGGTTCTCGTCCCCGGCGAAGCCGCGCACCGCATAGGCGTCCCAGAGACCGCCGAAATTGTTCTGCCGGGCGACCCCCGCATTGAGGTCCAGGGCCTCTGTCAGGCCGGTGATGTTGTTGTCCTGAAGGGTGCGCTGCGAGATCACCGCCAGGCTCTGGGGCGTCTCCTGCAGCGTGAACTGGCCCCGATAGGCCTGTCTCTGTCCGGTGACCACGACCTCGGAGACGCCTTCGGCGACCTCCGCCAGGGCCGCGCTGGAGATGCAGGCAAGGCCGGCCGCGAGAAGAAGGGTCGACTTGGATGGGGAGTTCACCGGGCCCTCTCGGAGTGTTATATTGTATCGGCAATCGTCTTAGCCGCCAGGCGCCTGCTGTCAATGCTATGTTATATCAGCATTGACAGGGCGCCGAGCCCGCGGGAACAAACAGACATGCCGGACCTGACCGCCGCCGAACCCGTCATCGATGTCCGCAAACTCTGCGTCGACAGGGGCGGGACCCCCGTTCTGAAGGGCCTGCACCTGTCGGTGAACGCCGGTGAGGTCTACGCCCTGCTCGGCGGCAATGGAGCAGGCAAGTCGACCACTCTGGCCGTCCTGATGGGCCTGCTGCGGCCCTCGAGCGGATCGGTGCGCGTGATGGGCCTCAACCCCGCAGCCCAGGCCGACGCCGTCCGCCAGCGTATCGCCTACCTGCCGGAGACCGTCGCCCTTTACGAGACCCTGAGCGCCTACGAGAACATCGGCTACTTCCTGGGCCTGTCCGGCGCACGACCCTCGCGGGCGGAGATGGATGCAGCCCTGGACGCGGCGGGACTGCAGGCTGGGGCCCGGTCCCGGCGGACCGGCGGTTTCTCCAAGGGCATGCGGCAGAAGGTGGCGATCGCCATGGCCCTCCTGCGGGAGGTTCCCGTCCTGCTGCTGGACGAGCCGACGACGGGCCTCGACCCGGCCGCAGCATCGGACTTCAACACCCTGGTGGGAGGCCTGCGCCAACGGGGCGCCGCGGTCCTGATGGTGACCCACGACCTTCTTGGGGCGGCGGACTGCGCCGACCGGATCGGGTTCCTGGCCGGGGGCGGGATCGTCGAGGAGGTCCGGACCGAGGGCGGGCTGGACGTCCTTTCGCTTCACCGCCGATTTGGCGAGGCCGCCGCCGGATGAGTGCGGTCCTCCGAATCGCCGCAAACGAACTGCGCCTCATGGCCCGGGCGCGGGTCGCCCAACTGGCCGTCGCCCTGGTGGTCGTCCTTTCCGCCATCGCCGCCCTGACTTCCATTTCGCAGGGCCGGGAAAGCCAGGAGATCCGGAGCCGGTTCCAGGCCCAGGCGGACCGGGAGTTCGATGGTCAGCCCGCCCGACACCCGCACCGGATGGTGCATTACGGACACTTCGTCTTCCGGCCCCTGCCCGCCCTTGCAGGCTTCGATCCGGGCGTCGACGCCTTCACCGGATCGACCCTGTTCCTCGAGGGCCACAGGCAGAACAGCGCCAACTTCGGGGACGTCCGGCAGTCCTCCCTGCTGGTCCGGTTCGGCCAGTTGACCCCCGCCTTCGTGATCCAGGCGCTTGGACCCCTGGTCCTGATCTTCCTCGGCTTTGGAGCCATTGCGCGGGAACGGGACTCCGGCCTGCTGCGCCTGCATTTCGCCCAGGGGGTGACAGCTGGCCAGGTGGTTCTGGGAAAGGCCGCAGCGCTTTCGGTCGTCGCCGGGCTCATCCTGGCGCCTGCGCTCGCCGCCCTGGCCTGGCTCACCATCACCGCCGGCGCTGCGCCCGTGGCCGCCCTGATGCTGGCGGCGGGCTATGCAGCCTACCTGTTGGTCTGGGTGCTGGTCACCACTTCAGTCTCCGCCCTGGCCCCAAGCAGTCGCACCGCCCTCGCCACCCTTGTCGCCGCCTGGGCCCTGTCGGCGATCCTCGCCCCCCGGCTGGCGACGGACATCGCCCTCCTGGCGGCCCCCCATCCGACCCGGCTGGAAACCGACATCGCCATCCAGCGGGACCTGAAGGAGATCGGTGACAGCCATAACCCCGACGATCCCTACTTCAACGCCTTCCGGGCTTCAGTCCTGAAGACCTACGGGGTGGCGCGCGTCGAGGACCTGCCGGTGAACTACCGGGGCCTGATCGCCATGGAGGGAGAGCGGCTGACCTCATCCCTCTTCGAGCGTTACGCCGAGCGCCAGTTCAACGACCAGAGACGCCAGTCCGGACTGGCCCTTGCCCTCGGACTGGTCAGCCCGACCCTGGCGGTGCGGAGCCTGTCCATGGCCGCCTCCGGGACAGACCTTGAGGGTCACCGGCGGTTCCTGCGACAGGCGGAAGCCTACCGCTACGCCATCGTACAGAGGCTGAACCGCCTCCAGGCGGAGCGCCTGACCTATTCAGACGACAGCAACCGCAACAGCGACCCGGAGGCGGGCCGCCGGGTCCGGATTGACCCCGGCGCCTGGAGCCAGACGCCGGACTTCGTCTACCGGCCGGCCTCCACCACAGAGGCCCTGGGGGCTGCGACCCCGGGACTGCTGCTTCTGGGCGCCTGGATGGCCATTGCGGGGGGCCTGGCCTGGACGGCCAGTCGGCGGTTGGGAAGGGCAGGCGCATGACCCGTCTGGGACAGGAGCTGCGACTCTTCCTGCGCCAGAAGCTGGCGCTCCCCACGCTGGCCCTGCTCGCCATCTTGTCCACCGTCAGCGTCGGCGCCGGGATTTCCGAGATCCGCCGCCAGACCGAGACCATCGCCCGGATCCAGCCCCTCCAGGCGGCGGAGGAGGCCGCTGTGGCGGCCTGGGTCGCCCGGGACGGCGACGCGGGAAACGCCGCCTACTACACCTTCCATGCGACCTGGGACCGGCCCTCCGCCCTCGCCTTCGCCGCCCTCGGGCAACGCGACGTGGCGCCCTATGTGCTTCGGGTCCGCGCCCTGGCCCTCGAGAGCCAGATCCATGAAGGCGAGAACTACAATGCGGAGCTCGCCCTGCCCGGACGCTTCGACTGGGCCTTTGTGCTGACCTTCCTGGCCCCCTTGATCCTCGTTGTCCTGCTGCATGACCTGATCTCGGGAGAGCGGGAGGCGGGGAGACTCCAGGCCCTTCAGGCGGCGGGGGGGCGGGCAGGGCTCTGGACCCGTCGGGCGGGCCTCCGGCTGGGCCTGGTCTTCGTCGCCGTGGCCGCACCCTTTGTCGCCGGCGCCGCAGCGTCCGGGGCGCAGGCCGTCGCAGTCCTGTCGATGCTGGGCGTCGCGGGCCTCTATCTGCTGTTCTGGTCCCTGGTCTGCCTGGGCGTCGGCGCCCTCGGACGCAGCTCGGTGGCCAATGGCGCTGTCCTGGCGGCGACCTGGGTCATCCTGAGCCTGGTCCTGCCGGCCCTGGCGCACATCGCCATCAACCGCGCCAATCCGGTCCGGCAGGGGGTCGAGTTGACCCTCGCCCAGCGCGAGGCCGTCCACGCCGGCTGGGACAAACCAAAGGACGCCACCCTTGGCGCCTTCTTCAAGGTCCATCCGGAATGGCGGGACACGCCGCCAGTCACCTCGGGATTCCACTGGAAGTGGTACTACGCCTTCCAGCACCTCGGGGACCTGAGCGTGGCCGACCCGGTCCGAGCCTACCGGCGGGGGCTTGAGTCACGGGACGCCTGGACGGGCAGGGTCGGCCTCGTCCTCCCGGCGGTGGGGGTGCAGACGGCCCTGCACCGGATAGCGGGAACGGACCTGGCGGCCCAGCTTGCCTACCAGGACCGGATCCGGGCCTTCCACGAGCGGATCCGGCGGTTCTACTACCCCTACATCTTCAACGAGACGCCGTTCCGCGCGGCGGACTTCGCAAAGGCCCCCCGCTGGGCGGAGGGCGACTGATCAGACGTCGACCTCGGCGTCGAGGGCGTTCTCCTGGATGAACTCCCGGCGCGGCTCGACGAGGTCCCCCATCAGGCGGGTGAACATGTCGTCCGCGTCGTCGGCATGGGCGACCCGGACCTGGAGGAGGGTGCGGGCCTCGGCGTCGAGGGTCGTCTCCCAGAGCTGCTCGGGGTTCATCTCGCCCAGGCCCTTGTAGCGCTGGATGGTCAGGCCCCGGCGGCCGGCCTCCATGATGGCGGCGGTCAGGTCGAGGGGCCCGCGGACCCGGGTCGTGCGGTCCCGTCGGGTGAAGGTGGCCGTCCCGGAGAAGGGCTCGGACAGGGCCAGGGCGCGCTCGGCCAGGCGCCGGGCGTCGGCGGCGGCGATCAGGAGATCGTCCAGGACCACCCGCTCGGTCACGCCGCGGCGGCGGCGGGAAAAGGCGAAGCCGCCCGCCGGCGCGGTCTCTCCGGACCAGGGGCCGTCACCCTCCTCGGCATAGAGGTCGAGACGCCGCGCGGCGGCGGCGGGATCGCCCTCCTCGCCGAACAGGCCGGCCAGGGCCGCCTGCTCGATGGCGAAGGCTGGCGCCCGGGCGGTGAGGCGCTCGATATTGGCCCGGGCCGCCCGTGAGGCCTGGACGAGGTTCAGGAGGTCCTGGCCGGTCAGGCGCTCGCCGGAGGCGAGGTCGAGGGTCGCCCCGTCCACGCCCTCTTCGGTGAGGTAGGCCTCCAGCTCAGTATCGTCCTTGAGGTAGCGGGAGGAGCGGCCCTTGGCGGCTTTGTAGAGCGGCGGCTGGGCGATGTAGAGGTAGCCCCGCTCGATCACCTCGGGCATCTGCCGGTAGAAGAAGGTCAGCAGCAGCGTGCGGATGTGGGCGCCGTCGACGTCGGCGTCCGTCATGATCACGATCTTGTGGTAACGGATCTTCTCGATGTTGAAGTCGTCGCGCCCGATGCCGGCGCCGAGGGCGGTGATCAGGGTGCCGATCTGGTCGGAGCCCAGCATCCGGTCGAACCGGGCGCGCTCGACATTGAGGATCTTGCCGCGCAGGGGCAGGACGGCCTGGTTCTCGCGGTTTCGGGCCTGCTTGGCCGAGCCGCCGGCGGAATCCCCCTCGACCAGGAAGATCTCGGACTTGGCGGGGTCCTTCTCCTGGCAGTCGGCGAGCTTGCCGGGCAGGGAGGTGATGTCGAGGGCCGACTTGCGCCGGGTGAGTTCACGGGCCTTGCGGGCGGCCTCCCGGGCCGCGGCGGCCTCGGCGATCTTCTGGACGATCATCCGCGCCTCGACGGGATGTTCCTCGAACCAGTTGGCCAGGCCTTCGCCCACCAGGCCCTCGACGGCTGGACGGACCTCTGACGAGACCAGCTTGTCCTTGGTCTGGGACGAGAACTTGGGGTCCGGCACCTTGACCGACAGCACGCAGGTCAGGCCCTCGCGGGCGTCCTCGCCGGACAGGCTGACCTTCTCGCGCTTGGCGGCGCCGCTGGTTTCGGCATAGCCCGAGATGATCCGGGTGAGGGCCGAGCGGAAGGCCGCCAGGTGGGTGCCGCCGTCCCTCTGCGGGATGTTGTTGGTGAAGCAGAGGACGTTCTCGTGGTAGCTTTCGTTCCACCACAGGGCGAGGTCGATCTCGACGCTGTCGCGACGGCCCCGCACCACGACGGGTTCCTTCATGAGGGGGGACTTGGCCTTGTCGAGGTGGCGCACGAAGGCCTCCACCCCGCCCTCGTAGTGCATGATCTCTTCCCAGGGCTCGGCCTCGCGGTTGTCACGCAGGCGGATGTGGACCCCGGAATTGAGGAAGGCGAGTTCGCGCAGGCGGTGCTCCAGCGTGCGGCGGTCGAACTCGATGAAGGCGAAGGTCTCCCGCGAGGGCAGGAAGGTGACCTCCGTGCCCGTCAGGGGCTCGCCCGACTCGCGCAGGGGTGAGGCGCCCGTAATCACCAGGGGCGAGACGGCGTCGCCTCGGCGGAACGTCATCTCGTGGGCGCGGCCGCCCCTGTGGACTTTGAGCTTCAGCCAGTCGGAAAGGGCGTTGACCACAGACACGCCCACGCCGTGCAGGCCGCCGGAGACCTTGTAGGCGTTCTGGTCGAATTTCCCGCCGGCGTGGAGTTGGGTCATGATGACCTCGGCCGCCGAGACCCCCTCGCCCTCGTGGATGTCGGTGGGAATGCCGCGGCCGTCATCGGTGACGGTGCAGGACCCGTCGGCGTTGAGGATCACCTCGACGCGGGAGGCGTGGCCGGCCAGGGCCTCGTCGATGGCGTTGTCCACCACCTCGTAGACCATGTGGTGCAGGCCCGAGCCGTCATCGGTGTCTCCGATGTACATGCCCGGCCGTTTGCGGACGGCGTCGAGCCCCTTGAGGACCTTGATCGACTCCGCGCCATAGGCGGCGGCGGCTTCTTCAGGGGTTTCCACTGGGGCTTCCACTGGGGTTTCGTTCGGGGTCTGGGATTCGTCGGTCATGGGGTGTCCGCAACAGCCAGCCGGGAGCCCTCGACCCGGAGCCTGAGGGCGCGGCCCGCAAGCTCCTCGAAGAGAGGGTCGTCCGTGCCGGTCAGGAAGGCCTGAAGCCCGAGCGCCTCGATTTCGTCGAACAGCGCGGCCCGCCGGCGGCGGTCCAGGTGCGCTGCAACTTCATCCAGCAACAATACAGGCGCCGGCGCTGATTCGGCACGGGAAAGACGCGCCGCCTGGGCCAGGACGAGGTTGAGGACCAGGGCCTTCTGTTCGCCCGTCGAGCATTCGGCGGCGGGCCGGCCGCGCTCGGCGTGGATGACGGAGAGATCCCCCCGGTGCGGGCCGGTCAGGGACCGCCCGGCCGTCCCGTCCCGCCCCCGGGCGGCGGCCAGGGCGGCGGCCAGGGCCTGCTCGAGGGCCGCGCCGGACTCGCCCCCCGCCGCGCGCTTCTCCCACTCGCCCAGGGGGGCGATCCGGGCCTGCGGGAAGGGTCGGTCTCCCCGGGCGTCGATCTCGGCCTGGAGAACGGCGAGGGTGCGGGCCCGCGCCTCCGCCAGCCGGGCGCCGCTGAGGGCCAGGCGCTGCTCGAGGGCGTCCAGCCAGACGCCGTCCGCCGGACCGTCGGTCAGCAGGCGCAGGCGTTCGCGCAGGGCCTTCTCGTAGGCCTGGGCGTGGGCGGCGTGGGCGGGTTCGGCGGCGAAGACCAGGCGGTCCAGGAACCGGCGGCGCTCTCCGGCCGCCTCGAGGAAGAGGCGGTCCTGGGCGGGGGTCAGCCAGGCGGGCCGGACCAGGTCGGTGAGCCGGGCGGGAGGAACGGCCTCACCCTCCAGGCGCACGGCGCGGCGCGCGGCGCCGGCGGTCTCGACGCCGACCCCGATGCGGACCGGCTCGCCGCTCACTTCCAGGAGGGCCGAGACCGCCCAGGCCCGGCCGGCGGTCTCGTCCGGCGCGCGGCGCCCGATCTCCGGCAGGGCGGCGTTGCGCAGGCCCCGGCCTGGCGAGAGCAGGGATACGGCCTCCAGGATGTTGGTCTTGCCGGCCCCGTTCGGACCGGTCAGCACCACCATCCGGCCATCCAGCGGGATGTCCGCCCGCTCGTAGGAGCGGAAATCCGTCAGGGACAGGCGTGTCAGGACCGAGCGCACGGCCCCAGTCTATAGCCGCTTCGGGAGGCCGGGGTGAGGGTCGATCGGTGCGTCAGACGCGCAGGGGCATGAGGACGTAGCGGACGTCCGGGTCCGTGGGATCCAGCACCAGGGCCGGGTCGTTCGGACCGCCGAAACGGAACTCGGCCTGCTCGGCGCTGATCTGGTCCGTCACGTCCAGCAGGTAGCGGGCGTTGAAGGACAGCTCGAAGGCCTCGCCGTCGTAGTCGACTTCGAGCTCCTCGACCGCCTGGCCCGCCTCCATGTTGCGGACCGTCAGGGTCATCCGGCCCGGCTCGATGGCCATGCGCACCGACCGGCTCTTCTCGGCCGAAATGGTGGCGACCCGGTCGACGGCCCGGGCGAAGAGCTGGTTGTCAACCATCATGACCCGGTTGTTGTCCCGGGGAATGACGCGGGCGTAGTCAGGGAAGCTGCCGTCGATGACCTTGGAGGTCAGGGCCGCGGCGCCGAAGTCGAAGCGCACCTTCTGGGGGCTGACGGCCAGGTCGACGCTCTCGCCGGCGTCGTCCAGCAGGCGGCGGGCCTCGCCGATGGTCTTGCGGGGCACGATGACGCCCGGGGCGCCCACCGAGCCTTCGGGGGCCGGCATCTCGGCGAGGGCCAGGCGGTGGCCGTCGGTGGCGACGGCGCGCAGGCGGGGGATCCCGCCCTCGGTGACCGTGTGGAGGTAGAGACCGTTCAGGTAGTAGCGCGTCTCCTCGGTGGAGATGGCGAAGCGGGTGCGGTCGATCAGGCGGATAAGGTCGTTCACGTCCACGGCCACACGGCCGGACAGGCCGTCGGAGGACATGACGGGGAAGTCGCCGGCCGGCAGGACCGGAAGGCTGAACCGCGAGCGGCCCGCAGAGACGGACAGGCGCGGGTCCTCGCCGGTCCAGGCCAGGGTGACCTCGGCGCCCTCGGGCAGCTTGCGGACGATCTCGTAGAGGGTGTGGGCGGGCGCCGTGACCTGCCCGGCCTGCTCGACCCGCGCCTCGGCCTCGTCGACGATCTCCATGTCGAGGTCGGTGGCCGAGAAGCTGAGGCGGCCGCGCTCGGCGGACAGCAGCACGTTGGAGAGGATCGGGATGGTGTTCCGGCGCTCCACCGCGCTCTGGACGTGTCCCAGGGCTTTCAGCAGTGCGGCGCGCTCGATCGTCAGCTTCATCAGTCGGGTCCGGTGTGGGCCGGGGACGGCGGCGGCGGAGCCGTCTCCGTCCCGTGGGGTGGATTCCCGACTTTAATCATTTGTCGGGCTTGGGAAAGGGGGCCGGAGTCAGGCGCGGGTATCCAGGCGGCCGCCCGGACCCTCTCCGCCGGGCGCGGCGCCGCCGGAACCCCGCGAGGCGACCACGACCATGGCCGGGCGCACAAGACGGCCCAGCAGTTCGTAGCCGGGCTGCAGGCACTGGATTACCGCACCGGGGGCGAGGTCAGGGCTCTCCTGCTCCATCATCGCCTGGTGCAGGTGCGGGTCGAAACGGTCCCCTGCAGACGGCTCCACCGACTTCAGTCCGTTGGACTCGAAGGCCGCGAGAAGGGCCTTCTGGGTCATCTCGACGCCGACCACGAAGTTGCGCACACCCGCGTCCTCGCCGGCGGGCGGGGCTGTCAGGGCCCGGCCCAGGGTGTCAGCCACCCCCAGCAGGTCCCTGGCGAACTTCTGGATGGCGTAGGCCCGTGCGTCGTTGGTCTCGCGCTCGGCCCTGCGACGGATGTTCTCGGCGTCCGCGGCGTAGCGCAGCACCTGTTCCTTGAGCGCCGCGACCTCGGCCTCGAGGGCGGATGGGCCATCGACCTCGCCATCGGCGCCGGCCTGCGCCTCCGACGGCGCCTCTTCGGGGGACTGGGGATCCTCGGACATGTCTCACTCAACCTCTCTGGACCGGGCCGCCGGGCCCGTGTCTTCACGCGCCGGGGACAGGCCCCGGCCTCAGACGCCGGCCATCTGGGACAGGACCCTGGCGGTGTAGTCGACCAGGGGAATGACCCGCGCATAGTTCAGCCGCGTTGGGCCGATCACGCCGATGGCTCCAAGCAGCTTCTTCTGGCCCGACATATAGGGCGCCGCAATGACCGCGGAACCGGAAAGCGAGAAAAGGCGCGTCTCGGCGCCGATGAAGATGCGCACGCCCTGGGCCTCGCGCACCCCGTCCAGAAGGCCGATCAGCTGTTCCTTCTGCTCCAGGTCGTCAAACAGCATCCGCACCCGCTCGAGGTCCTCGAGGGTTTCGCGGTCGGCCAGGAGGTTGGCGCGGCCGCGGACGATCAGGGCGCGGTCACGCCCCTCGCCGCCGCCCCAGACCGCCAGCCCCTCCTCGACGAGGCGGGCGGCGGCGACATCCAGCTGGCGCCGGGCGTGGTCGAGCTCGGAGCGGATGTCCTGTCCGGCCTCGGCCAGGGTCTTGCCGCGCATCCGGACGTTGAGGAAGTTCGACGCCTCCTGGAGGGACGAGGGCGTGACCCCGGCGGCCAGCTGCATCAGCCGGTTCTCGACGGCGCCGTCCTCGAACACCACCACGGCCAGGGCCTGGTCGACGCCCAGGGCGACGAACTCCACGTGCTTGACGCCGGCCTCGCGCATGGGGGCCACGACGATGCCGGCGCCGCCCGCCAGGCCGGAGAGGAGGGACGAGGCCTCGTTCAGCATGTCTTCGAAGGACCGGCCGCGGCCGGCCAGCCGCTGTTCGATCTCCCGGCGCTCGCTGTCGCCGACATCGCCCACCTCCATCAGGCCGTCGACGAAGAGCCGGAGGCCCGCATGGGTCGGCAGGCGGCCGGCGCTGATGTGCGGAGCGCCGAGCAGACCCAGCTCCGTAAGGTCCTGCATGGTGTTGCGGATGGAGGCGGGGGACAGCTGGACGCCGCCCCGGGACAGGGTGCGCGACCCCACGGGCTCGCCGGTCTCGAGATAGGTCTCTACGACCCGGCGGAAGATTTCGCGGGCGCGGTTGTCGAGTTCGGCGAGGGTCGGACCCCGCGGGAGGAACTGGCCGGTCACGTTCGGGGGAGTCCTGTTTCCGGTCGGGCATGGACGCAGGCCCGAGGTTACAGGATAAGCACCCACCCCGCCGGCGCAAGGCGCCGGGACCGCTTCACCCTTCGCCGGAGCCTGCCCGACCCATGACCGCCAAGCGTCCCTTTGACCGCGCCGCCGACAGCCTGAGGACCGTGACCCTGGAGACCGGGGTGAACCGCTATGCCGAGGGCTCCTGCCTGGTCGCCTTCGGGCACACCCGGGTCCTGGTGACCGCCAGCGTCGAGGAGCGGGTTCCGCCCTTCCTTCGCGGGCGCGGCCAGGGCTGGGTGACGGCCGAGTACGGCATGCTGCCCAGGGCCACCCACACCCGCGGCCGGCGGGAGGCCTCAGAGGGCAAGCAGTCGGGACGGACCCAGGAGATCCAGCGCCTGATCGGGCGCTCCCTGCGGGCCGTGGTGGACATGGCCGCCCTGGGCGAGCGCCAGATCTCCCTGGACTGCGACGTGATCCAGGCGGATGGCGGCACGCGGACGGCGGCCATCACCGGCGCCTGGGTGGCCCTTCGCCAGGCCACCGACCTGCTGGTTCAGGAGGGGATGATCGCCCGCTCGCCCCTGCTCGACCAGGTGGCGGCGGTGTCCTGCGGGGTCTGCCAGGGCGTCCCTGTGCTGGACCTTGAATACGAGGAGGATTCCAACGCCGAGGCCGACGCCAACTTCGTCCTGACAGGGGCGGGGGATATCGTGGAGATCCAGGCCACCGGCGAGAAGCGGGGCTTCACCCGGGCCGAATTCGAGGCCCTGTTCGGCCTGGCCGAGAAGGGGATCGGAGAGCTTTTCGCCCTCCAGCGGGCGGCGGCCGCGGCCTGAACCCGCTAGGGAGACGGGCGACCCCTCAGGGCCGCCCGTTCCCGGCGCCGGACCCCCGTCGGGAGAGACAGCGGCGGCCGGCGCGGACCGCGATCAGAAGCGGGCGTTCAGTAGGTGCCGGAAGGCGGCCGGCGACAGGCGGCCGATTTCCTCGGCGAACGGCATCATCAGGCCATCGAGGATGGCCTCCAGGCGACGCAGCAGGCCGTCGAAGACGTGGATGTCGCGGATGTCCAGGACGTGGGCCATGGCGAGCTCCTTGTGCAATGCAATAAATGTTGCGGTGCACATAGGCCTGTATGCCCGGCAGCGCAAGGCTCCGGGGGCCCTGGAACCCCTCATGTTGCAATGCGGCGACACCTGACGCGGGGTCAGGGCTCCCAGGTCAGGATGTCGCCGGGCTGGCAGGCCAGTTCCCGGCAAAGGGCCTCGAGGGTCGAGAACCTCAGGGCCTGGGCGTCACCCGCCTTGAGGATGGCCAGGTTGGCGGCGGAAAGGCCCGTCCGGTCGGCCAGTTCGACGAGGGACATGCGGCGCTCCACGAGCAGTCGGTCGAGGTGGAACCGGACGGGCATCAGATGGTCAGCTCCGCCTCGCGCCGCAATCGGGCCCCCTCCCGGAAAACCTCGGCCAGGACGATGACCACGAGGATCGAGAACCAGGCGGTCAGGGACAGGTTGGGTCTTTCAGGCGCCGCCTGTGGCGGCAGAAGGGCTCCCAGGAGCCAGACCGCGTAGCGGACCAGCTCCAGGCCGGCCAGGCCTGCGGCCACCACCCTCAGCCGGGTGACGTTGTCGGGGTGGAAGGGATCGCCGGCCTTCAGGGTGGCGAAGACCTCGCGCAGGCGACTCACGATCACAAGGACGCCTGCAACGAACAAGGTGGCGGTGAGCATCCTGGCCAGGACCACCGCCCAGGCCTGGATCCTGTCCAGGCCCTCGAACCGAACGCGGTCCCCAAAGGGCATGTCCGGGTTGAAGGCCGCAAGGACCCCGTAGAGCAGGCCCGCCGCAAGGATCGCCAGAAGGACGAGAAGCAGGAGGCGGGCCAGGTCGAGGACCGCCTTGAGCAGGCTAGAGAGGGAGCCCGGGCCGAGGGCTCGCATGGTCGGCATGTCGTGACCCCCCGGTTCCGTTCCGCCGTCAGCGCCCTTATGTCGCGAAAGCGGCGTCATTCGCGTTAAATTGTCGTAAGGGCCGGATGGGCCGCGGAGTTCAGCATGGCGATCAGACTTGAGGCCGGGGCGCGCCTGGTGGTGGCGACCCACAATCCGGGCAAGGCCCGGGAGCTGGCCGAGATCCTCGAGGGCCGCTACCGGCTGGTCACCGCCGGCGAGCTGGGCCTCTCCGAGCCCGAGGAGACCGAAGCGACCTTCACCGGCAACGCCCTCCTGAAGGCCCGCGCGGCGGCCATGGCCAGCGGCCTGCCCGCCCTGGCGGACGATTCCGGCCTGTCCGTCGCGGGACTGGACGGGGCGCCGGGCGTCCTGTCGGCCCGCTGGGCCGGCCCGGGCAAGGACTTCGCCCCCGCCATGGCGCGGATCGAGCGGGAACTGGCCGAGCGCGGCGCGGACAGCCCGCGCGCCTATTTCACCTGCGCCCTGGCCCTGGCCTGGCCTGACGACCTGGCGGTGGTGGCCGAGGGCCGGATCGACGGCGACCTGGTCTTTCCGCCCCGGGGCGACCGGGGCTTCGGCTACGACCCCATCTTCCGGCCCGATGGCCACGACCTGACCTTCGGCGAGATGGATCCCGCCGCCAAGGACGCCATGAGCCACCGGGCCCGGGCCTTTTCACGCCTGAAGGCGGCCCTGGCTTGACCCCCGACCCCGACGCGGCGGGCTTTGGCGTCTACGTCCACTGGCCCTACTGCGCCCGGATCTGCCCCTACTGTGACTTCAACGTCCACCGTGACAGGCGTCCCGGCGAGGCGGCCGAGCTGGCCCGGGCGATCGTCGACGACCTGGCCCGGCGGGCCGCGACCACGGGGCCGCGGCGGCTGGGCTCGATCTTCCTTGGCGGCGGCACGCCCTCGCTGATGCCGCCCGAGGCCGTGGCGGAGGTCATCGAGGCCTGCCGGCGGCGCTGGGAGGCCAGCCCGGACCTTGAGGTGAGCCTGGAAGCGAACCCGACGGACGCCGAGGCCGGGCGGTTCGCCGCCCTGGCTGACGCCGGGGTCAACCGCCTGTCCCTGGGCCTGCAGTCCCTGGAGGACGAGGCCCTGGTCCAGCTGGGCCGCAACCACGATGCGGCGGCCGGACGGCGGGCGACGGAGGCGGCCCTGGCGGTCTTTTCCAGGGTCTCCATCGACTTGATCTACGCCCGGCCTGGCCAGACGCCGCAGGCCTGGGCGGCGGAGCTGGATGCGGCCCTCGACCTGGGCGCCGGCCATGTCTCGCCCTACCAGCTGACCATCGAGCCGGGGACGGCCTTCGAGCGGGCGGTGCGCCGCGGGCGGCTGGTCCCGCCCGACGATTCCGGCGCCGCGGACCTTTGGGACGTGACGCAGGACCGGCTGTCCGCCGCAGGCTTCGAGGCCTACGAGGTTTCCAACCACGCCCGCACCCCCGCCGACCGGTCCCGGCACAACCTGACCTACTGGCGGGGCGGCGACTGGCTGGGCGTCGGGCCGGGGGCGCACGGGCGGCTCACACTGGACGGGGTGCGGCGGGGGCAGGTCTGCGCAGCACGTCCCGCCGACTACATCGCCGCCGTCGCCCGGGGCGAGGGCGAGGGGGAGGCCGAGGTCCTCCCGGCGCCAGAGGCCGCCGTGGAGCGGGTCCTCTCCGGCCTGCGGCTGGCCGAGGGCGTCCCTTTCCGGGAGCTGTCCGTCCTTGGCCTGTCGCCCGGACACCCCGAGGTGCGCGACCTGGCCGAAGCGGGCCTTCTGGCCGCCGACCCGGACCGGCTGAGAGTCACCGCATACGGCCGCCGCCTGCTCGACGCCGTGCTGGAGCGCCTGCTGGCCCGCTGATACGGGCGCCTTGCATTGGCCGCATAATGCCGCGAAGGCTGGGCCATGAGCCGCAGACCCCCGCCGCCGCCCCTGTCCGACGCCCCCCTGGCGCCCGGCCTCTACCTGGTGGCGACTCCCATCGGGAACCTGAGGGACATCACCCTGCGGGCCCTGGACATCCTGTCGGCGGCCGACCTGGTCCTGGCCGAGGACACCCGGGTGACGGGCAAGCTTCTCGCAGCCTACGGCCTGTCGAAGCCCATGGCCCGGTATGACGAGCACGCGGGCGGGCGCACGGCGCCCCGGGCCCTGGCCCTGCTGGAGCAGGGCGGGCGGGTGGCCCTCGCCTCCGACGCCGGCACCCCCCTGGTCTCGGACCCGGGCTTTCCCCTGGTCCGGGAGGCCATCGCCCGGGGCCTGCCCGTCTTCGCCGCGCCCGGCCCCTCGGCGGCCCTGGCGGCCCTGACGGTCTCGGGTCTGCCCGCCGAACGCTTCCTCTTCGCCGGCTTCCTGTCGCCGAAGTCCGCCGCCCGCCGGCGGGAGCTGGCCGAGCTGGCGGGGGTCCGCGCCACCCTCATCCTGTTCGAGGGCGGCAGCCGGCTGAAGGCGAGCCTGACAGACATGGCCGAGGTGCTGGGGCCCCGCCCCGCCGCCGTCGCGCGCGAACTGACCAAGCTGCACGAGACCCTGGTGCGCGGGCCCCTGGACGCCCTGGCCGCCGACCCGGCGCTGGACCATCCCTTGGGCGAGGTGGTGATCGTGATCGCCCCCGGCCGCGAGGAAGCCGCCACGGCGGACGACGCCGACGCGGCCCTGGCCGAGGCCCTGACGCGCCTTTCACCCGGCGAGGCGGCCTCGGAAGTCGCCCGGGCCCTGGGCCTGCCCCGGCGCGAGCTCTATCGCCGGGCCCTGGACCTGAAGGGCGCCGGATGAAGGCGGCGGCCCGGCCCTGGCGGCGCAGGCTGGGGGCCCTGGCCCGGTCCGGCGGCCGCCGGGCCGAGTGGGTGGCCCTGGCCTGGCTCATGCTGAAGGGCTGGCGGATCCTGGGCTTCCGGTTGAAGACCCCCCAGGCCGAGATCGACATCCTGGCCCTGCGCGGACCCGTCCTGGCGGTGGTGGAGGTCAAGTCCCGCGCCAGCCTGGAGGCGGCGCTGGAAGCCGTGGGTCCCGACCAGAGGGACCGGCTGAGGCGGGCGGGGCGGACCCTGGCCGCCCGCAGGCCGGACCTCGCCGGCCGGACCGTGCGCCTGGACCTGGTGGCCCTGGCCCCCGGGCGTCGCCCCCGCCACCTGGCCGACGCCTGGGCGGGGCAGTAAGGGGCGGGGCTTTGACGCGCAGCGGGCGGGCCGTGCTAGAAGGCCCCCGGAGAGGGAGCCCGCCATGAAGCTGAACGTCGCCGTCCAGATGGACCCGCTGGAGCATATCCGCATCCAGGGAGACTCCACCTTCGCGATGATGCTGGAGGCCCAGGACCGGGGCCACGACCTCTTCGTCTACACGCCGGACCGCCTGGCCCTGGAAGGCGGACGCCTGATGGCCCGCGGCCGGTCCGTCCGGGTGAAGGACGTCCAGGACGAGCACGCCGCCTTCGGTCCATGGGAACAGCGCGACCTTTCAGAGGCCGACGTGGTCCTGCTGCGCCAGGACCCGCCCTTCGACATGGCCTACATCACCACCACCCACTTCCTGGACGCCATCCACCCCAAGACCCTGGTGGTGAACAACCCGGCCGAGGTGCGTAACGCCCCGGAGAAACTGTACGTCACCACCTTCCCGGGGGTGCAGCCGCCGACCCTGATCACTTCGGATGTCGAGGCCCTCTACGACTTCCGCGCCCGGCATGGGGACATCGTGCTCAAGCCCCTCTACGGCGGCGGCGGCTCGGGCGTGGCCCGCCTGCTGGCGGACGACCCCAACCTTGACGCCCTCCTGGACCTGCACCGGATGATCGGCCGCGAGCCGGTGATCGCCCAGAAGTTCATCCCGGCGGTGACCAAGGGGGACAAGCGCATCCTGCTGGTGGACGGCGAGCCCGTCGGCGCCATCAACCGCGTGCCGGCGCCCGGGCAGATCCGCTCGAACCTGGCCGTGGGCGGCCGGGCCGACGCCGTGGAGCTGACCGCCAGGGACCTGGAGCTCTGCGCCATCATCGGCCCGCAGCTGAGGGCCCGGGGCCTCCTGTTCGTCGGCGTCGACGTGATCGGCGACTACCTGACCGAGATCAACGTCACCTCCCCCACCGGCGCGCGCGCCCTGAAGCGCCTGTCGGGCATCGACGCCATCACCGCGCTCTGGGACGTGATCGAGACGAAGCGCGCCGGCGGCTGAGCCGCCTTCGGTTCCGTATTTGTTCTTGCGAGGCGGCGGGCGTCATGCTTGTCTGCCGTTGGGGACCGGGGCGCAGCGCAAGGAGCGCTCATGGCCGCCCGCGTCACCACCCTGGCCTTCCTGGGCGTCGAGGCCCGACCCGTCGAGGTCGAGGTCCAGCTGACCGCCGGCGAGCAGAAGTTCGTCCTGGTGGGACTGGGCGACAAGGCCGTGGCCGAGAGCCGCGAGCGCGTGCGGGCCGCCTTCGCCGGCCTAGGCCTGGCCATGCCGGGCCGCCGGATCATCTGCAACCTGGCCCCCGCCGACCTGCCCAAGGAGGGCAGCCACTATGACCTGCCCATCGCCCTGGCCGTGATGGCGGCCATGGGGGTGATCCCGCCCGACGCCCTGGAGGGCTGGGCGGCCATGGGCGAGTTGTCCCTCGACGGGCGGATCACCGCCTCGGCCGGCGCCCTGCCGGCGGCGGTGGCGGCGGGCGGCCTCGGGCTGGGCCTGATCTGCCCCGAGGCCAGCGGGCCGGAAGCCGCATGGGCGGGATCGACCCCGGTGCTGGCGCCGCCCAGCCTGGTGGCCCTGGTCAACCACTTCCGCGGAACCCAGGCGCTCTCGCCCCCGGAACCGGGCGCCCTGACCGAAGGCGCGCCCGCCCCCGACCTGAGCGAGGTGCGCGGCCAGGAGACCGCCCGGCGGGCCCTGGAGATCGCCGCCGCCGGGGGCCACAACCTGCTGCTGACCGGGCCGCCCGGGGCGGGCAAGTCGATGATGGCCGCCCGCCTGCCCGGCCTGTTGCCGCCCCTGTCCGCCGCCGAGCTGCTCGAGACCTCCATGGTCCACTCGGTGGCCGGCCTGATCGCCCGGGGCGAGCTGACCCGGGCCCGGCCCTTCCGCGCGCCGCACCACTCGGCGACCATGGCGGCCCTGACCGGCGGCGGCGCGCGCATCCGCCCGGGGGAGGCCTCCCTGGCGCACAATGGCGTGCTGTTCCTGGACGAGTTGCCGGAGTTCAGCGCCCAGGCCCTGGACTCCCTGCGCCAGCCTCTTGAGACCGGCGAGATCACCGTCGCCCGGGCCGCCGGGCACGTGCGCTATCCGGCCCGGTTCCAGCTGGTCGCCGCCCAGAACCCCTGCAAGTGCGGCAAGGGGGGCGAGGGTCGGGGCGCCTGCGGCCGGGCGCCGCGCTGCCAGGTCGACTACCGGGCGCGGGTGTCGGGGCCCTTCCTGGACCGCATCGACCTGCAGGTGGAGGTTCCCGCCGTCCGCGCCGCCGACCTCGCCCTGCCCGCCGCCGCCGAGGGCTCAGCCGTGGTCGCCGCCCGGGTGGAGGCCGCCCGGGAGATCCAGGTCCGGCGCGCGGCCGAGGCCGGACGTCCCGAGACCGAGGCGGCCAACGCCCGGGCGTCCGGCGACTGGCTGCAGGCCATCGCCGACCCCGAGCCCGAGGCCCGCGCCCTTCTGACCCGCGCCGCCGATGCCGCGGGCCTGACCGCCCGGGGCTGGAGCCGGGTGCTGAGGCTGGCGCGAACCCTGGCGGACCTGGACGCCGAACCGGTCGTCGCCCGCCGCCACGTGGCCGAGGCCCTGGCCTACCGGGGGGTCGGCGCCGGGGCGTGATCCGCGGCGATCGGGGCCCGCACCCAAGCGGTTGACCGCGCCCGTTGACGGGGCGTTAATCGCCCGGTTTGACGGAGCCTTAAACATGGCGTGCGACGAAACCGGCATGACCCGACCCGTCGCCCTCAACGCCCCGACCCCAGCTGCGGATGCAGGCGCCGGAGCCCCCGACCCGCCGGCGGCGCCTGAAGGGGTCGCAACCCCGGTCACCATCGAGGAGCTGGCCGGGCTGAGCCATGAGTTCCGTACGCCCCTCAACGGCGTCCTGGGCCTGGCCCGCCTTCTGGAAGCCACCCCGCTGACCGGAGAGCAGAGGAGCTATGTGGACGCCCTTCGCGAGTCCGGCGAGCACATGCTGGGGCTGGTCAACCAGCTGCTGGACTTCGCGCGCCTGGGCGCCTCGGCCATCGAGGTCCATTCCGAGGAAGTGGTCCTGGAGGACCTGCTGCGCGGGGTCTGCGAGCTCACCGCCCCGCGGGCCGCCGAGAAGGGGCTGGAGATCGGCTGGTGGATTGCGCCCGGCCTGGGCCGCATCCGCGGGGATGAGGGACGGTTGCGCCAGGTCCTGCTCAACTATGTGGGCAACGCCATCAAGTTCACGAGCGAGGGCGGCGTTCTCGTCTCGGCCTCGCCCGCCGGACCCGGCCGGATCCGCCTGAGCGTCCGCGACACGGGGCCGGGCGTCACGGATGGAGAGCGCGAGCGCATCTTCGAGCCCTTCGTCCAGACCGATCCCCGCGTCGACGGGGTCAGCCTGGGCGGCGCCGGGCTTGGCCTGGCCATCGTCCGGAGCCTGGCCATAGCCCTGCGGGGCGCTGCAGGGGTCAGTCCGGCCCCGGGCGGAGGCGCCGATTTCTGGCTCGACCTGCCGGCCCCGCGGGCCGGCGGGGCGCCGGGCCGGAACCTTGCGCGCCGAAGGATTGGGGTCGTCAGTCCCAGCCCGCTGGTCTGCGAGGCGGCGGTGCGCCAGGTCGCCTCCCGCGGCGGCGAGGGCGTCGCGGCGGCGAGCGTGCGCGACCTTCCGGCGGACGCAGAGGTGCTGTTGGTGGACCACGTCCTGGCGCCCCGGGCTCCGCCGGACGACCGCCCCGCCATCATCCTGCTGTCCCCCGAGGACCGCGGTCTCATCGACGACTACCGGGCCCGGGGTTTCGCCGGCTATCTCATCAAGCCGCTCCGCCCGGGCTCCCTCGCCGAGCGGGTCCTGGCCGCTGCGGGCGGTCGGAGCCGGATCGAGCGGCTGGACGACCGGATCGCCCCCGCCGTGGCGCCTGGCCTCAGGGTCCTGCTGGTCGAGGACCACGCCATCAACGCCCTCCTGGCGACGGCCATGCTGAACCGCGAGAGCTGCGTGGTCGACCACGCCGCCGGCGGGCCCGAGGCCCTGGCCGCAGTGGCGGTGGGCGCATACGACCTGATCCTCATGGACATGCGGATGCCGGGCATGACCGGACCGGAAACCGCCCAGGAGATGCGCACCCAGGGCATAGCCACACCCATTGTCGCCCTGACGGCCAACGCCTTCGAGGACGACCGGCAGACCTGCCTGGCGGCCGGCATGGACGACTTCCTGGTCAAGCCCCTGTCCGCAGACGCCCTCAGGCGGGTCCTCTCGCGGGTGGCGAGGGGCTGGAACGAGCCCACCGGCCGCCGGCGCTCGGCCTGAACGGCCGCCAGTTGCACATGACCTGACCCGCTGGACCTGACCCGCTGGACGGCGCCGGCGGTGCGCGCCACTGTGCGAGGGCCGCGCCGGGCGGCGACCCGGACGGACCCATGCACGACACCCAGTCTCCGGAAGCGGGCGGCAAGCCGCTATCGACCCTCCAGGCCCTGGCGGTCTACCTGGAGCGCCGGTCCCTGGTGATGCTGGCCCTGGGCTTCGCCTCAGGCCTTCCCAACCTCCTGATCTTCGACACGCTCTCGGCCTGGCTGCGGGATGCGGGACTGTCGCTGGAGGTCATCGGCGTCTTCAGCCTCGCCACCCTGGCCTATTCCGTGAAGTTCCTCTGGGCGCCCCTTGTCGACCGGGTGGCGATCCCTGGCCTGACCCGGAACCTGGGCCACCGGCGCTCCTGGATGCTGGTCTGCCAGGCGGTGATCATCCTGGCCCTCCTGGCGATCTCGGGGGTCGATCCGGCGAAGAGCCTGGGCGCCATGGCGGGGCTCGCCGTGCTGGTGGGCTTTGTCTCCGCCACACAGGACATCGTCATCGACGCCTGGCGGATCGAGGCTGCGGGGGAAGAGCGGGCCGGCGCCCTGGCCGCCGCCTACCAGTGGGGCTACCGGATCGCCATGATCCTGGCGGGGATCCTGCCCCTGGTCCTCAGTGACGCCATGGGCTGGGGGGGCTCCTACGCCCTGATGGCGGGCCTGATGCTGGCGGGGACCGCCGGCGTCCTGGCCGCGCCGCGGGAGGCCGCCCTGGCGCCCCGCCCGGCTGACGCCCATCCCGCCCCCCGGCGACCGGTCCCCGACCTCCTGGAGTGGGTCGGCCGCGGCGGCCTCGTCCTGGCTGCGGCGGCCCTCCTGGGATCAGGCCTGTCGGGCGACCCCTTCCTGATCCGGGCGCCCCTGGCCGCCCTCGGACTGGCGGGACCGGCCCAGGGCCTGGACGACCTCTGGGCCGCCAAGCCGGCCGGCGCGATCGCCCAGGTGGCGTCAGCCCTCGGGGGGCTGGCCCTGCTGGCGGCGGCGGTCCTGCCCCTGCCGGGGCGGCCCACCCGGCCCGGCCGCTTTCTCTTCCGGGCCCTGGGCGAGCCCCTGGCTGACTTCGTCCGGCGTCACCAGGGAACCGCGGCCCTGATCCTGGCCCTGATCTGCGTCTACCGCCTGCCGGACTTCGTGCTGAACATCATGAACCCCTTCTATCTCGACCTCGGGTTCTCGAAGCTGGAGATCGCCGAGGTGCGCAAGGTGCTGGGCGTGGTGATGTCCGTGGCGGGGGTGGGGCTGGGCGGCTGGGCGGTGGCGCGCCTCGGCCTGATGCGATCGCTGGTGATCGGCGCCTTCGCCGGCCCCATCTCGAACCTGGCCTTCGCCTGGCTGACCCTGCAGGGGCCGCAGCTCTGGGCCCTGGCCGTCGCCATCGGCCTGGACAACCTGGCGTCCGGCTTCGCCGGCACCTGCCTGATCGCCTACATGTCCAGCCTGACCAGCCGGGGCTTCACCGCCTCGCAGTACGCCCTCTTCTCATCGCTCTACGCCCTGTTGGGCAAGCTGGTCGCCTCGCAGTCGGGCCGCATCGTCGAGGGGGCGGCGCGGATGGCGGACAGCGCGGGATCTGTCCTCTTCCCCGCGGCGTCCGGCGCCTTCGCCACGGCGGCGGCGAAGTCGGGGGTGAGCGCCGCGGGCCTGGGGACGGGCTATGTCGCCTTCTTCGTCTACTCGGCCGCCCTGGGGGCGGTGGGGCTGGTCCTGACCCTGGTCGTCGCGGCGCGGGAGCGCAGAGCGCGAATCCGGGCCGCCGGAGAGGCGGATCAGGCCCCGGCCTGACGGCCCCGCTCGATCGCCTGGCGGATCAGGTCGCCGGTCTCCTCCGGGTCGGCCCAGCGCCCGACCTCGGACATCTTGCCCTTCTCCAGGTCCTTGTAGTGCGAGAAGAAGTGGGCGACCTGCTCGGTCAGGATGGACGGCAGGGACCGCCAGGAATCGATGCCGGCGTAGTAAGGGTGAAGCTTGTCCACCGGCACGGCCAGGACCTTCTCGTCCTCGCCCGCCTCGTCGACCATGATGAGGCAGCCGATCGGCCGGCATCGGATGATGGCGCCCGTGGCCACCGGCGTGGGGCCCACCACCAGGATGTCGATGGGATCCCCATCGCCGGACAGGGTGTGGGGAATGAAGCCGTAGTTCCCCGGATAGAACATGGCCGTATGCAAGAAGCGGTCGACGAACATCGCGCCCGAGGCCTTGTCCAGCTCGTACTTCACAGGCGCTCCACCCTGCGGGATCTCGATCAGGGCGTTGACGTCGTAGGGCGGGTTCACCCCGACGGGGATCCGGGAAATGTCCATGGGCGAGGGTCCTGTTGAGGGGGCGGCGAAGGCGCCGGGGTGATGGCCGAAAGCGCCAGCCGGCGGAAGGGGCTGACAGGCGCGGTCGTCTCGTCTATACACCGTCGCAACATCGTTTGTGACGTTGGATGACGTCTGCGAGCGGCGGGCTGCGGCCCGGCCGCTTTTTTGTTGGACCCGAGGGCCCCGCAGGGGCGCGGAGAGAGCGCATGCGCAGCAGGACGGCGGAAGACGCCCGACTCCTGGAGCTTCTCGACCCGGTGGCGGAGGCCGCGGGCTACGAGATCGTGAGGCTGAGGCTGATGGGCGGCGACCAGGCCCGTCGCCTGCAGGTCATGGCGGACACGCCCGAGGGCGAGATGAACGTCGAGGACTGCGCCCGCCTGTCGCGGGCCCTCTCGGAGGTCCTGGACGCCGCCGACCCCGTGTCCGGCGAGTACACGCTTGAGGTCTCCACTCCCGGCGTCGACCGGCCCCTCACACGGCTGAAGGACTTCGAGACCTTCGAAGGCCACGAGGCCCGGCTGGAGCTGGACCGCATGGCCGAGGGCCGCAAGCGGTTCCGCGGCGAGCTCGCCGGGGTCGAGGGCGACCAGGTCGCCGTCAACCTCGAGGGCGAGGCCGAGACCGCCCTCATCCCCTTCGCCTGGATCACCGAGGCGAAGCTTGTTCTGACCGACCGGCTGATGGAGCGGGGCGCCCAGTCGCGCGCCCAGCGGATGGCCGGCGACACCCATCCCGATTCCGACCAGGAGGACGTCCCATGAGCCCGACAGGGATCGCCGCAAACAGGCTTGAGCTTCTGCAGATCGCAGAGGCCGTGGCGCGCGAGAAATCCATTGACCGCGAGGTGGTCATCTCGGCCATCGAGGAGGCCATCCAGAAGGGGGCCCGGGCCCGATACGGCGCCGAGCACGACATCCGGGTCCGGATCGACCCCAAGACCGGCGAGACCAGCCTGAAGCGGGTGATCCGGGTGATCCCGGATGACGAGATCTTCACCGACGAGGACGGGCTGCCCGTCGAGCCGATCGGCGTCCGACGCCTTTCCGAAGCCCTGCGGGACGACCCCGAAGCCTCTGTCGGAAAAACCTACGAAGAGGTCCTGCCGCCCTTTGAGTTCGGCCGGGTGCAGACCCAGATGGCCCGCCAGGTGGTGACCGGAAAGGTTCGCGAGGCCGAGCGCGAGCGCCAGTACGAGGAGTTCAAGGACCGGGTCGGCGAGATCGTCAACGGCGTGGTCAAGCGGGTCGAGTACGGGAACACCGTCGTCGACCTGGGCCGCGGCGAGGGCATCATGCGCCGCGACCAGTCCATCCCGCGCGAGAACTTCAACATCGGCGACCGGATCCGCTGCTACATCTACGACGTACGGCGTGAGGCCAAGGGCCCGCAGATCCTGCTGAGCCGGGCGCATGGCGGCTTTCTGGCCAGGCTCTTCGCCCAGGAAGTGCCCGAGGTCTACGATGGGGTCATCGAGATCCGCGCCGTGGCCCGCGATCCTGGCAGCCGGGCCAAGATGGCCGTGGTCTCCAATGACGGCTCCATCGACCCTGTCGGCGCCTGCGTCGGCATGCGCGGCAGCCGGGTCCAGGCCGTGGTGGCCGAGCTCCAGGGCGAGAAGATCGACATCATCCAGTGGAACCCCGACGAGGCCACCTTCATCGTCAACGCCCTGGCGCCCGCAGAGGTGTCCAAGGTGGTGATGGACGAGGAGGACGAGCGCGTCGAGGTGGTGGTGCCGGACGAGCAGCTGTCCCTGGCCATCGGCCGGCGCGGCCAGAACGTCCGCCTGGCGTCCCAGCTGACCGGCTGGCAGATCGACATCATGACCGAGAGCCAGGAGAGCGAGCGCCGCCAGCGCGAGTTCGCCGAGCGCACCGCCCTGTTCCAGGAGGCCCTGGACGTGGACGAGGTCATCGCCCAGCTGCTGGTCACCGAGGGCTTCGCCACCGTCGAGGACGTGGCCTATGTGGACGCCTCGGAAGTCGCCAACATCGAGGGCTTTGACGAGGACACCGCCGAGGAGATCCAGGCCCGGGCCCGGGATCACCTGGAGCGTGAGGCCGCCGAGCTGGACGCCCGCCGCCGTGAACTGGGCGTCGAGGACGGCCTCCTGGAGATCGAGGGCGTGACCCTGCCGGTGGCCGTGGCCCTCGGCGAGGGCGAGGTGAAGTCCGTCGAGGACCTCGCCGGCCTGGTCCCCGACGACCTGCGCGGATGGTACGAGACCCGCAACGGCGAGCGCGTGCGCGAGCCGGGCGTCCTGGACGCCTTCAGCCTCGACGCCGCCGAGGCCGAGGCCCTGATCATGCGCGCCCGGGTCGCCATGGGCTGGATCGAGGCCCCCCCCGAAGAGGTGGAGGAAGAGATCGAGGCCGAGCTGAGCGAAGAGGACATCGTCTTCGGCCAGCCGGGCGCCCGGGAGGCCTGACGCCGGAGTGACCGTCGCCGGGCCCAGGACCCCGAAGACCCACGCCGAGGCCTCCCGCGAGAGCCGGGACCTGGTGTCGGGACAGGTGCGCCCGCGCGAGTCCCTGATCCGCTTCGCCGCAGGGCCCGGAGGCCAGGTCACGCCGGACCTCGCGGCCCGGCTGCCGGGTCGCGGCCTTTGGGTCGCGGCGGACCGGGCGTCGGTGGACGCCGCGGCCCGCAAGGGCCTGTTCAGCCGGGCGGCGCGGGCGCCGCTGAAGGCGGATCCCGGCCTCGCGGACCAGGTCGAGCGCCTGCTGGTGCGGCGCCTCCTCGACGGACTGGGCCTGGCCCGGCGGGCGGGAGAACTGGTCTTTGGCTTCGAGAAGGTCGTGGCGACGATCGCGGCGGGGCGGGCCGCCTGGATCATCGAGGCCGCGGACGGCGCCGCAGACGGCCGCCGGAAGGTCCTGGCCGCCGCCCGAAGGGCCTCTCCGCAGCCAGGGGTGGCGGGTCTCTGGACCGGTGAAGAATTGAGTTTGGCCTTGGGCGGCGAGAATGTGATACACACCGCTTTCCTTGCGGGACGGGCTTCCGACCGCTGGACATTGGATGTCCAGCGGCTTTCGGGTTTCCGCCCCCTGGTTCCGGAGTCCTGGATCGAGGCGCCCCCTTCGGCGCCCGGGACGCCGGACCCGGCCCAGGGCTAGGGATTTTGAAGTGGGCTGGACCCGTCCGGCCGGATGTAAAGCGAGCGCATGAGCGACGATAAAGACAACGGCCGTCCCTCCGCCCCCGGCGGACGCCAGCCCCTGACCCTCAAGCCGCGCCTCGGCGCCGGATCGGTCAGCGCCGGCACGGTGAAGCAGAGCTTCAGCCACGGCCGCTCGAAGACGGTGGTGGTCGAGACCAAGCGCGCCCGCACGGCCGGCCCGGCTCCGGGCAACCTTGCCGCCCCGTCCTCCGCCGAGCGCCGAACGCCTCCCCCCGCCGCGCCGGCCGCGCCCCGGCCCGCCGCACCGGTCTCCTCTGACGGCGGCCTGTCCTCCGAGGAGCTCAAGGCCCGCCAGAGGGCGATCGAACTCGCCCGCGAACACCAGGCCCGGCAGGCCGCGGAATCCAACGCCCGCGCCGAAGCCGCCGCCAGGGCCGAGGCCGCCGCCCGCGCCGCAGCCCAGGCGGAAGCCGCAGCACAGGCGCCAGCGCCCGCTCCGGCGGCGCCCCAGCCGGCCCCCGACTCGCCCGCAGCTCCGGCGGCGCCGGCCGCTGTGGCGCCCGCTGCGCCGGCGCCCCGCCCCCCGGTCGAGCCCTCACGGCCCGCCGCGTCCGGTCAGACCCGGACCTACGAGCCGTCCCGCGAACGTCGCGATGACCGGCCGACGACCACCACCTACCGACCTGAACGTCCGGCCGGCCGCTTCGAGAACACCAGCTTCGGCCAGCGCGCGCCCCGGGCCGACCAGCCGCCCCGCGACCGCGGCGCCCCTGACCGCCCGCGTGACGGCGATCGCGGCCCCCGGCCGCCCCGGCCCGTAGCCCCGGGCGGCGAGCCTGTCCGCTATTCGGCCCTGTCGCCGCGCCCGGCGCCCGGCGCCCGCGACGGCGCGCGCCCCGGCGGTCCGAGGCCGCCGCGCCTGGCCCCGGCCGCCGCCCCGGCGACCCCCGAGATCCAGCGCGCCACCCGCCAGGCCCCCCGGCCCGGCTCCCAGACCCTCGATCGCCGCGTGGACGACGATGAGGATACGCGCCGCAAGGCCGCCAACGCGGCCGGAAAGCCGATCAGCCGCGCCAAGGGCGCCACCCAGCGCCGCGAGGGGCGGCTGACCATCCAGGCCGTCGCCGGGGATGACGAGGGCGCCGTCGAACGGATGCGTTCCCTCGCCTCGGTCCGCCGGGCCCGGGAGCGTGAGCGCGAGAAGCGCAAGGGCGGCGTGCAGGAGCAGGCCCGCGTGGCCCGCGAGGTGGTCATCCCCGACGTGATCACCGTCGCCGAGCTGTCCAACCGGATGGCCACCCGCGGCGTCGACGTCATCAAGTTCCTGATGCGCCAGGGGATGATGGTGAAGATCAACGACGTGATCGACAGCGACACGGCGGAACTGATCGCCACCGAGTTCGGCCATACCGTCAAGCGCGTCTCGGACTCCGACGTCGAGGAAGGCTTCCTGGGCGCCGAGGACGTGGACGAGAACCTGGAGACCCGCGCCCCCGTGGTCGCGGTCATGGGCCACGTCGACCACGGCAAGACCTCGCTGCTGGACGCCCTTCGCCAGGCCGACGTGGCCGGCGGCGAGCACGGCGGCATCACCCAGCACATCGGCGCCTACCAGGTGAAGCTGCCCAACGGCCAGAAGGTGACCTTCCTGGACACCCCCGGCCACGCCGCCTTCACCGCCATGCGCGCCCGCGGCGCGGAGGTGACGGACATCGTCGTCCTGGTGGTCGCCGCCGACGACGGGGTCATGCCCCAGACGATCGAGGCCATCCAGCACGCCCGCGCAGCCGGGACCCCGATCATCGTGGCCGTCAACAAGATGGACAAGCCGGACTCTAACCCGACCCGGGTGGTGAACGAGCTGCTCCAGCATGAGGTGGTGGCCGAGAGCCTGGGCGGCGAGACCCAGATCATCGAGGTCTCGGCCCTGAAGAAGACCGGCCTGGACGACCTGATCGAGGCCATCCTGCTGCAGTCCGAGGTGCTTGAGCTGAAGGCCAACCCAGACCGCACCGGCGAAGGCGTGGTCATCGAGTCCAAGATCGACCGTGGCCGCGGCGCCGTCTCGACCGTCCTGGTCAAGCGCGGCACCCTGAAGCGCGGCGACATCGTCGTGGCGGGCGCCAGCTTTGGCCGCGTCCGCGCCCTGCTCAACGAACGGGACGAACAGGTTGTCTCGGCCGGGCCCTCCGAGCCGGTGGAGATCCTGGGCCTGGACGGCGCCCCGTCCCCCGGCGAGGCCTTCGCCGTGGTGGAATCCGAGGCCCGCGCCCGCGAGCTGACCGAATACCGCATCCGCCTGAAGCGCGAGAAGGCCGGGGCCCCCGTGGGCGGCGGCGTCTCCATGGCCGACTTCATGGCCAAGATGCAGGACAAGAAGATCTCGGAGATGCCGGTCATCATCAAGGCCGACGTCCAGGGATCCGCAGAGGCCATCGTCGGCTCGCTGGACAAGCTGGCCACCGACGAGGTCCGCGCCCGGATCATCCTGTCCGGCGCCGGGGCGATCAGCGAGAGCGACGTGATGCTGGCCAAGGGATCGGGCGCGCCCATCCTGGGCTTCAACGTCCGCGCCACCACCCAGGCCCGCCAGCTCGCCGAGCGCGAGGGCGTGGAGATCCGTTACTACGCGATCATCTACGACCTGCTCGATGACGTGAAGGGCGTCATGTCCGGCCTGCTGGCCCCCGAGCAGAGGGAAACCTTCCTCGGTAACGCCCGGGTCCTCCAGGTGTTCGACATCACCCGCGTGGGCAAGGTCGCCGGCTGCCGGGTCACCGAAGGCGTGGTGCGCCGCGGCGCCCGCGTCCGGATCGTGCGCAACGATATCGTCGTCCTCGAACTGGGGGTCCTGCAGACCCTCAAGCGCTTCAAGGAAGAGGTGGCCGAGGTCGGCAACGGGGTGGAGTGCGGGATGGCCTTCCAGGGCTTCCAGGACATCCAGGAAGGCGACATCATCGAGTGCTTCAACATCGAAGAGGTGAAGCGCAGCCTCTAGGATGCGCCTCTCCGGAATGCGCGTCCCAGGGGGTTTCATGATCAAACGCCTCGCCCTCGCCGGTCTGCTCTTCCTTCTCGCCGCCTGCGCGACGGCCAACCGGCTGGATGCCGCCAACGACGTCCACGCCCTGCTGGTGGCCATCCGCGACGACGACAGGGCCGCCTTCGACGCCCGCGTCGACCGCGAGGCCCTGAAGGCGGAAATGACCGCCCGCCTGTCCCGGGAGGCCGGGCGCCTGAAGATCGAGGGCCTCGACCTTGGCCGTTTCGGGGCCGTGGTCGCTCCAGGCCTGGCCAACCTGGCCGGCGACGCCCTCCTCCAGCCGCGGGTCTTCCGGCAGGTGGCCGAGGCCTACGGATATTCGCCTGACAAGCCGCTGCCCGGGACGGTGGCCATCGCCAGCCGCCTGAAGGCCCAGCCTGACGGGCGGGTGTGCGCGACCCGTGAGAAGGACGGCCCCTGCCTCCTCGTCTTCACCCGCTCGTCCGAGGGCCGGTGGCGGCTGAGCGGCTTTGAGGGCGATCTCTCCTCGCTGAAGATCCGGCTCTGAGGGAGGCTGATATGGCCTGGGAAGATGCGCTCTCCGCCTACGAGAAGTTCGAGTTCGAGGACGGCCCCTGGACCCGTCCGGTCTGGCGTCGCGGACAGGGACCCGCCGTCATCGTGATCCACGAGATCCCCGGCCTGCACCCCCTGGTCATCCGCTTCGCCGACCGCGTGGCCGAGGCCGGGATGACCGTCTTCCTGCCGAGCCTGATCGGCGATCCGGGCCGGCCGGTCAGCGGCGGCTACGCCCTGAAGTCAATGGCCACGGCCTTCTGCGTCCGGCGCGAGTTCAACGTCTGGCGGACCGGGCGGACCAGCCCGATCGCCGACTGGCTGAGGGCCCTGGCCCGCAAGGCCCACGCCGAATGCGGCGGGGCGGGAGTGGGCGCCGTGGGCATGTGCTTCTCGGGCGGCTTCGCCCTGGCCATGATGACCGAGCCGGCCGTGGTGGCGCCGGTCCTGTCCCAGCCCTCCCTGCCCGTGCCCTTCGGCTCCCGCGCCCGGGGCGCCGACATCGACGTCTCGCCCGCGGACCTGCGCTGCGTGAAGGACCGGCTGGAAGCCGAGGACCTGACCGTGATGGGCCTGCGCTTCCGCTCCGACCGGTTCGTGCCGGACGCCCGCTTCGAGACCCTGAAGGCGACCTTCGGCGACCGTTTCGATCCGGTCGAGCTGGACGACGCCGACGCCGCTCCGGCCGACATGCCCCCGCACTCGGTCCTGACCCTGCACCTGCGCGAGGATGGCCCCACCAAGGCCGCAGAGCAGAAGGTGATCGACTTCTTCCAGCGCCGGACAGGCGCCTGAGGACAGCGCCGCTGGACAGGGGGCCTGCGCGCGACTAGAACCCCCCGCCTTTCCCCGAGCCCGCGTCCGATCCGCGGTCCGGGCCAGCCATCCGGGACCCTCCCATGAAAAAGCATACCGGCGCCGGTCGCGGCGCCCCGGCCGGACCCTCGCAGCGCCAACTGCGGGCCGGAGAACTGATCCGCCACGCCCTGGTCGAGATCCTCCGCGAGGAGGAGATCGCCGATCCCGACCTGGCGGGCGTGTCCGTGACCGTGACGGAGGTGCGGATGAGCCCGGACCTGCGACACGCCTTCGCCTTCGTCGAGCCCCTCGGCGGGCAGGATGCGGGGCGGGTGGTGGCGGGCCTGAACCGCCACGCGAAGTTCCTGCGGGGCCGCCTGGGCCGGGGGATCGACATGAAGTTCACCCCCGACCTGAAGTTCGCCCACGACGAGAGCTTTACCGAGGCGGCCCGCATGGAGGCCCTGTTCCGCGACCCCCGCGTCGCCCGCGACCTGGACCCCGATGGGCAATCCGAAACGGCGGACGGGGAGGACTGAGGTGGGGCGACGCAAGAGCGGCGAGGCGGTCTCGGGCTGGATCTGCCTGGACAAGCCCTATGACCTGACTTCCACCCAGGCCGTCGGCCGGGTCCGGAGGATCTTCAACGCCCAGAAGGCTGGTCACGCCGGGACCCTCGACCCCCTGGCCACAGGCGTCCTGCCCATAGCCCTGGGCGAAGCGACCAAGACCGTCAGCTTCATGATGGAGGCGGGCAAGACCTACCGCTTCACCATCGCCTGGGGACGGACGACGACCACCCTGGACCGCGAGGGTGAGACCTCGGCGGCCTCCGACGTGCGGCCGAGCCCTGCAGCGACCGAGGCGGCCCTGCCGGACTTCGTCGGCGAGATCGACCAGGTTCCTCCCGCCTACTCAGCCATCAAGGTGGCCGGCGAACGCGCCTATGACCTGGCCCGGGCGGGAGAGACCGTGGAGCTGGCGGCCCGCCGGGTGGTGATCCACCGGGCCCGGGTGACCGCCGCGCCGGACCCGGACCATGTCGAGATCGAGATCGACTGCGGCAAGGGCGTCTATGTCCGGTCCCTGGTCCGGGATCTGGCCGAGCGCCTCGGCGCCTGCGGCCATGTGAGCGCCCTGCGGCGGACCCGGGTGGGGCCCTTCACGGAGGCCCGGGCGATTACACTGGAAAACCTGGAGGATCTGGGGCATAAGGCCGCCCTCCTGGACGCCCTGCTTCCGGTCGAGACCGCCCTGGACGACATCCCGGAGCTGGCCGTGACCACAGAAGACGCATTCAGGCTCAGGCAGGGACGGCCCATCGTTCTCGTTCCCCGACAGGTTGACGACCTGAGGACCCGGCTCACCTCCGGATCCCGGACCGTTTCAGCCATGGAGGGCGGTTCGCTGGTGGCGCTCTGCGAGATGCGTATGGGACGGCTCGAACCCGCACGCGTCTTTCACCTCTGACCAGAGCGGAGACTTTACGATGTCGATTACGCTGGAACGCAAGGCGGAACTCATCCAGTCCCATGGTCGCTCGCAGGGCGACACGGGAAGCGCTGAAGTCCAGGTGGCCATCCTGTCCGAACGGATCGCCAACCTGACCGAGCATTTCAAGACCCACAAGAAAGACAACCACTCCCGCCGCGGCCTCCTGAAGATGGTGTCCCAACGCCGCCGTCTGCTGGACCACCTGAAGACCTCCGACGTCGCCCGTTACCAGGCGATCATCGAGAAGCTCGGCCTGCGCCGCTAGTTCCCGGGGCCCCGAAGGGGGCCCTGGCTTCATTCACCGCCGCCCCCGCGACAGGCCGGGGGACCAGGGGTGGTGCGCGGAGGCCCATTCGGGGGTCGCCGTCCTACGTCGGGGGTTCCACAGAAATCCTCACCGCGCCTGTCGTTCCTGGAGAGGATTTCGGTCGTCCGACACCCTGTCCGCCCCCGCTGGGAATACGCCCGCGGGAGAAGAAAGAAGCCAAATGTTCGATATCAAGAGAAAGACCATCGAGTGGGGCGGTCGCACGCTGACCCTCGAAACCGGCCGCATGGCCCGCCAGGCTGACGGTTCCGTCCTGGCCACCTATGGCGAGACAATGGTGCTGGCCACCGCCGTCTACGCCAAGAGCGCCAAGCCCGGGCAGGACTTCTTCCCCCTGACCGTGAACTACCAGGAGAAGTACTACGCCGCGGGCAAGATCCCCGGCTCCTTCCCCCGCCGCGAGGCCGCGCCGAGCCAGAAGGAAACCCTGACCTCGCGCCTGATCGACCGTCCGATCCGGCCGCTGTTCGTCGAGGGCTTCAAGAACGAGGTCCAGGTGGTCGCCACCGTGCTGGCCCATGACCTCGAAAACGACCCTGACATCGTCGCCATGGTCGCCGCCTCGGCCGCCCTGGTCCTGTCCGGCGCCCCCTTCATGGGCCCGATCGGCGGCGCCCGCGTGGGCTACGCCAATGGCGAGTACATCCTGAACCCGACCCTCGACCAGATGAAGGAGTCGGCCATGGACCTGGTCGTCGCCGGCACGAGCGACGCGGTCATGATGGTGGAGTCCGAGATCCAGGAGCTCTCCGAAGAGGTGGTCCTGGGCGGCGTGACCTTTGCGCACAAGGCCATGCAGCCGGTGATCGACGCGATCATCGAGCTGGCCGAGCATGCGGCCAAGGAGCCCTTCGAGTTCGCCCCCGACGACACCGAGGCCCTCAAGGCCGAGGCCCGCAAGCTGGTGGGCGCAGACCTGGCGTCCGCCTACAAGATCGTCGCAAAGGGCCAGCGCCACGACGCGGTCAGCCAGGCCAAGGCCAAGGCCGTAGCCGCCCTGGCCAAGTCCGAAGCCAATCCGACCGGCGCCGACGGCCAGAAGCTGGCCGGCGTGCTGAAGGAGCTCGAGGCTGAGGTCGTCCGCCGCAACATCATCGAGACGGGTATCCGCATCGACGGCCGGACCGTGGACAAGGTGCGCCCGATCGTCTCGGAAGTCGGCGTCCTGACCCGGGCCCACGGCTCGGCCCTGTTCACCCGCGGCGAGACCCAGGCCCTGGTGGTCGCCACCCTGGGCACCGGCGATGACGAGCAGCTGATCGACGCCCTCGAAGGCAAGTACTACGAGCGCTTCCTGCTGCACTACAACTTCCCCCCCTTCAGCGTCGGCGAGACCGGCCGGATGGGCGCCCCCGGGCGTCGGGAAGTGGGTCATGGCAAGCTGGCCTGGCGGGCCGTCCGCCCCATGCTGCCTTCGCATGACGAGTTCCCCTACACCCTGCGCCTGGTGTCCGAGGTCCTGGAGTCCAACGGCTCCTCGTCCATGGCCACCGTATGCGGCGCGTCCCTGGCCCTGATGGACGCCGGCGTGCCCCTGAAGAAGCCGGTCAGCGGCATCGCCATGGGCCTGATCCTCGAGAAGGACGGTTTCGCCGTGCTCTCCGACATCCTGGGCGACGAGGACCACCTCGGCGACATGGACTTCAAGGTGGCCGGCACCGAGGACGGGATCACCTCCCTCCAGATGGACATCAAGATCGCCGGGATCACCGAGGAGATCATGCGCAAGGCGCTGGAGCAGGCCAAGGGCGGCCGCCAGCACATCCTGGGCGAAATGGCCAAGGCCATGGAAGCCCCGCGCGCTGAGCTCGGTGAATTCGCGCCCAAGATCGAGACCATCAAGATCCCGGTGGACAAGATCCGCGAAGTGATCGGCTCGGGCGGCAAGGTGATCCGCGAAATCACCGCTGAAACCGGCGCCAAGGTCGACATTGGCGAGGATGGCACCATCCGCATCGCCGCGCCCGACCAGGCCAAGATCGACGCGGCCCGCGACTGGATCAAGTCGATCGCCTCGGAGCCCGAACTGGGCGCCATCTACACCGGCAAGGTCGTGAAGATCGTCGACTTCGGCGCCTTCGTGAACTTCTTCGGCGCCAAGGACGGCCTGGTCCACGTGAGCCAGATCTCCTCGGAGCGGGTGAACAAGGTCTCTGACGTCCTGCAGGAAGGCCAGTCCGTGAAGGTCAAGCTTCTCGGCTTCGACGACCGCGGCAAGACCCGGCTGTCGATGAAGGTCGTCGACCAGGAGACCGGCGAGGACCTGTCCAAGAAGGAAAGCGCCGGCGAGGACGCCGAGGGCTGATCCGCCCTCCCTCCCGACGGACTTCAGGGGCGGCCGGAGCGATCCGGCCGCCCTTTCCATGTCCGCCCCGTCGCGCTATGCGGGGGCCGGGTCTGCAGTTCACCCAGGCGTCGCCGCCCCGCGAGGGGAGCTAAACCTGCGCAATCCGAGTTCTTTCCGCATCTGACGCCTTCCTTCCGCGCCAGGTCGAAGCCGGCGACCCCGACACCGCCCTCACGGGCCAGGCGCAGCACGAGGATCCGTGATGCCCAGAACCTTCCTGCCGTATGCAGTCGACGACATCTCGGCCCTGGCCAAGTCCCTCCGGGAGCAGCTGGCGGCCCGGACAGAACCGCCCGGCCATGTCGAGATGCTGAACATCCTGGCCCGGGCCGCCGGCCACAGGAACTTCCAGCAGTTTCGTGCGCAGGCCGCCGGCGGGCCCGATGCGACCGCCGTCCCGGCGGCGGACCCCGGACCTGCGCCGGATCTCGTCCTGGTGGAGCGAACCGCCCGTCACTTCGACGCCGAGGGCCGCCTGGCGACCTGGCCCGCGAAGACCTCGCTCCAGACCCTCGCCCTCTGGGGGCTCTGGGCCCAGGTCGAACCCGGAAGGTCCTTCTCGGAAGTCGGGTTCAACCAGCGGCTGAACGCCCTGAGCCTCATCGGCGACCCGGCCCTGCTGCGACGCTCGATGTTCACCCTGGGCCTGGTGTCGCGGACGGAGGATTGCCGGGATTACCGCCGCATTGAACGGCCCCCGCCGCCAGACGCCCTGGCCCTGATCCGAAAGCTCGAACGCCGTTGACCCTCTCACCCGGCTTCGCCGGGAGATCCCCTCGGGCGCGCAACTGCGGCCCGGGGAGAGTGGACCGGGGCAAGACCCCGGACGGAAGGGTCAGCTGAGGCGCCGAGATCTAGCTGCGCAGCTTGCGGATGATCGCGTCCAGGTCGCGGGCGAGGACGGCGTCATCCTGCTTCAGGGCCTCGATCCGGCGTACGGCGTGGAGGACGGTGGTGTGGTCGCGCCCTCCGAACCGGCGGCCGATATCCGGCAGGGACCGGGTGGTGATCTGCTTGGCGATCCACATGGCGGCCTGGCGGGGCCGGGCGACCACGCGGGCGCGGCGCTCGGAGATGATGTCGGCCTGCTTGAGGCCGTAATGCTCGGCCACGGCCTTCTGGATCTGGTCCACCGTCACCCGCTTCTCGCTGCAAGCCAGGTGAGGCCGCAGGATGGCCTGGGCCTCATCCAGGCCCAGACGGGCGATGTCGCCGCCGACCCGGGCCACCAGGGTGTTGAGGGCGCCTTCCAGCTCGCGGACGGAGTCGGTGAAGCGGTCGGCCAGGAACTGAAGGACCTCGCTCCGGGCCGAGGGCAGGAAGCCGCCGGCCTGGGCCAGGATGGCGAGCTTGCGCTCGAGGATCCCTAGCCGGAGGGTCCGGTCAGCCGGCTCGATGCCGCAGACCAGGCCGGACTGGAGATGCGAGCGCAGCCGGGGCTCCATCTCCGAGAGCTCGGAGGGCGACCTGTCCGCCGTGAGAACCACCCGACGACCATCCTCGATCAGGGCGATCAGGGTGTGGAAGAGCTCTTCCTGGGTGTTCTGCTTTCCGGCGACGAAATGAACGTCGTCGATCAGGAGAAGGTCGGCGTTCCGCAGCTCGGCCTTGAAGGCCGCGGTCTGGCGGTCCTGGATGGCGCGGACAAAGGTCGATGTGAAGCGTTCGGCGGTCAGGTAGACGACGCGCTTGGCCTCGCCGGTGCTCATGGCCTCCCAGGCCAGGGCGTTCAGCAGGTGGGTCTTCCCGAAGCCGTAGGGGCCGTGGAAGAGCACCGGGTTGAAGTGTCCATCCGCCCAGGTCGCCACCCGGCGGGCGACGGCGAAGGCGAACTCGTTGGAGGGCCCCGGGACGAAGGTCTCGAAGCTGAAACGCTCCTGCAGGCCCTGCTGGCGGGCGCCCGACAGGCTGGGCCGGGCCTCGGCTGGTTCCGGCGCGGGACGACGGGCCGAGACCTCAGGGGCGGTGCGCTCCGCTGCGGGCGCCTGCGCCGCAGGCGCAGCGGCAAGCGGGGCCGGCGCGGCGGAGGCCTGGCCCTCGAACTCCATCTTCGACTTCAGGGCGAGGTTGCGGCCCATGGGGTCGTTCTGGGCCCAGAGCTCGCCGATCCGGCGCCAGGCGTGACGACGGATCCAATCCCGCGCGACGCCGGTGGCGGCCACCAGGCAGACATCGCCGTCCTGCTCCCGCAGGGAGGCCTGGCCCAGCCAGGACCCGAAGGTGGCTTCGCCGAGCTCCCGCCTCAGGATCTGGCAGGTCTTGCTCCAGGCTTCTCCCGACGCCCCATCCTTCGACACACTCCCGTTCGCCATCACCAACCCGTCCTGACCCAT